>JAITKJ010000022.1 GCA_031278455.1 Puniceicoccales bacterium | reverse complement strand
ACGGCGGCGTCAACCGGCATATTAAGGATGTGCACGTAAAGTAAATTCCCGATAGGTGGATCTTTATCGGGAACGAGCGAAAAAATTTCGGCATATCTTTGGGGATTTTTTCTTCTCATCGTGTCCACGAACATGAATATTGTTTCCCGGCGGAAATCGCATTGTAAAAAAATTTTTTTGACCCGCGCAAGGTCCATTCGCATAAAAATGTGTACTGCCCAAAGGTGGCCGCATCCATCAGAATTAACAAACAGCAGGCGTGCCAAATCTTCATCTGATAATGTTTGAAGTGCGTCCACCACTTCAGTGATGGGGAACCCGTGAAGAACATGGAGTGTGCGCAGAATGTCCGAATCGATATTCATATTCATTGATAGAAAGAGCTGGCCCATGTCTTGCTGCCTTGCTTTCCAAACCTCTGCCACGAATGGCGGTGGAAAATTCATACACTTGTCAGTCGGTCTGCCATTGCCATCGAAAAGATGGTTTATGCGTTCTTTTGGGGTGGCTTTGACGATATCTCTATAATTTTCCAAAAACTTAGTTTTGGCTTTGACGATATCTCTATAATTTTCCGGAAACTTATTTTCGGCTTTGGCGTGCTCTATCAACTTCTGCAAACATCCATCTGCTGAATCTGGATAATATCTATGCAAATAGTTCAATAGCGCGATTTGTCCCTCGCGACCCATTGCTAATATTGGATTAGTCATCCAACCGTATCCATCCTCATAGATAGGCCGTGTGTAATAGCGCCAAATGTTAAATTCCATTTCTCGCCTCACGCTAATACATCCAATTATTAGAGTGTCTGCGATAGATTTTCCCGGATGGCAGGCATGCAATAATTCGAACGTGTAATCATAGCGGCTGGTGCGTGTACACATGTCGCGGGCATCAAAACATTCACCAAGCCGTCGAGCATTTTCCAGCGTGCTTGTTACGTAGTCATCAATCGTCGGATTATCCCATGTGGAAAAATGTGGAGATTCCCATGGGTCTATTGGCGCTGGTAATACCGAGTCCGGACTCACTCCACCGTTTGAGAAGGGATTAATCTGATCTGTTCCCGTTTCCGCGTCCACGTGTTGAACCGCGGGCATATCCGCATGCAGGGAAAGTGGGCGTGTCGGTCCAGGCATGGCCAACGCTTTGTCGTTCAAAAATCTCAGCGAAATAACAAACCAATAGTTATCGGTAAATTTATTAATGGCATCGGACGCCGCAACAACAGAAAGCAGCCAAACGGCCCCATAAACGGGTACGGCAATTGGCCAAGTTACCACAATGCAAACGGCCACAAACGCTTTAGTTAGCCTTGACCAATTGCATCCGCCGCAACACTCCGCACATATCTTGGTATTGCTACCCAACATTGTATACATAAAATCATCTCCGCAACAAAATTACAAGCTCAATTTTTCCTTGAACTTTTTGTAAAAGTCGACTTGAGGTTGTCTTCATGTGGACAAATTATTAGCTCGAAGGTCGCAATTTTAACTTTCGCAATATTGGCAACATATCTGCCGGGATAATGAATTGAAAAATCATAGTTTCAGATTTGGATTTTGGATTTCTGCGGGAGGTCCATTTCCCAGGCATCACTCACCTCGCCGTCATCATCGGAATTTGAATCCGAAAGTTGCAGCGGATGATATTCGAGGATGGCTAAAATTTCCTGAAAGATGTGAGCCGTTCCCACGGAATTATCGCTTCGCCTGGCTATGACATCTTCCAACTCATCCAAGGTTAATTTTTGGGCAAACCGCTCGGTCGCATTTAGCATTTTTATGCGTATGGCGCCAATATGTTCTAAAAATTCATCATATCCGCCACTTGTCTCATTGAAAATTGCAGGCATTGCAAAAAGTCTTTCTTCAGTCGCATCAAATCCTCCGTCAAAAATAATTAAACGAACATTATTATGGCCCAAAAATTTATCGATTGCAAAGCGAAAAAATGCCCGCTCGACGATATCTGCCTGTAATCCATATTCGCGCATGGGCTCTAATAGATCAAATACATGCTCCACCTGATTTGGATCGAGGATGCCTAAATTCTCCTCGCCGGATGCTAACGGAAGCCAGTTTGTTTCCAGCACCCACCAATTCATGTCCGAGCCCTGTTGCACAATACACCATTCTGCCTTTTTGCTATCGGCCATTACATTTCCCCCATGTGTCCCTAGGAGGGTAAATTATCGGGTAAAAGCAAAACATTTTGTCGTGACCACTTACGCGGATATTGACAAGAAAAGGCGCAAATTCGAGATGGGGCACGTGTTTGGGGCCATTTCAATTTTTCTTAGTGGAATCATCCTATCTGGTGTCATTCTTCATCTATGGCACGCCCTGAAAGCGAAAAACCGAGAACTGGCAAAGTCCAAGGAAGAAAATGAATCGATGAGGTGTGAACTCCGCGCATTGCATGAGGCCCATGGTGAGCAGCATCGACAATTGGCCATTTGCAGGGAGCGGTACACGGCGTTACAGGAAAAGTTGACATTTCAAGAAGCGGCACAGGCAAAACTTGAGGAAATTTTTCAACGGACGGCAGCGGAGGTTTCCCAAAAAGCCTTGGAGCAGTTGCGCTTGCACAGTCAGACGGATATGGCCAGGGAAAAAACAGCTATTGCGGCTATGGTTGACCCAGTAAAGGAGGTTGTTAATCGTCTGGACCAACGCATCATTCTCGCCGACCGGCATCGGGGAGAGGAAACGGCTAAATTGGACGAAAGCCTGCGCCAACTTTTTCAATCTCATCGCGATTTGGATCGGGAGGCAAAAAAACTTAATATGGCCCTTCGCCAGTCGCACGTGCGTGGCCGATGGGGCGAATTGCAGCTGCGACGTCTGGTGGAAATGGCTGGATTACAGGCACACGTTGATTTCAACGAGCAAGTCCCCGTTTCCGTTGACAGCAGTAGTATGCCGCTACGTGCTGACATGGTGGTCCATTTGCCCGGCGATCAGCACGTGGTCGTGGATGCCAAGGCGGTTATTGATGCCTATATGCAGGCCATGGAGTGCGAACTGCCAGCGGAACGCGCAACCCTGCTTAAGCGCCATGCGCAAAACGTTTTTGACCGCATCGTGGAACTGGGGAAACGGGAGTACGGAAAACACTCCGCGAAATCATTTGCCTATGTAATTCTTTTTCTTCCCGGAGATCACCTTTATGCGGCGGCCCTTCAAGAAAGGCCCAATCTCTTCGAGGAAGCACTAGCACACCACATCTTGCTGGCGGCGCCGATGAATTTGTTGGCCATGTTAAAAACAATCGCTTGCACCTGGTCCCAGGCGGCGACCACGCGGGAGGCGGAGAAAATTGTTTCTCTTGGAAAAATTCTTATCGAACGAATGGACATTCTGTTCAAGCGATTGGGCGAAACTGGGCTAAGGTTGCGGCAGGCGGTTGATGCCTACAATGGCACCGTTGCTACGGCGGATTCTCGTCTATGTCCCACCATGCAGCAATTTGCCAAACTGCAATCTATTGGAGGCAGGAAGGACATCCTGCCGCCTGCACATGTAAGCGAAATGGTCCGATTACCAAATATGCAGAAAGATACAATAGGCACTTCAGCTAAAGAATTCAAAATTTAAACATAGGGACTGTTGCAAATGCAAACTGAAGACGGTTCAGATTTCATCAAAATCATCCGATTGCCGAACTGGAGACATGGCAATTACGCAAATCGAAAAACGACAACATCGCCGTCAGTAAAGACATAATCCTTTCCTTCCAGACGATATTTCCCGGCAGCACGTGCCTCGTGTGAATTGCCGAATTTCTTTAAATCTTCAAAGGCCACCACTTCTGCTTTGATGAAGCCTTTTTCGAAGTCTCCGTGAATTACACCGGCGCATTGAGAAGCCTTCATGCCCTTGCGAAAAGTCCATGCGCGCACTTCTTTCTCTCCCGCAGTAAAAAAAGATGCCAAATTAAGCAATCTATAGGATTTGCGAATGAGATCGGAAACCCCACTATCCATGACGCCTAGTTCAGCCAGGTATTGTCCAGCTTCTTCCGACGGCAATTGACCCAATTCCTCTTCTGCTGAAGCACTAACAATACAGGCGTCCGACGGCGGATGGTCGCGCGCATAGTCATAAACTTTTTTCACATGGAGATTACTAGAGGCGTCGGCCAGTTCGTGCTCCGCCACATTACAGGCGTAAATAACTGGTTTTGCCGACAAGAGAAATAGCCGATGCAACAATATCGCTTCTTCTGACGCAATTGGCAATGTACGGGCCGGAAACCCCTCGTTGAAATGTTCTAGCAGCCGCTCGCACATATCACACAACTGCACCGCCTCTTTGTCCTGTCCTTTTGCCTTCCGTCGATTCCGTTCCAACTGAGATTGCGCACTTTCTAAATCGGCAAGAATGAATTCTGTCTGAATAATTTCCAAATCTCGCAAAGCATCAACGGGCCCTGGTATGTGAATAATATTATCAGAATCAAAACAACGGACCACGAGCACGACGATGTCCATTTCTCGAATACGGGCCAAGAATTTATTGCCTAAGCCTTCACCGCGATTTGCTCCAGGAACAAGTCCCGCAATGTCGACGAATTCGATTGTAGTAGGAACTACCGCTGATGGGCAAAACATTTCCCTAAGAACTTGAAGACGTTCATCTGGAACTTCTACCACGCCCACATTAGGCTCGATGGTGCAAAACGGATAGTTGCGTGCTTCCGCTTTCCGCGTCCGTGTTAGCGCGTTGAATAAAGTGCTTTTACCCACATTTGGAAGTCCCACGATGCCAACTTTCATGCACTCTCCCTATTGGAATACGCACACGTTGCAAGGCAAGACGGGAAAAATGACATTGCCATCATCTTCTCGAGGCTTCTCATAGGGCCGTACCCGCGCCCCTGACATTTTCTTGGGCAGTAGGACGAGGTTTAACGTAGGCGCGGTCGGAAACGGTTAGATCGATCCTCTGGAGCGGCAATTGATGCCGTTTGCGCGCGTCGCTGAGAATATATTCTAATTTTTCAAGTTGGGCCGCGGTAGATCCATTTTTGAAGATTATGGATCGAACTTCAGCGGTTCGTACTTCGATAAATGGCAAATGTCCCATTAAACGATAAGCCTCCTCGTCAACGACAGCCACACGCCATTGCTTGACCAATTCCGGGGAAAACCGACTGGCTTGGTTCCAGAAAGCAAGGAGATCTTTAGTTGAGGGAATATTATTCCCGATGGAAATGCAGCTTGTGTCCAATCCGAGAATATATGGAATGTGGATCAGTTTGTCTTTTGTAGTGCCGATTTGTTCAAAAACGTAGCCATCGGCATCCAATAAGTAAAATTTGCGTCCGTCGGATGTGCGAATTTTGAAGATGGGTATGCGTTCGCGAACACGGACGCGAAGAGTGGATGGATAAACGCGCTCCACGTCAGCATCGATTACTTGGGACGCACGCATGAGTGCATTCCGACATGCTTGCACATCAACCGCATTAAGTTCCATTTCCCTTTGCAATTGCAGGACTTTAAGAATCCATGTGCGATCTAAGCAGCCGTTGGTTGAAAATTCAATGTTTTGTATACGATGTTGGACGGCTAAGCGCTCGATGATGGGTTTGCTAGACAAAAAAACAAGAAAAAAAACACCAAACATAAAAATAAAAAGAACGAAAGGATTGACCCGGTTTTTACGCACGGACGTGGTCTTTTTGCGCTCTGATTTTGATGCTTTTTTTGCCGACTTGGTCGGCGTTTTAGAAGTTTTGGCACACATAGCAATGTCTGGGTATGTAGCATATGAAAGATAATCATGCAAAGCAGTTTGACGTAGCGGTTGCCGCAGGACTTTGGATTTTGTCCAAAAACAACTTACGTCGAATTAACTTGGATTGCAAAATGCAATTGGGCCAATATTGATAATTGGCGTTGTGCATTGCTGGCATCAATTAAATGGCACGGTGATAATTCTGGCGCATAGGGGCAGCACATGTTTTAGTGGTGTGCCCAGAACATTTTTTCGCCAGTAAATTGGAGCCGGGCATAGATTCCATTTGGCACATGCAACAATTCTTCCTCCGTTCCCGACTCCACCACTTGTCCATTCTTGAGAACGATTATGAAATCAACTTTTCCCATTGTAAATAACTGGTGGGAAACGATGAGAACGGTTTTGTTTCTTGTCAGATTATCCAGGGCATTCTGAACAACGGCAACCGATTGGTTATCCAATGCGCTTGTGGCTTCGTCGAGGATGATAATCGGTGCATCGCGGAGAATGGCTCTAGCAATGGCAATGCGCTGCTTTTGCCCGCCGGATAGCAATACGCCACGCTCGCCGACTTTGGTTTCCAACCGATTGGGAAGACCCTCAACAAATTCCCGCAAATAGGCGGCGGAAACCGCATTCTGAAGATCTTCTTCGGAGGCGCCTATATTGTCAAGGAGTATGTTTTCGCGGATGGTCCCGGAAAATAAAAAATTGTCCTGGAAAACCAATGCCATGCTTCGGCGTAGATTGGCCACGGGAATTTGACGAATATCGCGTCCGTCAATTTCGATGCCCCCCTCAGTGACATCATAAAGCCGCGCCAATAGATGGACAAGTGATGATTTCCCGCTGCCAGAGTTCCCAACTATACCGACGGTCTTTCCGTGCGGAATGGTGAAATTTATTCCACGCAAAATAGGTTGTCGAAGATTATAGGCAAAATGCACATCGCGAAAATGAATTCCCGAGGCAATCTCAAGTGTTTTTTCGCCTTCGAAAGGGACATCTGGAATTTTTGGCTCAAGACGCATGATCTCTCGGATGCGCTCGATTGCAAGTAGCGCACCTTGAATGGCGGTTAAATTATTTCCGATGCCTTTGAACGGCGTGTAAAGCATAAGTAGCGCGGCGATAAAAGATGCAAAACTGCCGCCAGTCATATGCCCGTTCGAAACCAGCCAGCCGCCGAATACAAGAACGAAGGCTAGACCAATTGATACGATGAAATGCATGGCTGGAGAAATCCAATTGGAGTGTCCGGCAATGCGGGCAGACACACGTAGCATGTTGTCCATCAAGGCGTTAAAGCGCTCTTCCTGGTGTTGTTGTAAGTCGTAGGCAATGAGTGTGCGGTTGCCAAGCGCGGTTTCGTTATAAAAAACAGTCGCCGCCGCCCCAGAATATTCATTTTTCGTTGTCATCGTGTGGATTTTCTTCCGGACCATGCGCAGTGGGAAAAACGCAATGATGCCGACGAGTATGGCGATTGCCGCTAACGGTGGGGAATTATAAATCAGAACAACGGATAGTCCAATGGAAGAAAACAGCCTAATAAGGAAAAATTTTCCATTGTTGATCAAACTCGCACATGCCACATCTGCGTCGTGGCCAAATCGCATAAAAATTTTCCCCGTATCCATTTCGTCAAAAAATGCGGCATCCAACGTGAGAAGTTTGTGGAAAAGTTGCCGCTTAACGGCGGATGTTGTGTGATTGGCGACCCATGCATTTATGTGGGAGGTCAAAAAAGTCAACGCACTTTGAAGTCCTGCAAACGTTACAATAAGAACTGGAATGAGCGTGGAAACTAGCATGTCTTTTCCTAAAATCACGCGGTCCACATATGGACGTAAAAACGCGGCAACGGCGGCCTCCATGGCACCGACTGGAATGGTAAGAAGGGCGCCAACAAAAAGAAGCTTTGCATGCGGACGAAGCAACCGCCATGTGTATCCCCAAAAACCATGCTTCATAAATTAACAGCTAGAGCATATGCAGACCAGTCTGTCAAAAGGCCATGCTTTTTAAAGAAAGTGCCGTCTACAAAAAAACAGCTTCTTGATTTTGTAAAAAAATACCGCATACAAACAGCAACCACGCCAGCGGGCATCTACGCAAAAACGCCGGCCAACGAAAGCCTAAATCAGGCAACCTTTGTGATTTTTCCGGCTTTGATGGCCTTAACGCAGACCCACTGACGCCTTACCCGGCCACTTGGAAGAATCACGTGCACGCGCTGCACATTCGGGCGAAACCTCCGTTTCGTTACCTTCACAACATGTGTACCAATTCCGCCGCTCTTTTTGGATTTTCCGCGGCGATGAATTACCCCTCCGCGAACCGGCCGCTTGCCAGTAATCGCACAAATTCTAGACATTCTCTTTCCTCACTTTAGCCATCATCATCGAACAACTGCAGGTGTCTCTGTCAACAAATTCGTGAAATTTTGACGCGCAGCTTATCAGTGAAAAAAGCCAGCTGGCGTCATGTGCGCGATTCCAGAAAAAACGTACTGCGCCCCGATGGCAAAGGTCAATAAGCCAGACAGTCGAAAGAAGAGACTTGTAACCGTTTCGCCGGCAGCTCGAATGAATCGCGCAAACAAAATGAGCAAAACGCACGTCAAAGAAATTACGCACGCCAAGGCCATAACAATTGAAAGTTTTTGGGCTACGCCAGATGCGTTTGTGAACAAACTCATTCCGCAGATTAATGTTGCAGGACTTCCCAAAAGCGGCATGGCCAATGGTATAATTCCAAAATTTTGCTCGGAAATTTTTCCGCGTCTACTGGATGAACGCAGTGCGGCAAGAGCAATGAAAACAAGAGCAAACCCAGAACTAAATTCGATGGCTGCCAAATTGATCCCCAAAAAATTCAAAATTTCCGGCCCGCAAAAAGTGAAAATAAGCACAAGAAAAAAGGCAACGATGCTTCCGTTATAGATCATTTTTGTCTGCAATTTTCCGGCATGATACCCAACTAACGAACTGAAAACCACCGACATGGCTACTGGATTGATTGCCGCCCAAAGTGACTTGAAGGCGTTCAGTGTATTATCCATCGGCAACCTCACAGGTGTTGCTACCAAATCCTACCAGCTATTGCTGTAAAGCAACAAATATGAATTTTTGTCGAAAAAAGATGACTTGTTTGCCTGTCGAATGACTGTTGTCCGGGGCGTAAGATGCGTTGTGTTTTGAGCGCCCTTAATTGTCGTTTTTGAAAACAATTTCCCATTGCATGGAAATGTTTTTAAGTGCAGATAGCCACTCGATGTTGCTTTGGGGTCAGGCGGTTATTCTCGGAATTATCCAAGGAATAACGGAGTATTTGCCCGTGTCGTCGGGAGCACATCTGCTTCTGGCAGAGAGACTAATGTTTCCCGCGACGCGTTCGAGGGCATTCGATATGTTTAACACCATGTTGCAGTTCGCATCCGTGTGGGTTGTTCTTCTTTTTTATCGTAGGCAAGCGAGAAAGGTTTTCGCAGGGCTCATGGGCCGGTCTCCGGAAGGACTGCGACTATTTTTAAACTTGCTGTGGGCATTTATTCCGACGGCTATTGCTGGGCATCTTTTCGGATCTCACATTAAGCAATACTGTGATAATTTAAAATTCATCGCGGCCGCCCTCGCCATCGGAGGCGTTTATATTTTCATCGTGGTACGTTTTTACCGCTCCCGCCAGCGATTGGCGACGCTCTCACGGGGACAAAGCTTGTTTATCGGCATTTCCCAGAGCCTTGCGCTATTCCCGGGAGTAAGTCGCTCACTGATGACGATTTCAGCTGGTTTATGGATGGGTCTGTCTATGTCGGATGCCGTCGAATTTAGTTTTCTTCTTGGCGCGGGGACAATTGGCGCAGCAACGCTGCATCAATTTATTTTTAACGGCATGTCGCTTGGGACGGAGTTTGTAGGGCGTGCCGCCTTTGTTTGTGGGGTTATTTCAGCATTCATTGCATCCGGAACCGCGATGAAATTTTTTATCAAGCGGTTCAGCATGCTGATATTGTCCGCTTTTGCCTGCTATCGTATTGCATTGGCGCTTTTTATTTTCAGTTGGGGCCTGGATATTTAGTCGTGCTTGCTTTTTGTTACCTTTGATGGCGAGGATCGGTGACTTGTGGGAGAGAACGGGCAAAAACAGAGGATTCAGAAATTTCTTTCCGAGCAAGGGATCTGTTCCCGGCGCAGTGGCGAAAAAGCCATTCTAGAGCGGCGCGTCAGTGTCAATGGCCGGCTGGCAACGATCGGGCAGCTGGTCGACCCCAAACAGGATGTCATTGCCTTCGACGGGGAAATGGTTCGGCCGCACGCGCATAAAAAACTCATTCTCATTGCCCTCCACAAGCCGCGTGGCTACGTTTGCACCCATTTCGATCCCCACTGTTCCGCCGCTGATACAATTTATTCCCTCTTGCCCGGCTATGCCGAAGTTAAACTCATATGCTGCGGGAGGTTGGACAAGGATAGCGAGGGTCTGGTGTTAATGACAAACGACGGAGATTTGGCCGCAAAGCTGTTGCATCCGTCCAGTGGCATCGCGAAGCATTATCGGGTGGAAATTTCCACTCCACTTCAAGAGCCCCATCGCCAAGCGATGTTAGGCGGCGTTGAATCGGATGGCGATGTTTTGCGCGCGATGTTTGTGAAATGCGAAGCTGGCGGTCGGAGGCGGTTGCACATTGTCCTCCATGAGGGGCGCAAACGGCACATTCGTAGGATGTTGGAATGCTTTGGATACCAGGTCGGGCGGCTGATTCGCTTCCGCATCGGCCATTTCAATCTCGACAAAATCCCCGTCGGCCGCTACTTGAGGCTCGATGAAAATCACTTGAAAAAACTCCTTGTGCGTGACCAAAAGTTTAGTGACAGTTCCTTGGAGTACTAGTTGCGCGATGATTGTGAATAACTTTGAGAATAAAATATCTATCCCTCGTCAAATAAGCGCCGCTCGGCGTGGTCCGCAGGGGATTGGTGTTTGGCCTGAGATTTCATAAGATCGTGAGTACGAGCCGATTGGATGGATGTGGCTAATTTTTATTTGGGGACCAATGGTTCGGGACAACGAGTGATCTAATGGGCTGGTGTGCCGTGAATAACTTTGAAGATGTGAGTGAAAATGAGGCTCAGTTTGCCGTGCTTTGGAACGAGCTGCAGAGCGATTTTCGCCAGCTATTTTCCGAGGACGTGTATCGCGTTTGGTTTGCTGGTTTGCGTCCGGCGAAAGGATCTGGCAATTCGCTTACTTTGCTTGCGCCCAACGAGTTTGCCGCCATTTGGATCCGCGATAATTATAAATCACTCATCGAGTGTCAAATCGCCAAACACACCGGCCGGAATATTTCCGTCGCGCTAGAATTCGCCGACAATAGGGCGGAATCCATAGCCGGCCCCACTGCGCCGACCTCGAGGCCAAATGCCATGTCACGCTCCGCGGATGCCTTGCAAAAATTTGATGAAACCTATGCGGTAAATCCAAAGAATACCTTCGAGAGCTTTGTAATCGGTCCCGGGAATCAGCTGGCGCAGGCGACCTGCCTGGCAGTGGCGAGAAATCCCGGGAAGGCCTATAATCCGCTTTTTCTCTATGGCGCAACTGGACTTGGGAAAACGCACTTGCTGCAGGCCATAGCCCATGAAGCGCTTAAGAAAAAGACGCGGCTGAAGGCAGTGTATATTTCGACGGAAAAATTTACCAACGAATTCATTAAATCCATCCAAGAAAATCGCGTTGCCAAGTTCCGCGAAATGTACCGCGGGATGGATCTCCTGCTCATCGACGACATCCATTTCATCGCCGGCAAAGAGCGGATTCAGGAGGAGTTTTTTCATACTTTTAATACGCTTTTTGAATCCCAACGGCAAATCTGCCTGTGCAGCGACCGGCCAGCGTCGGAAATCACCGGCCTGGAAAGCCGATTGGTGTCTCGGTTTCAGTGGGGATTTATTGCGGACATTCAAGCGCCAGACCTAGAGACGCGCATCGCTATTTTACAGCGCAAGGCGACTGCCATGCATCTGGAATTGTCTGAAGAGGTTATTCACCTCCTGGCCAAGGGAGTGGCGAGCAACGTGCGCCGGCTGGAGGGCGCGCTTAACCGCGTTGCTGGCTATATGGCGCTGAAAAACCGCCCGATCATTGTCGCCGATGCGCAGGATTTGTTGAAGGACTTTTTTTCTGACGAGCGGCGGACGGCGAGTATTGGCCAAATTCAGCGGCGAGTCGCCGACCACTATCGCATTACCCTTGCAGACATGCTTGGCAGAAAACGCCCCGCGCGCATTGTCTTTCCGCGCCAAGTTGCCATGTATCTGTCCAGATTACTTACGTCCCACTCACTCCAACGCATTGGCAGTGAATTTGGCGGCAAGGACCATGGGACCGTAATCCACGCGTGCAAAGCCGTTGAGCTTGCAATCGAGCAAAACCCGGATGTAAAGCGGGACGTCAGAATCATCCAGGAAGGCCTGCGATAACTCTGCGGTGGATGTTGCATTTGCAGCAAATGGACTTTGGTTTCGTCCTTTTGAATGTCAGACTTACTATGGTGTTGCACAAACGAGTTCATCGTGGAGCGGTGAAGGAACATTGGCTCGTAATCCATACGTGCAAATCCGTTGAATTTGCTATCGAACAGAATCAAGATGGTCAGATTGGAGTTGCTATTTAGCAGTGCCTACATAGTGCGTCTATGTGTGTGTTGTTTATTGCAGTGAAAGTTCATTTAAATGTGAAATTTGTGAATTGGCAAGGCTCGCCAAGATTTTTATGGCCGTTTGCACTGTGATAACTTGGCCAATTTCCGTACCTATTTATGGAGCCGTTTGGCTGCTTTCTGTTATTGCGACATCCAATGTCATTAATAAATTTACCGACAACTATTGGTTTGTTATTTCGCTGAGATTCTTGAACGGTAAAGCGTTGGCCATGCCTGGACCGACACGCCCACTTTCCCTTCATGCGGATATGCCCGCGGTTCAACACGTGGACGCGGAAACGGGAACAGATCAGATTAATCCCGTGGTTCAACACGTGGACGCGGAAACGGGAACAGATCAGATTAATCCCGCGGTTCAACACGTGGACGCGGAAACGGGAACAGATCAGATTAATCCCGCGGTTCAACACGTGGACGCAGAAACGGGAACAGATCAGATTAATCCCTTCTCAAACGTTGGAGTGAGTCCGGACTCGGTATTACCAGCGCCAATAGACCCATGGGAATCTTCAGATTTTTCCCCATGGGATGACCCGACGACGGATGACTATTTGGCATGCACGCTGGAAGATGTTCGATTGCTGGGTTGGAGCTGTTCGGAGGGCAGCGCCTCTCTGACATACAGCTCTTGGTGTGATTGCACGCTCCAATTATTGCATGCCTGCAATCAGAAAAATTTTGCCGCGGATGCTAGAATATTTGATTACATTAAAGTAAGCCAACCAGAAAAATTTTGCATTTGGGAGTTTTGCGCAACATCTAACTTTGCAAATGTGCGCGCTTTAGTATTTCCGCAATCAAGAAAAATGGATCGCATGGAACAAATCGCACTATTAAATTATCTTGGTAGATGTTATCCGCAATTAAAAGCCGAATTTTTGGCGTGGTTGCGTTCGTGCGATAAACCCGAAGATATGTTTTGGAAAAAATACAGCCGTGCCGCCATAGCCGACCCGGCGACGTGTGTAAAACTTTTTTTCGATAGCAATGGTAAACCAACGGACATGTCTATGGTTTTTCCACCGCCGTTCGTGGCGAAGGCCTGGAAAGCAAAGCGGCAAAACATAGGGCAGCTCTTTCAATCAATGGATATGAATAACAAAACGGACGTTCAGCGCGCACTCCATATTCTTCAGGGGTTACCCATCACCGAAGTGGTGGACGCCCTTCAAACATTACCCAATGAAACTTTGGTGCGTTTGCTTGCTGGTTCCCTTGAATGCGGCTACCTTTGGGCAGTGCACATTTTTATACAAATGAACCTTGCGCGGGCAAAAGAAATTTTTTCTGCGTGCGCGTTTACGTGGAAAGAAATGCTCAAGTTGGCGGACGCAATGAGAAGAAAAAATCCCCAGAGACATGCCGAATTTTTTCTGCTCGCTCGCGATAAAGATCTACTTAATGTGGATTTACTTTACACGTGCATCCTTAACATGCCGGTTGACGCCGCCGTGGAATTTTTGGCGCAAAACAACGATATCCTGGTCGAAATAGTGTGGTCGATACCAGATTTCGTGCGAGCATTTCCAACTGAAAAAGTCTGCAGGATTTGTTGGGAAATTTTATCAAATGATAAATTAGGCATTTATAAACGCGACGGTATCAATGAGATGTTTTGTGGACTTATTGTATCGGAAAGCTTTATATGTTACAAACACATTTTCCAACTTCTCATAGAACGCGCGGGCATATCGGATACCGATATGGCCAGATTCATTGTCGAAAGCAAAAAGGGTTATCAAGGGTCGGATGGTTTTGTAAGTGTGGATACTATTTTGCGTTTTTGTCCGAGCAAACGAGCGGCGAATATCCGTCGACTAATAGCTTCTTTGGAAGATCCGACGACGTAATAGCATCATCGTAGGACAATTTTCATGTCAGGAATTCCTCGATTATTTTGCCGAGATTGTTCCCTCTGTATCGCTCTTGCCAAACTCATCCAATTTGCTTTTTGCCAACGCTTGGATGAATCTGAATTCGGGGACCACGATAACCATTTTGCAAGACCTCAATATCTAGCGAGAACATGCGTGAATTGGCCGAGGCCACAAAAATGAAAAGCCCAGATATATACGCAAAAATTTTTTCTCAGTCGCACGAACAAGTTTCTTGGGTAGTTTAATGCGTTGTTCGCAAAAGTTAAGATTACGGCATTGAAACCGCACGGAAAATGGCCTCAAATCGACGACTGCAAGAAGTTCAAAAAAATTGAACTTGCTATTTTGCTGCAAAGATGATTTTAAATATACAGTGTCACTCGGCAATATTAGAGCATGTGCAGAATATCACGACGAATGCAATTGGTCAAGTCCGACTAAAGCGTTTGTGGCCGTTGTCGTTGTTTTAACTTATCCAATTCTCCTTCTCGGCTACGGCCTTGTGTGGTTGTTTGGCCGTATTATAAAGTCCTCAACTTTTGCTAAATTTACTACAAACTATCGACTCATAATTATGTTGAAATTTTTAATAACGAAACAAGCTGTCCATGCGCAAATGCCAAATCCGCAATTGCAGACATCTGTATCAAGGCCAAAGTTATCTATATCTGAACCGATGAGCGCGGTGCAGACATCTACACCAAAGGCAAAATTATCCATGTCTAAACCGATGAGCGCAGAGCCCGACTTATATGTAGATATAAAACCGAAATTCAAAGAAAAAATACCCGCCGAATACAAAGATCCATGGAGCTTTACAGGGCCACGGAACCAATGGAATAGCCCAATGCGCGATGCATACATTGGGCATGAGCTTCGCAAGATTTACGAATACAAAACCAAAACAAGTCGTTTGACGGCTTTTGCAAAGCTATACCAATCAGGCTGCTACCCCGAGCTCTGTTTCGCCGCTAAAAAAAAGCGGACTCCATCTTTTGAACCCATCTCATATGACATTAAAAACGTCAAAGAATTTCACGCCAAGGATTATATGGGCATAGTAAAAGCCCTTGTTTCTAAAAGAAGTGATTATGACATTCTACATTCGTTTCGGGACCTTGAGACCTCTCAGGGGAACTTTGGCATGCTTGTGGCGTGTTTTGAGCATTTACCGCTTCACACCGCCATGAAGCTTCTTCAATCTGTTATTGCCATGTATGCGCACGACGGGGACGCCCCTGTCGCAATGAGACGCCTGACGTTTTTTAAAAGCTTCGTTAGCGCGAACCCACAAAGGCGCGCGAGCCTCATTTTAAATAAAGCAAATTTGCAACATTTTAAGTGGCTTCCGGCGCCAGTGGTGTTAGATGCTATAAAAAGAACGCATCTCTCATTGAATACCTTCTTTAATCCGAACTGGGAAGATGATCCCAATGACTTAACGCGTCCTGACAACTTCTTTTATCTTCAACTTCTTTATGCTTTGCCGCCAAACGAGGCAGTGCAAGAACTCAAAAAATTGCCACCTGCAGGCATGGAATGGTTGATCAAGGCGTCTCTTAAATATGGCCCAGAGTGGGCTGCTCGCATTTTGCCACTGCTGGATGCCGCAGATTCAAAAGTTATTTTAAAAAAATGTGACTGCGGACTCGAGCTCATGATCCGCTTGGCTAATGCTATTAAAAAGCTGGCCCCCCAAAAATACGCCGAAATTTTCCCAAGCAATCCGGATAGGCTTCATAATGAGTTGATCAAAGGCCAGGCCGATGATTTTTTACTGGCATCCATTTTTGCCATGCCATTAGATGACGCTAAAGAATGTTTAAGGCGTGCCTACACTCCTTTGACTATTGCTCGCGCATTAGATTTATTGAGCGTGGTTCCGCCGTCGAAAAAGAACTGTGAAATTCTTTGGTGGATCATATCAGATTATATGTTTTCTGCTTCCGTCTTGCCAAGAATTACTGATAACACGACAAGAGGTCTCGCCGGTGGTTTTCCTTGCGGGCGTGCACTTTCTTTGCGAGTTATTATTAGGCAACTAGGCTTATCAGAGCGCGATTTGGCTATGTTTTTTATTCGTATGCGCAAAATTACGAACCAGGATTTCTCTATGGTTTTGCCTTACGTCCGACAGGACCGTGTTGTAGAAATAATTAACCAACTATCAGGCTAAGTCTAAATAAAGAGCTTAATGCGATATCTGAACCTTTTGTAGAAAGTAAAAACTATAGCCCTCAGGCTTGCAATTTGATTTCTGCCAAACGAACCATTTCCCCTTGACGTCGCGAGTGCAACACCGATTCATAGCCGATATGCTGGATCTGAAGTACCTGCGTGAACACGGTGCAGAAATAAAATTTGCGCTACAAAAAAAGAAATTCCCCTGCGACATCGACGCCTTTTTGGCGCTGGATTCTTTACGCCGGGAGCGGATTTCCCGGGCAGAACTGGCGCGGGCGGAATTGAAAAGGGCAAGTGATCAATTGGCAAAATCCAACGGCTCCGGGAAAAATGCTGCTGCTATACGCACTTCATTGAAGGAGCAATCCGCCAAAGCTAAAGAATTATCAGACGCCGTGCAGGCCCTTGAGGGTGAATGGCAGAGGCTTTACCTTTCCATTCCGAACGTGCCCCACGAAAGCGTTCCCACGGGAAAGACGGAACGGGACAATGTCGCCATCTCATCCTGGAGTGATGCAAGCGCCATTTCACCCCATGCCATGCCACACTATGAAATTCCGGGCTTTGCCGATGGGCTGGATTTTGCCCGCGGAGCGAAGGTGGCAGGCGCCGGATTTCCATTTTACATCGGCGATATGGCCCGATTGGTGCGAGCATTGATTCAATTTTTTCTCTCAGAGGCGGAAGCTAATGGCTACGTGGAATTTCTGCCACCACTTCTCGTAAATGCTGCAAGTGCAACGGCAACTGGACAGCTCCCGGACAAGGAAGGCATGATGTATGAAATGCCCACGGACGGGTTCTACGCCGTGCCAACCGCCGAAATTCCTATAACTAATTTTTTTCGCGACGAAATTCTTCGTGAAGCCGATTTGCCCATCCGTCGCTGCGCGCATACGCCATGTTTTCGCCGGGAAGCGGGTAGTTGGGGAAAGGACGTGCGCGGGCTCAACCGCCTGCATCAATTCGATAAGGTGGAGTTGGTCAAATGGGTGCATCCATCTCGGAGTTTAGAAGAATTGGAGCTTTTGCGTGGAGACGCCGAAGGATTGTTACAAAAACTGAAAATTCCCTATCGCGTGTTGGCCATTTGTAGCGGAGACATGGGCTTCCCTCATTCCAAGCAGTATGACTTGGAGGTTTGGTCAGGGGGGCAAAAACGTTGGCTGGAGGTATCGAGCTGCAGTAGTTTCACCGATTTCCAAGCGCGGCGGGCCAACATACGCTTCCGCCCCACCGATGGTCCTGGTCTCCAATTTGTCCACACTCTCAATGGATCAGGACTGGCCATTCCGCGTGTATTGGCAGCCATCATGGAAAATAATCTCCAAGAGGACGGTTCCGTGCGCGTGCCTCCCGTGCTTCATCGCTTTTTCGGCCGAGAATCGGCAAAATTTTAACGTCGTATGACGCATTCCTAGATGTCAATCCAATCTTCACATTGGTGGCCCGTCTTAAGGACATCAATGCTCGCCATTGTTGTCGCATGTCTAAATATTTCAAGCGTATTCGCGGAATACTTTCGAAATGGCGGTATCAATCGCACAATGTCGTTCTCGCAAGGCGGCGCGTTCATCAGTGCCGCACGCATGATAGCTATGCCAATGCGTTCCATAGTGTCAACAATTCCTGCGGTTTATCCGCTATCCATCACTGAAATGCAGCAGACGGTGCGTCACAAATTTTGCCGATAAGCGCCTTTATTCATGGCG
Source organism: Puniceicoccales bacterium (assembly GCA_031278455.1). Lineage (GTDB taxonomy): Bacteria > Verrucomicrobiota > Verrucomicrobiia > Opitutales > JAIRLM01 > JAIRLM01. Next base: position 32,250 of record JAITKJ010000022.1, on the reverse strand, counting down.
CATCCACTACCGACGAAGCCGACCACCATCGCGTATATGTATCTAATCCTGACGATATTATTGCGGTCTCAAACCATGGAGGGAAACTGCGATTTATTTCTGGGTATAGAGGCGCAAAACAAGATTTATTTCCGTGTATAGCAAAGCCTGATGCTTTTTGATGCGAGCGAAAATTTTTTTTGTTGCATCATAGATACTTACTGCCAAATTAGGAATGAAATTGCTAAAATTGCCAAGCGGCATAGTTGCAAAGTGCTTTTTTGCCGCCATATTCAACGGAATTGAACCCAATAGGGCATTATTGGGCACACTTAAAAGCCTAGCTAAAGAATTTTACTGGAAGCGTTTTGTCGACATGCGCACAAACCAGTTGTTATTTTGGTGTCAAGACTCAATAGGTTTAGCTATAACATTTCGCACATATGGTTGAAGTATGCAACTTGCAAAACTAATTTCTATAGTAGTTTTTCGATTTAAATTCCTGAATTTATTAAAGGCATACCAAAGGCGATTGTCGCCTGCGTCGCGCTCCAAGGCTGAAAGCGCGAAAAATTATCGCTGGCAACCCGTTTCACTTTCAAAAAAACACACCTCATAACATTACGTTGTTGGAGGATGCTTTTTTCTCTTCATATTTCAGTTTTCCACATTCGCATCCGCCATAAAACATAGTTGGGACTTAAAAAATGCGGCTATGTAACCTTTGCCGCTAATCGCCATCCCCGGGCGCCTTTCCAAACAAAGACTTCATAAATCATATTTTTATAAAGCCTAACTTGAAAAGTTATCATGAAAATTGGTTTTAAAAGTCGCTTCTTTTAACATACTGCGAGTGCCTTTTTAATATATTCATAGATTGCCTGCGCAACATTCTTTGTCCTAAGTAAATAGCGCAGCATTCCAGCAGACATTTTTCGCTGTTCCACTTCATCCAGAGCCAACTGCAACAGCGCGGATTTTATCATATCAATATTGCGACAAATTTTTATGGCTCCAACCGCGTGAAATGATTCAATGACTTCATGAAAATTATCATAATTTGGCCCACAAACCAATGGCACCTTGGCTGCCGCTGCGTCCAGAGGGGATTGCGCTCCTGCGTTCGGAGGCAACGTTTTTCCCAAAAAGGCGATTGTTGCTACGCGTATGAGTTCAGCAAGTTCGCCGGTGGTATCAACGATGGAAACATCGCACCAGGGCATCCCCGCATTTCCGGCGGACCGCAGACGGAAGGAAAAGTTACCGCGTTTACAAAGTTCAACAATTTCCTCATGTCGTTCTGCATGCCTCGGAACTAAAATGAGGCGCCAATTCGCATCGATCTTTCGCAGTTTCGCAAATGTTTCCAGTAATAATTTTTCTTCACCTGGCCAAGTTGAGCACCCAAACAGCACGCGTATTTGCTTCTTATCTATTCCAAAGGCTGGCAAACCAAGTGAATTTAACAACATGACCCGTTCGAATTTCTTCAATGGCAAAAGCGGTTGCCGGCTACATTTTAAATTTCCAATGCCAATAATTTGGCTTGGCCGAAAAATAAATTTCCCAATGCGCCGAGCAGCCAATTCGTCGCAGGCAAAAACAAATGAAATATATCCCCACATCCACCTGGAGATTTCTAGAACCCAACAATAGCGGCGAAAACTACGTTCTGAAATACGGCCGTTGATGATTCCGGCCGGGACGCCAGTTTTTTGGGCCCGGTGAAGATGTTCTGGCCAAAGTTCGCCGTCTACGGAAAGGACGAGATCAGGGCGAATACGCTTCCACGCACTCCACACAAAGGGCCAAAAATCGATGGGGAAATAGGTAATTTTGGCATATTTGCCGTACAATTTTTCCGCAATTTGCCGGCCTGTTGTCGATGTGGTGCTAATGAAAAGAGAAATATGCTTATTCATATGCAATAATTTCACAAGCGGAACAATGGACTGCATTTCGCCAACACTGACAGCATGGATCCAAATGCGCTTCTTTCCGTCGCAAGAAGCCATTCGCGGATAAATGCCAATGCGCTCCACCCAATTGGATAAATCACGCCGCCTCCCGCGTGTACGCCAAAGAAAGTATGGACATAGAAATATGAAAAGCGGCAAAAATAAAATACGATAAATCAAAATCATTGGAAACAAGCAAAACACATAATCGGCTCTTCCCCTTCCCAAAAGACAAAATTTTAGGACCCCAGCTGATTCAGCCGCGCAATGATCAAAGCCGTTGCCGCCTGGCGATTTTTTATTTTTTGGCCGTGCGTACCCGCGCCAGTTCGTGGATAATTTTTTGTATTTCACCGATGGCAAATCGCATGGTATTTTCAATTTTGAACCTCCATTCACTGTCCAGATGAACTCGCTGGATGTGCAACTTCCCCGACGTGGAATAAAGTATGAAATCACACCATCTTCGATTCGTGGCCCAGATATTAAACATTGCCTGGCGTACGTACTTGAGGGGGAGTCTACCCTTTTGAACTAAAAAATTTTCCTCCGTAGGACACTTAATTTCGACAAGCCCATCTTGGCCGACAAGCCCGTCCGGGGAACAACCGCACCAGCCGGTGAATTCATTATCGAGCAAATAATCGACAAAGCCAACTTCAAGCAGCCTAACCCCGCGCTCACGCACATATGCGCTTTTGGCCGTTGCCTCCATTTCGATTCCGCGGCGCATGTTAGAGTTGATGAATGGTTCTGACGGATCATAATAGTCTGAACTGAAACGTGCCGTCGCTTTGTCGCAAAAAATTTGTATCGCCCGGGCCCCCGCTGGCGCAATTTTATCAAAATCCGTCCCTGTAATCTTTCCGCGCCGCACGGCAAACCATTCATCCGTGCGCTGTTTCAAATTTACATGTATCCGCTCCGGATGCGCCAGTCCAACCAATTCTTCCATCATACCCTCCTCCGATGGAAGCGATTTTTGAATCGTAAACTTTTTTGTAAATCCAATATGCGCGAAAAAGATATTTTTTTGCGTCAGCAACTCGGTATGGGGTGTATTTTCTTGACATATTTTCGTGGCTCACACCACTAAAGCCAGTGGAGATGTTATTGCGGAATGTTGTTGTTTGGATTATTGTTCCGCTATTACTTGGCACGTCGATTTACTTTTCGTCAAGATTGCACTTTCCGCAATTGCGTTGTATCGGCAGCGCATTTAAAATGATGGCGCGAACCCGATCAAACACCGGGCAAATGGGCAGCTTTACTGCCGTTGCAACTATTATTGGCGGAAATTTGGGCGCTGGGACTATCGCCGGAAGCGCCATGGCTGTCGCCATGGGCGGTGCCGGGGCGATCTTTTGGATGGTCGCTGTTGCCGTTTTTGGAAGCGTTGTTAAACTAGCTTCCGCTACACTTGGCGTTTTTTATCAGGAAAAGGTTTACGGCCAATACATTGGCAGCGCGATGATTTACATTAAAAAGGGATTAAATTCGCCACTCTTAAGTTTTTGTTACTGTCTATTCCTGGTCGGCGCGTCTCTTACTGTGGGTAATCTCGTTCAAGTGCACGCATTTACCGCGTCTTTTACTAACGCCGGGGTGCCTGCGCGCATTTTTGGTGTTTTACTTCTCATGCTTCCTGCTGGGGCAATTTTATTTGGCGGGTTGAAGCGCTTCTCTATTTTTATGTCTGCAAGCGTTCCGATAATTGGCATTGCGTACATTCTATTTTGCGCAATTGGCATTATCCTCCTGCGCGCCAATCTCTGGCCTGTTATTTGCGATGTTTTTCGCGGTGCTTTTTCTTGGAATGCCGCCAGCAGCGGAACAACTGGATTCTTATTTGCGCAAGTTTTGCAGACCGGAATTTCTCGGGGGCTTTTTGCAACTGACATTGGTTTAGGACTTGTCGCCATAGCTCATGGCCGCATTGACAGGGAAGATTTTTCTATCAATGAGCACGCCAGAAGGCAAGGCATAATTGCTCTTATTGTCCCGATCCTGGTTGCAGCTTTATGCGCAATGAGTGGGATTCTCGTTCTTTGCGCGGCACCAAATTTGGCTGCCAATGCCACACAAATTTGCATCGACACCTTTTCACGAGCTTTCTCAGTGCCACGTGCAGGCTATTTCATCATTCCACTTGTGGTTTATTGCTTCGCTCTAACGACTCTTGTGGCCTGGGCCTGGTTCGCTGAACATGCATTTGAAAATCCAAAATGGCACACTCTCTTCCGTATATTTTTTCTTGCCGCCATGCCCATTGGCGCATTAGTGCAAGGAACTTTGCCTTGGCAAATTGCGGATGTGTGCATTAATGGACTGTTATTAATTAATCTAATTGCCATTCTTCGCCTACGCAATCGAATATTAACAATTCACAATGGCGTTTGACTATTGTTTATGGAGGGGGGCATGTTTTCCGGAAAAGATTTCGGGGTCCGCGCGCGACAAAACGTAACTCCCCTTGCATTGGACGAAATTGACAGGTGGTTGGCGAGAACATCCTTTTGTCGAAATTCAGCCATATTATTTCCGAGCATTTACGCGCTGTGCGCTTTTCGTGAATGTCTACAAAAACGATTCCCCGCTCTCGGCGGCGTGCGAATGTATACTCCAATGTCCCTGCGGCAGGAATTGCTAAAGGTACGACATCTGGATTGGCAACTTTTGCCGGAGACAAGTTTAATTCCATGGCAAATTGAAAACGGCTTCTCTCCGATGGCTATTCGTGAAATTCAGCAATTGCGCCCAGAAGATCGGTCTCGGTTGTATAACAATTCTATTTTAAGGCGGGCGGAATCAGAAAAATTATTCACTGTGGCAGCATTGGACTCTCAGCTATGTTCGGCTGCGTGCCACGATATTTGGGATCAATTTTTTAGCGTCGGATTTCCCGAGTGCTCCTGGGAAAATCACAAATTACTGCTGGCAGCGGCCAAGTGCTCAACTGCAGCGGAATATTTTTTTGAATTATCGCCGAAATCGCCTTCCCTCGCCCGTTGGCGCATGCTTTGGAACTATCAACCTGACGATGATATTCCAGTAAAGACTTCCAACACTATAGAAGTTTATACCACGGAAAACGTTTCGGATTTTACTTCCGTGATTTTGGGAAAAATTGCATCGCTTTTAGGTCGTAATGATTCATCTCTAGATGGCAAGATCCCAAAGATTGCCATCGGTTTTTCTGGCCGCGGCGCCAGGTACCATGCCATACGACAAATGCTTGAAATTACGCGGATTCCATTTCTAGACCTCCTAGTTAAGGGAAAGACCTCCGAATGGTCTCCGCTTTGGCAACGATGGTTAGAATACCAAAGACGTCAAAAACGAGATGAGTGCCTGGCGCTGCTGGATTGTAAATTTGCGCTTGGCATGATTGAGGAAGTTCAATGGAACACCTTACGCAAAGGCGTGTTGGAGCATTCGCGTGGAAGTGTGACCGACGATTGCGCGGAAACACTTCCAACCAAAATCAAAGAATGGGTGCAGCCGCTTCCCATGCGTGGGAAAGCTGAGGAATTTCACATGCACACCGTGGAAGTTTTTCCACAGACGCGTTGCCTTGAGCCAGATGTCCAAATTCTCGATTCTCTGTATGACGCGATCACACGTGATGGATTTTTAGACTGGCTTGAAACTGCCAGAGAGGATCGGTTCTGCGAAATTTCACAAAAAAATTGGTCGGCCAATATACATATTGTCAATTATGATGATTTGCCGTTTGGTGATTACAGTTGCGTGATCTGCGGCGACTTGGAATCAATTAGGTTAAATAATCACGCCGAACTCTTTGATGTGGCACGCCTAGAAGGCATAAATGAATCATTGGAAGATTTCTACTACGACTTCTCTAAACATGTCATTCCGCAGGAATTGGTTATCCGGAGTGCGCTTGGCCATTCCAGGGAAGTAACTATTGTTGCAATTGGAGACACTGCCTCCTGCGATGTGGATATGCCGGTGGCAATACGCATTGGCAGCCAATTAGATTCCAATGAAATGCGTGAACGCATGTGGTACCTACGACATCTTGGAGTTTTTTTGGGTAACACCGGGACCGCTGCGAAAATGAAAAATGACGAGACAGATTTATGTAACGACGACATTGCCCGCTGTGTTAACGCCTATCACATGCGGAGGGATGCCACCAAACCATTTGGAGTTTTCGATTTTGGCGCCGGCGGTGACGAAAAATGGCGAGAGAAATTGCTTCAGTTCATGCCCTGTAAGGCTTGGGAACTAGCATTTACCTGCCCAGAAGATGTGTGGATGCGGCAAATTTTGTCTATTGAATTGCCTGCGAAATCGATTTTTGGTGAAATCTCCATGGCAACCGGTCTGTGTGTGCATGCGGAATTAACGAAAAAATTTACACAGTCTTTTTCGGACGCAAACAGCAACAAACATTCAATGCGTGAAGGTCTTGTTGAAAAGAGTTATATTACTCATAATACCCACCATCAATCGCTCGGAATTATGAAAGCATTAGAACGACAAACGCGAATGGTTTTAGATGAACTCGAGTTAGATTCCATCAAAACGGAACAAAATATTTCGGGTTTTATAAAAGCCGGCTCGGCACGGATTTGGACACACGGACGTGTGGACCTTGTAGCAAATGATGGAAATCATTATTGCATCATTGATTTTAAAACTCGTTCGTCGGGGGCAGCATTCACAGCAAAACAGATTTCACAGGGAAAATTTCTTCAAATTATTCTCTACGGACTCTATTATCAATGCGCTGGACGCACCGTTGATGTGTTAGTTCTTTCGCCATTTCACCGGGAAATGGGCTTCGAAATTTCTAAACTCAAACCAAAAGACATGGAAAAACTAAACGCTTTTTTCGCCAATTTTGAAAAATTTCAGCGCTTTTTAACCTTCGGATACGGAACCTCTGGACGGTTTTTGGCTCATGCGCATTCGGCATTACCGGCACACATCATCGCTGCACGACGCAACTTAAGCGCTTAGTCTTGCCGTTGGTATTTGTGCGGGATTGCTTTCAAGAAATTCCATAAATTGCCCTTGGGCCAAGTTCTTCCTCGATCCGCAATAATTGGTTATATTTCGCAACGCGGTCCGAGCGTGAAAGCGAACCCGTTTTAATCTGACCGGCATTGGTGGCAACGGCAATGTCAGCGATGGTGGTATCCTCCGTTTCCCCGGATCGGTGGGAAATGATCGTTCCGTAGGATGAACGTTTTGCAAGCTCAATGGTGTCAAGAGTTTCTGTAAGAGAGCCTATTTGATTCACCTTTACCAGGATGGCGTTGGCCGAGTCCGTTTCTATGCCACGCCGGAGATAAATGGGATTGGTTACAAATAAATCGTCACCAACGAGTTGAATTTTGTTTCCAAGTTGTTTCGTCAGCACCCGCCAACCTTCCCAATCATTTTCATCCAATCCATCTTCAATGGAAATAATTGGGTAATTGCCGCATAGTTTCGCGTAGTATTCGACCATTTCCGCCGATGTGTGCTGGGACAGGTCAGATTTCTTAAAAATATAGACGCCCTTTTTCGCATCGTAAAATTCCGACGCGGCCACATCCAGTGCGAAAAAAACATCCTTTCCCGGCACATAATTCGCCTCTTCAATAGCCTGCAACATGGCGTTTAAAACCGCTTCATTGGAAGAAAGATTGGGCGCAAATCCACCTTCATCGCCGACGGCCGTTAGCAATTTTTGTGCCTTAAGCACGGATTTTAGGGAATGAAAAACTTCTGCACCCATGCGAAGTGCTTCACGAAAAGTTTTGGCACCCTTTGGAACAATCATGAATTCCTGAAAATCGATTGGTGCGTCTGAATGGGCTCCGCCATTTAAAATATTCATCATGGGAACCGGGAGTACCTTCGCATTTGGCCCTCCCAAATAGCGATAGAGTGGCACGCGCAAAAAGTTCGCCGCGGCATGCGCAACAGCGAGAGACACACCCAAGATGGCATTAGCACCAAATTTCTGCTTCGTTTCAGAACCGTCGGCGGCAATCATAATCGCATCGATCTCACCCTGGATACGCACGTCCATTCCGCGGAGGAGCGGTGCAATGGTTTTGTTAATATTGTGCATAGCAGCCAGAACACCCTTGCCCCCATAGCGCTTACGGTCTTTGTTGCCGTTTGGAAGCAGTTCTCCAGCAGCTTCACCATCGCGCAACTCCAAGGCCTCATGTTCGCCGGTGCTCGCCCCAGACGGAACCGCCGCTCGCCCAAGAATTCCATTAGACAAAACAACATCCACTTCCACCGTTGGGTTGCCCCTAGAATCGATAATCTCTCGCCCAACTACCTTTGCAATGACTGCATTCCCATCCATATCCAGTGCATTTTTCACGCCTCGTGCACGGAGTCAACATATTGTAATCATTGTTGGCACCATGTATGGCTTTTTACCTACCCGCTTTTCTCAAAAATCTGTCTCCTTCTCGCAAACGGACCATTGCGCGGACTTGTTAGAATCTGCCGCTAGATGTAGCCCGCGCAAGTAAAGACTTTTGCGAGATGGCTACCGGACTCCGCTTTCGTTATTTTGACTATTAAACCCGCTGTTGTGCTGCATAAATGATTTAAACAAAAGCCGCAAAACTATTTCCCGTAATAATTCTCTAACTTAAATCATAGATTTTAACCGAGCATGCCAACGGCGGTGTTTGTCTGTGCCGCCCTCTAAGACCGAAAGCGCGAAAAGTTATCAGAAAAAGCTTACTGAAAAAAAGTTATTCACGGCCCGTGTGGATAAACTTGCGAACAACGAAACCCTCCGTTTAATTGCGATAGTTATTCACAAGCCAATGCCCCTAGACAAATGTCTGCGGCCGTTCTTCCGGACTTGTTCACAAAATTCACAAAGGAAATAATAATAGGGAAAATAAACTACCGTTCCGTCTTTGAGAATCTGTCTGGAAACAGCCTTTGACTTTTCCAAAAAAGACCCATCTCTAGTGTTGGCTTTCGTAGTTCAAAGGACAGAACTGCGGTTTCCTAAACCGTCAATCCCGGTTCGAGTCCGGGCGAGAGCGCCAGGACGGAAATGCTATGGACAGTCACGCACATATTGATTTTTTTGATTCAGAACGGCTGGGCGATTGTCTCCGGGAAGCACGAGAGGTTGGCGTGGATTATTTTGTTGTTCCTGGTGTTTCCCGGAAAAGATGGCCGCAGCTCACTGAAGTCGCACAGCATAAAAACGTGTTTTTTGCGTTGGGCGAGCACCCTTTGGAATTGGCTGATGCTTCGGAAATCGGAGCCATTATGGGAAATTTGTCAGAGGAAGTAGAGAAAATAAATATAACATCAGTTGTGAAGAAGTTGGTAGCCATTGGCGAAATTGGGTTAGATTATTACCACCTTAAGGAAAATGATTTAGAAGGAAGGAGGTTTCAGGGAGAAGCCTTTAGAGAACAGCTTTCCGTGGCAGTGAAAAAAAGTTTGCCAGTAATCATTCATTGTCGGGATAGGGATGGCTTTGTCGATGCGTGGAATGATACAATTTTGAGTATCGAGAATTGTGGAATTTCTCCTGAAAATGTCCTGTTTCACTGTTTTTCCTATGGCCCGGAACAGGTAAAAATGTGGTGCAAGCGTGGGGGTTATGTTTCTCTTTCTGGGACGGTAACCAGGCCAAACGCGGAAAAAAGTCGTGCCGCTTTGCCATTTATTCCTCCGGAGCAAATGCTTATCGAAACGGACTCACCTTTTCTTTTGCCGCATGCATTGCGTGTTGCGGGCCGTGATGAGCAGCCTGCGAATGAACCAAAAAACGTTGTGGAGGTGGCACGGGTTATAGGAGGAGTTTTAGGCAAAAGGAAGGAAGAAATTCTTGCTAAAACTTTAGAAAACGGATTGCGGTTTTTTCGGATTAAATGATTTGTTTTTGGCATATTTTTTGGGCACGGAAACAGCTGTTCCCCGGGGGACATAAAGGTTTGGCATTTGCGATTTTGTCCATTCTAGGTGTGGCAGTTGGCGTTTGCATTCTGGTGGTTGTTCTTGGCGTTATGAACGGATTTCAAGAAGATATTCGTAGCAAAATCACAGGCATACGAGGGGATGTTTGTGTGGAAAATTCCAGCACAGGAGAGGGCGATTTACTCTTTTGGAAGCGGCAGCTTGGCGCACAGGGGAGCGTTGAAAAAGTTGCGGAGTTTACGCACAGGCCAGTATTTTTGATGAATGCGGAGCGTTTTTCCTTGCCTATTTTAAAAATTGGCGATCCGGCAGCTGAAGGCCTGCTCGATTTTGCCATAGTTGGAGAGCGCGGTGCGGATGGTGTGTGGCTTGGTTATGATTTGGCGCAGGAGTTATTAGTTACGGCGGGAGAAACTGTGCTCTTTTTTTCGCCGGAAGTGCTTACAAACCTCGATGGATTGGAGTCTGTGCCCGAGGTTTTCGAAATAAATGTGGCGGGGGTTTTTCAAACGGGTTGGACGGAGGTGGATAGCCGAATTGCGTTTATTTCTCGCGAGGAGGCGGGATGGGTTTTTGAAAAAACGCCGGCTATACAGGGTTTTGATGTGCATTTAAAAAAGGGAGTAAACGCCATTGTCGTGAAGAACAAATGGAATGCGTCCTTTTTGCCGTCGTTTTTGCGCGCTAAATCTTGGCAAGAGATGAATGGGCAGCTTCTTTCCGTTCTTGGCATGGAAAAAGCGGCCATGTGCTTTGTGTTGTTATCCGTATTTTTTGTGGCGACGCTTTCCATGGCGTCCGCGATGCTGCTGAATGTGGTGCGAAAGACGCGTGAAATTGGCCTGTTGCGCGTTTTGGGCGCGGGACGTTTGGATGTTGCCATTTGCTATTTGCTGCAGGGAGGAGTTGTGGGGGTCCTGGGTGTATGTTTAGGTTTGGTGCTATCAGCATGTGTTCTGTTTTGTCGCAACGAAATTTTAGCTGCCGTGTTTAGATTGTTTGGAAACGGAGATCATATTTTTGATTTTTATCAATTTTCTAGTTTACCACTTCTAGTCCAAAAGAATGAGACGGTGATCATTTGTCTGGGAGCTATTTTCTTGTCCATGCTTGCAGCAGCTTTTCCAGCTATTAGAGCGGCGCGTATTGACCCGGCCAGGGCCATGTGTCGTGAATGAAATGTAGACTTATGGGATTAGTATTAGAGAACGTTTTAAAGACTTTTGGAGCAAAAAGAGCGGCCGTTACGGTCTTAGATAATGTTTCCATTGAAATCGATTCGGACGAGACTGTTGCAATCATTGGAGTTTCCGGATGTGGCAAAACGACGCTATTAAATATCGCCGGTGGACTTCTGCGCCCGGACGCGGGGAATGTTCTTTGGGATGGGCGGCCGGTTACTGACAGAAGGCGCGGAGAGTTTTTGGGCTTTGTTTTTCAAAATTATTCACTTGTCGACGAATTGAATGTTCTCGAAAATGTGTTATTTCCAATGCGAATCCAAGGGTTAACTTTGTGTAAGAGCTTGGCAAAGAGGTTACTTGCGGCGGTTAACCTCGAATGTCGCGCGGACTGTATGCCTGCAACGCTTTCCGGAGGGGAAAAACAAAGAGTTGCCATTGTTCGAGCATTGATTGGCCGTCCGAGTTTTGTAATTGCCGACGAGCCGACGGGGAATTTAGATGAAATGACCTCGTTGCAGGTCGAGGAACTTGTGTTTGATCTTTGTAAAAAATTTGGGGCTGGTTTGCTTTACGCAACGCATAATCCGCGATTTGCACTACGGGCTTCACGCCTCTTTTCCATTAGTTCTGGGCGGTTGGTTGAAGCGAAAAAACCACTTGAGTAAGATTTGTTTTTTTTGTAGCCCGAAAGGTAGGAATTTTGCCGCTGGTATTTGGGTTCTTTTGGGCGCGCCAGCGGTGTTGAAAGGCTTTTTGCCGTGGAAGATGAAAACATTTTGGAAACGCCTTCGGAAGAGGTTTTAGCCGGGGATAGCGTCAACGACCGCAGCATCGTGGAGATTATGGAAAGTGCCTATTTGGACTATTCCATGTCGGTGATTGTCTCCCGCGCCCTGCCGGATGTGCGTGATGGTCTTAAACCGGTACAGCGGAGGATTTTATACGCTATGCTGAGGGAAGGATTGCTCCATAATCGGCCTTTCGACAAGTGCGCCGGGGTAATCGGTGAGGTCTTAAAAAATTATCACCCACACGGGGATTCCTCCGTCTACGATGCCCTTGTCCGCCTGGCCCAGCCGTGGGTCATGAGGTATCCGCTGCTCCAGTCGCAGGGAAATTTTGGTTCCATTGATGGGGACCCGCCGGCGGCTTATCGATACACGGAATGTAAGTTGGACCGCCTGGCCGAGGACCTGTTGCGGGATTTGGATGAAGACACCATCGACTACATGCCAAACTATAAGGAAAGCACCAATGAACCCACCGTGTTGCCAAGCGCCTTGCCAAACCTTTTGCTCAACGGGTCCACGGGAATTGCCGTTGGAATGACCACCAATATTCCGCCACATAATTTATCCGAAATCATTGATGCGCTGTTGGTATTAATCGATGCCCCGCACACGGGCCTCGATGAAATTGTGAAGATGATCCAAGGCCCTGATTTTCCAACTGGCGGCGAAGTTGTTGGTTTTGAGGGCGTTCGAAAATATTTGCGCACCGGTCGGGGAATTGTCCGCGTGCGCGGGAAAGTCCACTGCGAGGAGATAAAATCCGGCCGCGAACAGGTCGTCATCGACGAAATTCCCTACAATGTTAACCGTGCAACACTTGTGGAAAAAATCGCCGAGCTGATTACGGCGAAGGAATTGGACGAGGTTTCCGACATCCGCGACGAATCCACGGAAGAAACCCGCATCGTGCTGGAACTCAAGCGGGGCGAGCCCTCGCGCGTGGTGACCAATAAGCTATTCCGACACACTGCGTTGGAAAATTCTTTCGGAGTTATCCTCCTAGCCCTGGACGGCAAGCGACCCAAACAGATGAACATCAAGGAGATGCTTGAGTTTTACTTGGAACATCGGCGGGATGTGGTCTCCCGGCGAACGCAATTTCGTTTGCGCAAGGCGTCCCAGCGGGCACATGTGTTGGAGGGGTTCCGCGTTGCGCTGGACCATTTGGATGATTTCGTGCGCATTATTCGGGCGGCGAACGATCGGGACGGGGCCAAGCGGGCGCTGATGGAGAAATATGACATCACTGAGTTGCAGGCGGATGCGGTCCTGGAGTTGCGCCTCTACCAGCTCACCGGATTGGAGCGGGCGAAGGTGGAAAGTGAATTGGAGGAATTGCGACGGCGAATCCAAGAATACGAGGCTATTTTAGCCAACCGGTCGCAGCTGATGGCGCTCATCCGGAAGGAGTTAGTTGACGTTCGCACCACATATGGGGATCAGCGACATACGAGGATTGTTCCCGCGGAGGGCGAATTTTCCATCGAGGACGTTATTTCCAACGAAGGTTGCGTTATCACCATTTCCAACAAGGGTTTCATCAAGCGCACCGCCGTGGACGCCTATCACACCCAACGGCGCGGGGGAAAGGGCGTTGTTGGCGCGAAGCAGCATGAAGATGATTTCATTGAGCACATTTTTTCCGCCAACACCCATAGCTACATTTTGTTTTTCATGAACAATGGAAGGCTTTATGTGCAAAAGGTTTACGACATTCCCGAAGCCGCGCGCACATCCAAGGGGCGCTCCCTGGTGAACCTTTTAAACATGCAGGAGGGCGAGCGCATTGCGGCCATGATATGCGCAAAAGACTTTGTGTCCGAACACAATGTGGTCATGTGCACCAGCAAAGGGGTGATCAAAAAAACAGCTCTAAGTAGCTATCGCAATTTTCGCCGAGATGGCATCATTGGCATTAATATTGACGATGACGATGTGCTCATTGCCGCCCACCTCACGTCAGGGGAAAATGAAATTGTCATCGTCACGCGGAACGGCATGTCCGTGAAGTTCAATGAATCCGATTTACGCGTGCAGGGACGTGCAACCCGCGGCGTTCGAGGGATTTCCCTGCGCAAGGACGATGCGGTGAAGATGATGACGGTTGTGGAGCCGGAAACAACTTTGCTTTTGGCGACGGAAAATGGCTTGGGCAAGCGGTCGCAATTTGAGGATTATCGCCTCCAGCGGAGGGGTGGGCAGGGTGTTATCGCCATGCGCGCCCATGCGCCCATCTGTGCGGCAATAAGCGTCCGCGAGGACGAGCAAATTATGATGTTCACCAAGCAGGGACAGGCCGTTCGCAGTCAGGTTTCCGACATCCGTGTAATCGGCCGTACGACCCAAGGTGTTAGGCTCATCAGTTTGGCCCCGGGAGATGTGCTCATCGGCGTAAGCCGTGTGGTTGAAGTCGATGACGACGAATAAATATCATTCGGTCGAAAAAAAAGATTCACACACGTCGCCATTTTCCGATGTGAAACTGAGGCTTAGTAGGAGTCGCTGGTTGTTGGTGGCGGTTCCCTTGCGAACCGCCGAGATTGCGACATTTGTTACATTTAAAATTTCTTCAAATGTTTCCGCAGGAACCCCTGTAATTTTTTTTAAACTTTTATTTGTGCCTGAAGCCCATTCGGCCATTTTTTCAAGCGGTACCTTTTGTCCGTTAAGGTCTATACATCCCAGAGACGTGTTGTGCGCAATTACAAGGCGTGCACCTTTCGGAAGGCTGGGAAGCTTGAGCGTTTCTAGTTTATCATTATTAAAGATGTTAAGTGTGTATAATGGTGCGGAGCCAAACTTTATGTTTTCGATTTTAGTACCGTAAAGTATAAGTGTTTCTAGCTTTTTAAGCCGACTTACATCCACTTCCGCGGGCGAATGTTCCGGCAATACCAAAAACTTCAGATTTTCGCATTTGTTGATTTCATCGAAATCATTGAATACAACTTCTCCATAATCACATGTCTCGGAGTGCGCATAGAAAAGAAATTTTTCATCTTCTCCTTTCTTTTTGTAGGCATACGAAAGACGGGTAATCGATGATGGATTAATGGGTTTGTCGCTATCTGTAGTCGTGGCTGGTGTTTTTCTTGCAGTGGGATCTGGCGAAGTGGGTTCAGAGAGTTGTGATCTTATAGGAGGTTGTTTTGCGGTGGGTTCAGAGAGTTGAGGTTTTATATGAGGTTTGTATGCAAAAACCATAAAGTCCCAAAACAATGATTGCCCCACAATTAATTTACGCGCAAAAGCTACCGCTGGAACAAAAATGGTTAGCCAACATAATACGGCCAGGGGCTTGACCAATAACACAGTAGCTTTTGTTGCGATATTCTGCAAGAAGTTCGAAATGCGAGCAACGGCATTAACCACCTTGGTTTTCATACCATTGTAGATGGTCACACAACAAACAAACAGCATTTGTTAAATTTTCTACAGTGAAATCTCACGAAAAGTAAACAATTATTTAGAGTAACTTCCGACGTCATGCATGTAATTAGCGGTAATACGCCCTAATTCCAAAATATGCGGCCGCATCTTTTTGCAGAGCATTCGGATATGCTTTGTGGAATGCCATGAAAGCTTCTTCAGTTACGCGCGGTCTTGCCCCTGGTTGTTTTTCTTATTTTTGCAATGCCCCACGGCCAAAAAACGAGTGTGCCAAATACGGACAGACTGTGGCGAAATTCTAAGTTCTTTGCTCATTTGTGTATAAAATTTTCCGTCTACAACTAGCCGCACCGCCGCATTTTTCAAGTCCTGACTATATTTCACGGCGGATGCGAATTTGTCAGTAAATATCTATGATGCAACAAAAAAATTTCCGCTCGCATTAAAAATCATCAGGCTTTGCTATATCTTCATTGTAAAAAGCAGAGAGTTGAAAAACTGCAACTCTCTTACTGTTCACCGCGCCAATTTTGGTGGGCAACGTAGGATTCGAACCTGCGACCTACCGGATGTAAACCGGTTGCTCTAACCGCTGAGCTAGTTGCCCATGGTCCGAAAATCAGAGCAGATCCGTATTTGGTCAATGATAATTCAGTTGGCGGGCGTTCAAATACGGCGCTAACTGGATTTCTGGAGCCAGGACTGTGGCGCTTGACCCACGGTTTAGTTTGTCCACGGTGTCAGCATAATGGAAGTCAAATATGATCGCGATGCGATCCGCGACGCACTGTTGAAGGAATTGGAACTCCTTGAAGCGGAAGGAGTTCGTTCCATTCCCTGTAATATTTCGGCAATCGAGAACCTATTTGCCAAAAATATTGGAGGTATTTCAGAGCGAAGAACCTTTGCGACAAAGTTGGACTCTGTTGCCGCTGGAGAAGCAGTCAATTTGGATGGAAATGTACCATTTTACATGGCACCCATTGGCTCACCGCCAGAAGTCAGGTTGCCCGCTGGAACTAAGAGAGCGCGATGGAATTACTTGCGAGAGCAAGTTCTCAACTGCCCAGTCTGCAATGCGCACGTGAAACTTGGGAAAAAAGTCGTTTTCGGTGTTGGAAATTTGGATGCGGACATATTCCTATGCGGGGAGGCCCCTGGAGCGGATGAGGAAATTGCCGGCGAACCATTTGTCGGTCGGGCAGGGCAATTGCTTACAAAAATTATCGAGGCCATGGGGATAGGCCGCGAAGATGTTTACATTGGCAATATTATGAATTGGCGACCGGAGATGCTGACGCCACACGGAAATCGGCCACCAACAGAAGAAGAAATGGCGTTCTGTTTGCCCTATTTACGGGCGCAGGTGGAAATCGTGTGTCCAAAAGTTATCATAGCCCTTGGGGCCACTGCTGTCTGTGGACTGCTCGGCCCAAATCCCAAACGGCGCATGTGCGATGTGCGAGGCCAATGGATGACATTCGGATGTACACCGCTGATGATTACCTATCATCCGTCTTATCTGCTCCGCTACGCATCAAACGAATCAAAGCGCGTTGTTTGGGAAGACTTTATGAAAGTCATGGAATTTCTCAACATGTCCATTTCAGAAAAACAGCGGGCGTATTTCCTCTAAAGATTCTAACGGCGGCGGTAGCGGATGTAGCTTTACGGGGAATTGGCATGGGAAGATTCGTTTGCCTACGCTCGAAAAATACAGCCAGATGGAGTTTTGAGATTATAATATCCACGTGGAATCTTGGGAAAAACTCCTGGCAAAAGCACTTGAGGCGGGAAATTTGCGGCCAACGGTGGGGCATTTTCTAAGGGAATGGCGGGGGGCGAAGCATCTACCGTCCTGGGCCGCCAACGCCATTGACGACCTTTTAGCACGTGCGGAATGGGATGAACTTACTAGTCGCTTTTTTTGCGCCGCGGCGTTTGGGACGGCTGGCATTCGCGGGCGGGTTGTTGGCAATCAGTCAGCGGCAGGAGAGTTGGCGTCGAATGGCCAACCGGTTCATGCGGCTGTAGGATCGGCGTATATTAACGACATTAACGTGGCTCGGGCGACAATGGCACTCTACCAGCACTGTGAAAATTGGTTGCTCTGCAATGATGATCGCTTTGACATTCCCAAACTGGTTATTGCCTACGACAGCCGGCATTTTTCGCGTCACTTCGCAGAAATTACCGCTGGAATTTGGGAAGTTTTAGGCGGGTGTGCGTTGGTTTTTGATGTGCCTCGATCAACACCTCAGCTCAGCTTTACCGTGCGATATTTGCGGGCAACGGCTGGCGTGGTTATAACAGCTAGTCACAATCCGCGCTGGGACAACGGGTTTAAGGCATACTTTGCCGACGGTGCCCAGGTTGTGGAGCCCCATGCTTCGGCCATCACAAATGCGTATAACCAGATATCTACGGAGGAGATTTGCGCCGTCCTGTCTCGTCTTCGAGGAGCGATGGACGGATATAAGGTTCTACCAGCGGGCTTGGATGAAACATATTTGCGTCGGCTTCAGGATTCGTTGGTCGATCCCTCCATTATTCGCACATGCGCCATCGAAGTTGCATACACACCGCTACATGGAACGGGATATCCCATCATGGGACCGCTGTTGGAACGGATGGGCATTCGCTGTTGCCCGGAAGAATCTCAGTGTCAAATGGATCCAAATTTTCCAACTGTGCAGTTGCCCAATCCGGAAAATAGCGAGGCGCTCACGCGAGTGCTAAAGTTGGCCGATCAAAAACAAATTGATTTAGCTCTGGCAACGGACCCGGATGCGGACCGGCTAGCTATTGCCGCCCGTGACCGACTGGGGAATATGCGGATTTTGAATGGCAATGAAGCGGCCATTTTGCTCACAGCCTACCGCCTGCGCGCCATGAAAAGCGCCCATTGGTTTTCTGGAAAAAATGCATCCTCTGCGGTGGTCATTGCTTCCTATGTCACAACTCCCCTGTTGGACGAATTAGCCAAGGCGGCTGGAGTTCGGATGATTCGCACACTCATTGGCTTCAAATGGATCGGGGAGAAATTGGAAGATTATGAACGAAAAGCGGTTGCCGCCTATCGGAGAGAAACGGGCATGTCCATTGATTATCGGGCCATGGACGAGACACATCGACGTGAATTGCTGCTAACCCATTCGGCCTATTTGGTATTGGGTGCGGAGGAAAGTTGCGGTTATATGGCCATTGATTGCACTCGAGACAAAGATTCCCACTCCGCGGCGCTTATGATTTGCGAAGCCTTTGCCTGGTTGCGAAGTCGAGGGAAAACAATTCAGGATTTTCTCGACGAAATCTACAAACGCCACGGCTACCACGGGGATCGTTTGCTAAACATCCACTGCGAAGGTGCGGATGGCATGGATCGGATGGACAGCTGCCTTAAATCCTTGGCAAAGCATCCAATCACGTCCATTGGGGGACGGAATGTGCTTCGATGCATGGATTTCTCAAAAGACGACATTTGCGACTGGGACCGAAAGGCTATTCCTAAAGTTCCGTTTTGGATCTTTGACCTAAATGGTGGGAGTCGGGTTGCCATTCGCGCAAGTGGCACAGAGCCCAAGATGAAATGCTATTTGTTCCATGGAGCCCCAAAGGGAAATTTGAAACAAGCAAAAGAGGAAACGGGCATGATATTGGACGAAATCGCCAGTGCAGTCCAAGCCGAATTGGATCGCCGCCTTTCCTAATGTGATGCGAGTTTTGACATCCCTTCATTAGATATGCCTGGAATCATCAGCGTTTTTGGATTCGTATCCGGAATCCTGCCGCGCATGGTTAACGGCATTTTTTTTCAAGTATGCGGTGTAAACGTCTACGGCGGACATGCCCAATGTCTGGGCAATCGCCATTAGAAAGTGCAGCAGGTCAACGACTTCCACTCTGGCGTTTTGAAGATCAAATTTTTGATACTTTGCCCACCATTTCCACGGCATTGAATCCACCAATTCGGCAATTTCTTGCTGCAAAGCCCGGGCGTAATTCAGGACCCATGTGATTCGCTCTGCGTCCGTGAATGTTTCAGGAATTACGCCTAACCGTTTTCCAAGCGCCATTTGCATGCTAAACATATGTCCCCACATGTCATCGGCACAACCATCATTGCCCATAAAAACAGAGGGCGACTGTCTTGGTTCATTTTGGCTATGTCAAGTTTTTATTTCGTTTTTAAGAATTTGATTCTTAAGATCTTCTAAATTTGCAAACGATTGATATACTGTGAGATATCGCAAATATGCCAACTCATCGAAGTTCTTCAATACATCTAAAACCACCGTTCCAATTTCGGCGGAGGCAAGCCGTTTTCTACCACTATCAAGCAATTGTGTCACAACGCTGTCTACCAATGCCTCCACGCGTTCCCGCTGATGGTCGCCCTTCTTGAGGGCAGCCCGGAGGCTGGCGGCGATCTTTTGTCGGTCAAATTCTTCGATACGCCCGTCCCGTTTTTCAACGATAATTTCCTCGCGCACGGGTGTTTCCATGGTGGAAAAACGAAACCCGCAACGGTTGCACACGCGCCGGCGTTTAATAGAAAATCCGTCGCCGCCCATACGCGTGTCGATAACCCGCGTATCGTCAGATCGGCACCGAAGACATTGCACTGCGCTCCCTCCATTCTATCTTTGGAAAAAGAATTTCGCCGGTCAAAATTCCCTTGCCGGCCTGTGAATGGGTCCATGACAAATTTTTCCAGACATCAACCGGGGTTGCGCCCAGGCGGCGCAAAATCTCCGGGCCGATTTTTGGCATGATTGGCCTTAGCAGCTCGGCGACAATACGCATACTCTCGGCCACAAAAGAGAGAGTTGTTTTCAGCCTATCGGCGGATACGTCGTTTTGTTTGGCCAATTGCCACGGTGCGCGCGCCTCCACGTATCGGTTCAATTGCCTCACAAAACTGAAAATTTGTTCCAAGCCCGCATGAAATGCAAAATTTCCATACTCCATCCGCACGGCGAGGATAAGCCGCCGGGCGCTTTCCTTGATTTCTTGGTCTAACGGTTCCTCGGATGCTGGTTGGGGAATCTTCCCTGAACAATAGCGCTCCACCATACTAATTAACCGGCTAACCAAATTGCCCAGGTCATTGGCCAGATCGGCAGTGTAGCGTGCCACAAATAAATCGTGCGAAAAGTTTCCGTCCTGCCCCGTAACCATCTCCCTGAGGAGGAAAAAGCGGAAAGCATCCGCGCCATAGAGGTCCACGTAATCCAGCGGTTGTACAGAATTTCCCAGGCTCTTAGATATCTTTTTCCCGCCACGAGTCAACCACCAGCCATGGGCGAGCAAATGCCGTGGCGGAGGTATTCCCAAGGCATGGAGCATGATGGGCCAGTATATGGCATGGGCGGGCACGAGGATGTCTTTGCCAATTACGTGAAGGTCCGCCGGCCAATAATCCCCGAAACGTTCTTCCTCGTATCCAATCGCGGAGATATAGTTCACGAGCGCATCGAACCACACGTATGTCACGTAGTCGGAATCAAATGGAAGCTCGATGCCCCAAGGAAGCCGCGACTTAGGCCGCGAAATGCACAGATCATTGATGGGCTCTTTGAGGAACGTCAAAATCTGTTTCTGGCGGAAGGCAGGCACGACGAAATTTGGATGTTTGTTTAAAAAACCCACCAACCATTCCTGGTAATGGCCCAAGCGGAAAAAATAATTAGTTTCCTTTAACTCGATGGGTTCGCCGATGTCGTCCGGCCAGCGGCCATCCACCTTATCCCTTTCCAGAACAAACCGTTCCGCCTGCGTGCTGTAAAGGCCGGTATACTCCGCGCGATAGATCTCGCCACCGTCGTATAATTTTTGCAAAATTTTGCGCACAACTACCTTATGCCGCTCATCGGTCGTGCGAATGTAATCGTCGTAGTCTACCGTCAGACGCGTACATAGGCTCTTAAAGTCCTCCGCCACACGATCGCATAGAGTTTGAGGTGCAATTGATTGCTTTTGTGCGGTCTCGGCAACCTTCTGCCCGTGCTCGTCCAGACCGGTTAGAAAATAGCACTCTTCACCCTCCAACCGCTTGGTCCGGATTATGGCGTCGGCTAGGATTTTTTCATAGGCGTGTCCAATATGGGGGCTCCCGTTAGCATAATCGATGGCTGTGGTTAGGTAAAATTTTTTCACTTTTCAAAAGCTTGACCCCGTAAATTACGGAGCACAAGCTAAATAGCCAGTCATTTCTTACAGATATCATTTCCGCGCAGTGTGCATCGCGGCGTAAACAACCACTAAAAGACCGAAAGCAGTCGTGGGCATGTTGGATAAAACCCCATTTTGGAAACCGCTCACTTTCTCTTCGGACTATCAATTTTATTCCCAATACGATTCATGTCGCTTTTAGCACAATTACATCAACTTATAATACGGCCACATCGCTTTTTAATTCTGCAACATCACTTTTTAACACAGCAATGTCGCCCCTTAATACGCCCACATCGCCTTTGCTGATTACGACTTCATCGCCCATCCAATCCGTCCGCATGACAAAATTTCCAATATCATCTTTGGATACAAAATTCGCAACCATGCAAGTATTCGAGTTCATATATCCATAATTTTGGGTTTTTTTTGGATGAGAGCTTGGCGCCTCGTTTGTCCGCCTGGGGCATATTTCCAAAGGCCAATATTTTTGCCTGTCATGATTTTACGAAATTTATTGCACGCGGCTATTGGCGCGTAAAAAAATATGCTATGGTCAGAATTTGGCAACGAGCCTTCTGGATGTTGGCTGTGCTATTTCCGGTGATGTGTTTTGCGGAAAACACGAAAAATCTTCCGGAAGTCTCTGTAGTTATTCCCATTTACAACGGGAAAACATACTTGGCCCGTTCCCTAAACAGCGTTCTCAACCAAAGTTTTAAAAATTTGGAAATCATTTGCGTGGACGATGGATCCACGGACGGATCATTGGAAATTTTGAAGCAATACGCCGCCCAGGATCCGCGCGTCGTCGTCTTGGAAAATGGGATTAACCGCGGTACACTCTATGCGCGACTGCGAGGCATTTTACATTCCACCGGCAAGTATATCATGACTCTTGATTGCGATGATGAATTTTTGCCTGGAATTATCGCAAAAGCCCATGAAATTGCAATCGAACGCCATGCGGACGTTGTGCATTTTAGCTCAAAATCCGTAGACACCTCGGGAGGCGTGCGGAATACGATCAAGAAAAGCAGGCCGATATTTGGCGCAATCGACAGCGGCGAGCAAAGCGCCATTGACGTTTTTGTTCAGAGTCGAGCTATTTTTTATATATGGGATAAAATGTTTGCGCGGAAACCTCTTATCGCCGCCGCCAGGCACCTCTTCCCCTGGGCAGCGCAGAAACACATTGTGTACGCAGAAGATTTCCTTATACAATTTTTTGCAATGAAAAACATAAATCGTTACATTGGAACCAAATTCCCAGGATATCGCCATTACGCTTCCATTGGCGTGGTGGGTATGGCCCAGCGGGATGCCCACAAACTCATCACTGCCCACGAAGATTGTCACAGGGTTTTTCTTAAAACGATCTTTGACTTCGATAAAGTTGGAGATGCTGCTCATGCGTTACAACTCATGCAATACCATCAATTCCCGGTCTATGAGTATATTGCCACATTGCCATTTGGAGATAGCATTGACTTATTTGCGCAATATGTAGATAGGGTTCCATTGAAATTGCGACTGAAAGCTGCCAGTGACATGCGGAGGACATCACCATGCTGGTGTCGCGATGTCCGCCGACTTGCAAAAGTTTGCCGGCGGAATCGAAGAACTGACAAGATAAGCGGAAGATTTGCGGCTAGCACAGACAAAATTTTTACATGCGGCTGATATAGGTGGCGCCTCTTTGTTTGCCGTCACATAACCCCGGACGCTTATTGGCGATGTGGTGTAAGCATTTTTGTGCGAGACAGATTTACAAAATTTATTGCATGTGGCCATTTAGGCGTAAAAAGTCGGCCGTGGTCAGAATTTGGCAACGAGCCTTCTGGATGTTGGCTGTGCTATTCCCGGTGATGTGTTTTGCGGCAGACACGGAGAATCTTCCGGAAGTCTCTGTAGTTATTCCCATTTACAACGGGAAAACATACTTGGCCCGTTCCCTAAACAGCGTTCTCAACCAAAGCTTTAAAAATTTGGAAATCGTTTGCGTGGACGATGGATCCACGGACGGATCTTTGGAAATTTTGAAGCAATACGCCGCCCGGGATCCGCGCATCGTCATCTTGGAAAATGGGATTAACCGCGGCACACTCTACGCGCGACTGCGTGGAATTTTATGTTCCAATAGCAAATACATAATGACCCTTGATTGCGATGATGAATTTTTGCCTGGAATTATCGTAAAAGCCCATGAAATTGCGACCGAACACCATGCGGACATTGTGCATTTTGGTTCAAAATTCGTAGATAGGCAGGGTAAGGAATGGCGCCAACGCCAAACAAGAAGGCCAATATTGGCCGTATTGGATGGGCAAAAGGCCGTCGATACTTTTGTAAATATCCGCAATGTTTTCCTGTGGGACAAGATGTTCGCACGAGGTCCCATCCTCGCCGCCGCCAGATACCTTTTCCCGTGGGCAGAACAACATCATGTAGTATGTGGCGAGGATACCATAACTTTAGCATTTACAACAAAGAACATAAGAAGGTACGTCGGAATCGAAGATTTGGGGTATTCCCACTCATCGTCAACGGGAACAACTGCCGAACTGAGGCAATGCCCAGCGAAATTTTTTCGCATGCTTTCAAGCCATCATCAGGCTTATCTTAAAATGGCCATTGGCATGGTTGAACTTGGCGATCCAACCCGTGCGGCATTACTCCTTCGGCGTTTCCGCGCACCATTTTATGAGCACATTGTCACCCTTCAACTGCCTGAGGGCGTGGACCTTCTTTCGAAATATATCGCGCCCATGCCTCCCGACATGCGGCTAAAAGTGGCGCGACAAATGCGATGTGCATCACCCGGCTGGTGTCGTAAAATTCACCAATTGGCACGAACGCTCCAGAGTGAAATCCACACCGGTGGTACACCGGAAAATAAGATAGTTGCCAGCACCTTGCCAATGACATTTAAGCAACAGGCTTTTGCAAAAAGTCCATTGGATTCGTAAAATGCAGCGCGATGTTGGTGTTCTGCGGCAAGGCAATAAATTAAATGGTTGGCCAAATCGTGAAAATGGAGACCACTGGTCTGTTATAGCAAAGCCTGATGATTTTTAATGCGAGCGGAAATTTTTTTGTTGCATCATAGATACTTACTGCCAAATTCGCGCCAGCCGTGAAGTATAGTCAGGACTTGAAAAATGCGGCTGTGCGGCTAGTTATGGACGGAAAACCTTATACACAAGGATGATGTGCTCATAACGAATAATGCGCCATTCCATGAATGAAATTGTTAAAATTGCCAGCGGCATAGTTGCAAAGTGCTTTTTTTGCCGCCATATTCACCGGGATTGAACCCAATAGAGCATTGTTGGGCACACTTGAAAGCCAGGCTAAAGAACTTCACTGGAAGCGTTTTGTCGATATGCGTACAAATTAGTTGCTATTTTGGCGCCAAGATTCAACGGGTTTGACTATGTGTCCATAATGGGAATTTTGCATGTGCTTTTTTCGTATCCAAATCCCAGACTTATATCGCAAATTTCAACATAAAGCCCAGACAATGGTTTCACCGTTTCGTCAGATGTCTGCATGCCGCTCGATCTTATTGCTAGCAAACCGAATCATGTGATTCCGCGAGCAGTTCCGAGGCCCAATGAGAATCGTTGGTTTTTGCAAATTCGGCAAATTTGTTGAATTCTTCTTGATCGCAAATTTGGCGTATTTCTGCCACATACTTGCGCTGCAATTCGCGCGATTCCGTTCTGTTGCATATTCTCCAATAAAATTCAGTGGGATCTATGCCTATTTTTTCCATTATTTCCCGATCTGAAAGAATCTTTAATTGATCGTCTGGAGGAATATGTGACAATATTTCTTTCCGGAAGACCTGCTCCGCTGAGTGATCCCGGAAAGATGCCACAAACTTATCCCAACAGTTACGCTCTACAAGATATTCAAAGACAAATTTCTTCCCGGCTTGTTTGTGTGCAAACTTTTTATGTGCGCATTGATAGCAAAGCTCGTCTATCACACGGTGATCGTTATCAACTGCAAGCGCTAATATGTCATCGATTCCGCACGAAATCGACTGTTCTAGTGCACTGTATAGCATGCTGTCGGCATACGAAGGATTATCCTTCAGATAATTTTTAATTATCAGCCCGTCATGCATGTGGCCAAAAACGCGGACGAACGTATCCAGTCCGCCGGGTTTAGCTATAAATTCCGTAATAATGCCGTCCCGCATGTTGTCAGGAGTCCTATCCCATATTATGCCCAAAACTTCGCGTGCGACACCGACGCCAACACCATTACCAATTCTTGTCAGCCCATCCAGCGAGTTGACGATTATTGCAATAGTCATTGGGCACCCTGATTGCACTCCAACGAGTAGAAGATCGGCGATTTTTTGTGCATCGGGAGCAAGTTTTTGAACTGCATCCACGATATTCCAGTCGTAGTAGTGCGAGTCTTCCGTACGGTAAGTAAGAGGAAAAAAGCGGCGCACAATTTCCGGTCGGTTGTTTTGCAACGCCCATACTAAGTAGCCGCCTCCCATGGTAATTCCTTCACACACATAGCCCAGCGGGATTGATGAAGAAAATATTTCGCTAGCCAGGTGATACGTCCATGGAGTTGGCGACTCAACAGTAGACATAATGACGCTTGTTATGAACATTGTCGCCTGCTTGTCTTGTAGCACCACTTCTGCGCACTCTTGCGCGTCCAATCCACTAAAATCGCGGCCCTTGAAATAGCAAGCCTCATGAATGCCTTGCCCCGCAGGATTCCGCAAAATCTCTTTGAATTCCGCAACGCTTTGGACAGGAGGCAAATTTGTATCGTCTGTGTCCACAAAATGCGTCGCCTCAATCATCTTTCTGGCCACGTCGGGGCATTCTAACGTCAGCATATCATAGAATGTTTCTCGATCGAAATCCTTATTAGTATTTCCCAGGTAGGCGTAGACAAATTCCTCAGAATCGCGTATTGAAATGATGTCAAATAAAATTTGTTTAAAACATCTTATATCCACCGTGCGACCGTCTTCCCGCGAAAGTCTGTCGATACAGCCGCAAATCTGAGAGTCTTGACACGACAATACAATTTCTCTCTTATGAGCATCTGTCATTTGCCGCCAAAGCTCAAGCGCGCCAGGCAAATCGCGCGAAAAAACGAATTCCGTTAGCGCTTCCAGCGCGATATCATTTTCGATAAAATATGATAATAGTTTGCTTGATACTTGCGACGTTGCGTAAAACATCTCGAGAATATCGCAGCCAAGCGGGTCATCTCCTTCGCTTGACTCCTTAAAAATCTCCTGCAGCTGATTTGGGTCAAGCAGTTTAATGGCAGCGAGTGCGCAATCGTCACCCGCTATGAAAAATATACACTGCACAAGAAAACTATTGTCGCGAGTGGGGTCTGAAATATAGTCGCCAACGAAGCTTGCAATTCTTGACGGAGTTATACTTTGGCCCGCCGTGCGCTTAATCTCCTTCAAGCGCGACACAATAATGTCATTATCCGACACGGATACTAACTCTTTCGCAGCATTAACGCAAGCCTGAAAAGCTTTTTCCTGCGCAGGATCAGATTCCGGCTCGAGTCCATCTTCAATTTTTTCAGTGGATATGGGGCCGGTTGGCGATGGCGACCGCATTGAAGCGAGGTTGACTACATCAATGCTAGGCGACCGGCGCCGTATATCCAACACGCGCAACCGCGCCGTATTGGCTTGCTTGGAATTTTTTGCATCCATTTTCGGCAGCCAATAAGCAAGGCCGACAAGAGATTTGGTCAAAGTAAGACCTTCCGTCCGCGTGTCATGAGCGATGTAATACTTAATCGCCCACAAAATGATTGTCCCAATCCCGGGGAGAATGATCTGCATCAAAATCCGTACAATGCGGCCGAGTAAAAAGCTTTTGGCGCCAAAAATGCATTTGCACTTGGCTTGGCGGGTTCCTATGTTAAAATCCACGTCGTACGCGTTTTGTATTGGCCTCGGGAGTGGCGCGAGAAGGCCTACACGAAACCCAACATGTTCATTGGTGGACATCGACATCCCCTATTATAAGGAAAGAAACTCAATATGTGCAAGGTTTTTATACCCCACTAAAGATATTTTACGCAATAGCATTTCCCGTGGTCTCCTTTCAATGTCAGTACGGACACTGCCGACAGGTTGAATTTGTCAAAATTTTTAAGCAGCACGATGCGAGCAAGCTATGGATCACGTTCGGCGATTCTGGAATGCGCAATAGTATATCTATCGAGTAGACCGCCTTTCGATTTGTTTCTATTCACGTCCGTGGTTAATGAAATACCATTGGGCAAAAACAGCGTCCTTTCGCCGCCAATTGAGTTTGTCTCGTGTGATCCGCCAAGTCGGTTAGCGTTTTAATTTTTGCGTTTGTCAATTTGATCGGCTTTTGTCAAAAGTCCACATATGCCACATGAAATTATTGCGAGAAAAAATCCCAACAAAATGCTTCCCAGTGTCGCTGTTGCCAACCAACGCATAATCCCACTGCCGCACATGGTATTTGCCGCAGCAACACTCGTATTTCCAAAAACGGATATGGCAAATTGTCCGACCGCATGGGTGGCAAGCCATATAAACGGTTCTACGAAGGGATTGCTTATAAGTTGTAAAGCAAGCATCACCAGCAAATTGGCACGGAAAAGAAAAGCTGCAACTACTGCCAAGATTGTGTGCATGCCATAAAATGGCGTTAACGTGACTACCCATCCGGACAAAAACGCTGGGAATACCTCAGAACTGCGGAACGACCACAAAAAAGCGTTCCTTCGAAGAGGTTCTGCAAAGCGTCCAATAACTGGATATTTTTCCAGAAGTGCTTTTCGTGGCAGAAGTTTTAAAAACCTTTTTACCCGTCGAATCCTCCGGTGACACTTTTCCTGCTCATTCACACAAGCAAGCTGAATGGTGCGTGAATGGAAGCAAGACTATTCCCTGTTAGAATAAGCAATCGCGAAAAGCTATAGTATTACTATGCCTTACTTGCGCAAAAACACACCGCTGTCAGCGTTGGGATATTGTGGGTGGCCAAGCTTATAAATGATAAGAAATGCGCAAATAAGCACAATTATTTATGTGGTTTGCGACTATTCATTGACAAATCTGTCTTTTGGGGTAATTTGTTGCAATGAAGATAGTTAATGGCCAATCCCAAATTGTGTCGTCTGCCTTCCTGCAGACTGTTGCAAACATACTGAAGCTAATAGCAGTTGTGGCGACATATCCGCTACTTTTAACAACATTTACGGCAGTAAAACTCATTTCTCTAACTGTCAGCATTCAGACACTTGAGAATTTTATTGCATCTCTATGCAATTTATTACAACTGCAATTTTTGTTTAATCCCGCAGGCACAAACGTACTTGTTGGAAATTCACGGCCAATAACTGAAAGTCCAACGCAGCAAGCAGAAGTTCCAACAAATTCGCAAAATAACAATGCGAATGCTCCGCCAGCTTTTAGCGAAATTTCCGAAGAAGCCGCACGCAAAACAACAACTCCTCCCCCAGTGGGCGAAGCACCGAAAAGCGACGTCAACACGAATATCTCAAAAGCGCAGATTGCAAGCCTGTCACGGCCGGAGCGGCAAAATACTACTGAAATACAACAAATTTTAGCAGGATTAAATTTAGCGGGCCAGCCGCAAGAAAACACACTAACATCATGCTGGCCAATTGAGTCTTGGCTAAAAATCAAAAATGTGGTTCCGGAAATCACAAAAGATGAAAATGATGAAAAATTGACTTTCCCAGAAAAATCATGGGTTGCGTTAAACCCGGTTGCAGAAGTATGGCAGGCGATTGATTGCGAGGCATTAATGTCGTGATCTTGACTTTCGCGCGAAGCCCAATAGCGTCCGCGGGAAGTTGGTGTGAATTCGACGAATGTTGAGTGGAGGAATCTATGTTGAATAAAAAATCCTTTTTTTGTTATTTGGCCGCCGTTATTCTGGCGGTCGTTTTCGGCATGTCTGATGTGCCTATACTATGGCGGACTGGAATGTTTTGCGCAGAAGTATTCATTCGAATTTTCCGCTGTATCAGCATGCCAATCATCTCACTTTCCGTCATCGTCGCCCTCGCCTCCTGTGGATCCAGTGATCGCATGCGGACAATTTGGAAAAGGACTTTGTTTTATACCTTTTCAACGACAATTGCCGCCGCCACCGTCGCCGCCGTGCTGTATACAATTATCTTGCCGGCAAATGTTACTACGGGCGTTAGTCCCGCACCCACACCAGTTGCACGCCACGGGTACCTTTATTATCTGCTCGATGTCATTCCCGATGATGTCATGGCTGCCTTCATTCACCACAAGGTGTTGAGCGTGCTGCTTATCAGCATTATCACTGGCATTTCAATTAAGTTTATCCCGGAAGAGGATACCAAACATGTGGTTCTTAAGTTTTTTCAGGGATTGCACGGCATCTTTCTGCATGTTACCAGGTTCGTTGTTCGAGCACTTCCAGTTGGTATGTTTGGGTTCATCTGTGTAAGCATACAAGAATCACGGACCGGAGTGCAGCTTGCAGAAATGGGGAAGTACTTTCTTGTCATCGTTCTTGCGAATATCCTGCAAGGAATGTTCGTGTTACCGCTTTGGTTGCTTTTGAAGGGAATTAACCCTCTGAAGGTCTTTCGCGGGATGTTTCCAGCTTTGTCCGTGGCATTCTTTTCTAAATCTTCTTCAGCGGCACTCCCAGTTACCATGGAAATGGCGGAAAAAAATCTTAGTATCCAGCGGGAAACTTCTCGCTTCGTATTACCATTGTGCACGACCATTAATATGAATGGGTGCGCGGCATTTATTTTTACGACGGTCACCTATCTCATGCAAAATTATGGCTCTTCCAGTAGTCTTGCCTCGATGGTTCTTTGGATTTTCATTTCCACCGTTGCCGCCGTTGGGAACGCGGGTGTTCCCATGGGATGCTTCATGTTGAGCGCAAGCCTGCTCTCTTCCATGGGAATTCCAACCCAGCTCATGGGCATTATTTTACCGTTCTATGGCATAATCGACATGGTAGAAACAGCGTTAAATGTCTGGTCGGATTCCTGTGTGGCAACAGCCATTGACAGTCCGGAATGCTTGCGCATCAAAAAGTTTCATGGCGGCAAAATTTGTTAAAAGTCGAACGCCAATGGTGGCCTGTGTTACGCTTGGCATGTAATCAAAAAATCTTGCCACGCGGTTGAAATCGGTTTCCATGAGACTTTCCATATGGACGAGCAAGAACAGCCACAACCGGTGGTGACACGTAAAAATACCTCTGATTTGAGCTGGTTGGACTCACGTGAGTTGTCGCGATTTGTCACTGAAACCGGAAGAATCGTGCCACGAAAGTATACCAGGCTATCAGCCAAAGATCAGCGTCAAGTAACGCGTCTCATTAAGCGTGCGCGTAACATGCTGCTTATGAAGTAGTCGCTGTTTGTCATCTTATATTTTTTGCCCTAACCTGATTCGTGGGAATTTTGCGAAGGCTAGGCAGAAGTCTTTTTTTTACGCGGGGTATCGTGCTCGCGGGGTTTTTTGTGGCAGTCGACTTCATTCCAAAAACGCTTTTGGGAGCTTCGCTGGAGATAACCGGCAAGGTTTTCATAGGTAAGTCCTGTGCGGTCGTTAATAATGGAGAAATTTATCTCAATACGTCACAAGCGCCTGGTGCGGCAATTTTAATTGGCCCGGAAGCTTCGCGTGTTAGTTTCGAGGGCCCAGGAGAAATCACCATATACGGCAATCCAGGCATTGAGATCACGGATGAACGTGAAACATCTCTTATCTTCCGCATGCTCCCGAATTTTTCCGCGCCCAGCGGGCAAAGTATTCGCACGGCAATCTCTGGGAACCAATTAACAACTGTTCGTTTTGAAAATGTTCAGGGATTTATCCGAGGAAGCGCAGCTGCAGGACTTTTTTGGGAAGACAACGCAAACATATCTTTTTACGGACAGAATCTCCTTCAAGCACCCATAATCGGAAGCGTACAATTTGACGAAGGGAGCTCAGATGCTGTTGAAAAAAATCCGATCACGGAAGATGATGGGAAAAGCGCTTTAGGATTTTCTGAAACACTTCTGTCTCCATCCATCTATTTGCGCGTGACGCAAAACATTTTACTGCAAGCCGCTCCAATAAACAAAGATGCAATCCTCATTGGGCGCATTAAAACATCACGCTCGGATTATGGAGGCATTTTCCTCGCGTATTGTTGTGGACTAAAAAATACCCCAATGGCCATCGCGGCAATTACCGGCCAAATCAAATCCAATTGGCGCATTGAACAAAAATATTGCGGAGTTTGCTGGACTAATGCATTAGAAAATTTTACATGGAGTATGTATGGGTTTTCGGGCAAAAATCACCAATGTGCCCCTGCGCAAAACTGTCAATGTATTGGTTGCTTTCATGGATATTCTCCGGGGCACATTTCACTGGGAAATTATGCCATAAAGCCAATCTTCAATCTCGGTGTTGAACACAAGATTATGCGTCACGCCACATGGAATGGGCGCACTGGAAATTTTTCAGAAACGCTGGCAAATTTTTCACTGGAGCTAAAGCTCAGTGCCAATGCAAACAAAACCAATCTCGCCGCCAAAATCGAATCATGGCGGTCGATTACAAGCGCTTTTGAAGCACAGGCTTCGGAGAAATTGCGCGCCCATAACATATGTTATACTAAACATATTTCCAGAAATCTAAAAGGCATGTTAGCGCTCACGCGATTATCATTTTGCGGCAATGACAAACCATTATATTGGAGTTTTTCCGTGATATACACACGCACGGGGTTTCTCTAATGCGCTTTTACCCCAGCTGTCGTTTCGCTTAAA
>JAITKJ010000005.1 GCA_031278455.1 Puniceicoccales bacterium | reverse complement strand
TAAAGAATTACAAAGCACCGCAAGGTGTGACCATTGCACGGAATACGAATGAACTTTACGGCGGCGTACGGATTGATGTCCTCTGCGATCCAAGTATATATGCGTTTTATGACATTGACCGGGAAGAATTTGCCTTTGTTGCCGCTGGTTCATACTCACTGGATCTCTCGTCATTCGGTCTAAATAACATCAGCCTGGAGGCGAGGGCTACAGCTGGGTACGATTACACCAAGAGACCATACGGCGGGAAATTCTTTGTCCAAACGTCCGATGCCCCCGGAGAAACATTTGCCGACGACAGCAAAGATTATTTTTATTACTGCCTAGAGGGCATAGCTGCCTATCGATATAATGATAATGTTGTTCTAAAGGGACGAGTTTCCTACAGCGGGAATACGGCATCCGAGGGCAGCTGGACAAATGCAATCTTCGGAGGCAAGCATAAGAACTGCGTGTGGCTTGGTGGCTCTCTTGAGGTTGGGTTTTAGGTTTTGGCCCTACGTTCACTGTTGTTGACCCGCATTCATTTCATTGAATGCGGGTTTTTGTCTGTCCGGAAACCTGAAAATGAAGAGCATGCAAAGAATATTCGCTTATTGGTTCGGAGTAGTTGCCTTGCTAACATTTGATTTGTCGGCTCTTTCGTTTGATGCAAAATTGGGCTTCGATTCGAAGTATGTTACGCGCGGACACAAAATGGGCTCCGATAACGTGTTATTTTCCGTGGGGCTTAAAGCAGACATCTCTGGCGGACATTTTACCGCTGGCATAACTTCGGTCGAACTTATCAAGGATTTGCGCGTTAACGCAAATCTGATAAAACAGCTGGAAAAATGCGCTGCTTTCCCGTTGCTTTCTGAGCTTATTGTACCCCACGATAATGATCCTGCTCTTAAGGATCTACTTGATGATTGGTCAGATGACATTCCAGATGATATATCTGTCGGATCTTTTTCCAACGTATCACCGCACATGGGATATATATTTAAAATTGGCACGACGATTAAAGCAGATATTGGTTATGTGGCATACATTCATACAAATTTATGTAAATATAATTTGGTGGCCGAACTTTTTAATATGTCCGCTCGTGTGCATCAGTGTGTCTTTAGCACACCAGACACTAAAGTCTCATTAAATACCATCGGACACAACACTCATGAAATTTATGGCGGGCTTCGCTGGGGTGCGTCTTGCAACCCGAGCGCATATCTATTCTATGATATCGCAAACAATGCGCTTACGTTTATTGGCAATTCGGAATGTTCCTGGACCCCGACTTCCCATATTAGCCTGACGGCAAAAGCCTCCGCGGCTTATAACTGTCGCAGGCTTCCAGTTAGAGAACGTAAATTCTATTGTCCTTCTTCGCTAAACTTCAAATATGGCAATGCGCACGAAGATTATTTTTACTACGGCGCAGAAAGCATTATAACCTATCGGCACAATGACAACATTGCGCTTAAAGGACATTTCTCCTATCGCGGAAATACGGCACACAAAAATTGGACAAATGTAATTTTCGGCGGTAGCCGCAAGGGCTGCCTGTGGTTTGGCGGAACTGTTGAAGTCGACTTCTAACGGAGAGAGGACTACGTGGTATTTTTCAATACATCGATCTCGCGGCTACGGGTATGCAGTGATGCCGTCGGAAAACTTGGAGATTCAGCGTATGGTAAAAATTTCCACAATGGGCGTAAAAACAGGGCGTAACTTCTCCAGAGCGGCCGGTTCGAATGGTTTTCGCGCACGGAGGGCTAAGTCGGCCGCAT
This sequence comes from Puniceicoccales bacterium, assembly GCA_031278455.1. GTDB lineage: Bacteria > Verrucomicrobiota > Verrucomicrobiia > Opitutales > JAIRLM01 > JAIRLM01. Next base: position 2,556 of record JAITKJ010000005.1, on the reverse strand, counting down.
GGGTGGGCGCAAAATTTTGTAGCGTAAAGCGGCGAGCCCCTTGAATAATAGGTACAAGTTGCGGAAGGTCTCCAAGTCGGTGAAGGCCTGGGACGACGGTCGTCCGAAACTCGTGGTCGATTGTAGATTCTTTAATTAATTTCACCGATTGCAGGATATTTTCCGGCAGCACGTCAACGCCACATGCCTGCGTATAACGCGCGGGTAAATGCTTTAGGTCCATGGCAACGAAGTCCAAAAGACAGGCTCCGAGCAGCTTTTCCAAAATGTCCGGATGATTGCCGTTGGTGTCCAATTTTGTGGCAAATCCCAGTTTGTGGATTTCGGCCAAAATGTCCGGCAAATCCACCTGCAATGTGGGTTCGCCACCAGAAATGACTACTCCATCCAATTTTCCTCGGCGGGTTTTCAAAAATTCAAAAATAGTTTCCCATGCCACCGATGATTCTGTCCTCCGCGCCCAAAGGCCATGATTGTGACAATAGGGGCAGCGAAAATCGCAACCCTGGGCAAACAGGATGGCTGCTATTTTTTCGGGAAAGTCAATGAGTGTACATTTCTGCCATCCACCAAATATCATGAATTTTCATCCCTGGGAATTAACCACACGAGCAAGCACTCGCTGCCGATAATAAAAGCGAATGGAAGCGCCTGACACGTAAGCACAAGTCCGGCAAGCATGCCATTAAGTAGCACGATGGTATGGCGAAATTTCCTCCCGGCATCCCGCATGACAGTCGTGCACAGCATCAAAACAACCATATGCACCAATGAAATGGCTCGCACTGCCCCGGAAAAGCCGATGAGAGCTTTGGCCGACGTGGCCAAAAGCCACGGCGCGACATTAATCAAAAGGAAATGGACCAGCATGGACCATCTTGGAAGATAGGACAACGCGTCCGTAAGCCAGCGGGTAAAAGGAAATGTTCCGTAAAATGCCAATAACCCAATAATCCACAGGCATCTGCCAAGTGAGCTGCCAAATGGAACCAAGATCGCTGCCAGCGTTAGCAACAGCGCCGCAACTGCAAGCGTAACAAAAAGCCTGGTGATTTTAGCCTTCTCCGGCATGCGAATTTTTCGCACAATCGCTATGGGAAGCAGCTCAATGGCAATAGCAACCAACATGAAACAGATTGTTCGTGCGTTCATAAAATTCCTAAAATCACCGCCGAGGTTACTCCAAGGAAAATCACGTGTGGCAGTACGCGATCAAAGTGCATCCGTCGCTCCATCCATGCCAATGCGCAAATGAAGTCAGACCAAAGACGCAGCCCAAGGCAATTTTCCAAAATACAGGCATAAATTCGAACTCGTTGAAATCTAAAAAGCCACATCAGCGCCCTCCCCTAAAAGCCAACGGACAAAATGCCTGCCGTCAATAGCACAAGCGAAAATGTGGGCAGTTAAGCACTGGAACTTTATGAAAAACGGGCGCAAACGACAAAAATCTTCCAATAATCTATTCCTCCAGAACTTTTTTGTACTACGTTACCATGCTAATTCTGCGTCTTGGAAACTTGCCACATCTAAACATGATATGAGACCGGATGTAGATTTGTGAGCTCTGCCAGATTTTTCACGCATTTTTAATAAGATTCTTCCGCAAAACCCCACAATCTCTGAAAAATTAGTTGTCTATTTTGGAAAACTTCATAGACACGCCAGCGTTAGTGTTTGCAATTTTAAAAGAATTACCTGGGCCATGGCAATTAAGCCATCCAGATGATTTGCAAATGCAAAGTATGCGTGGACTTTTTGCATATAAAACTGCGCCACTGCCCCTGTGTAAAGATATTATTTTCGCCGTCCTCTGCACCATCGTTTTTCCGATTGGACTTGTATATGTCTGCGTATGCGCCATTTACTGCAAACGCAACAGTTTTCCGCTCGCGCTGGCCGTCTTTCCATTTACGCGTGAAGCGGTATACCAGAATAGGTTAATTCGTTTGAAAAAAATCGAATTGCCGGAGCAGAACTCAAAACCGCAATCACAATCAATGCCGGAAATAGAATCAACATCAGAGTCGATACGGAAGTCTGAATCAGGGCAAGATCCATATCCGCCTGAATTACCAAAAGCTGTTCGCGTTGGAATTCCTAACATTGGCAACACATGCTACATGAATGTGGTCCTACAGATTCTTTATCAATGCCAGCTGTTTGTTGATGCTGTCAATACGGGCGTAGTAATTTTCCCGGACGATCAGGTTTTCAGTAGTCTTAGCGCACTTTTTAAATGCCTTGCCGACGGGAGGGACCCGGGCGAATGCGCTCATTCCTTAATGGACGCATTGAAAAAGTCTGGCACATGGATACATAGGGGTCACCACGATTCGTGGGAGTTTTTCTTATACCTTGCAGATTACGTTCGAACGCGTTATTATAACGTGCCGACGGATTCGATAAAATTGCTTGTGGATGATGCCGATGCAGCTGGAAAGCTGCCTTCGTGCGGGCGGGCAACGCTTAGTACGATCGGATTTTACTCATGCGACCCTAAACGCGAAATACATGGAGATGTGGCTAACTTTTATGATATAAATTTAGGGTTTT
>JAITKJ010000018.1 GCA_031278455.1 Puniceicoccales bacterium | reverse complement strand
AATATAGTCAGGACTTGAAAAATGCGGCTGTGCGGCTAGTTATGGACGGAAAAACTTATACACAAGTGAGCAAAGAACTTAGAATTTCGCCACAATCTGTCCGTAATTGGCACACTCGTTTTTTGGCTGTGGGGCATTGCAAAAACAAGAAACAACCAGGGGCAAGACCGCGCGTAACTGAAAAAGCTTTCATAGCATTCCACAAAGCATATCCGAATGCTCTGCAAAAAGATGCAGCCGCATATTTTGGAATTAGTCGAACGGTCATACAGTATTGGTATAAGAAATTTGGATTTAGCCTAAAAAAAAACTTTTCCGGTACGATGCGGCTGATCCAGAAAAACAAAAAAATTTTGAGGAGGCCATAAAAAAAATTTCGCCCGAAAAACGTGTGTATATCGATGAAACTGGCATACAAAAACATTTAACACGAGACCGATTATTGGCAAAACGCGGAACAGTTTATGCCGAGAAAATACGCAGTGGACATCGCCGTGAACGCGTGAATGTTATCGGAGCGTTGCGCGGCAATCAAATGATTGCATTGGACAGTTTTGTCGAAACATGCAATAGCGAACTTTTCAATACTTGGCCCAACACTAAAGCGTATCCGAAATTTTCCGCGGATGATGTACTCATAATGGATAATGCGCCATTCCATGTTGGGAATGAAATTGTTAAAATTGCCAAGCGGCATAGTTGCAAAGTGCTTTTTTTGCCGCCATATTCACCGGAATTGAACCCAATAGAGCATTATTGGGCACACTTAAAAGCCCGGCTAAAGAACTTCACCGGAAGCGTTTTGTCGTCAAGATTCAACAGGTTTAGCTGTAAGAGGTAAATTCTTTTTATTAAAATTCCAATCTGCAAAATAATAATTTTTTGCTGAATTAAGAAATGATTGTTTTTTTGTCGTTTCGACTATAAAATGTGCTTCTTATGGTTAACCCCGGGCCAGCACCATCGGCGATAGATCTACCAGCCTCGTTTGCCGCACTGTCAGAGGTGAAAACGAGTGGATTTTTCGATGCTTTTTCGAAAGCGATCCGCGGAGAAATTAAATGGAAAGATTTTTTCAGTTGTTTTGCAAGGCTAAAATTTGAACAGACATTTACGACTACATTTGAATTGCAAGACGGCGTTCGTCGCAATCTTAAGTCGATGCTCGATGAATTGCATATAGAGGTAGAATTTGGCCATGTAAGTTCCAAGCAGTTGTATGACATATTAAATACTAAGGATTCGGCGGGCGTCAGCATAGCCATGGTTGCATGCCTGTCGCAGGAAGGGGCGGAATGCATTATCAAGTTAGTTGGCAAGCTTTCCTGGGAGGACCGCGATGCCTTTCTGAAAAAACCCACAGGCAATAGTAGTCCGAACCTCCTCGATTATATCACAAAAAATGTTAAAGATGGGAGTGAAATGCAAGAAAGTAGCATACTGGCCAAAGTGAGACAAATGTATACACACTTCGGCGTCTTACCCAACCCAGGCCAAGTGGTCGCTTCTTCGGGCGAAAAGGCGGATACGGAAGTCAATTCTACATATAATGCAAACGCCGAGCGGAAGGAAATATCAACGGAATCCGATGAGGACAAAGATGAACCCAATGTCGGCGGCGAAGGCTCTGATGCCAATTGTGAAGGACGCAGCATAACCGAGCCTGATATTGAAACAGCGGCTGTTGCCCGAACGGTTTCTCTGGCCCATGATACGGCCATTGCGGAGCTGGAATACGCTATTTTGGGCAATTTCGATGCGCACAACGACGAGATTGAAAATTTCGACCTCGCGGATATTGCCGAAAGAAAGTACGTGACCTTAAAAGAAAATGGCGGGAATCTGGAAAACTTTCAAGCCGAGTACCCCGGAACCACAAATCTAAACAGGCGGCTCCGGTCCCAAAATGCGCAACGACCAAGGAAATTGTTTGATTTTATTCAGCATCATCATCCAAAGTGCCCGGAAACTTGCGATCCCTTTGCGTTAGATACGGACCCTAATGCCAGCGTTTACCAGACGCAGGCCGCGGCATTGGGAAAAGAATTTGGAGACGATTTTCTTGAAAGAGAGCTTTCTTGCGCAATTCCTCAACATTTTCAAGCTGACTGTTCTCGAATCGTCCATGGAGGAGATCGTACTACGTGCGTGTCGGCATCTCCGTTACAGTGCGGCAAGGCCGAAGTATTCCTTCGGGCATTGGCATTGGAACTCGGCAACGACGAATCTGGGCTAATTATCGCTATAGAGAAATCAAATTACTTTAAAGACGGAACAGGCGGGCTTTCGAACGTGAAAACAATTGCTGGAATAAAACTGCCCAATGGCATGGAAGTCGTAATTCACAAAGGAGAAATCTCCGGGAAAGATAAGGAGAAAAAGATGATGTATCAAATGAGTATCCCTGGATGGGCCGATAATAGCGCTTTGCCAGACGAGATAATGTTGGCACTGAACATGGAAATCGAAAAGTTTTGTGCGGAGCATGGAATTAAGGTAGTGGATATGCACTGCGCTGGCGGGTTGGGCCGTGCTCCGACTTTGTGTGTTTGCAATGCCATCACGCGTGTTGCTCGGGTCGCGCGGGAAAATGGATTAAGTTGTTGCTGCAACTGGGCGCGGCAAACCGAGCGCGTTGTCGATGGACAAGTTAATTTGGCTTACGTGGCAAGAAATATGGTGCTCAAGGGAGCTGCCACGCGAAGTACCTTTGGTCAGGTTGGCGACCAATTTAAGTCTTATAAAAGCTATGCGGATGCAGTGGCGAACGAATACCATTCCGTTCCAGGCGCAGCATAAGTCGCAAACAGCGATTTTCAGTGCGATCTTCAAGTATTTATTTTTTACCTACTTTAAAAAATACTTGTTTTTATGTCATTTTGGTCGTAAAATACATTTGCTATGGTTGATACTAGGCCGATCCAGTCGGTTTCGAATTTGGCAGCTTCTTTTGCTGCACTGGCAAAGGTGAAGACAAGCGGATTTTTCGATGCTCTTTCGAAAGCAATCCATGGAGAAATTGAATGGAAAGATTTTTTTAGTTGTTTTGCTGGGTTAAAATTCGAAAAAACGTTCGCGGACACATTTCAATCGCAGGCCGGCATTTACGCAAAGCTTGACCCGCTACTCTATAAATTAAAAGAAGAGGTAAATCAGGGCCATGTGAATTCCGCGCAATTATATACTATATTAAGCGCCAAAGATTCGAATAACGTAACCATTGCCATGATTTCATGCCTAACGCAGCAAGGAGTGAATATCATTACCGAATTGGTTGATAAACTTTCCGCCGATGACCAAAGAGCTTTGCTGGACTCCAATGCTGCGCAAGGCCTCAATCTTTATAATTATATCGCAAGAAATATTGGAGATGGGAATAAAATGCAGGAAGACGGCGTGCTGGCAAAGGTGACACAAATGTATGAGAAATACTACATCCAAACTGACTCACGTCCCGCAAATGCCATACTTGGAAAGAGAGTTGAGGAGGAAGAAGTCAATTTTTTGGCTAATGCGGGCACTGGACCGCGCGAAATAGATATGGAAGCCGTGCAAAGGAATCAAGTAACGCAGCTGTCAAGAATAGTAGCAGATGTTTTGCCGGGGCCCGGACAAAAAATGACCGCAAAACAAGTTGACGAATTTAAGCACTGGCTTAGCAAAATGTCGCCGTACAATAATCTCATCGGAAATCTCGATGGTTTTATTGCCGCTTTTGGTGGCGACGATTTGGCACAAAACAACATACAAAAACTTTGTGGCGCGCTTTTTGATTACGACAACGGGGCAACGTTGAAAGAAATACTACTAGAATACGATACTGAAGATGAGTCTATGTTAGGCATGGCGGCCTATGCAAAGCAAGTTTGTTTTTCGGATGAAATTTGCGAGAAATTATTTGGACTCTATGAAAAATGTGGACTCGGCGATAAAATTAATGAAGTACGGGAGCGCCCCAATATCGGGCCTGCCATGCCAGTTAATACGCATTTGCGAACAGTGACAAATATAAGCATCCCGGGAACACCAGCCCCGGGCATAAAGCAGGTCATGTGTTGCGACAGTACCGGAAAAAAAGGTGCTGCTACTCTTGCAAATATTCGGCAATTGGCACAATGTGAGCACATGGAACACGTTTCCATTACCACCATCGCCCGAAACATCACTATTGAAGACCTAACACACCTCTTCAGGGAAGCTAAAAATTTGAAAAAAATTACTTTAAAAGGAAATGCCAGCTCTATTGCGCCAAACGTTACCGCGGAAATGATCAAGGAGGCACTAACGCGTTCGGGTCGAAATGACATCGCATATGGCTACCAATCTGCTGTTGAATGGAGAAAAAAGCCGTAGCCAAAACTACTCGCGCGCCAAATGGCGCAGTAAATCAGGAACCGCAAAGCTTCAATACTGGAATAGCCAATACAACTAAATCGCAACCACAACGCAAATCATAAAAACCCGATCCGCGAGCCAAATAAGACACGCGCCGGTATACTACGCACCAAATTTAAAAACAACCGACGCCACGGAGGATTTATAGCGGTTGGCTTTGTTTTTGTGAATTACTCCGCGACTGGCCGCCTTATCCATTGCCGAAATCGAAGCAATCGCCGCCTCCGTTGACAAGATCTCATTTCCAATTGCCAACGCGCTGCGAACTCTCTTGTCTAAGGATTTTAGCAGCGTTTTCGTCGAGCGGTTCCGCGCCGTACGCCTAACAATGCGCCGCGCATCCTTTCTCGATGATTTTAAATTAGCCATAAAAAGTTACCATGCCCAGCCACACGACGCCATGTCAACGGAAATTCGCAGGATTTTGAAAAAACCTCGACATATTTGAAAAAAGCACTTGAATGAAAGCTGTTGTAGCGGATGATTAGTGGCACACGAGGAACAAGATGATGGATTTAAGAAATGAGGTAAATCGTATTTTGGCGCGTTTGGCTAAGTCGTTACACCTAAACGAATTGTCCCTTGACAACAATCAACATTGCATGCTAATGTTCGATGACAAGATTGTTCTCAACTTGGAGCTCGACGAAAAGCATGAACATCTCGTCGCCTACGCCTATTTGGGGGAGGTGCCCCTCGTCGGGCGGGAAAATATTTTCGAAAAACTACTCGAGCCGAACTTTTTTTGGAATGGGACCAATGGCATGACAATTGGCATCGATAAACAGTCGCAGACGGTCGTCTTGATGATGCGTTTTCAATTGCCACTAAAAAATCCTGACACTTTTGAGGAAAATTTAGCAGATTTTGTTGACACGACTGAGACGTGGATGCATAAGCTATTGACAATGACGCAGGAAGCGGAAGAGATTTCGCTTGTTTCGGGTTAGAAAAGGGGTTTTATGGATAGTGGAAATGTACGCAATGGCCGGAGGCCAAGTGGTCCCGAGTTGTGTCTGTTTGCGCGGAATAACAGTCCGCTGTCTCCGCTAAGTAAACGGGGAGCACGTAGAATTACTACGTCTTCTTTTCCGGTCCGACCGCTTCGGTGCGTGGCGAGAAAGGGTAATACCTGTACCCCGTTTGATAGGCGACAAGTGACAGCTTTTAAAGAAGGTTCGGGTGATCCACGCACACGGTCTCTTAAAGATTTTTCTGGTATGTGATGATCGGCGCCCCGGATGGTTTGTTGGACGCGGCGTTGGTCTTCAATGTCCGAGGTTCGGCTTTTGGGTTTAGGTGCTTTCGTCAAGTTTATGATAGCCTTGGCGGTGAGATTTGGCGGGTTTTTGGTGAAGAACGCATTGAATTGCGTAGGCGTTGTAATTTTTCTCAGAAACTTTCCGCCTATCTTGATTCTCTCCCGTTAGACTTTGATTTAGCGGCGGAAAAAGCCAAAATTGATGCCTTCGGGGCTACATTCATTCCGTATGGCTCGGGTGAATATCCGCAGTCCTTTGCCGCCATTGAAAATGGTCCCATTGGCATCTACACCACGGGTAAAATTTCAGACGAGCGTGACACCGTTGCCATTGTTGGAAGCCGCAAATGCACCTTCTATGGTGAAAAATTGGCCAACGAATTCGCCCATGGACTGGCTTCGAATGGTTATACGATTGTTAGCGGTCTTGCAATTGGCATCGACATGGCTGCCCACGCTGGTGCCATTCGCGCTGGCGGAAAAACCATCGCCGTTCTACCCGGTGGGCTCGATTTCGTTTATCCGCCAGAAAATCATGCCCTATACGATGAAATCCGCCGCATCGGTGTGCTTGTAACAGAATGTTGCTTTGGCCACGGAGTCGATCGGGCGAGTTTTTCCATTCGCAATCGTCTCATCACCGCCCTGGCATCCGCAACCATTGTCATTGAAACAGCAACGAGCGGCGGTAGCATGATTTCTGCCAGATGTGCCACACAGCAGGGGAAAAAACTCATGGCCGTCCCTGGGCCAATTGGATGTGGCATGAGCGACGGTTGCCACCTACTCATTCGCAAAGGAGCCACGCTGGTAACGTGTGTTGAGGAAATTTTAGAGGTTCTTCGCGAGGAAAAACCTGAGCAAGATGAGTTGGAATTGCCATTGGCGAGTGATATTTTGCCACCAAAACAATTAAATGTGGAAGAATCTGCAATCTGGCAAGTGCTTCGTCAATATGGGACGCAGTCCATCGATGTCATCGCTGATGCGGCCAGCTTGGAACCATTTGTCTGTGCTCAAACAGTCCAAATGATGATTATCCGCGGCATTTTGCAAAAAAATACCGCCGGGGAAGTTTCTCTGCGTGGGTAATTTTTAACACAAATGGCCTTTCAATTTTGCTGGAGTTATGCCCGATTTGCTGTCTCGTGGAGTAGTTCATCGCGAAATTTTTGAAATATGGCTGAAATGTTCTTAATTGTTGAGCACCTGCCGCATGCAAGGGTACCACTCCCGCCGCCGCGGCCTCCCGCAATGACATTCCAAATTTCGATAAATCTTTGCGCGGATGCTTCACTGCCTGAAGGACAGGAAAGGACATAAGAAATTTCCAGACCTTCGCTAGCAAGCAATAGGATGTGTGCTTGCGGTAATTTAGCCCGAGCCACGGTGGCGAGGGCGCGCAAGGTTCCGTTATCTAAAGGCATGTCAAAACATCCCATCACCCATTGCGCCCCGTTTATTTCCATGCTCTTCTCGAGAAATGCCTCCAATTGACGATTGGCATGCATCTGGGCAGCTGCTTTGATTTGCTTTTCCAGTTGTTGTTTTTGGCTTTTGAGTTTCACAAGCGCGCCAATGAGGCCATCCACGGGACAATGCAGTTGGTTGGCACATTCACATTGGCTTCGGAAAATTTTTCCGAAAAGTTTCTGCGCGTCCACTCCAGCAACGGCTTCAATACGACGAACCCCTGCGGCAATTCCCTGCTCATTCAAAATTTTAATCACGCCAATTTCACCGGTTGCACACACGTGGGTCCCGCCGCACAGCTCCGCCATTTGCGTGCCAACAAACTCGACCACGCGTACCCGTTCCCCATATCGCTCGCCAAAATGAGCCAAGCAATTGGCGGGCCGTTGGGCAAAGGGAACTTCCGCCGTATTTACAGCAAAATTTTTGAGAACAATCGCATTTGCAAGATCCTCCACCTTATCTAGCTGTTCCCGGGACAACTTTTCGAAATGGCTGAAATCGAAACGAAGGGAGCTTTCTCCAACCAGCGAACCCATCTGTTTCACGTGGTCGCCGAGTACCCGACGGAGTGACGCCTGCAAAATGTGAGTTGCCGTATGATGGCAGCAAATGCGCTGCCGCCGCGCCCCATCGATGCTTAGAAAAACCTTGCTGCCCGGCGGGATATCTCCGATGGATTCAGGCATTTCGTGCAGTATGGTCCCATCCGAAATAATTTGTGTGTCCGTAATTGCATAAAGCTGCCCGTTGAACGATGCATGTCCGCTGTCCCCGATTTGCCCGCCTTTTTCGGCGTAAAACGGAGTCTCCGCAAAAACTGCCCAAAGTTTCCCATCGTGCGAAATCGTTTTTAACAGGCTTGTTTCCACGGGCCCCGCCGTTACATATCCAACAAAAACCGTCTGCGCAGTCGCATCGTCCAAGTCTTTAACGGTAATTTTCTCCGCCCGCTGGGCATCACGTGCCCGTTGCCGCTGAGCCGCCATACATCGTTCAAACCCATCCTTATCCAGCGTACACGACGATTCCCTCGCTACCAATTCGGCAAGATCCACGGGAAATCCATAGGTATCATAGAGCTCGAAAACCACATCGCCGGGGACAATGGTACCATGCTCATAAATGGCCTTTTGAAGCAACTGCAATCCGTGCTGCAGTGTGCGTGTGAACGTCTCTTGTTCGCGTACGAGGACTTTTCTAATGATTTCCCCATTGGTTTCAAGTGCGGGATAGGCTGTGGCCATTTGTTGGATGCAAACCGCGGATAAATCGGCCAAAAAATTACTAACCAGGCCAAGCCGCTGGCCAAACAAAACAGCCCGGCGGAGGATGCGGCGGAGCACATACCCACGACCCTCATTGCTCGGCAAAATACCATCCCCAATGGCGAATGTCAGGGCTCGCACGTGGTCAGCAACTACGCGAAAGGAACAATCGGCCATTTCCTGTGGCGAAATTTTTTTCCGATCCGTTGGAACCGTGCCGCCATAGATAATTTTTCGTTCCGTTGCCGATTCCATGGCGGTGAAAAGTGGCTTAAACAAATCGCTGGCATAGTTGGATGGACTTTTGGAAAAATCGCGAAATCCAGCCGTTGAAGCAATAACCCCGGCAATGCGTTCCAACCCCATGCCTGTGTCAACGTAGCGTGCCGGAAGTGGGGCAAAATTGCCATCTCCCAATGCGTTATACTGAATGAATACCAAATTCCACAGCTCCATGCATCGAGGAGATCCGGTATTGACCAAATTTTCCCCATCGCCGTTGGGCGTAAGATCTATGTGAATCTCCGTGCACGGTCCGCATGGACCGGTTTCGCCCATCATCCAAAAATTATCCCTTGCGCCACCGAAATGGGTATGTCGTTCCGGAGAAAGGCCCTCCAGGGTAAATATCCTTTGCCAAATGTCGTATGCTTCCCGATCTTCCTCGGATGGCTCTCCGGCGTCTGGTTTATACACGGTTACGTGGAGTCGCTCCTTCGGAAAATCCCACCTGTTCACCAGCAAATCCCATGCCATGGGAATGGCCTCTTGCTTAAAATAATCGCTGAAGGACCAATTGCCGAGCATCTCAAAAAACGTATGATGATAGGTGTCGTAGCCCACATCATCTAAATCGTTGTGCTTTCCGCCAGCACGGATGCACTTTTGGGAATTCGCCACCCGTGCGAATGGGCTGGAGCGTTCGTTCAGAAAATAGGGCACAAATTGGTTCATCCCGGCGTTGGCAAAAAGCAAATTTGGCGAGCTGGGCAGGAGCGACTCGGAGGGAACAATCCGGTGGCCGTATTCGGCAAAATAATCTAGGAATTCCTGACGCAACTCTCCGGCGGTTTTCATAAAACCACATCAGGCATCCGGAGGTTGCTGAGGCAAGTTTTTTGCCAGAATGTGACGGCGGCATGCGTTTCGTTCCTTTTGTCTTTACGGCATGTGTATTACAGGCATTCGGGAGGGATTTGTATGACTTTTCGATAAAATATCTTAATAATTTATTTGACGCCGACGGGGGACATTGCGCGGGTAGTTTTTTGGCAATTTTTGAGATGTTTACCCGCTACTCCGTGGAAAGTCCGTCGAGTGATGAAGATTGGATGAAATTGGCCTATAACGCGGCCTTAGATGCTTTTGCCGCAGGTGAAGTCCCGGTCGGGGCTGTCATTATTCGAAAAAATCAATCTCTTGCCGTAACCCACAACGATGTTATTGGCAGTGGGAGTGTACTCGGCCACTGCGAGCTCGAGGCCATACGACAGGCTGCAGTCGCCATTGGTGACTGGCGGCTTAACGAGTGTACTCTTTATGTGACAAAAGAACCTTGTCCCATGTGCAGCGGAGCATGCGTGATGTCGCGTATTGGTCGCGTCGTCTTTGCCATAGGGGACAACAAAATGGGATGTTTGGGTGGTTGTGGATGCAACTTTGCCAGCCAAATTAGCTTTAATCACTCATTTACTTACACGACGGGAATTTTAGAACAACCATGTCGCAAACTTCTGCAAAAATTTTTCTATATGCGGCGGACAAACTCTATCATTGGTGCCTGAGAATATCGCACGCTCTCCAAGGGAAGAAACAATGAAATGTCCAATATCTCTATGAAGGATTTAGACGTCCATTATGATGATGTTGTGCTCATGCAAAGCTGGCAATATATGATTCCGGACAACGAAGGAGCATACCTTGGTTCCAGAATATAAATTTCGATTGCTTTACGAAATCTGCCATTTTTGAATCCATTTCGCAGGAACAAATGGCAAAAGCCTCATCGGTGGACACCTCCACATACATATCACCAGTATCACCATGCCAAAACCTGCGTCTAAGTTTTTCGACAACTTTGTCAATAGATTGTAATTCGCCCGATGGGCTTTGTCTAATGTGCCCAATATAACACACAGACGGACGCGACAATAAGCGCCCTTTTTTAACGACTTTTTCAATATTAAACATGCCTGTTTTCTTTAGGTACATAAGAACAGGTGCCGAATCATATTCATCAAACACCGAGATCGTGTATTCGTTCATCTGCTTATCATCGCCACAAACCTCGACGGACGAGGCTTTACCCATTACCCTCCCTTTCCGCTCCAAAATAAAAGAGCCGTTGCCCAAAATGTCATTGCAGATTTCCACAAGCATTTTGATATTGGCACCTGCAGACGCCGATTTCACTGCCGCCGCCACGGCCGCTCCCGCGCAAGCAGCTGCAAGCATCGCACCGCCACTGCCAATCGTTAATCCCACCGCGGTTGCGCTGGTGGCGCCGGCCATGCAAACCTCAAATACCTGCCTCCGGAAACTTTTGCCGCCTTTTTCGAGGGGCGGCTGGATGGCGCCGCCCTTTGGAACCTCTGTATCACTTTTTTCGAGTGGCAGCTGGATGTCGACGCCCTCCTGAGACTCCAATTTAGCAGCAACTTTCTCGTCACTTTCGTCTGCCTGTACCTCCGGAGTTTGTCCAAAAGGCTCGCCTGCTGGTATTTCAGCTGGAGTCAAAGTCTGGTCCGTTGGAGAATCTTCCAATTTCACTACCACGGTTGCGTCCATCACTTCGCCTGTTGGCTCCGGAGTGCCTACGCTTGCTGGTGTGCCACTGATCTCGCTGGGTACGAAAACATTCAAGTCAGGAGTAGTCGCACTACAAGCACCACGTATTTGATTATTGATGATGAGCGTTTTGCCAACATCATTCTGTTCGGGACCGCCTACCAATTCGCTGGAATCACCCGCTTGTTCTTTGCGCGTTTCATCGATT
>JAITKJ010000007.1 GCA_031278455.1 Puniceicoccales bacterium | reverse complement strand
CTGGTGTAGAAACTGTAGAGATCATGCTTATTCCTTTTGGGTTAAAACCTTGCAGCTGTTACTTATTTTTTTGAAAACTTTTTCAAGACAAAATGAATGGAAGTACCAAATTTGACGGCGTTGCACATCAGAGCAAAAACTTGGCCGCGGCGGACAGCGCTATGCTGCTGGTGATTTCACCGGATTTTATAGAATTTATTAATTCAGCTTTTGTGGCAACCAGCGTGGTTATCTCCTCCATTTCATCAAAATGCGGCTGGGAGATTTGCCTGCAATTTGCAATGTGTACGACGTATGTTTTATTCGCTTGCACGGCCGGACTTTGGTAAAGCACAGCGATAATTTTAGCATTTTGCCCAGCATATCCCGTTTCTTCAAATAATTCACGGCCTGCGCAGCCAATGATATCCTCATCTTTTTCCAGGCGCCCGGCGGGAAATTCCAGGGATAACTCTTCGCTGCCAAATCGAAATTGTTGCACCAAAAGTATCTTGTTTTCAGGCGTTTCCGCAATAATTTGAACACTGTCGCAAATGTCAATGGACAGGAAGATTCCCTCCCGCTTGTCCATCGGGTGTCGAAATTTATTCTCGTACACCGTGCAAAATTTGTGCCCGTATACCATTTTTTTCCAAAGTTTTTCCCAAAGCGAAATTTTGACGTTTGAAGTATCCATAGGGCCTAGTCCTAGTAAATCTTTTAGAGATTAATGGTTGATAAAATGAAATCGGGCGCTAGCATAGCATTTCTGTTACATTAGAACAATCGGAGATGCTTGTGCAAAGAGTAAAAACAGTAAGGGATATAAATTGTAGCGAAAAAAGGGTGTTTGTGCGCGTGGACTTTAATGTCCCGCTGAATGAATTCGGAGCCGTGTCGGATGACGCCAGAATTGTTGCTGCTCTGCCGACGATAGAGTATTTGCTGCAATCCGGTGCGCGAGTGATATTGGCAAGTCATTTTGGACGTCCGAATGGGGAACGCGTGGCGAAGTATTCCATGGGTAACGTCGCCAAAATTTTAGCCCAGTATTTGGGACAGTCTGTGTTGTTTTTGCCGGACTGCGTCGGCGAGGATGTGAGTTTTGCCGCTAATAAAATGACGAGTGGCAGCGTCGCTTTGCTGGAAAATCTTCGATTCCACGCGGAAGAGACGGCGAACGATCCAAAGTTTGCCAAACAATTGGCTTCGCTGGCAGACATTTACGTGAACGACGCATTCGGAACTGCCCATCGAGCCCATGCTTCCACGGAAGGTATCACGCATTTTGTGAAAACAAAGGTTGCCGGGCTTCTAGTGGAGCGCGAGCTGAAGTTTCTCGGGTCGAAGGTCCTGGATCCGGAGCGCCCGTTTACCGTCATACTTGGAGGGGCAAAGGTTAGCGATAAGATTGACATAATCAACAATCTGCTTGATAAGGCTGACAGTTTGCTAATCGGAGGCGCGATGGCGTTCACGTTTTTAGCTGCAAACAACTGCTCGACGGGGACGAGTTTCGTTGAAAGCGACAAAATAAAAGTAGCTGGCAATGTTTTGAAAACTGCAAAAACTAACGGCGTTAACATGCTTATCCCCATTGATTTTGTTGCCACGGATAAGTTTGATGCGGAAAAAATGGCCGTCGGTGAGACAAAAATCGTTGACGCCAATATTCCGGATGGATGGTGTGGCATTGACATTGGTCCAAAGACTGTGGAAAAATATTCGAATGTGATTGCGCATTCGAGAACCATTTTGTGGAATGGTCCGCTCGGAATTTTTGAAATCGAGCAAGCTGCCAGTGGGACGTTTAGTCTTGCCAAAGCGATTTCTTCATCGGAAGCCATATCCATTGTGGGCGGCGGCGATTTGGGGAAGGCGATTCGCCAAAGTGGATACGACAGTTACATGACATTTATTAGCACCGGAGGTGGGGCGAGTTTGGAGTTTCTTAAGGGAAAAGAATTGCCCGGCATCGCATCTCTCGACAAAATTTCTTAGGGGTGAGGGAGTTATGCACAGGAAGTTTCTGATCGCTGGCAATTGGAAAATGAATAATGGTATTACCGATTCGGTTGCATTGGTTGATGCCATAAAAAAGCGCACCATGGAGGTTCGCTTCGTCGATATGTTGGTCTGTCCGCCATTTATCGCCCTTGGCGCTGCCTATGGGGCAGCAGCCGGTTCGCTGCTAAAAATCGGAGCGCAAAATATGTACCACGAGGCGAAGGGGGCGTTCACCGGCGAGGTGTCTTTTTCCATGCTGCGCGATTGCAATGTTTCCTACGTAATTTTGGGGCACAGTGAGCGCAGAACAATATTCGATGAAAGTGACGAATTTATAAATAAAAAAGTATGTGTGGCGCTTGAAAACAATCTTTTGCCGATTCTATGCATTGGGGAAACGGAGGCGGAGCGCGAAAAAGGCGCAACTTTTGAGGTTGTTGAGAAGCAGCTGAAGGGGTGCCTGGAGAATGTTTCCAGTAAGCGAGCAAAAGACCTGACGATTGCCTATGAACCCGTTTGGGCTATAGGTACTGGGAAAACCGCCACCCCTGAAATTGCCCAGGAAGTCCATTCCTTTATTAGGGGAAAATTGGTTGAGATATTTGGCAAAAATGTGGCGAATTCCGTGCGAATCCTGTACGGTGGTTCGATGAAAGCTGCCAATGTGGAGGCGCTTCTAAGTCAGCCTGACATCGATGGGGGCTTGGTCGGGGGAGCATCGCTGGTTGCTGAGGAATTCTGCTCAATGATAGAGGTTGCTGAAAAATTGAGCCTTTGAGCCGAAATTTTCTCTCCGACAATTGCCTTAGCTTTTCTTTACCAGAGGGAGCATCTGCCCGTTTTGAAACAATGTTACGCGGTGTGTGCTTTCCGAAACCACAATGGCTACGCATTCGGCTGCCCACGATATTGAGGCAGCTGCCGCGTGTCTTGCACCGAACCCGCTCGGCATAACAATGTTATGGTTTGGCGTACTGATCAGTGTGCCAGCTGATTCTATTATGCCATCCCCGCGAATGACGAATGCACCATCGATCATGGAAAATTCTTTCACCGTTTCGTCCATGAACGGGTTTAAAATGTTGCGCTCCTTTTCACCGTAGCCGAAAAATGGATTAAGGACGAGGGGCTTGCTAAACTCTCTTATTTTGTCCATGTCGCCGATCACAAACAAGCAGCCGACGGGCTTGCCTTCGCGCCCTTCCATGGAAATTTCCGAGGCAATCGACAGCACGCGCTCCAAAACCTCGGGCTTTATGCTTTCCACCAGAAATTGCGTTTCCGAGGTGAATATGGAACAAAATTCCTGCTTAACGTCTATTATGAACAGCGTATCGAGTATGTCGCCCTGCGCGTTGCTGCCGACGCAGCAAACCTTTTCGTTATGTTTTATGACCTTTTTTGCAAGGCCGAGGAGCACCGCGTTGCGGAATTCGTACAGCCAGTGCGTAGAATTCGAATTCAATAGCGGGGAAATAATATGGACATTTGCCGCCATTGTGTCGATCTCAGCCGGCCTGGGCGTGGCGATGACCACTTTTGTGTCATCGAATATTTCCTGAAGATCTACGCCGTCGAGGTTGGAATTGCCGAGCAGCAGCACCGTCGAACACGCGGAAGCATGCGCAAGCTTGTAAGCTTCTTCCAGGAAAAATTTGTTCACATTCTCGCTCGATTCCCTAAGCCCAGTTTTCTTTTTTGGAGCAAATACCATGAGAACTTTTTCCTGCAGCGCGTCGAATGAGTGGGAGCGATTGAAGCTGTCAACTATGACGTTATTTTGCAGTGTGTGAACGATGTTTGTAAGGGTACGCAGATATAAGGGGTCGCCGTTTGAGGATAGCATGAGCATGATGTAGCGCACGTCCTTATACTCGTTAGGCGCATTAAAAAATAGCCCATTCTTGCATCTGCCAAAGGCCAGCGTGATTGGGATGTTGACATTCAGACGTGTGTGAGGTACGGCCACGCCATTTCCAATGCACATTGTGGCAGTTTCTTCATGTTCCATTATTATGGATGCTATCTGTTCAATTGGGACGCTATTGTGAAGATTGCATGCCAGTATCAGCTCGCGAAGAGCACCGTCAAAGGAAGCGCTTTTTAAATCTATTATTCTTGAAGCATCTAGGTATTGTTCAAATTTCATGGAGATGTGAAGCAGGAATAAACAAATATCAGCCTTTGGCGAAAGAAATTTTTACGTCTTGCATGCGTTTATTTCCGGGAATTAGATAATTTTTAACATAATCAGTCACGGCCTCATCTAGCGTAAACAACTTCCCGCTGTACCCGACGCGGCGCAATTTGCCAATGTCTCCCCTGGTGAAATATTGATACTTTTCCCTAACTTCTTTCGGCATATCGACATACTCGATGTTTACTGGGGCATTCATGGCTTTGAAAACTGGAGTGACGAGATCCACCCAAGTTCGAGCTTCCCCTGCGCCCAGATTGTATATCCCGCAGGTTGTTTGATTGTTCACTGTGGGTTCAACATTTGCGAGAAAAATTGTCATATCCGCCGCATCCTTGGCATAGAGGAAGTCTCGCATTTGCTGCCCATCGGCGTATTGCTGATTTTCACTTTTAAATAGCTGCACCTTGCCGGTTGCACGGATGGATTCGCACGCCTTTACCACGACACTTCTCATGTCCCCCTTGTGATATTCGTTGGGGCCGAACACATTGAAGTATTTCATGCCGTAGGCAGGCAATTTATTATTTGCGGCGAATATGTCGAAAAGATGCTTGGAATAGGCATACCCATTTAGCGGACGCAGTGTTTCGAGTTTGGCTTCGTCGTCTGCCATGCCATTTGAGCCGTCGCCATATGTCGCTGCAGATGACGCGTAGACGAACCTGATTCCATGTTTTGCGGCGAAACATGCGAGCGTCTTTGTATATTCGTAATTGTTGCGCATCAAGTAGTTGCAATCTTGTTCCGTTGTTTTGGCACAGGCTCCAAGGTGAAATATGCAGGACAGTCCCAGGCGATTTCCCTGATCCAGGACCCGCAGCAAATCGCCGGCATCGATGTACTCCTCGAAGCGCAGACCGACCAAATTTAGGAATCGCTCATCCCTGCCCAAGTAATCGCTCGCAATAATATTTTTGTATCCGCGACCATTCAACTCCGCCACGAGTACGCTTCCAATGAACCCGGCGGCGCCGGTGACAAGAATTTTGCCGGTGGCCAAATTTCCCATGGAATGGAATAATGGCAGCCAAATTCAGGACACACAAGGATTAAATGATCCCTTAGGCGTCTTTGCTGGCATATTCCAGGAGACATTTGGGAATGGCCAAATAAACTGGGGTGGCGAATATGGAGTCATGCACATCCTCTTATTTTCTCGTCCTTCGCTTCCATCCGTTTCCGCAGAGAATTCACCTCTGCCCTCTGCGTGCGTCCTGTCCTCCTTTTCGCCATTGGTAAAAAAGACTGGAATGTTTTTCGTTTCCAGTCCTAAGTTTATTTTTATTCCTCTTCCTAGGGAACGTAGCATATGCGTTTCGCTATCTCGAGCGAATCACGTACTCCTCCAGCATCGAATGAAACTCTGTCCCCGCCGTGGGGTAACCACAGACCAAATGCCATTTTTCGCTTACCTGCCCCAAAGTAGTGTATTGTTTCATGAGAACCTTCTTCACTTACCGTTCGGACGGAATCCCGATTTTTTTTATCCCTACATTCACGAATGAGTTTTTTCACAATATCATTTACCTCAGATACCTTTACAAATCTACCGTGAGGCCCTTCCAGTATCCTTTCCAAATCTTCCATAACACCTCGAGTAACTCTGATAAAGTTCCCATCTTGGTGCAGGCGTTCACTATCTTTTTCCTCCTTCGTTAAAGCAAACTTATGATTTTCAGGCAGAGGCGTAAGTTTTATATTTGTGATATAAAATCCGGTGTTTAGATCGAGATTTTCAGCGTCTTTAAAAGATATTTCCACAATCTTATCTCCGAGAACAAGACCCGTCCGTCCGTAACAATTCCCCTGGCGAGTCGAAGCATAGTCGCATATCAATTCTCTTTCTTCGTCGCTAATTACGTCGTGATACATGGATGAGGCATCACTGCTAAGAAAAATTCGCGAGCCATCTCTGCACGTAACAACCTTTCTCGCCATCGCCTTTGCATGCGCTTCTCGCTTCGCCTGCATTTCTTGCGCTTGCAAGGGCGATATGACTCTCGGATCTGCCGTTGTTTGTGGCGCCGGCTGCGGTACTGGCTGCGGCACTGGCTGCGGTACTGGCTGCGGTACTGGCTGCGGCACTGGCCCGCAATCTGACGAGGAGCGAGTAGATTCCGCGAGAGATGTCGATTTTGCGGCTGAAGCCTGTCCTTTTTTCCGTGCTTGTCCCCTATTAGCAGAAGCAGCCCCTCCTCCCTTTTGGGCTGCGGGTGGTGTTATCAGTTTTTGCATCTGTGCCGGCGCCCGAAACGATTTAAGTTTTAGATCTTTCCCTAGCTGTGCCTGTAGAGCTGCTACTCTAAGACTAGCCGCAAATCGCAACGCAATCGCGTCCCCACTGTTAACTGCTTTTTTGGCGGGGAATTCTTCAACAAAATCCATAAGAAAACCAGGTATTTTTGCGTAATCGAAGACAATTGGCGGAAATACATTTGCCACTACGCCTAAGATACCTAGCATAGTTACCCATGCAGTACCTCTCCCATTTATGGGACCAAATGCGCCAATACATTCCT
>JAITKJ010000016.1 GCA_031278455.1 Puniceicoccales bacterium | reverse complement strand
TATCTTAGGGGGAGGTTCCGCTGTAATTTTGATTGTTTCCGATACACACCTCAGTAACGGCATCGAAATTTTTTGGCCGAACCCAGCCGCGGGCCGGCAATGAAACCCCAACGTTCGGTCTGGCCTCGATTGTTTTCCAATCGCCAGCGCCACATTGCATTAGTCATAATAATCATGCAGGATGGCAATTGCGGCATCCGGAAAGCATTGCGCACACGCATATTCGATGATGCCAAACTTACATGCTTCGTTATTGCCACCAACACATTCTGCGACATTTGCGCTATAAAGAAATTTATCGCGCATCGTCACGCCGTTATCCACATTATAAAGCTGCCTGAGTATATCCATGGCTATCTTTTTCTTAAAACCATCACCGCTTAATGCGGTTATGAAAACAGCAAAATTGTATATCTCGATGAAATTTGCAGATTGTTGGCCGTGCGAAGGCGATCTACACCAAAGCAAGAAGCCATCTGTTCTCCATACAATCAATTTTGCCATCTGACTATAATGTTGACGAACGGTGCAGATACTGTAAATAAATTTCACGACCCGTGGACACACACACCAAGTCTGTTGTGACCGACGCCTTAAATGGCTCGCCAACTTGACACAAGTCTAGTAAATGGTCGATAAAAGCACGTTCCAAAACGCGGCCATTATTCAAAAAAAATAAATGCAACACCCGCCGTAAAACGGCTATGGGCTGTCGCCGCAAGGCCTCCAAATCAAGGCGATTTTCATGGCAGATCGCACGAAAACAGCCCTCGCTCAACTCCTTTAGAGCATCTGCATCCTCCACAAGCAAGGCACGTGCGTGCAACAGGCAGGATTCTAAAGATCGCCCCGACTCAATGTTTTTCCACGCGGGAATGAGTTTGTGGCGCACACGATTGCGCAGATAACACTCCGAGGCATTGCTCGAATCCTCACGCCACAGGATGTGCATCTTTAAAAGATACTCGCGCAATGCATTTTTTGAAAATGAGAGCAATGGTCGCACGTATATGTAGCCATCGCACCGGTGTTCAACGGCCCGTAGCGCTGTTAATCCGTCGACGGACGACCCACGAGCCAAACGCATGAGGAAAGTCTCAATCACATCATCTCTATTGTGCCCGGTAAGCAGATATGGTGTGTCCAATTTGGACATCTCCCGGCGAAAAAAATAAAACCGGTGGCGTCGCAGCAAATCTTCGCCAAAATAGCCACGTGTATCGTCATTCAGATGACCAACAACGATTGGCACATGTGCGGCACTGGCAAAATTTTTGACAAAATCAGCATCGCCATCGGAGGTATTTCCGCGTGTCCTGTGGTTGAAGTGCAAAACGATCAACCGGTCGCGCAGCGATGCTTCTTTGCATAACAGAACCAAAAGCGCCACGGAATCGCTTCCGCCAGAACATGCCACACAAAGCCTCGCCGGAAATGTATTTTCCAGAAAACGGAACAGCTCTTCAGGCAGATGAACACTGCCGTCCTTCAAGCAATCTTCGTTAAAGTTCGCCTCATTCACGAATAAGTGGTAATCTTCTTGCGAAGTTATTCCCTGAAAAGTAAAATTATTTCTGTGAGTATTCAAGCTGCTCCGACCGGAGGGACTTCATATTTGAGTAGCGCCTGGGATGGCGTTAAACAAAAAACAACTAAGGCTAAAGATTGGGTAGCTGGTAAATTTAACGATGCGCTTGATGATGTAAAAACGACCACTTCAAAGCCTTTAAGAATCGTGAAAGCGATTGGGTACGCACTGGTTGCAGTTGTATCAATTGCCCTTATCTGTGTTCTATTTGCAAACATCGCATATTTCTTTTCGTATGCAGCTGGAGCTGTACTTTTTTCGATAATAGCAATTGTGTCCGTGATTGGAATTGCGTCGTGTGTAAAAGCGGCTATTTGTGCCACCGCAGCATTCAAACATAACAAACCAGAAAGTACGCCAGCAGAAGAAACTAGTCCAGCCAAGAAATCTGATTCAGCACTGAAATCTGATTCAACAGCCGGGGCTGGTTCAGCAGAAAAAATCGATCCATCAGGCGAAGCCGCGCCAGTCGAAGAAATTGATCAAAGCAAAAAAACGGCTGCTGATACCGTTTCGATAGACGGCACAACCGAAATAAATACACAAGAGACAAGTGCTAACCCGGCAACGGATCAGTCGCTCATATCGCATGTGGATACGCAGCCCGCTGATATCGAAGCTGGAATCGAAAAATCGGGCGTAATGTCAAAAATCGGAAACTGGTTCAAAGCACACTGGAAGGAAGTTCTCGTGGTTATTGCGGTTGTTCTGGTCATTGTCTTGTTGCTTGTTTTAAGTGATGGCATCTTCGCCATAGGCACTATACTTCTTTTGGTGTTGGGCGCCGGAGCTCTCTTCGTCATGAAAGGTATCGAAGTTATCGCAGGAAAGATCCACGGCCGCATAAAAGAATCATCTGATCTCTCCGCGGACAAACGCGAGATAGAACGCCAAGTGAATGAAAAACTTGAAGAATTCAAAAAATCTTCCGAATATAACGATGCTTCAGAGGACGGGAAAAAAACTTTATTGCAAACAAAAGAAGCAGAATTTCGCGCACAAATAGAGCCAGAAATTGTAAGCAAGCGCGCCCACGTGAACCAGCTTGAAGAAATAAAATCAATGCACGGCGTACCAGACGATAAGGCCGAAGAAATACTAAAGGCCAAAAAAGAACATGATGAAACTCTCCAAACTGAAATTGACCGCATAAATGACCAGGAAGCGCTGAGCATAACACAGGAAGCCGTTGAAAAAAAATTAAAAGGCGGTGGCAATTATCACAAACGACTCAAAGAGGCGATGCACTCCAACGGCGGGAATGTGGCAGGGGCAGCCGAACAACTTCGTCGCGCAGACAGTGCTGCACTTGACGCCACCAAAACTGCGGCGTGTCAGAAAAGAGATGAAAAAATAAACGTTGAGATTGAAAAAATTGAGCACGAGTATAAACTTGCAGATTGTGAAGATAGGGAATTGATCGCCAAGCAGCTCATACTCGAAAAGAAGCGTCAGAAAAAATGGCAAATTGAACAACACGCTAGGCTATCTAAAGCCAAAGGAGAAAAAGGCCACTTGGTATTGGGGCTCAGTGGAATAAATTTGGCAGAACAAGAAATACGTGCCTACACTAAATCTCCCCAATGGGACCACCTCGCCGAATACAAGGCTGCATTACAAGCAAAGCTGAAGGAGAAAGGTAAGCTAGAGGATGCAGACATTGAAAAAATAAGAAAGGATCTTCGCCAAAAGGAACAGGAAATAATCGACATTGGGATTAATGCGTATGTCGCAGAACGAAATCACAAGACCGAACTTGGTCAGGTTTGCGATGAAATCAACTTGCAATATGGTACTGATATTACGCCGGCAAAGGCAGAAAAGGAAATAAAAAATAAGTATGTCTCAACATACAGCATGAGGTTAAAGGATGCACTACATGCGTCTAGTAATGATGGCACACCAACAGAGAAATACGAGGCTGCACGAGTAATCCTAGCGACACAGGATCGGGAAATACTCGAAAAATTAGCGCAGGATCAACAAAACGAATACAGCACACACGGAAAAATTAACAACATAATAACAAGTTATACCCTTGGCGCTATTTCGGAAGAAAATAGAGACATTATTGCCCGAGCGATGCTGACGGAAATACACCGCCGCGACGTGTGGATAAAGCAAAAAGCTCGGAAAACTGGGTTGTCGCAAACAGAGATTGCAAAAAAAATCAACTCAGAGTGTTGTGAGACCTATCCAGCGCAGTTCAAACAAAAAGTGGAAGAGAAGATAAAAAGCGGAGAAAGCGCTGCAGAAGCAATAGAAACTGCGAGAAAGGAAATTTACGACAAATACGAGCAATTGATTGATGTTGAGCTTAATAAAAAAAAATAAACCGATCAAAGCGTCTTGCATAAAATCAGCATGTCGTTTTTCTTATTTTTCTATGCCAATTCCGCCATCTTGTCGCGTATCGCATAAACTGAAATCAACGCACAATGGACTCCTTGCAATTTTCAAATACGAAGAGCCAGCATAGAATCCAATATGGTGTGCCCCCCTTCTGGCGTACATTCAATTGACGTAAATCCAATAGCGTATGAGGTCGCTAGGTCAACGTTCGGTTTGTCTGTATCATTTTCCAAGCGACGTATATTATCTTTGCAAGTCATGAGTGTGCTGTCGATAGTAAACTGCGATGTCACTCTTATATTCCCAGTATTTGAAAACTCAAATTTAGTTTTTCCTCCAGCAATTATGTTTGGTAGCACGAACACGTTAATATTACAGTTGTCCTCGCCGGATTCCATTAATACCTCAGAGTGGCTCACTAGAGGCCTTGCGGACTCTCCTTGCACCCAGCCATAACGGCAAATTGATTTCAATGCGTTAAGTGACGCCTCTGGCGTAAGTCCAGAATCTTTCAGTTTTCTCAAAAAAAATTTCACCGCTCCACCAACTTCGCGGGGACAACCATCCAAGCTAATTTTTCGTTCGCCAAATGCTAATTCCCAATACTGGAAATTTCTTGACATATCAATGAATAACGTAAGACCCACAAGCTTTTCAGCTACCGCCTCCAGTTTTTCTTCAAAGTTTGCATCGGTGAAAAAATTTTTTCCTCCAACCTCAGGACCATCCAAAAAGGTGATAATTTTTTCTTTTAATTCGTGCTCGCTACCAAACGACGAATTCACTTTCATTCTTTCATTGGACTGAATGAGTTCTTCAGCATTAAAATTGATATACGAACGACTCGATGTCGGCTTCAGGCATAAATCATCTAGAAAAGTATTACTTATTGGAAGTTGCATTTCCTGGCGCTGCACGATAAATGATATGGCTAATTGGCGATTTCGAGACTTCAAGGCAGTTGCAAGGCTATTGAATATTTTACTTGTTTCGGTAGAATCTAAATTCATCCTCGCAGCGTTGAGTAGAAACCCCATAATCGCCGTACAATCTTTGGATGCTAGGGCTTTGAGAATCTTTTCGCGAACATCTGGCTGTTGCCTACCAAGAAATTCGGTCATATGCTTCAATGAATTTGTAAACTCTCTTTGAATAATTCTATCGTGATCCAAACGGCCTGTCGAGGCCGAGACGCCAGCCTTTTCCATCTCTCGTGCGCCGATCATAGCCAAACCCGCAAGATCGTATTTTTGTACAGCAGACGTACGTCTCTCGCTCTTAAGTTCAGATATAAGGCTCGATTTAGTCGGCCCAGCGAACTTAAATAACCGCCTCAGCTTACTAAATGGCCCACCATGAGTGTGTGACGGTGGTTTTTTTTGTGAGTTTTCGACAGTGTTTCGTTTGCCCAGTCCGACCTGTGCCGTTGAAAGATCTACTAAATGCGACTGATCATTTTGCAGTGTCTTCTGAATTCTTTTACACACATTTCTTTGAGTGAAACCGAAGTGGGGCACGTGTTTCATGGCAACGGCCATGGAACTATAGCCTCTTTCGGTCATCAAAAATTCTGCGAACAATTCCTTGGTCATGTTTTTAGGGATAATGGATTCTGTTTTTCGTTGCAGCATTTTCGTTGGTGAAGTAAGCCCTAATCCACCCGCTGAAGAAAGAGCTAGTTCATTATTTTGGTTAATAAACGCAGATGCAAATCTATCATACCGACCATGTATAGAGCCCATAGTTAATATTATTTTATGCCGTTGCGCAACATAAGCAAGCTTTAAGAAAATATAGCTTTTATGGCAACTTTTTAGAAAGTTGTTTCCAGTTTTGCGGGCAATGGGTTATTATTTTAATTATGTTGTCGACAATTCATTCCGGTGCGCTCTGGGGGGTTAATTCCTATCCCGTTGAAATTGAAATCAACATGGGCGAGCGTGGAGAATTGCGTTTCGTGCTTGTTGGACTCCCTGACGCAGCGGTGAAGGAATCTTTGGACCGTGTTTGCTCTGCCCTGCAAAGCAGCAAATTCAAACTCCCACACACTCGGACGACCATAAACCTATCTCCCGGGAACATGCGCAAGGAAGGTCCCATTTATGATCTCCCCATCGCGCTGGGCATGCTTTGGGCGAGTGGTCAAATTTCCGTGGAATGTGGCGATGATTTTCTCGTTGCCGGGGAATTGAGTTTATCTGGACGTATTTTGCCCATTCGCGGAGCTATCGCACTGGCCATTCAGGCACGACACATGGGCAGGCGGGCCGTTTTGCTTCCATTAGAATCAGCCCGTGAGGCGGCCCTAATCGACGGCGCGGAAATCTATGGAGTTGAAACATTGGCCGAAGCAATCAGATTGTTGGGACTCAACGCGCAGGCACAGCGGGAAACCAAGGCATTCGTGCGGAACACCAAATTTGATCATAATCAGCCCGCAAATCTGGAACTATTGGATTTTTCCGACATCGTTGGCCAGGAGCGAGTCAAGCGAGTGGCCGAAATTGCCGTGGCGGGCGGACATAACATGCTCATGATTGGCAGCCCCGGCGTCGGCAAATCCATGCTTGCTCAACGCATTCCGACCATCATGCCTCTGCCGACGACGGAGGAATTTATTGATATTGTTGGTATTTATTCGGCGGCGGGGCAGATGCACGGGGAAGAAATTCGACATTTTTCCCGGCCGTTTCGCGCACCCCATCACACAATTAGTCGGGTTGGTTTAGTTGGTGGTGGCAGTAATCCCCATCCAGGAGAAATTTCCCTTGCCCACCATGGCGTGTTGTTTCTGGACGAATTGGCGGAATTTTCTCGTACGACCTTGGAGTCCCTGCGGCAGCCAATGGATAGCGGTAAAATTGTCATCTCCCGCAGTTTCGGAAAGGTAAAATTTCCTTGCGAATTTACTCTCATTGCCGCCATGAATCCCTGCCCATGTGGTTACTACGGATCAAAAATCCATCGCTGCCGCTGTTCCCAACGGCAAATTCAGGAATACTTGGGCAAAATTAGCGGTCCGCTTCTGGATCGCATTGATTTGCACATTGAAGTTCCACCGGTGCCAGCGGCCGCACTCACGGAAACTCAAAATACGCTACGGGCAACGTCGGAGCAAATTCGCGAGCGCGTCGAACGAGCTAGGCAGGTGCAAATTTTTCGGTACAAAAATCATACGTTTTCATGTAACGCCCGGTTGGGCGAAAACCAGCTGCGTCGCTTTTGTCCACTCGGAGAGCAGGAACAGTCGCTTTTGCGGCAGGCGATGGATAACGGTGCCCTGTCCGCTAGGGCCTATGGGAAAATTCTTCGCGTTGCACAGACCATCGCCGACCTAGAAGGAACGGAATGCGTGGATACACGACACCTTATTGAGGCCATGCAATACCGTTTGCTCAATTATGCGATTCACGAAAAAACCAGTCCTCAATGATCGGCTTGTATATTTTAGCTGGGTAAATTATGGAAAGCTCATTGCAAGGAAATGCTCCAAAACTACGCTGCGTCATTCTCATCTTCCATGCGATCGCCATAATGGCGAAGAAGCTCATTGAAACATGCGAAAAGAATGCCAAAGCCAGCAAACCACGCAATGCCATAAAAACATACACCACCATATGGAACGCCGCACACCGCCTGTAGCCCCCAAAAACCAAGTGCCGGCCAAAGCATCGGCCACCACACATACTTTAGGCGAGTGGCGATAACCTGGATATTTGCGAGATCCCGAAGTCGTTCACGCTGTTGATAAATTGCAAGTACAACAAGAAACAGTGGCTGGAAAATAACCATAAAAAATGGAAAAATTCGAGTCAAATGTGGGCATGCGTGATATAAACTCCCGAAATAAAAGAAGTGCTGCGTGAAAAAAGAAAACCCAAATGCGGTGCACACATAGACAAATATGAAAATAGCAAGCCGTATGCCGTCAACAAAAAGACGCCGCCAATCCTCCCACTGCGGAAGGCTGATGCCACCATCCGTTGCAAACTTGGGAAATCGCAGAAACCGGTACAGATAGCCAAACGCGAGCAAATTTACCCCTGGAATGAACATAAGAACGGTACCGAAAGAAATCTTCCACCAAAGTGTGTCGTCGCTAAACCGCGGAAAAAGGACATTCTTCAAAATCAACCCCCAATTTTATCCAATTTAATCAGATCTTCCGCAAATACAACCCTTTTACGCGCGCACTTACCCATGTCGACACACATGATGTATTCCTGGAGAGTGGCTAATCAGGAAGTTAAGATTCCAAGAATGAATTTGGTTGGCTTGCAATCTGTCTTGTTGCCTATGCAACGGCGACCACTCGGCGTGGAGTCCAAAGGGCAATGGCGACGACGGCAAATATGGCGCCCGGGGAAAAAAGAATGGCATAACCCCAAATACCGAGGGCGAGAACGCCAATGACATTTGTGAACACCAGCGCAGCGGCCGCAGCGGCGAGCAGTAAGGCGGCAATAACGGTAAGCGCGATGGCCAAGCGGGGGCATAGTGTTTTCTCAGTTTTCGCGGATTGTAATACTTCCGTTTTTGAAATTTCATCTGGCCGATCGAGCGGAATGGGTATATCGTCCACCGCGGGGATTTTAACCTGATTCTTCGGCCATGTCTTACCATGGCCCATTCCGAGGGACAGAGTGTGAGAAATTGTAATTTTGACATCTTCTCTGTCTTGTTTGCAGGTTCGGAAAAGGAGAAAATCTTGTCGCAATTTTAGTATTTCTTGGTCATGGTCTCCGTTTCCATTGGCAGCCATTACCTGGGCAACGAGGTCGCTGTTTTCCCGGAGAAGGTAGGATATATTAGCGTTAAAAACCGCTGTTTCGCACAATTTCCGCTGACGGAATTCCTTAAGCGGTTCCGGAAGTTGTCCGTAGAGGCACGTCCCGGTCCCGGCGAGGTAGATGCAGCAGTTCTGCAAATTACTTTCGTGTTTGCGCAGAGTGTTGTACTCCTGCTTGGAGATGGCGACTGCACGCGGGCTAGACTTTTCATTGTCCCACGTAATAACCAGGTAGGTGCAATGTTTCTGTGTGCTGTCGAAGATGGTGCGTTCCGTTTTGCAAGATTGGGCGAAATTGATGCTAAGGAATAAGTCATTTGGAAAACATTTGGCGAATTGGAAATAAATGTCCCGGTCCGCTTGGCTCATGGGTCCTCCGTGTTTCTCAATTTGATCGCGAATCGAACGACTTCTATCGGTGAAAAAGGCGTGTATGTCCGTTGGGCCGTCGACGACGAGCAAGTCTTCCTCCCGTGGGTCCCGCAATTCACCACCGGTAACTCGATTTACGAAATTTTCTAACTGTAGATTAACGGAAATGTTGCAATTGACTTCCACCGTAGTCTGTTGTTGCACTTCAACTTGCACGGACGCGTCGATATTATTGGTGTAACCGCCCGCACTGGTTGTTATGTGTATGCCAGTGGTCCCGCTGAGAATTCTCTTCTGTGCTTCGTTAAATTTTAGAGTTTGAGCATCGAGGAGCTGCGACATTTGCACTTCATCCAACTTTTTCCGTAACAGTTGTACTTTTTGATTCCAATAGAATTCAACGGCTTCGCGGAGTTCCACCGTTCGAGTGAGCTCGAAAAACATGGCCTCGCGGGAAAAGTCATCCACTTTGGTCAACAGTTCCGCGATGGCATTGGTAAAAGCTGTAAGCCGTTCCCGGTCACTGGCTAGTTTGATTGTCGTTCGCCAGATAAAATCATCGATGATCGTATCCACCTTATCGAAGCTGGCTAGGGCTTGTTGCTGAGTGACGTTGCGCAATTGATTTAGCAGCAGGGTTACGTAGATATCGGCAATGCTTGGTTCCTTTGTCCCGGTTAGGCACAAAAAATGTTCCCGGGATTTCTCCAGGGCCACGTACTTGATGATTTGCGAGCTGCGAAAGGCGCGGAGGCGGATGTTTGCCTGGGCGTTGCGGTCGATCGTCGACCAGCTGGGGTCTATCGTCTGAACGGCTTCGCAAGTGCTGGGAAGCGGTAGATCCGTGCCCGTACAGCGTTGCTCATCGTAGTACACAAAAAGGGCTTTAAGGTCGCCGACCGCGGCCGCCAGGGTTGCACGGTCCATTGGACGAATTTCCACTGGCTCAATCTGGCCCCGGCTGAGGACAAAAAATGATTGCGTGTCTGGATCATAATAAAGTACGTGCTGTACCCCTGAAGTGTTCGTTTCGGTAAAAGCCAAAATATCCCGTGCCACATCCCTTGGGTGCTGACCATTAAGTAGGGCTCCGCCGTCAATAAGCGCCCGCAGGCGCTTCGTATCCGAAGACTTGGCATAGTTTTCCAGCAACATTTTTGCCGTTGGTCGCACACCTTCATTGTCCACAAAATGGATAGGATGCGTATCGATGCCCATGAGCTCGCAATTCCGGGCAATGACCTGTCCATCGCTGCCTTCTTGAAGCTGGATACATACTTTCTCGAAATTATATACGTCCCGATTGGATATGGTTCCCGAAAACCCAACAGTGCGGCTGAACAATTGTGGAAATTGCGCCGATTTGCTTTCGACGGATTGGGTGGAAAAATGGATACTCCCTTTGGCGAAAATTCGCGCAACTACTTGCCGTTCGCCAACTCGGTCACCTTGCCGAAGAAATTCCCACATGCATTTGTAAATTTTTTCTTTTTCGGAAGAATTTGCTGTGGTTATTAGCAAATCGATGGTAACCGGACGGCCCTCGTACTCACAGTCTTTGAAAATTGCGTTAAATTCATCGAACGCCTTCCGTTGATCGTCTTCATCGGCTGTAAGTCGTGACAACATATCCGCATAGCCTTTAATCATCCGCATGGGAATGCCATCAATGCTGATTCCAGCAAAAAAGCAGCAAGCCGTTTGGTAGCAATTTTTAAACTCGCTACCCAAGTTTGGCTCATTGGGGCCCTTAAATGGAATGCATGCGCCATCGGGACCAAATCCGAAATTTTGGTTATATTTTTGCGTGAAAAGGTGGGGTAGCAGCGTGCTCAGCAACCCCCTGGCCATAAGTATGCGACCGATGGATTTTTGCAATTCGGCGGTTGCTTGGTCCTTTTGTTGCCGGAAAAATGCCAAAAACTCATCCGCTTCCCGTTGCATGTCGGCCTCATTCTTTGGAAGGTTATCGTATTGGCCGAGGACATATTTGAGAAATGAAGCGTGCATTTTTGGGGACAGTTGGATAGCAAAATTTTTTTCGAGCACCATTTCGGACAGCTGCTGTAGCACCTCCTGAACTCGCTCCGACGACATAAGGTGCTGCTGATTTTGCAAAAATTCTGGACAAATTTCCCCTAACGAAACGATCATGTCACTGATGAAATCCAAATCCTCCTGCAGCATTTCCGCCACTAGGCCATTTGCCTGAGGCAAGGACACGTTTAGGTATTCCTGAGGATTGAGGATGCGGTCAATTTCATCGCCGATGAATAATCCGTTCTCTTGAAGATAGGCGAAAAATTTAATCAGTGTGTTAAAGCAAAACTCATCCGTTTCATTCCGCTGTGGAGTCCTTGCCAGGAGTTTGAATTGCGCCTCGAGTGTTTCGATGGTGGTGGGATCGATGATGAACGTCCGATCCCTTTCTTGCAGCGCCGTTTGCATTTCCTGCAAAAGCCAGGACAAATTCCGAGGCTCGCTCGTTTCCTGAAGGGTAAACTTTATCGGAACAACACGCATATTTAGCCGCGAGAGGCCTGATGCCAATTCTCCACAGAGAGCGTCAAACTGCGATCGATTATGGGCGCAAATAAAGGCAAGTTTTCCGTGGCGCGCAGCCTGTGACGCATAGATGGGTATGACGACGCTCGTCTTTCCGGCACCCATCTGCATTTGTACGACCGTATCCACTGAATTTTCAACGGTTAAGTTCTCACACAGCTTCCGGAGGATATCGATTTGTGCACGTCGGGCATGTTTACCGCTCGCGTATTCATTCAGGAGTGCATAGGGGTAACTTTCTGGATCATAGGTCTCCTCCCACTCCTCTAAATGGTCGAATAAGCGGCTTTGGAGGGCCGATAGCAGGGTATTATCACCTTGCCCCGCGTTGGAGAGATCTTGGATATCTTGTAGTAGATTCGCCATACGGCGGAACATGATTTTGTGCCGCATGTAGTTATGAGCATGTTCACTAATTTGGCGCACGTCGTCCACGGTGATGTTCGGGTTATATTTTTGGAGAAAATGAAAAAAGCGCGCGACATCCGGTGGGACTTGTGTCGCAAATTGGCCGAAGACGGCGATGACCGCTTTGAGCTTGATTGGAGTAGCGCAAATGGCAACGTTCTGCGTAGCCAGCATGGGATGCGGTTTGTTGACCAAGCCGACGAGCTTTTCGTGCTGATCCCGTGTTGTTTTGCGCATTCTTTGCCGGCAGTTCTCAATGTCTGCGCAAATTTTGGCATAATCGTGTGACATTTTCCCGAGTTGTTCGTTTCTTGCCCGCTTAAGTGCCAGCTGTTTGGCGCCGATTTGAATTTCGCCATTGAGCTCCTCAATGGATTTCTTGAATGCATCGCCAATGTTATCGCGGTCATCCTGACTTAATTTTTCCGCGTAGGCATCTGCGTTAAGATGAAGCGAACTTTCCGGATCAGGTGGCGAATTACTACGAAAATCCAAAAGCGCCTTTCGCAGCTTGCCCAAGGGGTTCTCTACGCTAAAGAGTTCATTTTGCATTGGCAGAGCTTGAAAAGGGTCCATGGGGGCGACAAGGGCACACGCGACAGCTTCAACTTCCGCGCCAAGTACTCTGTTTCCAGACAACAGCGGATCGTAATGCTGTAGTCGTTCTACTATGGCCCTGTCCGCATCGGGAATTTCCTTCGTCGTAGTAAGGTGGTCAAGCGACAGCACACGCTTGGCGATGATTGGCTCCCCCGTCTTCAACCCTGGAAAAATACCAACGCATTCCAGGTGCTCAAAAAGCCGCCGTTCATGAAAGGGGTCCATGCGTAGCTGGAGAGGAATGGAGGGCAGATTTACGAGGTATGCTATTAAGAGTGGGGCCAATGGGTTATCTTCAAATCGCAGCCTATCATTTTCACATTTGAGTTTTGCGATGTCCTCGCTATCAAGACCGTACATCTCCGACCATTTTTCCAGCAGGAGCATGTGGACGGCTGCGGCCTTCCCCGAGTATCCTTTCATTATCGGCCATTTAAGGAGCGAGTCTATTAGGAGTTTATGGTGAGCCGGCGAGAGGGG
This sequence comes from Puniceicoccales bacterium, assembly GCA_031278455.1. Classification (GTDB taxonomy): domain Bacteria; phylum Verrucomicrobiota; class Verrucomicrobiia; order Opitutales; family JAIRLM01; genus JAIRLM01. The sequence goes on along the minus strand of JAITKJ010000016.1, from coordinate 52,061 downwards.
AACTCCGGCGTGAAGCCGTTTGAAATATTCAGCGGCCCGGTCGTAGTCTTCCTGCATGAGAAAGATGACGCCCAATTGTAAATTTCCGTCGTTGGACAAGCCATCCAATTTGGTCGTTGGTCGGTCGTTTCTCCGATGTTGCTCAAAATGAGCTTCGACTACGGATCCCGATCCCATGAATGGGTGATGAATGGACGGCGGTATGATGTCGGTACATATTCCGGGATTTAATGGGTCGAGCCCAGAAATGCTGTGCGTATGTTTGGCTGGTCTCTCGTCATTCTCTTCTCGCTTGCCAAAACCAATATGTGGCATTAAAATTTTATAAGAATTTGGCTTTTTTGTGTTATGCAGAAAAATCGCGCTCTTATAGGTGCCCAGGGGGTTTGATTTAACATTATTTTCGCCCAATTGGATATTTGGCGCATCCACCAGTTGAAAATTCGTGCCCCGCTGCATCCATTTGCCATCGCGTAACTCAAAACTTAAACCATAACGAGGTACCCAGACCTTTTGCAGTTTGTTGTCGGCATCCACAAAGAAGGCGCAATTTTCCTCATTTTCGAAGTTGGTGAGCCACGTCGCATCATCCGATTTGTGTCCGACTGCTAGAAATAAGCCTTTGTACGGTTCAAATGTGCATTCCAATTTCCAATCATCGCCGTCTCCTTTACTTTGAAAATAGATAATTTTCGGATCCTTTTGGTCTCGTATTTGCAATTGGCCTTCGGAGTTTATCCACACGGCATAGGGCTCGCTCTCTATCCATGCTGGGAATTCGAGATTAGAACGCAGAACTTTTGTATTGGCATATTGCCACCATTGGTCCTGTTCTTCGAATTTGACGTTGATTCGGCCAAAGAAAAGTTTGACAGTTCCATAGTTGGGATGAACGAAAGATGTCTCATGTCCTTTATTAACGAATTCGTAATTTTCCATGCCAAAAATGCGTTTGAATTCATTCGTGCTGGTGAATGCGGTCGCTGGCTGCAACTCCTGCCCACCCCAAAAAACATGAAAATTACTAAAATCCACCCATGAATTATCCGGCGCCGTCTCACCAATGTGCCGGCCAAAATTTTCCAATATCTGCGTTTCGGTACGTTTCAGCCTATCTGGATCCTCGCACAAACGGGAACCCAATTCCGTGACGGCGCCCAAAATGGTTTCGTAGCAAGAATTTGGTATTCCTTCCAATTCCATTGCGCGAAAGCCGAAAACGTTCTCATAAAATCCAACGAGAACCGCATCGTCCGCTTCTGCAATTTTGGAATCATCGCCCAAAAATCCCATTTGTTCCACGGCGAGTTCTGCTTTGGCCAGGTGTAAAATAGCCCGTTCGCTATCGCTTAGTGCGCGGCCGAATTTTTTTCCTACTTCTTCAAGTTGCTGTAATCTTTTCTCCCGGGATGGAAAAGCAGAATCTCCTGTAATGCCAAATGGTGAGCCGTTGACCTTCATGTGGATTTTCTGACATTTGTGGACAAGGTGCTCCACGTAGCAAATAGCACGAACATCCGGCCGTTGGAATGGTCGCATTTCCCGATAGAGGCGCTGGGCAGAATTGTATGTGTCCTGTAAAACTCCGAACAATTTTTGCGGGTTCTTACGAATTTCGTCCTCAATGGAAAAGATCGGTCGGCTGGCAAACGGCCTTTCTTCGAAGAGTTTCCCGTCCATCGAGTAATAGCAGTGCCTTCTCCCGGGAGATGCTGTTGGATGGGGTCGTTCGGATGGCTTAAAATTTGCAAACAACAGGTTATCCAAAAGCATAAAGAGCATCGCATTCCCGTGTAGTTTGTCGTCCCGGCTCCAACCCGTGCGTTGCGAAATGCAACAACCGTAATTTGTAAAAAGATCTGAGCGCGTATTAATGATGTCCAAAAGTGAATATACTTGTGCGCCGGGAGCAGAAAGGGCTTTCCCGATTTCGTAAAACAAAGGGTGTTCGGCAAATGATACGGCTCCTCTTTTAAGAAATTCACGGGGATAATATTCTATCGTCTCCGGAATTCCCTCGCCTCTACACACATGCACGGGATTATAAACCACTGTTTTAGGATCCAGGGCGGATATGTGATTTTCATCGTTGTAAATTCTCTGGTGCTCGTAATCAGATCTATTGTGATAATCCCACAAGCGGGAGAGTTGGTCGGATTGGATGCAAGCACCTAGAAGCCGTACACCCGGAGGAGAATGTGGATCCTCGGTATTATAAACAAGATTTATGCCGGAAATGCCTTCCAAGATTCTGCGAATGGATTCCCAATGTGCATGTTCATCTGAAAATGTATAGCGCTTATCATTAATGGATCCCGCCCAAAAATATGCATACTTTCTTTCATCGAAAAACTTATCATTTGCCGCGGTTTCTTTCTCGTTGTGTACGTTTCGAATTTTATCCGCGGTTATCATTTTGATGTTCGGACATGCTTCCGAAAAGAGGTGCCATAGCCTCAAGCAGTCATCAGTGTCGCCCCCGTAATAATGGGAGTATTCGCGTATACCGTTGTGCCACTTCCCGGCGGACATTGAAAAGTCCAAGACCAGCGACTTTCGTTGTTTGTAAAGATTTAGTACTTTTTGCAGCCGTTCGCGGTCGACGGCGGACATGGATTTGCATGCATCATTCTTGGCAAATGCCTCAAGTCCTGGACAGCCCAAAGAATACTGTTCGGACAAACTATTATCCGGTACACCGCCAAGCCCACCGGGCATGGTTACTAGACGAAAGGTGATTTGCCTAAGATTTTCCACCTCCGCCGCAAAGGGAGCCGCGACACGCCACGGAAGTTTCGCATTATCTAAGTCCACAATTTGCGTTTCGAGCCAAGAGTATCGGCTTCCAAGCGCGCCCTCTGTAACGGACGAAAAGCTATTCGCCATGTGCTCAGCCAATTTTTTTATAAAAACATCGAAAATGACAACTTTTTGTATATGGGTTTCCGGATTCCCTTGTGTCCAAAATGAATCGTTGGCCAGCGGCAAACGAGACATCAATTCCTTGGCATAGAAAATTCCTGCGTAGTCGTAAGGTTTGCTTGTTTGGTCGAATGAGAAATCTTTCATTGCAGAAATAATTTGATCGTAGTTTCCTGTCAAGGCATCAAGTTGCGGGCGTTTAATTTCAGCACGCGGCGTCACGTCTCCATCCGTAAATTGCCTGTATGCCCCCTTAATTCTATCTGTCATGTCGGGCGGAGATACAACGGTTTCGGAAAATGCATTTCGTTTCTCCGCCCGGTGCATGGCTTCGTAGAATTCAGGACTTTCGCACAGAATGACGCACTTCTGGTAAAGGTTTTCAAGGGCTTCGACGTAGGGTTTGGTTTTCGGAACCGCATCCAATAGTTTTTTCCCATACTTTCGAAGAAAAAACTCCACGCCCCCAACGCTTTCCCGAAGGATTTGGTAATCTTGCAGACTTTGTTCATCAACGCCACCTTTGAGCGTGCCCAAACAGCGATCATAATGTACCGAAAGCATGCCCAATCGTGTAAAAAACTCAACAAGCCGCACGTATTCCCCGCTGCGCTTGACGAGTGCCTTTTGTTTCTCCGGAGTTCCATGTGGGTTTTTGAGCAGGAGATGTTGGTAAATCGTCATGCGGGACAGGGCCATCAATGATGACCACGGGCTATTATTAGTAAATCGCACAAACAGATCTCCGCGCAGCGCAGCGTGTTCATTAATGGGTACGCTGCGACCAATTAAATTCTCTTCGTCGCCCCAAAGTTTCTCGTACGTGCACGTTCTCTCCAATCCGTCGCGCGCAACAAAAGCGACAAATTTGCAAACAATTCCTTCGAGCTTATCCGCATTTAGCTGGAACGTTTGGCCAAAACGGCTTTTAGTCGCAAAAGACGCATATGTCGGCTTATCGTATTGGCCGTGCGTACGGGATGATCCCACGTTAACCTCATGGACGTAAAAAGTTCCATCATTATTTTTTTCAAATATGGCATAACGGTATCCGCTGACGCCATCACGATAATCTAAAGGTATGTTGAAGTGCTCGCCAGGGGATAAATCACGAATTTTTTGAAAAGTTTCTTTCGCTTTTACTCGAATCTGCGCATTCTGCTCACTATGTTTCAGGGTTTGAATTGCCTCCACTTCTTTAGCGAATGCTTGAATTTGGTCAGCCATTGCGCTCAATCCAGCAATCACCGCTCCAGTTTCCCCATCTGGCATGATTTCTTTCATTTGCCGGAGTACGTTTACATATGTCTGATAGGCGGACTGCGTTCCTCCTACTTCGAAAGGCGTTTCATGAATACATTCAGGTATCAAGACCTGACAAGCCTGCCGCAAGGAAGCTAGCGCGTCGCTCCTGTCCTCTCGGTTTGGAGCTGGCGGCAACATGCATGCTTGTGTGAAACTACTGATATCCATACCTGGTTATAAATTCGCCGACAAAGCCGATATATTTTTATAAAGTATTTCGTGAAACATGCAATGAAACTTTTGCAAAAGTCAAACCCTCCGAGACAAATTAAAATAATTGATGCGCAAAAGGCAACTCTCTTCTTTGGCTATTTGCTAATTTGCGCAAGACTCCTCGTACAGCATTAATAGACTAGAATTCTTCGGCCGCCGCAGAAGCGGCACATATGCACTGTAATGCCGTTAAATTTTTATGCAATCCATGAGATCAACACGTCCGTCAGCTCTAGCAATAAGACATTTATGCTTAGCGCAACAGCTTGCTTCTGATGTTGTGTGTAACTCAAAATAGCATAAAACATCTCTGCGCTGATGATGCTGTTTTCAAACAAATTCTACTAACGCCTTAGGTCGTCGGTCGAAAGATGATATTTTTACATCAGTTTGATCAATATTTCTCAATTTGGAATTAAGTCTACCAAAATTACCCCCTAAAACCTTTGGCATCATTTTTGGCGAGATTTCCGCTGAAGCAGTAGCATCAGCGGTACCGTCCGGCCCCTACGCGTGCAGTGCGGCCATATTTTCCGTAAACATTTTAAGTTGCAAAAATTGACCCGTGGATTGTCCACAAACGTTACGGGCATAGTGTCCCATAAGCAACATATTACGCGCGACGCAGGCAAGGTTAATTTTTTCATTAACCACAGGGGATCTTTGCCTCGTCCAATCGCAAACACACGCATGCCCTTTGCTGCATGCCGCCGTCGCCACTTTTTGGATAACATCCATGTATATTTGCAGTGGCCCCCGCCCAATACCGCCATTGCAATGGGATACGGTCATTGTGACTTTGTTTTGCTGTCGAATTTCCGCCACCACTGCATTGATTTGTTGTTGGACCTTAGTTGCAAATGTGTGATTATCCGGAAGACCTTTTACGCGCACATGAAAAAACAGTTTTCCACGGACTGTTGCCTGCCGTGTTTCAATTACTATCGATCTCGCCACTTGATTTCCCAATGGATCAAGCAGTTCTGCATTTGGAAGTGAAATTACGTCACCGATCTGCCGCACATTTTCAATTCCAAGTTGCGCGAGATCCGGCCCGTCGACCAGATACTCTCCTCCCGTTTTCCGGTCGTGTAAATCTACAATTAAACCGGGTCCGTCGCCAATTTGTTCGGAAAACGCCTGGAAAAAATTTGTTTTATTTTGTGCATTTGGGCAGCTAGTTATGGCATAAGCAGGAATAATTTGGGCAAAATAAGCGTCGGGATATTTTTCGATATCACTGGAAATTCCAAACTTCCTATAAATGTCGGCATCTTTTGCGGTATCAATTGTTTCCATCCAAGTGTCCACGTACACAACACGCGGGTGGAGCGCAATTACGAATGGCATTAGTGCATTTGGCCGTCCACCATATGGTGCTCTGGGGTTATGAAAATCGTCCAACAAAATATCCACCGGATAGTTATTAAATCGGTCAAATTCGCCGAGTTCATTGCATAAAAATATTTGCGCCTTGATTTGTTCGGCTGAAAGCGGTGTAACCGGTGGCGTAATTACGCTGGCGGGGCATCTGTCATTCACGACTAATACGCCCGGGCGGCAATGTGATAGATCTATGGAGGATGTCAAATTTCCACACCCGACAACACGGAAAATACACAGATTGTCCATCGATTGCGGAAGGGACATGGATTCGAGCTTGGGGCAATCTTCAACAACAATGCACTGTAGTGTCGGGTTTTGCGAAAAGTCGATGTTCTTCGCCTCGATGCAACGAATAACGCGGCAACTTTTGAATTTCGCGCCAGCAACATAAAGCTCTTGCAGGTTTGGGCAGTTGCCGATCACTACGTCGGCAAGATCGGATCCGGATAGGTTTAAGGTTTTTAGATTGGGGCGTCCGGCAAATGGCAACGGCGAATAGCCAACTTGGCCCGTAAAAGTGCAATTAGAGAAGTCGAAATTTGCAACCTTTTCGCAATACAAAACAAGATCAGATGCCTCCCCTATAGAAATACTTGCCTTCGACATATTTAGCTTTAATAATCTTTGTGCGTTCACAATCTCGCGATAATTTTTGAGTTCAATTTCTTTCCCGGCTTGATCTACAAATACATATATTCCCGTGAATTGTTTTATGTGCGAAAAAGTTAGCTCTGTCGCACTACATAATTGCGCATTTGAAGTGTTTCGTACGACTGCAATCAGTTGAATATCTTTCTCTCCAATCGTGATCTGTTTTATGTTCGTGCAATCCGTTATGGCTAACGACTTTATTGTGCAGTGGGCGGGCGCCACAACACGTCTCACCTTGGCACACTCAGAAATCTCAATACTAGAAAGTCTCGGACATCTAAGTAAATCGATAAATACTATATCATTACAGTTGATTATTTTGATGGTCACTAATTTTGGGCATATGAAATCGGGGCATGACTGAAACATTACTGTTATAGCTCGGTCGTTTTGATCTTTGAAAACATACATTTTTTTTACATTATCGCAGTGGCTATAAGTTAAAGTAGTCGCTTCGTTCAAAAGTCTCGTGTTTTCGTCCACCGGCTCCATTAGTTCTTCGGGCGGCACAACAACTGGTTCCGGCTCTGGTTCTGGCTTTGGCTCTGGTTCCGGCTTTGGTTCTGGTTCTGGCTCTGGTTCTGGCTTTGGCTCTGGTTCTGGCTTTGGTTCTGGTTCCGGATTTGGCTTTGGTGTTCGCTTCGATTCCATCACATGGCTCTGAGCTTCAAACTTTGGTTCTGGCACGGGAATGGCCGCTGGTTTACCGTCCACTACTGGCCCACTCCTGCTGGAGTCAGGAGCGCAACTCGAATGAGTTGTATTAGGCGATCTCGCAGGGTCACTGGAGGCCTGTGCGCCCGCGAGTGTAAATTTTGACCACGGCAACGCGCAAAGGGTCAAAGAATTTGAACAGCTCAGTGCTAGTTGACGGTCACCAGCCATTCTAGCGAAAATCCACACGATAACTGTCCCCGGCCACATTAAGAGACACGCGGCGCCCGTAAAAATCCGTTGTAACAATGATGGCCCAGTCCCAGCCACGACAGCAGGAGCTGCACTTGCACCTGCTGAGACGCTACCCAAAACAGGAGATATTTGAATTTGCGAAGAATTATGGCCCACACACAACTTCCGATGTGAAATAAAATAATTGATGCATAAAAGACAAATCTTTTTCTCAGTCTTATGCGAATTTGCACAAGATTCCTTGCGTAACTTTACTGGACGCATCCGCGAATAGTATGAGTTTATTGTCAGGCGGTTGCGGTGATGAATTTTTGATATCGTGGCGCCTTTGGAATATTCTTGTGGCGTCAGTGAAATTTAGGGTATAAAAACTTTCAGTGATCAAAAATGATGTTCCTATTCCGCCACCGACAAAATGCGTCGTTCTCGGAGCGGGAGCTTGGGGAACGGCCATGGCCATTCACCTGGCCGCCCAGAGACAATCGGTGGTTTTAGTCCCTCGTAACGAGGCCCACGCCGAACGCATGCGAGCAGAAAACGGGAACATGGAATATATTCCCGGCATTCATTTTCCTGAAAATCTACAAATTTCATCGGATTTTACTACCATCCTGGACTGCGATTTTATTTTTTTTGCCTGCCCATCGGCTGGAATCATCGAATTTTGCCAACGCGTTCGCGCGGTCTTCTCCTCAGCGGATCCGCCTGTCAAACCGTTTCTTATCACACTTTGCAAAGGATTAGTTCCAGATTCCATGCGCCTTCCGCTTTCCGTAGTCCGAAAGATACTGCCAACCTTTCCATGTGGGGTTTTTTCCGGACCGACATATGCGATGGACGTTGCCAAGGGGCTACCAACGGCAGCAGTTTTGGCGGCCGACGGCGTTCCTACGAAAATTGTTCAGTGTGCCCGGGAAACGATTAACGCACCAAATTTTCGCGTCCACACGTCAACGGATACCACGGGGGTAGAGTTGGGTGGATGTTTGAAAAATCCGTATGCCATCGGAATTGGGCTGGCCGCAGGAATGAATTATGGGGACAACGGCCGTGCCGCGTTGCTAACATGCATGATGGCCGAATTGGTGCGCATCGGCGTAGCCCTTGGCGGGACAAGTGATACATTCTACGGATTGAGCGGATTGGGCGATTTGTTTGCCACAGCCACCGGCAAATGGAGTCGCAACCGGATGTTTGGCGAGCGGGTTGGCCGCGGGGAATCTCCGGAAGCAATCATTGGATCCCAAAAATCCGTCGTTGAGGGCTACAGGTCAACAAAGTATGTTCATAAAATATGTAAGGCAAAAAATTTATACACTCCCATCCTCGACGAGATTTATTCCATCTTGTACAAAGATGGTCATGCCGATTGTACTCCTCAAAAATTTATGAGTAGTATATCTGAGAGAGAATGATTTTGATGTCTGTAAAATTGACGGGGCATTACAATGGAGTCTTTGGCCATATGCTTTCCGGCCAGTGTTTTCCATAGGTTTTACAAATTTTCCATGCCTCGGCGCGGAGGTCGACCTGATGATCGATTGCCTTCCGTTCCGCATCCGAAAAACTGAACGACAATGTGCTTAAGTCGCCATGGGGGCAGACGAGGATTCTTTCTCGATTTTGCCACAATCTCATCTTTTCCTCTTCATCCGCCTTTTCTATACTAGGAGCGATACCCAACAGACGTGCCATCACGCGCGCAGGCTTTAATAACGCCGTCGCCTTTTCGCGCACGGTTTCGCCGCCAAGCCCGTTACGGTCAAAAATAATACCAATACTCTCACCGTCACTGGATTTAGAGTCTGGATAGGCCTCGAGGGGACAATTCGTACTAAAACCGCCGTCGCACAACTGATGTGTCTTTCCATCTGATCCATCCATTTCCATTGAAAGAAATTTGAATGCGAGTGGTATGGACATGGAAGCATATACCGCCAGGACAATGGGCATGTTGGGCTGCGTTTCTTTTTTGGCGAAAACAACCTTCTGATCCGTTTTATCCCAGATGGCCGTGGCAAAATCATGAAATTGTTCCCCGCCGGGAAGTTTTTGCAGAAATTCGATGTCTTTAAAAGTGAGCATCTTTCCCTCTCGACTGGTCAAAGGATCATAGGGCTCGCGCAAAACATGTATTCGATCTCTGGCACCCGGATCCTGCGTAAAAATTTTTTCAATAGTTTCTTCGGAAATACCTTTTAAAAATATGCTAACCTTCTCCTGCGCCCGTTGATCAAATAGCGCAAGCACACCGGTAAGATCATAGTAGCTTGGCCATGAAGAAAATCGGAGCCGCAACCAAGCGTATGCTGCCTGCCACTGCTGATTGTCTCTGGCGGAATTATTATACCGCTTCTGCATGTCAATGGTAAGTCCAGCAAAATCATCCAAATTTAATGCGGCGGCAAGCGCGCCAATGGCACCAGCAGATGTCCCAGAAAATCGACAATTTGGCGTAAATGAATCCTTTAACTTTTCAAGCATTTTGCCATAGGCATAACCACGCGCACCACCACCGCTCAGTGCAAGATGGCTGATTTTTAGTTCATGCTTCGGAAGCTTATAATCGGTAAGTCCAGCATCGATGGCGGCATTCATCATATCACTTTCCAAGATGATAAAAAAGTCAGTCATTATGCAATAGCGCATGCGTGTTGTATAGCTGTTGGATTCGAGTGCGCACATTTCATCGTCAAATTTTTTCCGAGCATTTTCTTGTATTTCTTCGACTTTTTGCCGCTGCTCCTCCGTAAGATCTTTTTTCAAAAACCCGCAAAATGTCTCCAATTCGTAGGCAAATTTGCATTTTTGCAGATTCGTGAAACAGTCCGCCATGAGCGTTTTATTTATCTGCGCCGAAGGCTTCGTTAGGGCAACCCATGCGGCACACGTCCATTCTTCATTTAGACAATCCAAAAGTTTTCTCCCGGAATCTCCGGGCAACTTTGCCGATGGATCCCTTTGAGTAAGACTGGTATATTCTTCCAATAGTCGCTTTTTGTGCCGCTCGGTAAAAAATAGGCAGACCGTTAGCGTAAAATATACCGCTGCGGGGATCGCCACGATAAGTGCCAGCACCATAAAGACCACCCACGTGACCGGAATCCATGGAAGATAGTCATAAAACAGGAGTAAGCCGATGGACCCACTGAAAGTCATTGCCACCGTGGTCACCGTGTGGAGTATTTCTCGAATGCTGCTGATCAACGGGCGCTTTGATATTTCTAAGATGGATATGTTAGGACTTTCACCAACACCCATTGAAGTAACCCGCATCGGAACGATAAAAACACTTTATCATAAAGATGTAAATAAAAATCGATCGACGGCAATTTCTCGGTCTCCCTTGACAATCCGCACGCTCATCGGTATAAACGCTCCAGCATGGATGAAAAGAATCGCGAGATCGCAGACGCCAATGAAGCCGCGGCATCGGTTGCCTTTCGCATGAGCGAGTTGGTAACCATATACCCGATCACGCCGTCATCGCCTATGGCCGAATTTTGCGACGAGTGGGCGGCGAGGGGCAAAACGAATCTCTGGGGCATGAAACCATCCGTCACGGAGATGCAGTCGGAGGCGGGTGTGGCCGGGGCGGTTCATGGGGCGCTGCAGTGTGGGTCGATGGTGACTACATTTACCGCGTCACAAGGGCTACTGCTGATGATCCCCAACATGTATAAAATTGCCGGCGAGTTGCTCCCCTTTTGCATGCACGTTACCGCTCGAGCGCTCGCAACCCACGCCCTGTCCATTTTCGGGGACCACTCGGACGTGATGGCCTGCCGAGCAACCGGTTTTGCCATGCTCGTATCCAATTCCGTCCAAGAGGCCCATGACTTTGCCGCCATCGCAACCACTGCCACCTACGCCTCCCGGGTGCCATTTTTGCACTTTTTTGACGGCTTCCGCACCTCCCATGAAATCAATACTTATACATTCATTGAAGATGATGCGCTACTGAAACTGCTCGACCCGATGGACGTGGAAGCCTTCCGCCTGCGAGCGCTAACACCAGATGCGCCAGTAATCCGAGGAACGGCGCAAAATCCGGACGTGTTCTTTCAGGGTCGGGAACGCTGCAATACTTTCTATGACCAAACTCCCGCCATCGTGGGCCGAGTCATGGAAAAATTCGCCCAACTTACCGGTCGGACTTATACTCCGTTTGATTACGTGGGTACCTCGGATGCTGAAACTATCTTTGTCGCCATGGGTTCTGGCTGCGAGACCATCGAAGAAACCATAGGCGAGCTTAACGAAAGCGGAGCCCGGCTTGGGCTCATAAAAGTACGACTCTACCGGCCGTTTGCCGGGGAAATGCTCCTAAAAGTCTTGCCAAAATCCGCTAAAAAAATCATCGTCATGGATCGCACAAAGGAACCTGGCGCCCTTGGCGAACCACTTTATTTAGACGTTGTCGGAGCCGTTGAAGAGGGCCGGGCAGCGGGAATCCTATCCAGAGATTTTTGTCCACAAATCTTCGGCGGCCGCTATGGTTTGGGCTCCAAAGAATTTTCCCCAGCAATGGTGAAGGGTCTCGTGGATGCGGCCGTCGGAAACGGACTTAAACGGCATTTTACTATCGGCATTAACGACAACGTGTCACACCTGTCCGTGCCCTACGACACGAATTACCATCTGGCCGCGGACGGGGAACATTTTTCCGCGCTATTTTTCGGACTTGGCGCCGATGGCACCGTCGGTGCGAATAAGAACACCATCAAGATCATCGGCGGCGAAACGGGCAATTACGCCCAGGCCTATTTTGTTTACGATTCGAAAAAATCTGGCGGCACCACTGCGTCTCACTTACGTTTTGGCAACAAGCCCATCCGTGCGCCATATCTCATCAGCCGGGCAAAATTTATCGGCTGTCACCAGTTCCCGTTTTTGCACAAATTCGATGTTCTGCGCCATGCAGCGGAGGGAGGTGTGTTTTTGCTTAACGCACCTCATGGTGCCGAAGAAATCCAGACCCATCTATCTCGGCTGGTCCAGGAACGGATTCTCCAGCTCCATTTGCAATTTTATGTCATCGATGCCTATTCCGTTGCGGGCGAGTGCGGCATGGAAAATCGCATCAACACCATCATGCAGACCTGTTTCTTCGCCATTTCTGGCATCCTCCCGCGAGAAGAGGCCATCCGTGCCATCAAAAAATCCATTGAGAAAACGTACGCCAAAAAAGGCACCGCCGTCGTGGAAAAAAACTTTGCCTGTGTGGATACTTCCCTTGCCCATTTGCATCGGGTGGAATTGGATCCAAGAAAAATCGGCGACGATCCTCCGGCGACGGGTGTTATCCAACGCCCAGATTTCGTGGAAAAGGTAATCATGCCCATTTTCCGGGACGAGGGTGACGCATTACCCGTTGGAGTCCTGCCCGTGGACGGCACTTGGCCAACGGCAACATCCCAGTGGGAGAAACGGGGCATTGCCCAGGAAGTACCCATCTGGGATCCAAGCCTTTGCATCCAATGCAACAAGTGTGCCTTTGTCTGCCCACACGCGGCCATCCGCAGCAAATTTTACGACGCCGGGTTACTGGCTGATGCACCCGATGGCTTCCAATCCATAGATTTTCGCTCAAAAGAAAGCCTCGGTTGTAAGTTTTCTATCCAGGTTGCCCCGGAGGACTGCACTGGATGTGGTGTGTGCGTGGAACACTGCCCAGCAAAGGATAAAAATAATCCCGCTCGCCACGCCATTAACATGGCCCGGCTCGCGGACGTTCTAGACCGAGAACGGACCAATTATGCGTTTTTTGAAAAAATCCCCGCGGTAGATGAAACAAAATTGCCCAATGACGTGAAACATTCCCAATTCCGCCGACCGCTTTTTGAATTTTCTGGCGCCTGTGCTGGGTGCGGAGAGACGCCCTATGTCAAATTGCTTACCCAATTATTCGGGGATCATCTGCTTATTGCCAACGCCACCGGTTGCTCGTCCATCTACGGCGGAAACTTGCCTACTACACCCTATTGCAAAAATGACCAGGGACGCGGACCTGCCTGGGCCAACTCACTCTTCGAGGACAACGGTGAATTTGGCCTTGGCATGCTCTTGTCCATCGAGCAGCAGCGTAGGACCGCCGGAGAAATTCTCAAGCGGCACCAGGATTTCATAGGAGAAGCGCTTGTCCGGGAAATTTTAGAGGCCGACCAGTCCTCCCAGCTCGGCATCGAGTTACAACGGGGCCGCGTGGACGTCCTGCGGAAAAAGATCATTCTCAACGGTGACGGTGAGCTGCAGCTCTTGCACACCATGGCCGACAAATTGGTAAAAAAATCCGTGTGGGTTCTTGGCGGAGACGGCTGGGCCTACGACATCGGCTTTGGCGGCATCGACCACGCCCTTGCCAGTGGAAAAAACATCAAAATCTTGGTCCTGGACACGGAGGTTTACTCCAACACCGGCGGGCAACAGTCAAAAGCCACGCCCATGGGGGCCGTTGCCAAGTTCGTTGCCGAGGGTAAAGCGCTCAACAAGAAGGATTTGGGCCGAATCGCCATGACCTACGGCTACGTTTATGTGGCCCAGGTGGCCATGGGCGCCAAGGACTCCCAGACACTAACCGCGCTGCTGGAGGCGGAATCCTACGAAGGCCCGGCGCTGGTCATCGCCTACTGTCCATGCATATCCCATGGGTTCGACATGAAAGAGCAGCTGGAGCACCAGAAAAATGCCGTCGCATCTGGCTATTGGAATCTTTATCGATTTGACCCGCGGCGCGGCGATAGAGGCGAAAATCCTTTGCAAATCGACTCGGCAAAACCGGATGGAACGCTCAAACAGTTCATGGCTTCGGAAAATCGGTTTAATGTCCTCCGACAGAGTGCTCCGGAACGCGCGGAAAAACTCGCAGAGGAAGCGGCTACCAGTGTCGTTCGGCGGCGGAAAATTTACGAAACCATCGGCTGATTTGCCAGACAAATACCCACCCATGAAGCAACACCCGCCCAGCGCAACAGCTGGCAATGAAATGATGTGGCCGAATTGACAATCGCAGGCCTCACATCCTCATACTCATTGCATGGACATGCAAAAACGGAGACCAATCGTTCTAACGGGGTTGCAACCCACGTCAGGCATTCACTTAGGCAATTATCTGGGTGCTTTGCAAAGTTGGGCCAACATCCAGGACGAAACGGATTGCCTGTTTTTTATTGCCGACATGCATGCGATCACAATCCCGCAGGATCCGGGCGAATTACGCAAAAATATCATCGATTGCGTCGCTGCCTATCTGGCTTGTGGGCTGGATTCAAAAAAGTCGCACATTTTCGTTCAGTCGCAGATAGCTGGCCATGCGGAATTGGCTTGGATTTTGAGCTGTATCGCACCGCTAGGCCAACTGGAGCGCATGACGCAATTTAAAGACAAGTCAAGTCGGCAGGCTGGTGAGTTCATTGGAGCTGGACTCCTCTACTACCCCGTGCTGATGGCGGCGGACATTTTGCTGTATAACACCCACCTGGTGCCAGTCGGCGAAGACCAGAGGCAGCATTTGGAACTAACTCGCGATCTGGCGGAAAAATTTAATGGAATCCATGGACCACTGTTTAATATTCCGGAGCCCCTCATCCAGGGAAATTGCACGCGGGTTATGTCATTGCAAAATCCGACGTCAAAAATGTCAAAATCGGACCATAATTCACTAGCAACGATATTCCTTTCCGATGACGACGACCAAATAATGAAAAAATTTCGCTCCGCGGTGACGGATTCGGGAACGGAAATTCGCGCGAGCGATGAAAAACCGGGGGTTCAAAATTTGCTCAATATCCTTAGCGGAGTTTCCGGCATGTCCATATCGGAATTAGAGGTGAACCATGCGGGCATGGGCTATGGAAAATTCAAAACCATCGTTGCCGAGGCGGTCATTGAGTGCGTGCGGCCCATTCGCGAACGTCTGGAAACACTAAAAAAAGATTCCCAATATTTGCATAGCATTGTGGAAACGGGTCGCGCGGAGGCTCAGGCCAGGGCGAATGCAACCTTTGCAAGTGTATGCGACTTAGTCGGGCTCGCACGCAGGCCAAGTATATGACGAGCTTTTTATGAGCCGGCGCGGAAACATGAGGGCTGTTGAAAAAAATATTTTTTTTATGCTGGAATTGGATATAATTACACCAACAATGCGGCAGTTAATCTAAGCGGAGTTACAATGATGAGAGCAAGGATTTTTTTTGCGGCGTTGGTGGTTTCCTTCCTGGGAATCTTAGAGGGGGCGGTTGTAATGGACGAGCAAAAGGGAATGGCGGAAAAACAAACCGAATGGGGCGCCATGGGGGTTTCGCAAAAATCATATGAGGAATTCGCAATTTTTTGGAATGGTTTGAATAAGAACACCGCCAAGTCTGGAAATTTCGCCATCCCGCGGGTGATTGTTTGGCTGAACGGTGCCCCCGGATCGGGAAAAGGGACAAATTCTACCTATGTTTGCGACGCCTTTAAAATTATGCAGCCGCCCGTTGTGACAAGTTCGCTGCTGGACTCACCCGCCTTTAAAAAAATAAAGGATTCGGGAAAGCTGGTCGATGACAGTGACGTAACAATGCTTGTCTTCAAGCACATTTTGGATAAGAAGTATGCGGATGGCGTGCTCGTAGACGGGTACCCGCGTACAACAACCCAAGCGGAATGGGTTAAATTGTTGTACAACGCAATTGCACAGATGAACCAAAAAAGCGATTTTCAAGTTGTTATCTTAAACGTAACAGAGAAAGCCAGTATCGAGCGCCAATTATGGCGAGGTCAGCAGGCAACCATAAATAACGAAAAAGTTAAGGCAACTGGGCGCGGGGAAATCCTTCCAATCCGACAAACAGATATCGACCCTGCCGCCGCAAAGGAGCGTTATCAGGTGTTTACAAAGCAAACCAAAGATGCGCTTAAAATTTTAAAAACCATTTTCCCTTGTTACAATATTCAAGCCGACGGTTCATTCAGCGATGTAAAAGCAGAAATTTATGATTCCTTACGAAAGAAGTAGATAATCTGCATACATCCCATAACGCAATAGCGTTGTGTGCTAAAATTTTTAAATTTGGTGTTAACTAGACATCATAATTTACCTGTTAGACATTTACTCCACCGCTTCTGTGTCCACAGATAGCTGGGCGTAAAATTTGATCACAGTGTTAGGCTCTACCAAAATCGCTCCTACGTGCGCTTCGTATTTCGAAAACACAATTTTGCTAAAGCGCAAATGGCATATTTTTAATCAGCTCCAGTGGCGCGTCCTTGTGCCTACGGAAGCCCAAAGATATTTCTGCCCAATTCAAAAAGATTTTCACAGACGGCAGATGGTTTGTGCGGACACGCCAAGAGTTCTTCACGCGTATTGGTACCCGTTGTAACTCCATATGTGGCATGCAATCCGCCCAATGCTCCAACGGCCATATCAATATGAGAATCTCCAACCATGGCCGTGGAAGTGGCGTCAGTGCCAACTTTCCCGAGGACCTTTGCGGTAAACGCTGGATCTGGTTTGTGCAAACCTTCGTTTTCAGACTCGGTTCCCAAGATTACGCCCACGTGGCGACTCAATCCTAGTGCATTACACGCAAGATCGGCGTGGGCCTGCAGCTTATTTGTGAAAATGGCAACTTTTTTGCCCGCATTTGTAAGACCTTCTAAAATCCACGCCGCACCAGGCATGGCACTGAGTCCATCGAGGTAAGTCGCAGCCATTAGTGCACGAAATCGTCGGCAAAAATCTCCAACAAGCGTTTGTTTTTTCTCCGGTAGAAGCATGGCTACGATCTCTGGAAGCGCCGGGCCGATTAGTTTTCGCATTTCCTCCAAGGACCGCTCCTCGCAGTCGAATTCCCGCAAGGTTTGATTGTAACAGCGGCAAATGGCCGGAAGATGGTCAATGAGCGTGCCATCGAGGTCAAAAAGAACAGTATCAATCGATTTCTTCATCGTTTACAATGAAGCCAAAGCTACTACCTTGGGGCTGTCGTGCAATCCCAGAAAACGAAACCACTGTACTGTGAAATTTCTTCCATGGGAAATGGCCGGTTTGACCTATTAATTTCCGGTGATTGGAAAAATGCCCCGCATGGAGCTCTGCCAACGGCACAGAATTGGTGGCAAAAAAATGTTAAACTCCCCAATAATTTGGCACCAAACGCCACAACATTTCAAATTCGCGTGGACAAATCTCTAGACGAATGGGATGACCGCTTGCCAGCTTTTATATACGGTATCCAACGCTTGGCCCATGAAAGAAATTTTTCTGTGAAGCGGACAGAATTTCCAGATGCCTTGGAACAACTTCTTGAAAACACGTCCGAGGCCATTTCCCTTGCAGGCGAGAGTCACGATTTTCAGCACGGGCGCAACGTAAAGTTTATCGATTTTATCGGCGATTGCGGAATTGTGCTGTGGAAATTCTTCGGCGGACGGGTGTTCATGCGCCGATCCGATTGTATTGCCCTACTACAACAAGTTGGTGTCAGTGCCCTGCCCATTGTCGCGCTGATTAGTTTTCTGACGGGCATAATTTTAGGATTTGTCGGACTGATTCAGTTGGAACGTTTTGGGGCTGCCATCTATGTGGCGGATTTGGTTGGGTTGGCAATGGCTCGAGAAATGGGCGCGATCATGACCGGAGTAATCATGGCTGGACGGTCGGGGGCAGCATTTGCGGCGACAATCGGTACCATGAAGGTGAACGAGGAATTGGACGCTTTAAAAACGTTCGGCTTTTCACCCATGGAATTTCTGGTCCTTCCTCGGCTGCTGGCCATGGTCTGCATGGTTCCGTTACTGTGCGTTATGTCGGTTCTAATTGGAATTGCCGGCGGAATGGTAGTGGCCGTGGCGCTCTTTAACATTTCAGCCCCACAATATATTATCGAAACACATTCCTCCGTGCGCCTGGCCGATTTCATGATTGGCGTCAGCAAGGGAACGATCTTCGCCCTTCTCGTCGGAGGAATTGGATGTCTACGGGGGCTACAGTGCAAAAAGGACGCCGCGGGTGTTGGCGAAGCGGCCACATCGGCGGTTGTTTCGGGAATTACCGCCATTATCCTCGCCGATGCCCTTTTTGCATTTTTATGCAATGCCATCCGCATTTGAAGTGATATGGTAAAAATTTTCGATCTTCACCATTGTGGAAAATTATCTTCCATCAACGATTATGGCACACGATGGCGGTTATGCTTGTGCTGGCGAGGATTTTGGTCGTGTTGGACCCAACGAATAAATGCCGAATGCCGGAGTGGCCGTAGGCTCCCATGATGAGCATGTCGATGGAATGCATTTCGATGTAGCGGACGATGGCCTCATCCACGCGTCCACTTAGTGTGGCAGTAATCGTATTGATGCCGACGTCTTTGAACGACTGGCAAAATTTTTCCAGAGGAGCTTTTCCGGCTGGTGTGACGTTTTCTGTTTCGACGGTGACCAAATGCACCTCCCCGCGAAATAACGCGCCGAAGCCTAATAAGTTTTTTACGGCTGCCTCGGAATGCTCACTCCCGTCGTAAGCGACCATTATGCGTTTGGCCGCCGTGTGCTTTTCCGCTGCGACCAGGCATGGCACGGTGGAAGCCTTGATGATGCGCTCGGCTGTGCTACCAATGTGCTCCTTGAAATTTCCGGAGTGCTCTCCACGGCGGCCGATGACGATGAAATCAATACCACGTTCATTTTTTGTAAATTCACCAATGATATCTAAGATAAATCCATGCAGATGGTGGAAATCCACATGCTTGCCATAATTACCGCATTGGAAAATACCCCGGACGTTTTTTTCAATGCGCTTGGCTTTTAATTCTTCCAAAACACGCAGATGGCCGAGAACCTCGGTAGTGGCTCCATCGGGCTCCAGGCCACTAACGGCACAGGATTCAAAAGCGCGGATGTCACTGATGTAGAGCACGTCCACGTGAGCATTGCCCATTTTGGCAATTGCAAGTGCGTGGTCACAGCAGCTCACCGCCTGCGGCGAGCTATCCACACAAACAAGGATATTTTCCATGAGAATATTTTAAATGAACGCGAAATAAACGAAAGTGAAAACTAATTCAGACGTTCATAGGGTCTGAGGAAATCACTTGACGGAACGGGTGATGCCGCTCAAATCAGTGATGGGGTTTTGGGGTTGTAGCTCAGTTGGTAGAGCGCATCGTTCGCAATGATGAGGCCGTCGGTTCGATCCCGATCAGCTCCACCACGCACGCATGGGCATGCCGGAAATTTTTGCCGTTGATTTTGAGGGAACGACCCGCAACGGCGTCTGGGAGTTCGGGCTGGTTCAGCTCGATCGGAGGGGAATCGTAAATCCGCTAACCGAAATTTGTGCAGCTTCCCCGCGAACGTCGTTTTTTTTGGGAAAGCCTCGAAGGCCAACACAACCGCCAAGTGGAGCCAAACCGTTTCAGGAATATTTTTCGCTTTTTAAATCTTTAAGAAAACGGGGAATTTTCGCCGCCCATCGGGCACAGGTTGAGCTCTCCTTGCTGCGAAGCGCCTGGCCATCGCCAGGTTTTGTCCCTAATTTTTTGGAAGAAACCATTCCATCCCACAGACTTACCTGGGGGCCCTGCATTGACACGTTTGTTCTTTGCCGGCGGTACTTTCCGCGGGCTAAGACCCACACACTGCGGGATGCGGTCGAATCCTTCTGCCTTGGGGAAGAATTGAGGGCATTGGCGCGTAAAATGTGCCCACCCGCCAGGGATACTTTTCATTGCGCACTTTTTGACGCCATTGGCTGCGCATTGGTTTTACGCCAATTATTGGCTGCCATTCCTCTAACGATTGCACAAGCCATGGAGTACAGCCTCACGCGCGAGCGCCTCCAGTCTCAATTACAGGGAAATCTTTTCTAATTTTCGAAAAATGATCACCGTCTGCGGCAATGTCACGGCTACTCAATCGGCAAACGCTTAAGCAGCGGCCTTCCGTCCGCCTGCGACAACGATTGGAAATTTTGTCCCTGCCACGCTGGCGCCTGATGGCACACGCTCATGCCATGGGCTTTGTCCAACCGATGGATGGCGAAATAAATCCATTTGACTGGATTGCCTCCGAAAAATCCAGGGAGTCCAGACTATTTGAGGAAATGCGGCTCAATCACAGCTATGGTTTCAATCGGGAAAGGATCTTATCCGAACTCATCGGCAATTTGGACGCATATGGATTTCTGGCAGATTCCGTCGCCGCCATAGCCTGGCGGCTACAGGTTTTAGAAAAAGAAGTCCAGGAAGTGCGCCACGATTTGCAAAATTTTGAAAACCAGGGCATTGGAAGTTTACATTTCGTGGACTTTCTCCTGTTTCAGCTGGTACGAACGGCAGATAAAGGCAATGACCCAACCGCAAAAAAAATGTTTCAGTTCTTTTCTAAAATTCAACGGTTAGGAGGATCGATGGATTTCATCCACGTCATGCGCCGGGTCCATCGTCGACAACTTGATTGTGAATTTTGGGATTATTTTCGCGGCGGAAAGATCAAAATGACACCGTGGCCGGCAGGTGGAGAAACGGTTAAATGTCAAGCACTTCCAGATGTTTACGTATCCGTCGGGAACGGCAGTCCCAAGGTGGATATCCCTCGAGATTTCCAAAATTCGTCGGCAGCGGAAGGAAATGGGAAAAATTTTCGTGCCCTGCGGGTGGCAATTGACCTGCGGGAATCAACATTGCGACGGGTATGCGAGCAAATTTTCATCCAACAAATGCCATTCCTGGTCCAGGGCATCCCGGCCCTTGGCACACTAACTCAAACAAAAATCGCCAACGAACTTTGCCTCGCTCCATCAACCGTTTCGCGGACACTGGCAAATAAATATGTCCACACACCCCATGGAATTTTCCCTCTGGCGGACTTCTTTCCGGCGGAGCTTTCTTCGTCCAAGCTTTACGTCAATTATCTTATGGGCCGTATTATCGAAGAATCTTGGGCAAATGTCCTGCTCAGTGACCAAAAAATGGCGGATCACATCCGCGAAAGCTTTGGAGTGAAAATATCCCGCAAGTTCATCGCCTCGCTCCGTCGAAAACCAAACTGATCCGAATTACGCTCATGATTCAACTTCCTCATTTTCAGAGTTATGCCTATGTACCCGCACCTTGTCCGAAACTATAAGAAACGATTTGATTTTCTTCTAATACCCTATGCATAATGGTCCGCCACTAAAACAACCACATTCTGTGTGTTTCTCTAAGATGTTATTGCCCGCATGACGCATCGCTATATTGTCGTTAATGAAATTCGAAATGGCGCCATTTAATTCGTCAGCAAATTATGCCATCCGACGAGCGCGGAAAAAACTTAGTTTATAACTGAGAAATTCTAAAAATGCCCGTCTGGAATAGCATTTTTTTCAAAATCCATCCGTTGCGACAGGATGTGCCTTCGTGCCTGCTTCTGCCCAATCGCCAACTCCTGGGCTACACACCGCCGATCCATGCGCATATCATGTAAGGCAACGTAATAAACACGGTTCCGCTGAGGTTTCTGCAAATTACATGCGTACTGCTTTAACAACACCGGATCGTGGAGCCTGGCAACTTTCACCCTTAAAATGGCTTCCTGACGCTGGAGTTCTGTAACTTCTTTTTCCAAAATTCGAATTTGCTGGCCAACGGCGAAAATTCTCTGCCGATACCAAATATGGATAAATGCGCAAGCCACCCATGTGATTAATAAAACGGTTGCTCCAAGCAAAAATCTCCGCTTGTTGGCGCAAAAAGGTTTAAATGCCAAGAAGCTTACACTCATGGTCGAGTGCCTCCTTTCTGAAAAATGCGCAATTTGGCCGAACGACAACGTGGATTAGCGAATATTTCATCGCGTGACGGAGTAATTGGTTTGGTTGTCCGTATCATTCCAAAGGATTGACGTTCGTCCTTACTTCTCCCATCTTTACGTGTTACAGGCAACCCCGCCAACTGGCGAAAAAACTGTTTTATCAAGCGATCTTCCAAAGAATGAAAACTTATGATTGCCATAATACCACCCGGAACAAGCGCATCAAATGCCTTCGGAAGTGCAGATTGAATGGCTTCCAGTTCACCGTTGACGGCAATGCGAATTCCCTGAAACGTTCGGGTTGCGGGATCAATCTTACTGTAATAACGCTTGGGAAGCACACTCCGGACCAATTCGGCGAAAGCCGACGTCCGTTCCAACTGACACGTCCCGCGCGCGCGCCATATGGCGTTCACAACATGCCGCCAGTTTTGTTCCTCTCCAAAATCTCGGACGGCTTGCGCCAATGTCTCCAAAGATGCCGTGTTTAAAAATTGCGCAGCAGAAATTCCCTTAGTAGGATCCATGCGCATGTCCAACGGCCCATCGGAACGAAACGAAAACCCGCGCTCCGGCGCATCAAGCTGATCGGACGACAGCCCAAAGTCGAAAAGAATGCCGTCGAAGGTTTTTTGTGGCAAATTATCAAGCTCAGAATAATTATTATTGAACAATTGTACACGTCTCTGCGGCAGCAACTTCGCTGCCAGTCCAATGGCACGTGGATCGCGATCTATCCCCCACAAATTTGCCCCAGGAAAAGCATCGAGAATTGCCTGCGCGTGACCACAACCGCCAACGGTCGCGTCTAAAAAAGCGATAGGCGGTGCAAGTTTAAATGCTTCAATCACCTCAGCAACGAGAACCGGCACATGAACCACTGCCCCCTCGTATAAATCCCTGTCCGCGCCCACCAGCCTATATTTTTTATAATTGTCAATGTGTCTAACGGGCAAGCAATTTGTTTGCAATATGCGCAATTTGCGAAAAAAAGCGACAGCTCGGGCCTCCCATGCCAGGGACACAGCCCAACACCATAATGCTCCACAACGCTCACACATCGCTGTCTATATCCATCTTATATTATGATGTCACGTTTCAGAAAAGCAACATTATTCTCGCGCAGTGATATCACGTCTGCGCACCATGTTGCGGTGTAAGCTTTCGCCTCAATGCATTTGCGCAAGTTTCTTTTGCGGAAATTTTTGTAAAAACTTTTCGTCGAGTCTGTCTTTTTCTGTGATTATTTTTGCAAAATCAAAGCGAACTTAGTTCCATAAATCCAGTGAGTCAGCATAACACTTTTGTTTCCCAGGACGATAATCGCAAAATTATTCATGTGGACATGGACGCGTTCTTCGCCGCTGTTGAACAGCGGGATCAGCCAAAATTGAAGGGAAAACCGGTCATCGTCGGCGGCGATCCATGGGACCGGGGCGTCGTTTGCACCTGTTCCTATGAGGCCCGGCCATTTGGCATTCGCTCTGGCATGGCAACGGGCAGGGCGCTCCAACTTTGCCCACAGGCGGTACTCCTCCCTGTTCGCATGGAACACTATCGGGCTGTGTCAGTGGAAATTTTCAATATTTTTCGGGAAATCACGCCATTTGTGGAAGGCATATCCATCGATGAAGCCTATTTAGACGTGACCGCTACTTCGAAAAGCGAACCATCGGCAATCCGCCTCGCTCGGCAAATTAAAGAAAAAATTTTTTCCAAAACGGGGCTTACCGCTTCCGCCGGAGTTTCCTTCAACATGTTTCTTGCGAAAATAGCCTCAGGAATGAACAAACCCGACGGCATAACGGTCATCACACCCACTCACGCCGCTGATTTTTTGGAAGCCTTACCCGTGCATCGGTTCCATGGCATCGGGCGCGTGACAGCCAATCGTTTACACGGAATGAATATCCATACGGGCCAGGATTTAAAACGTCTACCGTTGAATGTGTTGGTGGAGATTTTTGGAAAAGTTGGCCGCTATTACTATGAGGCCGTGCGCGGCATTGATCGCCGTTGCGTGACGCCCGTGCGCATGCGCAAATCGCTTGGGCGAGAAAATACGTTCCCAGCCGATACGGCGGACCTTGATTTTTTGCATGAACAAATTTTGCGCCTAAGCCAAGAGGTTGGCGATATTCTCCGCGGTATGGGCCAGCACGCGCGAGCCGCAACGTTAAAGGTAAAATTTGCTGATTTTTGCCAAATCACTCGATGCCAACAATTTGCTCAGGTGACGGATGACGCGGAAATAATCGGACGCAAAGCCATCTCGTTATTTGATGAATGTGCGAAAACATTTTGTAAAAAGATTCGTCTCATTGGCGTTTCTGTCACCCTCGAGGCGAGGGAAAAGCTACCATCCGCACAGGAAGAGTTTGAATTCATAAAGGCGATGAATTTGACATAATTTTTCCAAGAAGTGGTTGGCCGATATGGGGAACTGCGACCGTCACAAATTCTTTTACAAAAAAATTTCAATAACTTTTTTGCATGATTTGGAAAACAAACTTGTATTAAAGGTGGAAGGGGTTTCCAGAGAAAAGGATAGGTTATGGCACAATTGACACAAGAGCAGAAGGAAATGCTCGAAGAGATCGCAGATAAAGTGGCCGATGAGGTAATCAAGGAAGAGCAGCCAAACGAATTTGAGCCGCCGGAAATGCGCAAAGAACGGCGGAAGCATGAAATTCAAAAGGTTCTCGAGGAAGGTGAAGCCGTTGCCATGGATGGTGTGGACTTTTTCCTCAACCGCGATGAAAACGGTAAGGCCAAGGACGCCTTTGATCGCGTTCGCTCTGCGTTGCCGGGTTTGATGAATCAGCCACCAGAAAAACAAACGCTGAAGGGCGTGCTCAGCGAGAACGACTATAAAGCGCTCAGTGGCATTGCCATGAAAAGCTATGAGAGCGGGGATTACAAGGCGGCAAGTGCCATGTTCTCGGTGATCGTCCGATTGTTTATCGAGGAGATCCAAATTCAGCCGTTTATTATGCTCGCCCTTTGCGAATGGCAAACAAACGGCATTGAGGCGGCAGTCAAAATTTACGAACTTTACATGCAAATGTTCGAGGATCCCCTGTTGTGCTATTACGCGGCCGACTGTTTCGCCAAGGCAAATCGCCCAGATGATGCGCGGAGGGCCATCGAGTCGGCGCTGAAGCTCATCGACGAAGGTAAGGTAATAGAAGGACGTCAAGAGTTAGAGGATGCGCTGAACAAGTTGAGGAACGAGCTGCGTTAATGTTTCGGTAAAAAATTCAAGCCCTGGTTCCCGTAGCGTGAGCTTCGGGAATGTGCTGCGTGCTGGTGCGTTTGGTTTTTTGCGCGCGTGCTATATCCCCAAAAATTCAAGCCTTGATAAAAAAAATTCGCGGTGCCGTGATGGAAACGGCGAAGTTATGGAGAGTCTCAATCGTGTCTTTCCCGTTGAAGGCCTTTTTCGGGCGGCTAGCGGCAATATCGGCGCGCGGTTATTGGATTTATCGCGTAACGGCAAGGTAACCGGCGGTGATATTTCAGTCCCGCTGCCCCTGGCGCAAAAACTAAAATTGCGTACGGGACAATACATCGCTGGGGATGCGATAAATATTGAGAATTCCCAACAAAAACGCTTAGTACATATAAATACGGTCGATGGACTGCCCATGGATCAGCGGCGGGTTTGCATGCCATTTCAACGAGCAACGACAACGTCCCCGACTAAAGCATTTAATTTGGAAACAGGAGCGACACCGCTATCCACGCGGATAATTGACCTTTTTATTCCAATTGGACATGGGCAAAGATGCTTAATCGTCGCGCCGCCGAAAACGGGGAAAACCATTTTGCTACAGCAGATTGCCCATGGAATTCGCCAAAATCACAACGATTGCCACCTGGTAGTTTTACTGGTGGATGAGCGACCGGAGGAAGTCACGGATTTTAAACGTAGCGCACCGGCAGAAATTTTCGCTTCATCCAACGACGAAGCCATTAAAACGCACATTGAAATTGCCCAGTTAGCATTTGCACGGGCAGAAAATTTGGCGGAAGCTGGACGCCACGTGGTATTACTCCTTGACTCTTTGACACGTTTGGCGCGGGCGTTCAACAACAGCATTGGTCGTAGCACGGGCAGGACTATGACCGGCGGATTGGACCCGCAGGCATTGGAAAAGGCCCGGCAACTTTTCTCCCTCGCACGTAACACTGAAGAAATTGGAAGTTTGACCATCATTGCAACCGCGCTCGTCGAAACGGGAAGCCGCATGGACGAGGCAATTTTCCAAGAATTTAAGGGTACTGGCAACTGCGAAATCGTCCTCGACCGCAAGCTTGCCGAGCGACGTATTTTCCCCGCCATTAATATTCCCGCATCCAGCACACGCCGGGAGGAATTACTTTTCGGCGCAAAGGAGTTACAGCTAAATCAATTGCTTCGCCGCTCTTTCGTTGGAATGGCCACGGAGGAAGCCATGGAAGGTTTACTAAATCGCCTGAACAAAACGGCAAGCAATCGGGATTTCATGGGTGTCGTTGACAGACACTAATTTTCGATAAGCATTTCGGACACCCTGCATGTGGCAAAAACTGAGGCATCGTCTCAACCGCGATCTACGGACATGGGCCTCCAATCTTATTGTTGACCGGCGGAAGGGCTTGTTCAGCTTCACTTTACTCTGCCTATCATTTTTCTTCAGATTGGCCGTATCCTGCCGACGCTTGCTATACGATTTGGGAATTTTCCGCTCCGCACGGCTAAATTGTCCAGTCATTTGCGTGGGAAATCTCACCGTGGGCGGCACGGGAAAAACGCCAGTTGTGGAATATCTTGCCCGCGAATTGACGGCAAGGGGACGGCGGGTGGCCATTCTCAGTCGTGGCTATGGTAGCAAACACAGGCTTTTCAGCGGGTCAAAACCGCGGGTTGTCAGCGATGGCCGACGGATACTGCTAAAAGCCGAAGAAGCCGGTGATGAACCATTTATGCTCGCCAAAAACCTGGAGAATGTGGTTGTTATTTCCGGGGGAAACCGGTTGCAATCCGCTTTCCTGGCCCGAGAAAATTATGGCTGTAATGTACTTATCCTCGATGATGGATTCCAGTATCTGAGGCTGCGCAGTCAGATTTCCCTTTTACTCATAAATAAACCAAATCCTTTTGGGAATGGCCATCTCCTACCGCGGGGAGTTTTGCGCGAACCCATTTCTGCCATGGGCAAAGCCACGCACATTCTTCTGACTCGTGCAAATAGCGTATCGAATGAAAATCTTAATTTATTGCTAAAAAAATATGCTCGGGCGCCACTCATGGAGAGTTGCCTAGTTACCAGTGAGTTACGAAGCCCAGACGGCGTGACATTTCTGCCGCTGAAAGCCGTGGAGGGAAAACGCGTGGCAACTTTCAGCGGTATCGCAAATCCAGAAAGTTTTGAAGACTTTATCAACTCAGCTGGCGCGTGCGTGCTGTGTAATCACCGATTTCCCGATCACCATTCTTTTTCCTCCGAAGAAATTGACCAAATTTGCAAAAAGTCCACCGGCCTTCTGGCAGAAATGCTCATTACCACGGAAAAAGACGTGGTACGCTTGCCCAACGACTTAATTGGCGCTTTGCCTATTTTTTATCTACGAATTCACGTAAAAATTATAAAAGGACTGGAAACTTGGGAAAATTTACTGTCCGACTTGTCAAAACAAACCGAATAACATCGAAATTTTCAGCACAATGGCACGCTTTGGTGAAAAAAATTGCCGTTGATGTATTGCATTTCAGCACCCAAACGAACTCAACACTTAAAGAATTCACGCGTGAAAATGCCTCAATCCACCTAATATCGCGCAAAAGGTACCATCTAAATAATTTGGCTTAATTTACAAAGATTTAATGTTTTTTCTGCGTAAATGCTTGACAATGCCTTAAAATGCGCAAACTTGTATCCGCATGATTACTACTTATAGACCACACGCCGTTGAGTGTGCCGCATTGAAAATCAACCGAGACTCGGATGGGGGCATGTGGCCGTGGGATCTTCTATTGCGCTGCACTACTTCGTTAGTAAACGCGACGCGTCGTTGCATGCGCGAATTTTTTGTGAACCTATGTAAATTTCCTGTGTTAGTGTCTAATCAGTTTAATTATTTCGTTGAGTACTGCGCGCATGGCACACCTCCGCCGTCACCGCAGTTGAAAAACACTGACGGAAGGTTGTCCTTGGCGCCATTGAGTGCGGCGTCGCCGCAGCTGAAGCTTTCTGATGCCGGCCGGCCACAAGAGCAAACAGCTGATACAGCCGTAAAAAGTTTGTCGCTTGAGGGAACATTTCCGGAATGGGATGCGATGACAGTGCAGGTAATTGGTGAGACGCCTTTTCAGCGTCTGCCGGACGCAAGCTGCATGGAGACATGTGGCCCAGGAGCAGCATTGGGCATAAAATTTGCCGCGGATAATCATTCTTTTCGCCGTTCCTTGGAATGCTCGACAAATGGTGGCCTGTCTGACTTCGTGGAAGGGTTTGGATCTTTTGTCGCGGGGCTCGGTCTCGAGTCTGTTGCGCCCGGTCTTGGAACCAATTCAAAAATGCAGTCAGGTTCATATTGTGAGATTACGGTTCAACAGGACGGGAAAAAGGCGACTTATACTTGGTATGGCAAGGATGCGGAACTGTGCGCGAGAAACTTTTTAGGTCCCAGTGTAGCATGGAGGATGTTTGATGCTGATCTGTTGGAGAATATCTTTCCGATACCGGGGAGGCCTCGGAGGGCGGCGCCTCCGATGCCTCCGCCCCTTGGCGCAAACCCACACGGGCGCGAACGGCCTAGAACGGGAGGCGCCGCAACAAGAGGTCTCGCAGCAGATAATAGGTTGGCACAGGCGCTGACTGTTTTTGGCCTGCCGCCTAATACCAATTGGCGCCAAATACAGCGGACTTTCCACAGGCTTGCTTTGTTTTGGCATCCAGACAAAAATCGCGATCCGAATGCCCTGGCAACGTTTCAGATGATAAATGAGGCTTATACCGTTTTGAAGGATCACTACCAGCGCGCCTGATGTGGCGCAGCGAGCAAAATCGTTGCGTGGCCCAGTTGGTGTCGCAATTTTTTGACTTTCCGCGTAGCTTTTTGATTCATTATCGCGGCAATGTGTTCTTTATGCTTTGTGTGGTTAAGGTGCGTCGTGATGCGCGCAGCGCGGTGTGAGCTAGTTTAACAGGCGTCCAATAATTCTGCTTTGCTCCTCCGTTTGACCTGTCAATTTACTAGGAGTAATCAGGCATGCCGTCAGATCAACACGGGAAAACGGAAGTGGAATCTTAAATGCGTCCCATGTCTTCAGGGAAATAGCGCAATGCTCCCGAATGCGAACGACACAAACGGGAGCGCCAGTCTCTTTGCAAATACGCGGAACTCCAGGCTTGCAGTGGCATTTTGGGCCCCGTGGGCCATCGGGGGTAATGCAGATATCGCTCCCATTTAAGACCACGCGGACTGCAGCATTATAGACACTAACGGCGCCGCGGTGACTGGAGCCACGAACGGTCGAGATGCCAATCCGTCGAAAAAGTTCAGCAAGCCATTCACCGTCCCTAGAAGCGCTAATGACTGCACAGCTGAGGTGCGGTCGTCGGAAGTAGCAATAGATTAATCCAGCAAGAAAAATGTGCTGATGCCAAAGTGCGAAAATAAGAGCATCCTCAGATCGACACAACGCGCAAAAGGTTTTTCCAGCGCAAACGCGCAAAGTTCTCCACCAAAGAAACAAAATCCACGACAGAACCCGCACCAGAAAGCGGTCAAGGAATCGAAGTTTTATTTTAGATTTGGCTGAAGCTTCGCTTAACACGCATTTTCCACACAAACCAACACATATATAGAATCAACTCAAAAAACTGACATGGCGTGCACTCATGCCAGATGGACGGCAAACATTATCCACTCCGCGGCCACACAATCTTGGTGGAGCCGAGGGGATTCGAACCCCTGACCCCCACAATGCCATTGTGGTGCTCTACCGACTGAGCTACGACCCCAACACACTGGCACGCCCCACAGGAGTCGAACCTGTAACCTCCTGATCCGTAGTCAGGTGCTCTATCCAATTGGGCTAGGGGCGCTGACAGGCACCCAGCCTCATTGCATCTCCCTACCATAGCAAGGAAATTTTTTGACCAACAATTCATCTGTTGCAGAACCAAAAGCCACCGCCGAATGCATAAAAAAGATTTTTATAAAGCCCTCCACTGCTAAATTTTGTTTGAATAAAGCGCATGTAGGGGTATCAAAAACCTTATGAAGGACTCAAAGTTGTTTTTGGCCATTCTTTTTATCGCCGGGAACGCCATTGGTGCAGGTGTTTTAGGTTTGCCGCTGGTTTTGGGTAATGCGGGTTTTGCAGCGTCCGTGTTTGCTTGTTTAGCGCTTTACGTTTTGGCGCTCGGCGCGGGACAGATGTTCGCAGGACTTTTTTGCGACCGCCATCAACGGGATTTGCCAACATTTTTTTTCCAAGAACTTGGCAAGAAAGGTTTCGGCGTCTTTTCCGTTGCCTTTTTTAGTCTATTTTTTTGCCTTCTGGTTGCCTACTGGTGCGGGATTCGGTCGGTTTTTGGCGTTTTTGGAAAATCCCTCTGGCCGCTTTTTTTCGCTGTCCTTGTTACAATTTTTCTTCAATTGCGCGGGACAGCGTTTTTAAGCAAGATAGCGAGTTGGTTTACCATCGGGCTGATTGTCACATTTTTTGGATTGGTTTTTCTTACCTTTTTTCACGAGGGTGGCGACCTTTTCGCGTCCTGTGATGGCTGGGTGGCCAATCGGGCACTGCCCATTTTATTTTGCAGTTACGGTTTTCAAGGCGCCATTCCAATCGTTTGTCGGCAGTTAGATTTTAATCGGACGCGCATTAACCGCGCTATCTTTTACGGAACATTATTACCACTGCTTTTTAACGTGTTGGTGCTGTTCATTTCGTTCCGTGCGCTGACCTCCGATGAGCTTTTAAAAGGTGCAGCGGAAGGCGTTCCCGTCTTTTTGCTTTTTAGGGAAAAATTTTCTTCATCTTTTTTTGCGATTTTTGGCCAGTGGTTTTCTTTTTTTGCCATCGGAAGCTCCCTTTTGGGAGTTACGGCAACACTTGGTGGGGCACTGCGGGACGTGTTTCACCGGCACGCATGGTATGAAAAGGTGGAAGCGGTTTTTGTCGTTGTGATACCTGTGGTCGTTGCCGTTTGCTGTGCGCGCATTTTTATCGCTGCGCTCGAGGTCGCCGGCGGGATCTGTCTTAATTTGATTGCCGGAATTCTCCCGTCGCTCGTAGCCGTTAGGCGGAGGCGTGGCGGAGTGCTGCCTTGGTTTTTTCTTACAGCATTTCTTTATATTTTTTCCGTTGAAGCACTTAATATCACTCGCCTAGTTTTGGGGGGATAAACGCGAAAAACGTATTTTTATCGTTTTTTATGTAAATTGTAGCCATCAGCCGTATCTTCGACGGTCCAACCGAAGTCTTCTACTTGCCTCCGCAGGGCATCCGCCTTTGCGAAGTTTTTTTCCTTTCGCGCGGCAGACCGCGCTCGGGCCAGTTGATCAATTTCCGCGGGAATTTCCTCCGCTTCTGGCCGAATCCCAAGGGCAAACAATAGTCGCTGCCATTCTGCCAGTTCCTCCGCCGCTTGGGCCGAAGTTGGTGGATCCGATTCGCGCTGGTGCACGTGGGCAAACATTCGCCCAAGTGCTTCTGGGACATTCAAATCGTCGCACAGTGCGTCCCATGCGGATGTGAATGAGCGAAATTCGGCGGCCATTAGGACATCAATCCCGGCCAATTCTCGTAGCCATCGGCCAAAACGTGCCAACCGCGCCAGCGCTTTTCGCGAGGCATGGAGAGATTCCATGGTGAAATTGAGCGGTTGCCGGTAGTGCCCGGCGAGCAACGTATATCGTAATTCCATGGGCGAATATCCCATTTGCTTGATATCCGCGAGCGTATATAAATTACCCAGACTCTTGGACATTTTTTCGCCGTTTACGCAAAGGTGGGCCACATGAAACCAGTGACGCGTAAAGGGTTGCCCGGTCGCCGCTTCACTTTGGGCAATTTCGTTTTCGTGGTGGGGAAAGAGTAGGTCGATTCCGCCGCCGTGGACGCCAAAATTATTCCCCAAGTACTTCAACGCCATAGCGCTACATTCTACATGCCAGCCCGGTCGGCCTCTTCCAAAAGGACTATCCCAAAAAACCGTCCCATCAGCCGGTTTGTGTGCTTTCCAGAGGGCGAAGTCTTCCACAGCTTTTTTGTCCGGAGAAATTTCTGCGACTTGGCGTAGTTCCCTTTCTTTGAGGCGTGAAAGCCGTCCGTAATTTTTCCACGTGGAGACGTCAAAATACACGGATCCGTCGCGGATGTAGGCAAAATTTTTTTCGATAAGCGCTTGAACTAGCGCCATTTGTCCGTCCATATGTTCGACGGCACTTGGTTCACAGTTGGGCTGGAGAAGACCTAATGTGTGACAATCGGCACGGAAGGCATTTTTCCAATGGCCTGTAAATTCTTGTAGCGGAATACCATTTTGTTGCGCCCCGGCGATCGTTTTATCGTCCACATCGGTAATGTTGCGCACATAGAAAGGATTATATCCCGCTAATTTGAGGACACGGCACAGGAGGTCCGCCGCCAGAAAGGTTCGAAAATTTCCAATGTGGGCAAAATTGTAAACCGTTGGGCCACAACAATAAAATCCAAACTTTTCCCCATAAGGTTCCAGGGTGTTCACGCAACGGGACAGGGTATCATAAAGTTGGACGCGCACTTTGTGGCACTCTCTAAACATCGGTTTTGTACGAGCAAGCACATTGCTCCGCGCGCGGAGAGGATTGCGGAAAATGCGCCGCCTTGCGCTGTTTGAACTCACTCTGTTTTCCATCATTCCACTGCTGGACTGGGCGCAAGTATCCGACGATGCGGGAATAGATTTCGCAGGTTGCATCGCAATGAGGACACTTGCTCCGTTCGCCAGCCAGATAACCATGGGCTGGACAAACGGAAAACGTGGGCGTCAGTGAAAAATAGGGCAGATGGTAATTAGTCGTGATTTTGCGGACGAGGTTTTTCACCACGGATAGGTCGGTAATACATTCGCCAAGAAAGAGATGTACCACGGTTCCACCGGTAAACTTTGTTTGCAACATGTCCTGGTGGTCCAGAACCTCAAAAATGTCGTCCGTGACGTCCACTGGTACGTGAACCGAATTGGTATAATATGGGGCCGAGTTTTGCCCGGATGGATTCGAATCGTTCGCCGTGCGAATGTCCGGAAATTCTACCCGATCCTTCCGGGCCAGGCGAAAGGACGTTCCTTCCGCCGGCGTGGCTTCCAAGTTGTAGTGGTTCCCAGTTGCTCGTTGGTAGCCGAGAATTCGCTGGCGCATGAAGTCCAAAACGCGGACGGCAAACGCCTTTCCCGATTTTCCGCAGATATTTTCTCCGAGCAAATTGATGCAGGCCTCGTTCATTCCCACGAGTCCGATGGTGGAAAAATGATTCTTCCAGTAGGCGCCAAAGCGTGCGTGGATATGGTCCAGGTAAAACGTCGTGTATGGGTAGAGGTTGGATTCGGTAAGCTCTTCCAGGCGGCGCCGCTTTATTTCTAAGCTATCCCGGGCAATGTCCATGAGATTCCCCAGGCGCAAGAAAAAGTCTTCCTCGGTTTTTGCCAGGTGTCCCAAGCGTGGCAGATTAAGTGTGACCACGCCTACGCTTCCGGTCAGTGGATTTGCACCAAACAGGCCACCACCACGCCGTTCCAGTTGGGTATTGTCGATGCGCAGGCGGCAGCACATGGACCGGCAGTCTTCCGGAGACATGTCCGAGTTCACAAAATTAGAAAAATAGGGAATCCCATATTTTCCCGTCATTTCCCAGAGACCGAGAAGGTTGGGATTGTCCCAGTCAAAATCGCTCGTGATGTTTATCGTTGGAATGGGAAAAGTGAGCACGCGGCCCTTTGCGTCTCCGGCAATCAACACCTCGAAGAGTGCCCGATTGAAAATGTTCATCTCCTCCTGAAAGTCGCTGTAAGGCTTGCCCTGCGGCTCGCCGCCGATAATCACCGGTTCATTTGCCAGGTGCTTGGGACAAAACAAATCGAGAGTGATGTTGGTAAATGGCGTTTGAAATCCGACCCGCGTTGGTACGTTCACGCTGAAAATAAACTCCTGCAAAGCCTGTTTTACCGCGCCAAAATCCAGGTAGTCATAGCGAATAAACGGTGCCAGGAGCGTGTCAAAGTTTGAAAACGCCTGCGCTCCAGCGGCCTCGCCCTGAAGGGTGTAGAAAAAATTAACGATCTGTCCCAGAGCTGTTCGCAAGTGTCGCGGCGGAGCAGCCTCTAATTTTCCGGCCACGCCACAAAAGCCACGTTGAAGTAAATCCCCCAGGTCCCAGCCCACGCAGTAAACGGAGATTTGTCCAAGGTCGTGGATGTGCATGGCCCCTGATTGGTGTGCTTCGCGGATGCGTTCATCGTAAACCTCGTAAAGCCAATAGTTTTGACTCATCAACCCAGACAAATAGTGGTTTAGCCCCTGGAGGGAGTAGGTCATGTTGCTGTTTTCCTTCACCTTCCAATCGGCGCGGGATAAATATTCATTAACCCTTTGAACATCAGCCAAATGGGCGGTTTCCGACTTCCGGGCTTCTCGGTCCCTGGCAATGATGAACGTACGCGCGGTCAGATGGTACGGAGAACGCAAGAGCACGCGCTCTATGACTTCCATAGTTTTCCCATCAACACTTTTTCGCAACTCAACAAAGACCGCCGCCGCCAACCGATCTGCCTCCGCAGCTCCGTATTCTCCGGTCATTTTTCCGCAATCGGCCAAGATGGCAAAAACCTGCTCTCGAACCTGCGCCTCCGTCCGCGTGGCTCCAATTGGGAGCCACGACTCGATGTTTTTCAGTGTTTCCATACTAGCCCTTGTGGTGTATGCCATGAAACGGCGGCATATTTAGTGGGCAAGAAGATTTTTAGGCAATAAACACCGCTTTTACACACATATACAGACCGCAAATGGCTGGAATTCCTTTCAGGAACAAATTCTTGCAACTTCTCTGGCTAAAAATACGGCGGAAACTTACCCAACCCGCGTTGAAAAATATGGATTAATTTTCACTCTTTATTTAATTGGGGTTTTCCTCAGCAGGCAATACGGCTGGTCCACTCGCGTATGAATATATGGCCTTACTAAGGCTGGTAGACGACCAGCCTTTTGTTTTTCGTGGAAGCAATAATATTTTCCCAGGCAACTGAATCTTTTTCGCTAACTCTGCCGGGGTTTTGAAGCCACCCCAGGGAAAATTTTAACAGTGCTGTCACCCATGAAATTTTTTAGCGATTCGTCAGGATCTTTCTCTTGCCAGGCATTTAAGGCGTGCTTCAAAAACTCAACGCATAATAAACGAAGCCATATGCGATATTAAAAGTAATACAAGTAAAAAATAAAGCAAATCACCTGAAAAAGTCAAAACTGCAAC
This sequence comes from Puniceicoccales bacterium, assembly GCA_031278455.1. GTDB lineage: Bacteria > Verrucomicrobiota > Verrucomicrobiia > Opitutales > JAIRLM01 > JAIRLM01. Next base: position 16,390 of record JAITKJ010000016.1, on the reverse strand, counting down.
CTTAAAACCCACGACACACGCAGACGAAGCCGGCCAAGAATTAATTCTTACAGGAGATCTGATACACCATATCTGTGCCAACACACACAAACAATTCAAAAAAAACACCACCAAGCCATTTCCTGTTTGGCTATTTACAATACCCAGGCCAAAAGCCTCCCTTAAAACATTAAGTAGGAACCACAAGCGGAACCCATGGAGACTACGAATTGGAGCCCGATGCTTCCGATTGTACGGCAGTAAAAGGGAACCGATATTTTTGCACAAGACAACCAAGCATCAATCCCAAAAGTGCAGACACGGAAGGAATCACAAACGACGAGAATGCAAATAGAGTCGGCATGAACCACGCAGCAACTAAACCTAAAAGACTCGCAAACACAGAACCCAATACTCCACCTGCGCCCATAGACATGCCACCTTTCTTTGCGGCCTCATTGAGTTGTGCTTTAGCCGTTTCTACTTCTTTCTGAAGTGCAGCTGGAGTTTTGCCGTCGACACCCGCCCCTTCCGCTTTCAAAAAATCCTCAACTGTTTTATCAGCATTACTAGATATCCATTTTTTAAACGCCCCATCAAACCTCTCCCGGGCCGCATCAAAGGCAGCCTGTGCGGTTTTGTAGGTACCCGCATCTGCTTCTGTTAGATAACGTGGATTAAATATTCCCATAGCGAATGGCAACGAATAAATTACTACAGGAAAGTCAATCGAAAAAATAAAAAAAAAAGTTAAACCGTGAAAATCTCCGGCAAACTTTGGGCAAGGGCAAATTTAAGCACGTCAGCGCGGCATCAAGTCGCCCATTAAATAGGCCAAATTCTAAATTGTCTTATCGCTTTCTGGTAAATTACCACCAAATGACGCCATGTACAAACACAGTCTTATTAGCTCTCATGTTAAACCCTTGCGTTATATACCGAGAAACAACGTCACAAACGATTGACGAAAGGCCTTTTGGGCTAAGAGCATTACACTTACGTGTACACACGGAACACAAATCGGCTGAATTCCTTTCAGAAACAGCCCTCCTAATTTTTTTTGGCCCAAAATACGGCGAAAAATTATCCGGCCAGCATTGAAAATGTGAATTAATTCTCCTGTGCAGTTTGCCCGGAATTTTCCTCCCCGGGCAACGCGTTCACTTTACCCGCATATGGGTACATCGATCTGTGAATGGCAACGCTAATAATCAAGCCAAAGAAGAATGTCCCTGCAGCGCATATAGGCACATGTAAACTTGATGCGGCTAAAAACGTTGCCACAACTCCAAGTGTTGGGATGGTCGACAAAAGAATCGGCAGCGCCAAATAGACGAACGCAAAAAATGCACCCCCAAACAACAAACCTCCGACCATTCCAACGGCGGCAAGCGACCAATGGCTACAAGCTCTTGCACGCGTAACGAACCCACTGTTCAATTTCATGTGTTCTGCCAACGTCGCAGGCACGGCACTTGTGACGACACCATCATCCGCTGTAAAGGAAACTGCAGCACTTTCTTTATCAAAATCCGCAAGCGTTCCTTGTGGATGCGCGCACTTCCAAGCATCATAACAACGAGCATATCGTGCTTCAATTTTCGCCAGCCCAATATTCGCATTTTGAAAAATTTTCCTGGCCTTATTATTGCCGAAACGCAAACTAAAAATTTGATTCACCGCGTATCATATCATGCGGGAACCATCTATCGGCACAAGCAAAAAGAACAAAATATACAAAAACATTTAACCGCCATTCCTCAGGCCAACAATCCACATGGACAAACCCCACGCAAAACCCCTAACAAAAGAATTTAAAACATTAGATATATGAACCCTAAAAACTCCCTAGCCCTGTGTCATTTCACTCCTACAGCAGCTCCATTTGTACTCTGTGCCCCGTTTCTACTGGGCCAACCGCAAAAGTCAACCTCAAAAACAAAAAACCAAAACCACAGGAATCCGGGTAAACACTTTTCCTCCAATAGGATTCAAAAGCTTTTTGCGTGCCATTTATGCGCATTATGCCCCATGATTGTCGTTAAGCATCGCGACGCCAGGCAGTTCCTTCCCTTCAAGAAATTCCAAGCTCGCACCGCCGCCCGTACTAATAAAATCAATTTTATTGGAAAAACCACCTTTATTAATGGCAGTTATGGAATCTCCGCCGCCAACAATTGAAATCCCGTTACTCTGGGCAACAGCCCCAGCGATGGCAAAAGTTCCTTCGGAGCATGCAGAAATTTCAAAAACACCCATAGGTCCATTCCAAAAAATGGTCTTAGAATTTTTGATAATGTCACCATAAACTTCAACAGTTTTAGGGCCAATGTCCACGCCCTTCCATCCGTTTGGGATATCACCAGAAATAATTTTCGTTGTACCGATCGTACGCGCTTCGAAGTCTATCGCATCCGCTATGACAGAATCCGCCGGCAGGAAAATTTTTACACCTTTTTTGTCGGCCTTTTGAAGCGCCGCCTTGGCGTCGACAACACGATCGGCTTCCACCAGGCTGTTTCCGGCTTCTCTTCCTTGGGCAACGAAAAATGTATAGGCCATGGCGCCGCCGATGAGCATATTATCGCACTTATCCAAAAGAGCATCTATGACTCCAATTTTGTCGCTTACTTTGGCTCCGCCGAGAATAACAGTAAATGGTCGATCCGGATTCGATGTCCTATTCCCAAGGAATTCTAATTCTTTTTGCATGAGGAACCCTGCCGCCTTAGTTGAAATCAGGCTTGGAATTCCTACCGTTGATGCGTGCGCTCGGTGGGCGGTCCCAAACGCATCATTAACATATGCATCGCCATAGGAGGCTAATTTCCTGGCAAATTCGTTGTCGTTTCCTTCCTCTTCCGCATAAAACCGCAAATTTTCCAACATCACCACGGAGCCATTTTCCGCCTTACCAATGATCGCTTGCACGTCGCCCCCAAGACAATCTTCCAAAAAAACTACCGGCCGACCAAGCAGCCGAGAAAGTTCGGTTGCAGTCGGTCGCAGTGAATACTTTAAATTTTTTTGTGCCTTGGGTCGCCCAAGATGGCTTAAAAGAATGACCTTTGCCGCTCGTTCAGCAAGGTAGTTAATTGTTGGCAACGCCGCCCGGATGCGCGAATTATCCACGACCCTTCCATTTTCCACTGGCACATTGAAATCAACGCGAACAAGGACATTTCTCTGAAGCCAGTCTACATCTGCAATCGTTTGAATCGGCACCACCACCCTCCTGCCGAAAGTTTGATAAAAATTAACCATCTGTCAAGTTCCCCGGATATCCAGCTCCGAAAATTTAAATTTTCATCCATGCTTGTCGTTTTTCCTGGCCGCCAAATGCGTCTTGTTTGTCTAGATTTTCAAAAATGTTCTTGCTTTTTTTTACAAAAACGCTAGCACACATCTCCATGTGCAGTGTCACTTTGTGGACAGTCGATCCCAATAAGGATATCGTCATAAAGAATACCGATGTTGTCTCCGGCAAAGTTGTTACGGCTTTAAAACTTTTAAGAGGAGTTTTTTCTATTATCTATTTATTGACGAATGTCACAAAATTTGGTGCGCTTATTTGCCTACTTTCCATGGGCGGCTTGGCCGGACTTGCTACCATAAGCGGCCTGGTGGGATTTGCTGCCGTCGGCACCACGGGGCTGATGGCAAATATTGCGCTCCTCACGCCATTATTGACCATATGGATGCCAATAGCGGGATGCGTATATGCCATTTCGGTCATACTCGCCATGTTATTTAACTGTCTTCGACACCTGTGTGATCAGTCAATATTGAAAAAAGAACTCCCCGAAAATCCCCCCATTGATATCTGGCAAACATTTAAAAGTATAAACAACTTGCGCAATGTATTAAAGGCAATTCTTCCGAGTGGTTATACGGCAGGCGGCACAAAAAAATTGTCCGTTGAAATCGCGAATGATATTGCGCTGCCCTTATTCAGAAATATGGAATACCCACGAAAAATTAACCTTATTGAAATTCTTAATAATAGCGGCAAGATTGTTGGCTATGTTGTGAGAGGAAGAGATAATAAAACTTTTTGCTTTATCAAATACGACACTTTCAGCGAAAATTTCTGGAGAAAGGATGGATGGACGCAGTTTGCGTCGTCCTCGGAGTTTTCTTCGGTAATTTCAAAATTGGTCCTTTAGTAATTTTCGCGCATGTGCTATTCCCGATGTTAAATCGTGAAATTTGCCGTCCAATTGGTCTCTAAAAAGCTGATTTAATAAACTGCCCATTTTAGCCGACGGAGCCATGTCTAATTCTTTTTGAAGTGCACGCCCTCGAATTATTGGCAGGGGTGGTTTTTTAAAGAGGCTCGCCTCTTTGGCCATTTTTTCCAGAACATTTTCGCCCGATAGATCAGGCACATGTGGCGGGCGCCCCATGTTGTCGCAGCGAGCAACCATAAGTAGTCGATCAATGCGTTTCACATCATAAGCTAATTGATTTAACGCACGTGTAGTTGCCTCCTCCTTGCGGGAAAATCGGCGCGGAAGCATATGAAATTCAACCAACGGTAACACCTCTTTGATTAATCGCTTGGGCGCACGCATGCGCGCAAGAAAGGCTTCCGCTGGCACCAATCCCGCACATTCATGCCCTTTGGCGCTCAAGCGGCCCGCCGCATTCCACCTGGTACACATGGGCTTTCCAAAATCATGGCACAGCACGCCAAATCCCACCACTAGCGCATCCCATTCTTGCGCCGGTCTTAGTTTGGCATACACATCCAACGCACATTCAATATGTCGCAACACACACCCCTCGGGATGGGCTACTGAGTCCTGCTGACAACTTTCCAGAGCTGCAAGTTCTGGAAAAAAACGCAAGCAATTGGTCTGGCATAAAAACTGGATCCCGCTTCCGATCGACTGGCCAGAGAGAAGGAGCTTACAAAACTCCGAATAAATGCGTTCAGCGGATAGATTTTCAAGGGTTAGTTGCCTGCAAAGCCCAATTGTTTCCTCGGCCGCCATTAAATTAAGGCGCGCCAAAAACTGCATTCCTCGCAGAATTCGGAGCGGGTCTTCCGTAAATTTCGGCGAAACGTGCCGTAATTTTTTTTCTCTTATGTCGCCGGCCCCATTAAATGGATCTTCAAGGCAGTTTTCCAACGGATCCCAATAAATGGCGTTAATGGTGAAATCCCGGCGAGATGCAGCCTGAACTAAAGAAAGGTTTGGCTGGGAAAAAACTTCAAAATCACGGTGTCCTTTCCCAATTGCCGACTCCCGCCTGGGAATTCCAATATCCAAAAGTGAATTTCCATACTTATATATACCAAAACTCTTGCCAGATTGAAAAAGTTTTCCCGGAAAAAGAGCTTTCAAAATTTCTGGAGCAAGTCCAAAAACTTCCATGTCTAAGTCCTTAGGAGTAACATGCATGAACATATCGCGGACGCATCCACCTACCAAGTAAGCGCGTCCGCCGTTGTCTCTGATGCGAGTACAGATGGCGATTGCCTCATCGGCCATTTCGGCCGGCAACCTGAACGTTTCCATTGTGACGTCATGAGCCTGCGTCTACAAGCCGGAAGGGCAACGGAAAATGATTGAAGTAATATTCTGGATTGTAAGCTTAATTGATGCTTGCGGAATCATTGCGCACCGCATCTTTCCATGTCGCGGCACTTCTCCGATGGGCTGAGGGTGTCTTGCGCCAAAACGACACGGAAAATCCCCGTTGCGACGCAGAGTGGCTTCTTGCCAATGTCCTGGGCTGTGGGCGCATGAAGCTATATCTTCCCGGCGGTCGCAAAATTACACAGGCAGAACACGATACTTTTAAAAAACTCATTCTCCGCCGTTCTAAGCGCGAACCACTGCAGTACATCCTAGGAACAACCACTTTTTGTGACTTGGAATTGCTGGTTGACAAGCGAGCGCTTATCCCAAGGCCAGAAACAGAGGAGCTGGTCGAGGCCATCAAAAATTACTACGCCTTGGCTGCTGCACCGCCAAGATCCATTCTTGACCTGGGCACAGGTTCAGGGGCGATCATCCTCTCTCTTGGTAAAATTTTTCCTCGAGCATCCCTAACCGCCTCGGATTTAGACGCCGCTGCATTATCCCTTGCCCGCAACAACGAAAAACACTGTCGTATGGAAGGACGCACAATTTTTTGCCAATCCGATTGGTTTCAAGCGCTCAATGGAATGTGGAACCTTATTGTTAGCAACCCTCCCTATTTGAGCGATAAAGAATTGGAAAGCGCTCAACCAGAGGTACGCCTCCACGAGCCACACAAAGCGCTTATTGCCCCAAATGACGGATTGGGTCATCTGGAAATAATTATTCGCGAAGCACCAGCTTTTCTTTCGGACGGAGGGCTGCTTGCCCTTGAAACAGGCGCCACTCAACACGACTATCTGGTTCGTGTGGCAAATCAAATCGGATTAGTAGTCCTCACCAGAATGCGCGACTTTTCCGGCCGACCACGGATGCTCTTCTTTCAAAAGCTAGGGCTTAAAGCTTGACAATATCAAAAGATGTCAATTAAACCTGCAACGCCATATTGTGCGGTGTTTATAAAAATTTCATCAAAACAGAAACTCATTATAATACGGATCAGTGGTGATGGAAAAAAAGTTACTCGTAGTCGGCGAGCATGAATGCGAGGCAGATGAATTAAAACACATATTGCGTGATATGTGTGCGGTTGTTTGGGCGGATAGTGTTCCAACTGCTATCGGGAAATTGAAAACGACACAAAACTTGTTCGACGCCGTCTTTTCCGCCTGGAATGTGCGCGGTGAGTGCGGAATGAACATCCTCCTTTTCTGCCAGACACTTTATCCACCCCTCCCATGTGTGTTCGCATCCGGAAATGCAGACGTTTCCTCGGCCGTTTCTGCCATGAAAGCCGGTGCCGCTGATTTTTTGTCAACCCCGCTGGATCCTCTGATGCTTAGACAAACTCTTGGCCAAATATTTCAAAAAAGAGATCTCCGCGGTATTGGCAGCAGCTCGTGGGCACCACCGGTCATTATCGGAAATTCCGCCGCCCTACAAAGGGCAACCAATCTTGCTCGTCGGGTGGCAGCAACAAATGCTTCTGTTTTGCTGACCGGCGAAACCGGTGTTGGAAAAGACCTTTTTGCCCAAGAAATTCATCGGTTGAGCGCCCGTGCAAACAAACCGTTTCTGGCGCTAAACGCCGCCGCCCTTCCGACAGAAATGGTTGAAAGCCAGCTCTTTGGCCACGAACGCGGTGCTTTTACGGACGCGCGCCAGCGGCACATTGGATATTTTGAGCGCGCAAACGGAGGAACACTATTCCTGGACGAAATCGGTGAGCTCCCGCAGGCAACACAAATTAAATTGTTGCGTGTGCTGGAGGCAAAATCCTTCGAGCGGCTTGGGGGAGATATCACCATCTCCGTTGACGTACGAATTATTACGGCGACAAACGCAAATCTGGATTTACTGGTACAACAAGGGATTTTCCGCGAAGATCTGTTTTATAGGGTTAACGTCGTAGCCATCGCCATTCCCCCATTGAGAGAACGCGCCGAAGACATCCCTGAACTGATAGATTTTTTTTGGCGGACACACCTCCGTGCCCCACGTCTTGGAGGAGATACACTTGCGGTTCTCCAACGGTATTCCTGGCCAGGAAATGTTCGCCAACTGCGCAATTTTTGTGATACGACCGCGGCCCTTTATCCAGGCGAAACTCTCAATTTAAGGCGTTTGGAAAATTATTTTATCCCAAAAGTTGTCTCCAAAGCCGATCCGATCCCACTCCCCGAACGCTGCCTTTCTACAACACAAAACGTCCACGAAATTCTAAATCAATGCGGTGGCAATCGTTCGCGGGCGGCAGAATTTCTCGGAATTAGCCGGAGTACTTTCTATCGCCGGCTAAAAAACATGTGGTCCCAATCGAATGATTAACTATCTTTGTAGCCTATCGCGCAATCCTCTGTAATAAACTTAATATTCGCCAACAAAATCTGTTGACTTTTCACACAACGGTTCAAGACTCTGGCAATGGATTGCGTATGCACTGTTAAAACTGGAACACCGACAAACAAGGAGTCCGCCCCTCCTAACCAAACGAGTCTCTTTAACGCATGTAAAGTGACTACTGATACTGACTTTATTCGCCAGTACTTGATACCACTTTTTGCGTGTGTTGCCTCTTTGGCATCTGCCATAGCTGCCGCTATCTATTTGTGGATAAATAAAACAAAACAGCAAATATCCGAAACTCCTGAAGCGGATCCGGTGGCTGACCAACCCGCCGAACCTGTTCAAACTACTGATTCTGGCGCGAGTCAGACAAATCCGACCGCCGGATTCGCTTCAAAAACTGGCACAGCACATAATCAAACAAGTGCTGAGTCGAATTCTGCATCGGGACGGCAGAATGGCACTTTTAATAGCCCCCATAACGTTTTCGGCGTTTTTAATTATGCCTCTTGTTTTTTTAATTGCGCTTGGGATAAACAGGCAAACGGTAAAAATGGGCCCTTTGGCCTAGGTGGAGTCTTTTCAAATTTTTCTTGCAACTGCCCTCCTGGTTATGGTTTCGGATGCGGCGCTCGCGGACAATGTGCGCCTAACAATCCTTCTGCCAATGATCCAACGAGTAAACACCCGAATGGATTTGGTTTCACTAGCGATAAAGACAAGGGAGTGCGTCCTGTTAATCATTATACTACACTTGGCATTTCACCAAATGCCACCATTGCAGATATCAGACGTGCCGCTCAAAAACTGCTAATTCAATTTCATCCAGACAAAAACAAAACAAAGGGTGCGGCAGAGAAATTTCAACAAATACTTGAAGCAAGAGATGGGTTGATTGATCCAGCCAAGCGCGCAGAACACGACGCACGCCTTGGGTATCGATAACCTTTTAATTTCCGTTAAGTAGCAAAAATTTTTTTGCCAGTGCATCGGCCAATAGGAGTCCCCGCTCCGTTGGATGATAGATGCCGTCTTTGCATTTCATGTAACCCGATTCGCACCATTTTTCAAATAATTGCACACACGCATGTTGGCTAATCATATCCATGGATTCCGGCGGGTAAATTCCTTCCCGCATGCGCAGCCCAAAAATAATCTTATCCTGGGCAAGTAATTTGGCATCGACCGCGCATATGTCCTCTTCATCCGGACTTCCAGCACGAATTCCCGTCATCCATCTGGTTAAATCCGAAACGTTCCTAAATCGCCGGCTGCCGTATTGGGATGCCGCCGATGGCCCAATGCCGAGCCAATCATTCATTTGCCAGGTGCGCACGTTGTGAAGACACCGCTTTCCCTGTTGTGCAAAATTGGAAACCTCATAGTGTTCATATCCAGCCGCACGAAGAAGTTCGCTAGCCAGGCGATGAAATTTTTCTCCACCACTTTCGGCGGGGAGCATTTTGTTCCTGTAATTTTTCGCGAATTGAGAATCTCCTTCCAGCGTCAGGCAATAGGTTGACAGATGGCCTGGGGCCAGATCGATTGCCCGTTGCAAATCCGCTTTCCAGTGGTAAAGTCGCTGGCCGGGGAGAGCAAACATGAGGTCCAGATTGACATCGAAGGAGAACCCGCGGGCAAGTTCATAGGCCTCAAGTACCTGCCTCAAGGTCTGCCGCCTGTTGAGAATTTTTAAAAACTTTTCATCGAACGTTTCTACACCCATGGAAATCCGGGTCACGCCCATATTGCGCATAGCGGCAAGTCTATCCCTTGTAACGGTCCCCGGCGAACACTCAATCGTCCATTCTTTTAAAAAGGGTAACTCGTCGGGAAAGATACGTCGGATCGCTTCCAGCTGTTTCGCTGACAAAATGGAAGGCGTTCCGCCGCCGAAAAAAATGGTTTCAATGGGCTCACCCCTGTATCGCAGAGCCCATTCACTTTTAAGCGCTTGCAAATAGGATTCAATGATCGTACGGCCAGGAATGGCTTTGTAGAAGGCGCAATAGGCGCACGGACATGCGCAAAAAGGCACATGAACGTAAACTCCTATAGGTGGCTCAGTTGAACTGGCGCAGGAAGCGAAAATCATTACGATAAAAATGACGAATATCATCGATTCCGTAGGCGAGCATGGCAAGACGCTCGATGCCGATACCCCAAGCCTGTCCAGACCACGCATCTGCGTCCACACCGACGGCCTTAAATACTCCCGGGTGGATCATGCCACACCCAAAAATCTCAATCCAAATACCGCTTAATTTCCCCAAATTGGGCACACGTATGTCCACCTCAAAACTAGGTTCGGTGAACGGAAAAAAACTCGGCCGGTAGCGCATTTGAACGCCAGAACCGAAGAATTCCAAAAGGAAAAATTCAATGGTTGCCTTAAGGTCTACCACAGACATGTTTTTGTCCGCGTGAATGACATCACATTGGTGAAAATTCGCGCTGTGTGTGGCATCCACCGTGTCGCGGCGAAAAACTCGGCCCGGGGCGATGATTTTTAGTGGAAGTTGCCCACATAAAAGCGCTCGGATTTGTACCGATGTGCAGTGGGTGCGTAGGATAAAGTGTTCATCGCCACGCTTTTGGACATTCCCGCAGACGAAATCATCGGGCAAAAAAAATGTATCCATGGCGTCCCGGGCCGGGTGTGTCTCCGGCATTTGGAGCGCGTCAAAGCAGGCCCATTCCGTTTCCAGTTCCGTGGCTTCGGCGACGGAAAAACCCATTTTTTTAAAAATGGATACCACCCGATCGCGAACTAGAGAAAGTGGATGTCGGTAGCCCAACTTTTCATGGGTAAGACTCAACGTTGGATCAACCGTTTCTCCCAGGCGGGACTTAAGATCCTTTTCCGAAAGATTCTCACCGATGGCGCGAATTTTGGCCATCAGTTCACCCCGGACAGCATTGAGCCGCTTGCCCCATTCCGGCCGGTCTGTCGTTGGCAAGCCATTGATTTGGCGAAAAAGCAGCGTTAGCGAGCCACTCGGACCAAAAATCTCAGCCTTGGCCGCCTCAAGGCGGGCAAAGGAATCAATGGAACTTTCAACGGCATCCCATCGGTCCGAAATATCCAGCAGGCGCCGCGTGATTTCTTCGTTTTCAGCCATGGCAGGAGCAGCATTGGCAGCACGGACAAACGCACTTATTTTTAAGCGCCTCCTTGGCCTTTTCAACGATGGCGGCAAAGGCAATGGCGTCATGTATGGCAAGTTCGCTGAGGGACTTCCGGTCCAACTCAATGTTTGCCGCCTTCAACCCCTCCATGAAGCGACCATAGGGAATTCCGAGCGGGCGGCATGCGGCGTTGATGCGCACAATCCACAGCTGCCGGAATTCGGTCTTCTTCTTTTTCCGATCCCGGTAGGCAAAACAACCAGCCCGCCAAAATGCATCAACGGCGTAGCGATAAAGGCGCGACTTGTTGCCAAAATACCCCCGCGTCTGTTTTAAAATCCTCTTACGGCGCTTCCTTGTCGCCCCAGCGTTCGTAGCCCTTGGCATGTTGTCTCCTTTTTTTTCTTCCGATGGAGGCCGCCAAATGAATCGCCCCACACCGAATTAATCACATTCCCCTGCTTCTTTAGGCATACGGCATGGCCCGCTTCACATATGCGGAAAAACCCAATGAAACTGGCTTATCCCAGCTCGCTCGCCGTTTCCCCTTTGTGCTCTTGTGGCGCAACAGCTTATCATACCCCCCCGTACGTCGTAGCACCTTCCCGCCGGCGGTTATCTTGAACCGCTTGGAAATGGCCTTCTTCGTTTTTAGCATGGTTGTGGACAACCAACGGATAAGTTGGGGTATTGTAAAGAAGTTTCCCGGGAAATTTTTGCTGGCCTCATTTATCCTCTACTTCTGCCGCAAGAACGACCGCTTCACGAGCATGCGCAAGTGATGGATTGAGTATCACCTCTCCTTCTTGAAATACGCCATCCGAACTCTCCTGCAGTCGTATAACGACCCCAATAGGAATACCATCCGGATAAACCCCACTTAGGGATGATGTTACAACTTTCAGCGGTTGCCCTTCAAAAACCTGAACATCCATCGAAACCTTTGTCACGCGACCAATTGGATTCGCAAGCCCCCTTTGGGAAACACCCTGGAAAACTATTGGCCTTGGGTCGTTATGAAAATGGGCAATGGTGCGAAAACGTGGATCGGTGGCTAGAATGGCGACGCTATGATGACTGAAAACACGGCATATTTTTCCTAAAAGCCCACGCCCGTTCGCAAGCGCCATACCCTCCTGTATGCCCCGATGATGGCCACCGCTGATAATAACTTCTTGCCACCAGGCTTTTTCGTCCCGGCGAAGAATACGTGCAAAAATCGTCCGAAATCCTCCGAGAGACCCCTCCATGGCTAGCGCGCGCAGCTGGGGATCTCTGAAATCAATCTCGCTTTCCCTGATCAGGCGCATGTATGCTAATTCGCGGGAAAGCTCCTTAATTTCGTCGATGAGTTCGCCTTTCGAGAGCTTGCGAAGCTGGAGATTGTTTTTTGCATCGCGGAAAAATCCCGCACCATGCCAAATGGGCGCTTGGAACTCCTGCAGCACGTCGCGAAATCCATGTCGTACGCCTATCGGAATCAGCCACCATATGCCGATGAGTAAAAAAAAATAAAACAAATATCGCCAGTGGACGTGCCAGCCGCTCCGACAATGAAACATTTCCTGGAGCGTATTGTACTATCTGCCACGGACAACAAGATAAAACCGCGCCCAGCTGTTATTGGAGTTTTTTCGAGTTAAGATCATCACCGATGGCACCAGGTACGTGGCAGGTTATAACTACTACAAAGATCACCAATCAAAGGTCCATGTTACTGACCCCGGTGATGATTGGCCGACTCCAAAATTTGCACCAAATCCGCCACGGTCGAATACGGGTCAATGGAACGTACCATGTTCTGTTGCCGCACCCGTTCATTCCATTGCCCCATTTTTGCGGCACCCTCTTCATCGCTGAAAATTCGCTCGCCGTCCGCGTAGGTCGAAAAAAGCATCGCCGTGGCATCGCGGAATTGGTTGTCCATGCTGGCCGGCGGCATCGGATCCGCTAGCTGACAGTCCATGAAGGAGATACCGTTTTCTGCGCAGTCATCCGCCTCCTGAGAAAGGGCGGATTTTAGATTTTCCCGGGTCCGTCTGTCCTGGTTTTGGTTGATGGACCAGAAATATTATCCCGTTCGCAAAATTCTGGATGTATAATCTTATAGTCAGGCCTGTTGAATCTTGACGCCAAAATAGCAACCAATTTGCGCGCATATCGACAAAACGCTTCCAGTGAAATTCTTTAGCCCGGCTTTCAAGTGTGCCCAATAATGCTCTATTGGGTCCAATTCCGGTGAATATGGCGGCAAAAAAAGCACTTTGCAACTATGCCGCTTAGCAATTTTAACAATTTCATTCCTAACATGGAATAGCGCATTATCCATTATGAGCATATCATCCGCGGAAAATTTTGGATGCGCTTTAGTGCCGAGCCAAGTATTGAAAAGCTCGCCATTGCATGTTCCGACAAAACTGTCCAATGCAATCATTTGATTGCCGCGCAATGCTCCGATAATATTTACGCGTTCATGGCGATGTCCACTGCGTATTTTCTCGACATAAACTGTTCAGCGTTTTACCCATGCTCAGTCTCGTGTTAAATTTTTTTGTATGCCAGTTTTATCGATATATACACGTTTTTCGGGCGGGATTTTTTTTATGGCCTCCTCAAAAATTTTTTGTTTTTCTGGATCAGCCGCATCGTACCGGAAAAGTTTTTTTTAGTCTAAATTCAAATTTCATATACCAATACTGTATGCCCGTTCGACTAATTCCAAAATACGCGGCCGCATCTTTTTGCAGAGCATTCGGATATGCTTTGTGGAATGCCATGAAAGCTTCTTCGGTTACGCGCGGTCTTGCCCCTGGTTGTTTCTTGTTTTTGCAATGCCCCACAGCCAAAAAACGAGTGTGCCAATTACGGATAGACTGTGGCGAAATTCTAAGTTCTTTGGCTCACTTGTGTATAAGTTTTTCCGCCCACAACTAGCCGCACAGCCGCATTTTTCAAGTCCTGACTATATTTCACAGCGGATGCGAATTTGGCAATATATCTATGATGCAGCAAAAAAATTTCCGCTCGCATCAAAAATTATCAGGCTTTGCTATATTGGAGGCTGTCCTTGAAGTACGCATTTGACCGCTTTTACGGCCAAACCCCGCGGCAAGTGTCTGGTGGCCGGTGATTAAACCCGCTCCAGCAGTGGTACCAGAGGGCGGATTTGAACCGCCGACCAAAGGCTTAAAAGTCCACTGCTCATAAAAATTTCCCGCCCTCGAACTCCGCGCCACTACCTGTGTATCCACTTAGGCGCCAGCTAGTTGTCGTTTGCTTTCCGTTGAAGAATTGCGCAGAAGATTACAGAAATTAACCTTGTGCGACAAAATTTCGGTGTCTAGGAAGGTGTCTAGATTTGGTGAAAATCGTCCGAATTTGAAGAAGGGAAGATATGACGAATATTAACAAAGATAAAACAAGTATAAAATACTGGGAAGGAAAAGTCGCGAAGCGGAAGCAAAAGGACGCGAACGGAAATGAAAGCGTGGGCCAATATTTCAGCGTTAATTTTAAGTATGCAAATAAAGGTGCATACGTTTGTCTGCAAACAGATAATAAATACGATGCCGCCCAAAAGGCGCGAGATGCCTATTTGTTACTTAAGGCGAAAGGATGGGAGGCAATGTGGGAGATTTATAGAGTTCGCAAAAATAGAGAAGCAGCTAATAGGCAAGATGCACTACATCGCGGAGAAACGGATCCAGAAAAACACGAAAAAAGAGAAGGCGAAATTAAAACGATCGGTGAGTTTATTGAGAAAGTTAAGCAAATCTGTTTTGCACGACCGAAAACTCTACACGATTACGTTGGGGCGCTGTATCGCATTGTTTCTGATATTTACAATATAGATTACGGCGACGATAAGTACGACTACCGGGGCGGCAAAAACTTAAAGCGCATTGCCGAAATCGGAAAAATCAAAATGTCAGAAATAACTCCAGACAAGATAGAGGCGTGGAAAAATAATTCTTTAAAGCTGCGCATAGAAGAAGATCCAGATAAGTATGATTCGGCAGTTGTGACAATTAATTCCATATTAAGGGGGGCAAAAAACCTTTTTTCGAGAAGAAATCTTAAGGCGCTTGGGCCGGCAGCCGGTGTCGGTAACCCGTTTGCGGAAATTGAGTTTTTTAAAGAGAGCTCGCATAGATATGTTACGAAATTTAACGCGAAGGAACTTATTTCTGATGCACAAGATAGCCTGAAGCCAATAAATAAGAATGCGTACATCGCAGTACTTCTCGCGCTCTGCGCAGGATTTAGAAGGAATGAAATCGACAAGTTGATGTGGGAACAGATAGATTTCGAAGAGGGAGTTTTATCCATTCGTGCCACTCCCTATTTTAAGCCAAAAAGTAATGAATCATCTTCAGATGTTCGATTGGCCAAGTTTGTAATTGATGAATTGGAATGCCATAGAGCTGAAACTGAGGGGACTTTTGTTCTGCCTTCGAAAATTAATCCCATTCAGAATGCGACATGGGGACACTGTAGGTGTGAGCGAGATTACGACGTGCTTAACAAATGGTTGAGAGAAAGGGGTATAGTGTCGCAAAAGCCGCTACATACACTTCGCAAGGAATATGGTGCGCAAATTTGCAGACAGCACGGGTTGTATATAGCGAGTAGGGCGCTGAGGCATTCCTCGTATTCCGTAACCGAAAAGCACTACACAGACAAAACGGCGCTGGTTGTTCCATGCTATAAATAGCGGCCTTTTATTCTCATTCGACTTGGCTTTTGGCTTTTTGGGTTTACTTGCCATTTAATTGGAAAATTCTCCAACTGCTCTTGTCATACTCAAGGCTATTTTCAGCTTATGCATTTTATTCGTCATAACAGCCTCTCACAGAGTTTTGGGGGTTTTGTCCTATGGCGCCTTCGCATGGAGACATCTAAAATCAATATAGGTATAAAAAATTAAGAAGAAGAAATGAAAAAATGGCTTATTAAGACAAAATCCCCAAAACCCCAAAAGTCCTAATGGTGCAGGCTGCGAGGCCAAAGTACTTTTTCTTAAAATCCCCAAAACTCCTGAAAGCCGTGCTACGAACGGAAATAGTTTTGGGGATTAAGGATTGAAGCAGCTTCAGAGGTGTTTGATGTAGGCATAAAAATGGCCACTAGGGCCACGGGTAGCGTTTATGTTGGAAGATTGACCAAGCGAATTACGGAGGACGGACGGCCAGTTTGAGGTTTGTTGGTTTCTTTACGAATCAGACTTGGATTGAATTCCAACATCAGCTCCAAGTCTTTGCGCTGAAAGCCATGACTTTTTTGAAGGTCTCTAATGGTTGAACAGCCGTTATCTGAGTCTGCAAGAAGCTCTAGAAGGCGCTCAA
>JAITKJ010000002.1 GCA_031278455.1 Puniceicoccales bacterium | reverse complement strand
ACCGCGAATTTACTCGGTTGATTTCGCAGTAGACGAGCGGCAGGACCTACTATTCAGGTGGTTACATTTTGTATCCACCTCGTTCCCCTAACGCCCTTCCTTGTCGAATAATTTCCGCCTGTGCCTGGAGTGTTTCCAGACGATTCACATGGCAAAACACATTGACACCGCGTTCCTGGCGTGTTCGCAGGCAAATGTGTCCAGGCTAGACACATGGCCAGACGCATTTTGAGGGAGACTCAGTGGACGAGTTTTGCGGCAAGGCCTAATTTTGGGGATTTCCCAATCCCCAAAATTATTCCGCTGCCGGAGCGGCCTGAGGGGTTCGTCATAAAAAATCCATCCCCAAAATTCAAAAAAAATGACCCGAAGGGATTTTGGCGAGACGTTTCCGTGCCCGGGAGGCGTCTAGAATTTTGGGCTTTTTTACCGCCGGCTCGCAACCCGCATAAACACTGGTGGGCCCTGCAGGATTCGAACCTGCGACCAAGGGATTATGAGTCCCCTGCTCTAACCGCTGAGCTAAGAGCCCACCACATTGGATGGATCTGCCCGGAAAAGCCTTTATGGCAAGGCAAAATTGCGATTTAACCATTTCCGTGTGCATTCGGTGAAAATTTCAAGTTGCCCACATTTGTGGTTGGAAATTTTTTTCGCCACTCCCAGGCATCGTGAAGGATGCGGTCTATTGGTAGGGGCGCATGCTGCCAGAGTTCGCGTACAGCCCGCTCCACATTTGCCCTCATTGTTGGGACCAAGTCGAACGGCATTTCGCCTCCCTTGGTGTGGATTTCCCGGTGCGTTATATTTTCGGTGTGGGCTATGATTTGACTCAATCGAAGCTGGGTTCCGGATGCTAAAATGAACGTTTCGGTTTCCGCCTTATTTCCTAGGCGGCGTAAGGCAATCATGTGCGCCTCAACGACATCGGCGATGTGCAGGATGTCTAAGGCTGGGTCCCCGGATGCGAGGATGTATTCTTTAGACCCATGGGCCACGTCCATCAGTGCGGCGATTAAATTATTAGATCCTGGCCAATGCCCGACGGTCCGATTTGGAGATGCGCCGCCGATGTTTCCGATGCGAAAAATAATGCAACTCAATTTCTCAGCATGTACCAGGTCGGCCAAAAAGTCCTCGCATTGGGCTAACGTTTTTCCTAGCGGGCTTGTTGGATGAATGGTGGTATCTTCATCCACAACTCCGGAGATATTGGCCCCATAAATGTCTAAGGACGCAGATAGTATCACCCGTTTAATCCCGCATTTAATAAGTGTTTGTAGTAGATAAAACACCGCAATGAAGTTGTTATGATAATAGTGGAATGGCATTTCCCTCGATCGCGCTTCTCCATTTAACAAAGAACAGATTACGCAAGCATCGATGGCATACTTTCGCAAGATATCATGCACGCCTAAGACTACTCCGCCATCCATTTGGAAAAATGGGACTCTTTGTGGCAAAATTTCCCGCCGACCCGTTAGCAAATTGTCTATCACCACCGCTTCGTCGCCGCGTCTCAAAAGCTCATGGATCAAATGGCTTCCCACATAACCCGCACCACCAACAACTAAAACTCGCATGGTGACAAAAATGGTGCGAGCGAAGGGACTCGAACCCTCGGCATCCACCTTGGCAAGGTGGCGCTCTACCAACTGAGCTACACTCGCGAAGTCCTGACGGTCTGAAAAATTCCAATCGTTGTCAAGTGCGAGAAATATAACTTTTCAGCAATCCGGTAGCGATGCATGTCCCAAAATTTTCCCGCACAATAATGCTTATTTCTGCCAGACGTGGCAAATTTGCATTCACACGTACGTCTGGTGCTCCGTTCGTATTATTATTTTTGTCGCAGTGGCCAGTTGTCCTGCTTGGAAGTATCTAGGTGGAATATCGCAAACATGGTTATTTGTATAGTTTTAGTCTGTATCTTTGAGTGGCTTTTGCGAACGCATGCTATTCTAGTTGGCATATTTTGGGTTGAATTTGCTTGTTGAATGCAATCAAAATTGGCTTTTTGAAATTAATAAAAGTTACCTTTGTGTGGTGAGTGGGAATACCGTATGAAGGGGTGCGCTCAAACGTTGTGAGACGGTGTGGATGCCATGGCCGGTGCGGCTGTGGGTTCGTTTTAGAATCTCGAAAATTTCCGATGAATCGTTGGTGGCACAGGACGGTAACATAATTTGTCCCTATTTCAAAGTGCGGCAGTACCAGTCGCGGACAGCGATGTGCCGATTGAAATAGAACTGCCAACGCTGCTTGAAAATTTATTTTCAAAACCATCGAAGAGGGTCATTCCAGGGGAGCCACCAGGACTTTTACATGGTCACTGGTGGCGGATAGCTACCAGCGCGGTTATGGTTTTATTTCAATTGGAGAAGGGATTATTTTTTGGTCATTGAGTATGTTCGCAGGTGTTGCTTTTTCACAGCCGTCCATGCCTTTATTTCAGCACAGATGTGATAGGTATCCGCGGGCAAAGAAATGCAACGAGGTTTCGAAAACACTCATATGCGAGGAGCTCTCCACGGGAAGCTGGGCGAACGGTTTTCACTTAGTAGCCGTCCTCCGCGAGATCCTTCCCCGCGAGTAGGTGCAGGTGTAAGTGTGGGACAATTTGTCCCGCGGATTTTCCGTTGTTGATGATAATGCGGTAGCCATCACCGCCAAGTTTTTTCCCAATTTCATGAGACACCCACAGCAAATGACCCAAAAGCGACACATCTCCTTCGGTCGCCGCCATCAAATTTTCCAGGGGTTTCCGCGGAATGATAAGCAGGTGCACCGGTGCTTTCGGGGCAATGTCGCGAATGACAAGGCATGAATCATCCTCGTAAACAATTTCCGAGGGAACTTCTCGAGCTGCAATTTTCTCAAATAACGTGGCCACATTTTTTCCTTCGTTAAACACCAATGGCAACTGGGCTACCGTTCAAATGCTCGGCGACGGCAATGGCAAAATCAAGGGCCGCTCGTGGGCCATTTGCCGTAATGAGATTTCCGTCCTGAACCACGGATTTTTCCTGCGGCGGCTCTGATAATTCGCCGTGAATGCACGGGTGCGATGTGTGCTTGCGCCCTTTTAGTAGCTTTGCTTCTTCAAGCAGGATGGGTGCCGCGCAAATGGCGGCGATCAGCTTCTGGTCGCGCGAAAAGGCCATGATGAGCTGGTGCATTTTTTCGTCTTTCCTCAGGGCAAAAACTCCTGCGCCACCGGGGATAAGGAGGGCGTCAAAATCTTTTTCGTCAAAATTTTCAAGCATACCATCGGCGGCCACTCCAATGCCATGGGCGCCAATTACCAATGATTTATTTCCAATGGCCGCCACAATAACCGTAACTCCGGCACGGCGGAGAATGTCCACGGCTGTAACCGCCTCGATTTCCTCAAAATTCTCAAAAAGAACGACCAGGCACCTCTTCACAAACCGAGCCATACTGCGATATGGGAAAAATTCAATTCAGTTCTCATGATTTACAACTTTCTGCTAGTTGGCATAGTTGGTTTGCTGAAATTTAGACCTTGCATCGTCTAACATTTCCATGACCGTTTTGAGTTTAAAAAATATTTGCCGGACAAATAAGTTTTATCGCCCTAAGCGCAG
This sequence comes from Puniceicoccales bacterium, assembly GCA_031278455.1. GTDB lineage: Bacteria > Verrucomicrobiota > Verrucomicrobiia > Opitutales > JAIRLM01 > JAIRLM01. The sequence continues at coordinate 3,269 of JAITKJ010000002.1, read as the reverse complement.
TGGTAATATGCTGAATTGATATCCTAACTTTATCGCAAGTATCAGCTTCAACGAGGATTCGCAGCATGTTTTCGGTCCCAGAGTAGCGCACAAGCACACGGCCAGTGCCAAGTTTGGCGAATTCGTTCTCAACGTGCGAGATGGCATTTTGGAGTTCTGGGAGTTCTTCAAGTGGAATTTTGGACGAAACCGGCAAATTCAACATTTCGCACGGATTTAACCGAAAGTAATCACCGATGGAAGCAATGCGAAAATCCCAGTTTTCGCTTATGGCCAGAATAAACGCTGCGGAGGTAAAAAGTCCGTCCGCGGCTGGTGAAAAATCCGCGCAAATGACGTGGCCCGACGGTTCGCCGCCAAGGTTGCTTCCCGTGCATTCCATGGCTTCAGCCACGTTACGATCACCAATGTCGCAGCGATGGACGCGAATCCCATGTTTTTTCAGCATTTCATCGACGGCAGTGTTACAGGCAATGGTTGTCACGAGGCAATTGGATTTCAGCCGGTTTTGCTGGTGGAAATTAATGGCAAGAAATGCAAGAAGGTATTCCCCCGTAAAAATTTTACCATCTCTATCGCAGATAACGACTCGATCTCCATCGCCATCCAAAGCAATCCCTAGATTGGCCCCCATCTCAACAACCGTCCGTTGAAGCGTTTGCGGGTGCTCCGTCCCGCAATTTTCATTAATATTTATTCCTGTCGGGGTGTCACCGATTGCAAAAACACGGGCACCAAGTTTACTGAAAAAAGTGCCACCATAGGCGGCCGTTGCCCCGTTGGCAGCGTCGAAAACGATGGAAAGGCCCGCCAGACAATTTGGGATAAATGTTTCCTTCCAATGCCGGCGATATATTGCCGAAAATTCACCGGGATCGCCAAAGCGGAAAGAGAGTTCAGAGGTCGGATGGAGACAATTGTCCGTTTGGCAGAAAATTATATCTTCCAAAATCATTTCCTCGCCCTTAGGCAATTTGTGTCCTTTGCCATTGAAAATTTTAATGCCGTTGTCGGCGTATGGATTATGCGAGGCGGTAATGGAAATGCCACAAATGGCGCCACATTGCTTTGTAAGAAATGCGATGGCCGGCGTTGCTAAAACGCCAAGATCATGGACTGTAAATGAGGTGCCAATTCCACGGAGAATGGCTCCTTTCAGCAAATTCGCAGACGCTCGGGTGTCAGCGCCAATGAAAATTTTTCCGTTTGCTGCTTTTTGTTCCAAATATACAGAAAGTGCCCGGCCGATTTTTTCAAAAAATTCGCCGGTGATGGGAAATCTGCCAAATTTCCCGCGAATTCCATCGGTTCCAAAAAGCCTCTGGGACGCATGTGTCATGGATGGAAGGTTACAAACACGCCGGGCAATCTTTGGCAAGGACGGCTTCGGCGGACACAATTTTTGTTTACATTTGCACCTTATGGAAGGGATAATAAACAAAAGATGATGGAGGAAAAAATAGATGCTCAAGAATTGGCAGGGAATTTGCTTGTGGCGCAGTCTGGCGGCCCCACGGTCGTTATCAATTCTTCGTTGGCGGGAATTGTACAGGAGGCGCTTAATTATGAGTGCATCGGGGAAGTCTACGGGGCTTTAAATGGTCTGCATGGCATTCTTAGTGGCCAACTTGTCGATTTAGCAGACGAGTCCCAGCACGTGATTCGAGGCTTGCGCCATACACCGGGTGCAGCACTTGGAAGTTTTCGACGCCGCATGGAAACTGGTGATTTGGAAAAAATGTTTGTTGCCTTCGAACAAATGGACATTCGCTACCTTTTTTACATCGGCGGTAATGGGTCGCAGGCGGCCATTCGCGCCATCCACAACCATGCCCAAAAAATTGGCTATGAAATTCGCGCTATCGGGGTTCCCAAAACCATTGACAACGATCTTGTGATAACGGATCACTCACCTGGATACGGCAGCGTTGTAAAATACGTGGCCACGACCGTGCGGGAAATTGCCATCGATGACCAATCCATGGGGGATTATAATTTGGTTTCCATTATAGAAGTTATGGGCCGGGACGCTGGATGGATCGCTGCTGGGTCCATGCTGGCACGCACCAGTGGGACGCCATTTGATGCACCCCATCTCATTTACATCCCGGAACGACCATTTATTGATCAGGAATTCCTCGCATCTGTTAAAAATGTACTGACACAAAGCCGCTATTGCCTGGTGGTTGCCTCTGAGGGCATCCGCAATTCAGACGGAAATTATGTGCAAGTGAGCGGAATTAAAGACCCACTGGGTCGCACAGAATTGGGTGGAGCAGCGGAATATTTACAAGGCCTCGTTGAGAAAAATCTAAAAATTAAAACGCGGACGACGAAACTTGGTATTGCCCAACGGGCGGCGGCACATTGTGCGTCATCCAGAGACAATGATGAAGCCTATGAATGCGGCGTACGAGCTGTACGAGCTGCCATCGGTGGCGAGTCCGGGAAAATGGTCACCATTGTCAGGGAAAGTGATACACCCTATCAGGTCAGCTATGGGCTTTCCGCGCTGGATGAAATTGCCGGTAAAGTAAAAGAATTTCCACAGGCATGGATAGATGAATCTGGGGCCATGATATCAAATAATTTTCTCCGCTATGTGTCCCCATTAATTCAGGGAGAAGTAGAAGTGCCGCACAAAGGAGGTCTTCCGGAGTATGTTCACCTGTTTGGTGCAGAAAAATTTTCTAAGAAAGTTGCCACCGGCATGGGATGTTCAACAGGGCCATCAAATTTGACTTCTCGCAGGAATCACCCACTCATTAGAGAGTAAAGTGATCTTCGCCAAAGATCGAGCTTTTTGTCTGCGGTATCGCGTTCCGAATTCTAGGGCGTGTTACGTCACCTCTTGGCACTGTAATCACTGGGCTTACATGTAAGTGCGTGGAGCTAACAGAGGAGCAATTTTTAGAAATTGAACCATTTCTGCCAACACCATGCGGGAAGGTTACTCACGACACGCGTACTGTGTTGAATGGCATCCTTTACGTGCTGGAAAATGGCTGCAAATGGCGCAGTCTGCCAAAAATCTATGGCATTTGGCATACGGTTTATGCACGCATGAATCGATTGGCGAAAAACGGTATTTTACAGAAAATTTTTCAGCATTTTGCACGGAAACAAATTAATGTCGCACGGCCCGTACACGTTAGCCTTGATACTACTTCCATCAAAGTGAGTCCCGATGCAACTGGGGCATTTAAAAAAAAGGCGCCCAGGCCATAGGCGTTTCTCGCGGTGGACGAACAACAAAAATCCATTTGGTT
>JAITKJ010000010.1 GCA_031278455.1 Puniceicoccales bacterium | reverse complement strand
AAGAACCCCCGAGACTGCCAAAACGCTTTGCTGCCAGTGCCAAATCTGGATGTCCCTGGGCTAAACCTTAGGAAATACTTTGGGGTTCAATTCGCGCTTGGGACTAGGCCCTTGCACGTCGACGGAAATATTGTCCGCACTGGTAAAAAAATAGGGCACAGAGGAGAATGAGGGCAAGCGGCGAATCGATGAGGTGATTGCTCCCTAAAAACTCCAAAGGGTCTGTCGTGAAGCAAATAAGCTTGCGATACAAAAGCAGAACGAAAATCAGGCCGCAATGAAAGCCCATGCTGGCCATAAGGTTAGCAAAACGATAAACTAGCATCAGCAATAATCCGCTGAGAGCAAATAGAGAAAAATATGGAATGAGTTGGAAGGTCGACCTGATGCCAGTTAAATATGCTAAACCAACGGCCGCACTTTTGGCAATATCAATGGACGCACCGTAAAAATTCCCCACATCGGCCGGAATTTTAAAATGTACGTAGGCAAAAAAGGCCGAGCTCAACACGAGTGCAAAAACCGCTCCAGCGGCATTACTAATCAAACATGGAATAAGTCCGCGAAAGACAATTTCTTCCAGGAAGCTCACCAGTAAGGCGCTTCCAAATGCCTTAGTTAGAATACTTGTCACAAATTCCCCCTTAAATGTCCACTGTGTAGCAACCAGTTGAGTTGCGCAGATTGCCAAAGAGAGTATCGCTCCAAAGGCAAAAAACCGCAGCCACAAGCCACAATGCCGCCATTCAATTCCCAGCCGCTTTGCGGAAACCAATCCAGTAGTTTTCAATAAATAAAGTACGCCAAATGATAGCGGGAGCCAGCAGGTGCGGTCGAAGATTTTCCCAAACGGTTTCCCGATCAGGTAATTTGTCGACGGAGATGGTCTGTTGGTATGGCAAATCCATAGCAGCTTTTGGACCATTGGTGCCAAAAAAATAGCTATGCCAATGGAGCCCAAATAAATGATAATGAAGAGAAACAAGTGACGCCACGGACGCTGTCGCGCTGGACCACTTGCAATTCTTAGTGCATCGTTTTTCATTGATGCATAAGTGGTGAAAAGACGTAATTCCATCAATGTTATTTTTCTATGATAATTCCGCCAGCGTTCCGCGAATGACTATTTTGCGTAGCAGGAACAATCCGATCAGATTAGGAATGGCCATGAGTCCGTTGCAGATGTCTGCGATGGTAAATATGGTGCCAAGCTTCAAAAAAGGCCCACAGGCAATCGCGACAACAAAGAGCCCGCGGTAAAGATTTATCCGTCTCTCATTTATAAAATACTGGAAACACTTCTCGCCATAGTAATTCCACCCGAGAATGGTGGTAAATGCAAAAAAAATAATTCCAAGATTGACAATATGATGACCAACTTTTCCCAAATTTACACTAAACGCCTGAGAAACCAGGCTAATTCCTTCGAGTGATGTTTGAAAAAGATCTACTTGATCCCGGGTTATGAGTACGACCAAACCGGTCATGGTACAAACGATGACGGAGAAGAATACACTGGTCATACACACCAAACCCTGCCGAACGGGCGAGCTAGTTTTTGCAGTTGCGGCGGCAATGGCAGCGCTTCCTAGCCCGGCTTCATTGGAATATATGCCCCGGCCGACACCCATCTGTATGACCATTAACAGGCTAGTGCCAATGGCGCCACCAGTTGCTGCTGTTGGACAAAAGGCGCCCTTGATGATTATTCCAAGAGTCTTAGGCAGGTCGTGAAAATGGAGACCCAATACGGCGAGTGATGCGGAAATATAAAAAATACACATGCTTGGCACAATCCACGCCGAAAGTGTTGCAATGCGTCGGATGCCTCCACAGGTGGCAAGAAAAATTAAAAATGTGAGCAGGCCGGCGGATGTTGCAGTCGAAATTCCAAAACTACCAGTGGCGGCGACAATAGAATTAACCTGGGCAAAGGTTCCAATGCTGAAGAGGGCAACGCATACGCCGCAGGCGGCGAAAATTTTTGCTAACCACCGGTGGCCAGTTCCCATCTCGATGTAATACATTGGACCGCCAGCAATTTTGCCATCTCCGCCAACGCGTCTGAATTTAACGGCCAAAAAGCCTTCTGCATACTTAGTTGCCATACCAAGAAATGCGGCGATCCACATCCAGAAAAGGGCTCCTGGTCCACCGATACTGATAGCCGTGACTACGCCAACGATGTTGCCCGTGCCGATGGTTGCCGAAAGAGCCGTGCAAAGAGCAGCAAAATGGGATACATCCCCTTGCCCAGAATCCTTCTGAAAAACGAATCCCATGGCCCGCGAAAATTGAAAAATTGGCAAAAAGCGTAATTTTAGCGTGAAATATGCGCCCACCCCTATGAGGAGCAGAATAAGTGACGGCCCCCAAAGAACCCTATCAATGGCGTTAGCAACCGTATCTAGCATGACAACCGGTACCCACTTTTACCAACATTCATCGGATGAACTAAATAACACTTAATACTAGCCGCAAAATTCGATTTCGCAAAACGAGCACCTATAATGATCGACACAATAATGGCCAGCTACATATAATGGTGCGTGAAAACTAGCCACAATCTTGCGGTATGCATATTTGCGGATTGCGCAAGAAAAATTTACTTACGTGCCGCGAGCACGGATTTCGGCGATATTAAACCCGCGGCAGATCTATTTGTCGAGGTTTTTTGATCCTATGCCGCATACTTCACTGGCTGGCAATATTAGTTGGCAAAATTGGCGAAGCTCGTGGAAAAAAGCTGAAAATTTTTACTCAATTGATGACTTTCCCAGAATTTGCTTGAAAGGCACCAAAAAAACTCCTAACATGAGCCATGCTTTCCGGTGTATTACCTTCCTCGCGGCGTGATGCGTTCGGCAGTGTCGCCGAAAAACCTACAACAGGAAAAGGCATGCATGCAACTGGTAAGGATTTTTTTTTGGAAATCCAATCGACAGTTAAAAATGTTGCCGTGCAAATTAGTGACAAAATTAATCTACTAAAAAACTTTAACATAGTAGTCGAGCTTGGAAAGTATTACAAACAAGTCGTTTCAAGTATTTTGCTGCTAGTTTCGAGTATTCCGTTTGTCGGACCCTTTTTTGCGGTAGGAGATAGTCGAGCGCAAAACGCACACGCAACGGCACCGAAAACAGCTGCTGGAGAACAGGATTTAAACCATGCAGCGGTGGCGTCGGAGGATGCAGCGGCAATTAATGCTGCGCAAGCGAAGGCGGAGATTCTTTCAGGCGCACAAACGATCTGGTGCAAAGGATTTACAGACGGGGAGTTTATTCTCTCGGTTGATAATGGCGCCAACGAAATGAGAATTCGCAGTTTTACTGAACTTGCGGGCTGCAGGTTGCAAGAATTTAGTATAGACGACTTTGATGGTTCCGAGCTCGATCTTTCGCAGATATCCGCAACGAATGTTATTATTGCCAACTGCCAAAATTTGAAAACAATTACTGGTGCGTCCGGAGTAATCAGCATTAACTTTTGTGCCAACTTAGAGACTGTTAACGGCAGCTCAATGCTACAATCATTTCAGGCCGATGGGTGTACGGGGTTATGCAAACTTGATTTTTCAAAATGTGTATCACTTAGGGAAATCGCCTTACAAGATAGTAAGATCCCAGAGCGGAGCGATTTACAACTTCCGCCAGGCGCATCCGATCATACTTGGGAACTCCTCAATGCGGAAAAAAGTGTTAATTTGTAATTCGATTTTTGCAAAAAATCCGCCATTAGATGGCCCTGTTTCGCGAACTTTGCTCGTGCCAATATGGTAGCACGGGATGGAATGCTCCGCTGGAAAAAAGTACGACAACACGCCGTCTTCCATTGGAATCTTTTTGAAGCGTTTCTAGTAAGTAATCGAGCAGAAGTTTATTTTCGCTGAAATGTCGCGCTTCGACGATGCGCTGCGAAAGCGCATCCATAAACAAGTCAATACGCAGATACTTTTCCGCGGGAATTCTTGCTGCGCCCTTCGGTTTTCCCCAAAAACAACGGTCGCAGACTGTAAACGCTTTGATGTAATCATTCTCCCACATGCGATACATGGATGTGTTTGTGGCTGGTTCGAAACAGGCAATGAGTTCACCATGCGGATACTGTTCCCGCAGAGATGTGAGCACCTCCCTCACCTCGCGTGGGTGATGGCCAAAATCTTCGATCGCGAGCAGCTCATTACTATCTATTAACTTTTCTTGCCGTCTGCATACTCCTTTGTAATCACGTAGGTCAATATCAGTCGGAAATGGCAGATTTAGTGTGAGATGGCTTGCTAGAAGAGCCATTGTGGCGTTCATGGCGTTGAAACGCCCGTGAAGACATGTTTGTACGCAAAAAGATCCTTTTTTATGTGCCACTTGCCAGGTGCTGCCGTCCCGGTTCATGAAAAAATTTTGCAGGTAGAAATCATTATTTTTTTCCCATCCTACGCGATGGACAGTTGCCCATGATATGGGAAAGATAGCATCAATGTTTGGATCATCGCCGTTAATGATTACGTGGCCGCTGTTTGGCACAAGACACAGAAGATGGAAAAAACTACGTTGCACAGCACCAATGTCGCAAAAGATATCTCCATGGTCGAAATCGATACAATTGACTACCGCAGTATTTGGCATATAATGTATAAATTTACTTCGCTTATCAAAGAAGGCGCAATCGTATTCATCTCCTTCAAAAATAAATGGAGCCGAACCATCGCCCAGATCTACGCCACTTGTTAAATTCTTGGGAATTCCGCCGATGAAATATCCGCCGCAAATGCCAATTTGGCGCATATAAAACGCCGCAATGGCGGCAGTTGTGGTTTTTCCGTGTGTACCACTTATCACAATACGCTTTCTGGCCCCAACCAAATCTTGGGAAAGAAATTCCGGAAGCGAAATCATACGATGGCGTTCACATTCAAGAATGTGTTCCAATACCACATTGCCTCGCGATACTGCATTGCCGACGACAATACGGCTGGGGGCAAAATTCAACAGATGTTCTAGGGAAAATTCTTCCAAAAATGAAACACCGTTCGTATTCAATAGTTGATCTATAGGCGGATAAAGCTTTCGATCGCAGCCGCTTACTTCATATCCCAGCTGCTTTGCCAAAACAGCCACATTGCCCATAGCTACACCGCCAATGGCCAAAAAATACAAACGCTCACGCTTACTAACTGGTCGCACGAGCGATCTCCAAAAATCTATTTATAAAAGTCGAGGCTCCAAATCCGGTTTCAATATGGTTGCTTTAACAACAATTTTATCGCGTTATTGCACCAGTGAGACCCGCATCCACGCTAATTTTGCCGCCACAAGGAGATGTTGACCTGCTAGTTATGGCAGCAGAGTGCTCTGGGGACGAGCTAGGAGCACAACTCATTGAAGATCTTTTGAAAATGCGACCGGGAAAAAAAATTTACGCCATTGGCGGACCAACAATGGCACAAACAGCACCACACTTTCTCTTTAACCTTGCCGAACACGCCGCCATGGGGTTCTGGGAAGTGCTGCGCAATTGGCGTTTTTTTCACAAATATTATCAGGGCATTGTCCGGTGGATAAAAGCCTACCAACCAGGACGAATATGTTTTATCGATTCGCCAGCGCTTCATTTGCGCATTGCTCATGCTTTAAATGTACAAAAAATTTCCAAAAAAGGCGGCGGAACAGTATCACTTTATTACTATGTTGCACCACAGATATGGGCATGGAAGGCCAAGCGGCGCTTTACCATGGAAAAGGACTTGGACGCCCTCGCAGTTCTATTCCCTTTCGAACGCAAGGCCTTCGCTGATACCACATTGCCCACAACTTTTACTGGACATCCTTTCTTAGATGCAGGACATAAAAGTCCTATTTTTTACGCAGAAAACAGGAACGTCTTCCTTCTCCCAGGAAGTCGGCGACAAAATGTTCAATGCATCTTCCCGATCATGCTTGAGGCGTTTTCCAAAATGCAAAAAACTGGCGACTGGGCTGCCGCTTGTCTCTATCCAACGGAAGCCATTCGTCAACTTTTAGCTGATGAACTGCAGAAATTTCCAAATGTTGCTAAAAAAATTCGACTAATTTCCGCCGCGGAGGCGCGCAAAAATCCAATTGGAGGCCAATTGGTCGCCGTGAGCTCGGGAACCATGTCCTTTCAATGCGCGCTGGATGGAATTCCTGGCGTTGTAATCTACAAAACTAGTCCAATAACCCATTGGGTTGGGCGACGGTTGATTAAAATTCCATTTCTTGCTTTGGCTAACATTATTCTAGGCTACGAGTGTTACAAGGAATACATCCAAGATCAGGCGAAACCTGATGTTATTGCCAGCCAATTACTTCTGCTTGCAGGGGCACGCACGGAATTTAAAGCAGTGTCCGACGAATTACGGCAATGTTTGCAGGCAAAAGAATGCGACGTTGGCAAATGGCTTTTTATGTGATGTTTTTCCTCTTGCGTCGCGAAATTGGCATTCCATAATTCACTCCTTATGGGTGAGGATATTTCGCCGAAATCAGATGTGGCGGGGAATGCCGAAGCAAGAAAACGGCCATGCCGGCGGTTTTGCGTATTCGGTTGTGTGCTTGTCGCTTTCGCCGGCGTTGTTTTATGGGGGGCGGCAACGGTTAAGAGCGGATGGAAACGTCGCGAGGACCAGCGTTTTTTGCGAGATGTGGCGCTAATTCAGGAGGCGTTCACGCAGTTGGCTGAAAATGATACGGATCATAATCTGTCTCCAATTGAGGTAACCCACACGGGCCCAATCGCCACCGAAATCTCTAAGACCCCAATAAGCGGGAATTGGCAAATTCAACAGACACAGCGTGGCGAAGGGCGAGTTCTGACAGAAATTGTTGTGACAAATCCCGACCGTTCCATGAAAGAAATGGAAAAGTTTGATGCGAAAATTGATGATGGAGACCTTTCTACGGGAAATTTTATTCTCAAGGGGAAGGATTCCTATGGGATAGGAGTAATGGAGAGCCGTAAGGTTGTTGAGGTTGTCCAAGAAGATGAGGAAGCTATCAAAAAACGTGTTGTTCTAAACAATAAGGATCTCGACAAAAATTATCTCAAACAGGGGGAAACCACAAGAGACGACAAATGAAGACCCACTAAATGCTGTTATCAAATTCTAGGCACCTGCATTATAGCATAATAAATATTAACCGCAGCCATAGAATGATACGTTTTTGTGGTTCATCATCTGCCTGCGTCTTCTGGCCTGGGTGTGTGTGGAAAATGCCGCGACACCTCAAGTCTTTTGCCATCATTAAATTCTGCTAGTGTGTTGTGGCGCGCGGGAAGAGGTCCCATGATCACATCTACCAGCTAGCTGAATAGCACTAATGATAGCGACGGTTGCCGTTTGCGTTGTCAAAATGCACGGGCCGAGCGATAAAAAGAAAAAGTCCGCAGCGGCCAAAGTTTCATATTCGTCTTGCGAAAAATCACCTTCAGGGCCAACCGCTACAGTAATGGATTTGGCGCGCGATACACTGGAAATACACTCTCCCCACGGCTGGCAATTTCCCCAAAGTGCTGCGACAATTTTAGGCCCGCTATTAGGCTGCAGCTTTAGTGCAGAATCGATGGAACAAGGCTGAAAAATTTGCGGTAAAAATGGATTTTTAGATTGTTTACAGGCTTCAATGGCAATCTGTCGCCAACGCTCCAAGCGCCTAGCTACGTGAATTTCATTCGCTGAAGCAACACTGTTATTGCAAAGAATTGGAAAAATTTGCGTCACCCTCAGCTCAGTCGCCTGATGAATAATTTGATCCATAGCGGCATTTTTTACAATGCCTTGCAAAAGGATAAGCGGTACAGGTGGTGGAAAGTCTGTTATTTCCCCAACAGCAATAGTACAATGCCTGTGGTCGGCTGATTGAAGGGAGCATCGGCCAATGTTTCCATTCCCGTCAAAAACAAAAAGCCTGTCTCGTGCCGTTATCCGCAGAACGCGTAGCAGATGATGTGCCTCAGCGTCTAACAAGTGACAGACGGCACCTGCGCTAAAACCTTCTGGATGATAAACATAGTATGTCGCCATTTGCAAAAAATGTTTGCCGGAAAGCAAATTTGTTACCAGATGTTTTATCGTGAAACGCTTCTTTTTTGTGCTTGCATTTGTATTTATTCTCATGGCATATGTTGTGATCGCCAAGCGGCTCGCCGATAAGCGTTTGGTTCCGATTGTCGACGGTTCCGTTGAAATATTGCACGGTCAGCGGGCAGCGCGTGCGACAAATACAAATGCTATCACAGGCGATGGTTTACGTGGGCTGTCCGAAAATTTTGATTATCCAAATGTTCCGCTCATGCCTCAAATGTCTCTAAAAAAAGCGTTATTTAAAGTGGCTGCCACGCTCGTCCTCTTGGGAATGCTTGTCTGTGGAATCACCTATCTACGCAGGCACAATGGCCGGACAAAAAAAGTGGCCAAAATATCCATTGGAGACACACTGGCGCTTGGCGCCAAGCATCATCTAGCCATTGCCGAATGTGAAGGCCGCCGTTACCTCATTGGTATCGCGCCACAAACCATTAGCTACATCGATGTACTAGATTCAGCTGACACCATAAGAAATATTTCACCCGGCAGCAGAAAAGCTAATTTATAAGACTGGCACTAAAGATTCACCGTCTGAACGAAATATGCCCGTTTGTCAGCAATGAGGTAATAGAATTTCAGCCGAAAATAGCTTTTTGTGCCGTACTGAAGTGCAACTTGGCGTAATCTCCGAGCTTATCGACGCCAAAGCGTGCCACCAGTCGCTTGGCCTGTTCTTCCACTTGGGCGTTGGCTCCGCGCAAAAGTTCTTCGCCGGCAGTTTCCGAGAGTTTTTCCATGTCCCGTAGATATTCTGCCCGGGCAACGATGGAAGCGGCGGCAACAACAGGGTCGTCTTCCGCCCGCGGCCGCATGTTGATGTTGAGCGTGCTATCTTTGGTAAAAAACCTCTGCACCAGGGGGGCCGTCGAAAATTGGTCAAGAAGTGCATTTGTAACGGGATTCTTTTCCCGTGCGTTTTGGAGGCTTTTGGAATGGTACCAGGCCAGGAGCCGGTTGAGATTGTTGCCAAATCTCAGATATAATTCGTTGTATTTGCGCATGCTAAGGGTGAAAACCTCAACAACGGCGGCCTCCGTACTGCAGATTTCATCGGCGATGGTAAAAATTTGTTGCTTTGAATGAATGGTTTTGGAATCACGCACCCCGGCTTTGATCCATTTTTTTACCGTTTCTCCGCTGCCAATGACACAGGCTGACACAAGCGGGCCAAAGAGGTCGCCCTTTCCCGATTCGTCCAATCCAGCGTGCTCCTCGAACCATTCCGGATGCCGCTGTTCATTGTAGCCTAGGACAATTTCCTGTAAAATTTCCGGCTCGAGGGTAAATTGGACAAATTCCTTGGTGCCGCTTCCTTGCACGACCACCTTTCCAGACTGATACACGACCACGTTCACGTCGTTGCCACAGTAGGCATACCGGGCATATGGAACAGTTTTCAACTTCCATTGCTGCATTTCCAGTGTACTGCGCAATTTCTCCGCTTGTTCTGCTGTCAACTGGCCACTGTAACAGGTTACCGTACCATCCCCCATCGCCAGGGATATGGAAGCTATGCCGTTGAAAGGCAAGGAATAACATTTGCTTATCACCTTGCAAAATTTTATCTTAAATTTGTAGGAGCAAGCAGTTCCAGTTTCCTCTGCACAAAGCACATCCCATGGATCCGGAGCTGCCAAATCGCTCCGTTTAATTCTTGGAAAAGCGATCCGAACCACTGCCAGCGATTTCCGTCTTTGGCGTTTTGCATTTGGGATAATAACCTTGTGCGACAGATGGGAGCGTGTAGATAGGTGCAGGTGAAGCAAAGAGGTATCCTGCGAGAGGTGGTCATCAGTGGGCGTGCGCTTCATTGCGGATGGGTGGTAACTTTAAAGTTAAAGCCTTGTCCTGCGAATACGGGTATTGTTTTTTGTCGTGTCGATTTACCGGGCCGTCCGCGGTTGTTACCAAATGTGGAAGAGGTTAGCAGTGTTGTCCGTGCCACCACCATCGCAAATGGCGACGTGCAAATCAATACGGTTGAACATCTCTTAGCTGCTTTGAATGGTTTTGGCGTTGACAACGTAATCGTTGAAGTGGATGGCCCTGAGTTACCTATTTTGGACGGGTCCGCAAAGGGCTTTGCGAAGTTGTTGCAAGATGCAGAAATTGTTGAGCAGGACTGTGAGCGGGCTTATTTCACGCTGCAGCAGCCAATTTATGTGAACGATGGCAACCGCATTATTTTTGCAACACCATATGATGGCCTCAAGGTTACTTGCACTTACGTTGACGACCGAGGAATTCACACCCAGCATCTATCTTTGGAGATTACACCAGAAACTTTTTTATCGGAAATTGCACACGCGCGTACATTCGTCCACTACGAAGACATCACTCCATTACTTTCAATTGGCAAAATTCAAGGTGGCGATTTGGATTCGGCTATCGTCCTTGACGGCGATCGGATCATTTCTCGTGACCCACTACATTTTTCCGATGAATTTGTGCGGCACAAAATATTAGATCTGCTTGGAGACATTGCACTCCTTGGAAAACCACTAAAGGCACATATTGTTGCAATACGTCCTGGACATGCGTTAAATGCGAAATTTACACGTGAGGTGCGGAAAAGTTTTACCTTGACGACTGCCGATGCTTCATCCCGGAACAAATCATTTTCCCAAGTGGGTGATGCGAGTTTAGATATGCGGCAGATTATCAAACTTATCCCGCACCGATATCCATTTTTGCTAATTGATCGAGTGTTAACAATCAACGAGACTGGCTTGACTGCTATCAAAAATGTATCAGTGAACGAGCCATACTTTCAAGGTCATTTTCCCGATCGGCCCGTCATGCCTGGGGTTTTACAAATTGAAGCCATGGCACAGGCGGCAGGAATTTTTATGCTTCATCGCGCAAATTTAGCTGGGAAATTGGCACTTTTCATGAGTTGCGATAAGGTAAAGTTTCGCCGCATGGTTGAGCCGGGCGACCAAGTGTTCATTAAAATTCAACTTTGCAAGCATCGTGGAGATCGGATTGGCATAGCAGATGGCATTTGTTTTGTGGATGGAAAGGTAACCTCGTCCGCGGAACTTATGTTCACGATTGTTGATGATAATACGCGGATGTGACACTGGATGGCATCATCCATAAATATGAACTACTTTTGTCGTTTTGTATAGCAATTGCGGCACCGGCATAGGTTTCCCCGCTTATAAAAGACTGCGTCGTAAGTTCAATTGCCAGTATCGTGCGGCATGGAGTCGAGGACTTCGTTGATGCGCAGTTCCTTGCCAAGGGATGGGTCGTAGCAAAAATACAATTCGGGAAACTTTCGCAAGGGCACGCGTTGGGACAAGAGGTATTTAAGCCGGCTTTGCCGGTCTTTAAAAAATTGCTCCGCATGTTTGCGTGAGTTCTCATCCGGCGTTGAGAAAAATACTCGACCGTGTTGCAGATCATCGTCGATTGAAACGCGCGTCAGGGTCAGCAGTGTGGATTCCTTTGGAAAATGCCGATGCAGCAGAGTGCTTAACTCCCTTAGCATTATTTCATTACGACGTGTGGTACGGGCGGACATGGCTTATAGACTGGGGCGAATTTTTTGCACTTTATAGCATTCGATGACATCGCCGGCCTGGTAACCCTCAAAGCCGGCCAGGGCAATGCCACATTCAAAACCTGCGCGTACTTCGGTCACATCCTCCTTGGCGCGACGCAAGGAGGCTACCTTGCCCTCAAAGAGAACTTTCCCGGCCCGATGGACGCGGAACATGGCGTCACCATCGCGAACCACTTTGCCCTCCGTCACCATGCACCCGGCAATGGCATGTTTGGGGAGGAGGAATATCTGCCGAATTTGGGCCGCACCCAGTTTTTCTTCGCGAATTTCCGCTTCCAGTAGGTCCGCCATGGCATCTCGCACGCGATCAATGAGCTCGTAGATGATATCGTGCTGGATGAGGTGGATCCCGTGCTGTTTGAGCAGAGCCTGGACGCCGGTTTCGGGTTTCACGTTGAACGCTACGATGGTGGCCCCAATGGGCTGAGCGAGTTCCACGTCATTTTTTACAACGGCGCCCACTTCCGTGCGGACTACTTCCAAGCCGATTTTGTCCTGGGGCAATTCCCGTAGACAAGCCTCCAACGCCTCCACGCTTCCCTGCACGTCTCCTTTAACAATAACTCGTAGTACGCGCCTTTGTTTTGCATTAATGGCAGCAAACAGTGCTTCCACACCCTCTTCGCTCCGGTTAACCAGGCGTCTAGCGGACCGGCGATAGCTACTAGGTGTATTCTCAGAATTTTCCCGAATGGCATCCGTGCGACTTTCTTCCGCCAGTTCCCGAGCCTCTCTTTCGTCGCTCGTTTGAGCAAAAATAGCACCCACATCCACTGCGTCGGACCAACCGATGATCTTACAGGGTTTCGTCGGAGGTGCCATTTTGAGGGTCTTTCCGTTGTCGTCCAGCATGGCACGCACTTTGCAATAGGCCTCGCCACAAACGAGCGCATCGCCAACGCGGAGTGTACCCTGCTGGATTATCACCGAAGCCGTCGGGCCTCGCCCAATTTCCAATTGCGACTCAATAACCACCCCCTGCACCGGTGCCCCACGGTCTGCCTTCAAATCCAGCATCTCTGCCTGTACGAGGACGAGTTCCAGCAATTTTTTCAATCCATCGCCATTTATGGCCGATACCCCTTCGCACAGGATTTCGCCGCCCCAGTCCTCCGGCGCGATACCACGCTGCTGCATCTGCTGCTTCACCCGGTCCACGTTTGCCCCCTTGGCGTCAATTTTGTTGATGGCCACGATGATCGGAACTCCCGCTCGCTGGGCAAATTTTAGCGCTTCGTCGGTTTGGGGCATGAAGCCATCGTCGGCGGCAACCACCAGAATAGCGATGTCCGTCACGTTGGCCCCACGCTCTCGCATTTTGGAAAAAGCTGCGTGGCCTGGGGTGTCAATGAAGGTGATGGGTTTGTCGTTGAGAACGATTTCGTAGGCCCCGATGTGCTGGGTGATTCCGCCCGCCTCGCCGGAAACCACATTTGTTTTTCTGATGCTATCCAGCAGGGTGGTCTTTCCGTGGTCCACGTGCCCCAACACACAAACGACGGGGGATCTCGGCTCCAATACGGCATCACGGGCAACCACCTTGGGTTGATGGATTGCAATTTTTGCCGGTCCGGCTGCGGCCCTTTGCACCTCGAATTGGAATCCAAAGCGCTCTCCCAGGCGACGAGCTAGTGATTCGTCGATTACGTAATTCATCGACGCGAAAATCCCCATGCGCATGAGCTCAGAAATGATTTGGAAGGGCTTTAACCCCACGTCCGGAGCCAATTCGCGAACACTCCGCGGGAGTTTCAGAGACAAAACTTTGTTTTCATTTCCATCGCTGGCATTTGCATGCGACTGGGGCCCCATTGACCGGCGCATTTGGGCGGAAAACGGCGGCGGTGATTTTTGAGGAAATCCACGTGAGCCCGACCCAGCCCATCGATTCCTATCGGAGTGAAAATTACTTCCGCCGCGTTGACCAAAGCCACCCCGGTCCCGGCGAAATCCATCGCCGTCCCGTCGTTGGCCACCACTGAACGGCGCGCTGTTGCTAGCCGTGAAAGCTCCCTTCGGGCGGTCCCCGCGGGAATCACGGCCACGGTTTCGATCGCCAAAAGCACCACCACCACCGGGGCGGTTGCCAAACCCACGGTTATCCCCCGGGCGACCTCCGCGATGATCAAATGGAGCACTCCCTCGCCCCCGATCGTCCAGGCCCGGTCTCGCCGGCTGCCCACCCGGGCGATAGTTACCCCAACGCCGGGTCTGTCCCTGCAATGCCCCTTGCAGACGCTCCAATGGGACCATGCGCGGCCGCTCCGCGGTGGATTCGGCGGTGGTAGATTTAAGCAGTGATTGCATAGATTTTCGCTGAACGGTAAGCTCAGGAGAACCGGGACTGACCGTGAACGCAGGGGAAGGAGTGGAACGTCTGCCTTCTGGGAACGACGTTCCCTTGCTATGCCCACCCGCACGGGCGTCGGGAAATGTGCGGTCGCCCCTCCGGTTATCGGCGGTTGGCCGTGCTATGAACCGTGGTGGTGAAAAATCATCCAGCGGCAACTCGTCCATGGCCGGTCCCCGAGCCTCGCACGCCCCTTCGATTTCATCCATAACCGCTTCAGCCTGGCGCGATTCGGGAGAATCGCTCCCGCCACTTTTTGTCAAATGTAATCCTAAAGTGTTCCCAGCGGATCTAACCGATTGAGTTTCCCTCCCGTTGTCCAGAACAGTGAATCTTTTCGTCGGTTTAGCCATTGGGAGTTTTGGTGCATCCTCCGTTTTGATCGCCGTGGCGCCGCCAGAATTCCTCGTCCATTTTTGGATGCCAAGGTCCATTTTGTCCACATCCGCCTCCCCATCGTCCTCCACATCCGGGGTAACCTCTTCCTCGAGAATATTAATTTCCTCCGGTGGGTGCTCTTTTGACCGGGTTTTGGTCTCTTTGTCCACTTTGCCCGCCGGAATTTCCCCGCCCATGAAAGCTTGGGCCGATTCCCTTATCTGTGGCACTTTTTGGGTTTTTTTGGATTCTGCCGATGGCGCAGCCGTTGGACCGCAATACTCGCGCATGAGGTCTTCTACATAGATATCGGCGACACTGCTGGACGCGCTGGCCACGTCGAAGCCCTTGGACTTGAGAATGTCCACCAATTCACGATTCGATATGCCCAATTTTTTTGACAATTGATAAATGCGCATGCCCATAGATTTATTTTTTCCGCTGTGAACCCAGTTCACCGTTATGATTCACTCACTCCATTCATTTTGGCCAATCGTTTAAAAGTGTCGGTAACCACAACGGCATCTTCCATGGTTAAGCCCGCGTCAACTAAATCACCAACGGTGACCCCATTCAATGCCTCCGCGGATGTTATGCCAATGCCAATGAGCTGGCTGATAACGGCAGCATTGACGCCGGCAAGTACACCCAAATCCGCCGCCGCCTGCTGCAACCTCGCATCAAATTTTGCCTGTGAGTCATTAAGCGTGTCGATGTCCAAACGCCAGTTAAGCAGGCGCGAAGTGAGCCGCGCGTTCATCCCCCGCTTGCCAATAACCTGAGGCAAATCGTCCTCGGTAACGGCAAATCGAATGCGCTGTTCCTTTTCGTTTATTTCCACATTTTGTGGGATTGCTGGCCACAGAGCCTCCGCCAAAAATTTTGTTAAATCCTCCCGGTAGCGTATGATGTCCAGCTTTTCGCCGGATAACTCTTTGATGATAGCTTTGATGCGCATGCCGCGGGAACCTACGCAGGCTCCAACCGGATCGATATGCGGATCCTTGCTGGCCACGGCCACCTTGGTCCGATAACCCGCCTCCCGAACCATGCGCACGATTTCTACGCTGCCGTCACTGAGTTCAGAAATTTCCAACTGCAGCAGGGCGGTTACAAAGCGTGGGATGGACCGGGAAAGAATCAGTGCCGGGTCATTTGGCCGCTCCCCAAGGCTTAGCAAAAGCGCACGCACAGAATCGCCGATTCTAAGCTCTTCTCCGGGAATCATTTCCCGCTGTGCCAGCAGACCCTCAACCTTGCCAACTTCAAGGATGTAGTCCACAAAGGGCCGACCACCGGGTACCTTGGCCTCATAGACCTCCTTCCGGCGGACGATGCCGCTGACGATTTTTCCTACATGGCTTTCAAATTCACTGCATACCCGCGTGCGTTCAAAATCTCGAACGCCATCGGTAATTGCCTGCCGCGCCGCCTGTGCCGCAATGCGTCCCAAGAATGAGGGATCAATGGCCTGCCGGATGGTACCTCCGATGTGTGCCTGTGGGTCTAACCCGCGCGCTTTGCTAATGTGGATTTCCTTTCGCGTATCACCTACCGAATCAACAACGTCCAAAACGGCAAAAGCCTTCAGAGCGCCGGTTCGTGGATTGATCTCAACCTCCAGCTTTTGCCCTGCATTTATTCCCCGCTGGGCGGCCAATACGATCGCATCGGAAATCGTGCGAATCATCTCGGCACGCGGAATTCCCTTCTCCTTCTCCAAATATTCCAGCACTGCCAAAATCTGTTGACTCATCTGCCCGACCAGCCCCCTCTTGGGTCGTACGTACTTACCGGATGGTTTTTGTCAAGAAAAGTCCAAATTTTTAAATCCATGCGTCCTTGTGTGCGGCTTTTTTGTCAAACATCGTATCGTAAAGTATATATCCATTCGACGAAAAGAGTGAGTTGTTTGGTGTCATGAAATAGGCGCGAGCCAGGCGAACGCCACGGGATAATCGACCGTGTTTTAATGTGATATATTTATGACTTTGCGCGGCTTTTAAACTGGGAGCTTTGCTCATGTGTCCAGCGAAAGTGCAGATTCTAGTCTCGCGTGGCACTAATTTTTCAAAACTGCGAGATGGCATATTTTTTTGTTAAAGTTAATTTTTTTCGTGCATCTCATTATTCGAACCGCCAGACGAAAAGGCAATTTTATGGATGCGAGAATTGCGGTGAGCCGTGGACTGTTTACTGATGGAAGTGGTAGTGCATTTCCGAGTGCGTTTCCTGATGGAACGGACGGCATTCCGACCGATCCTTCTTCTGTCGGATTGATCCAGGTTAATGGTTTGGTTGATCGTCTGTTGTCTCGCGACCGTTATCATGACGCGCTTGCCAGGTTAGCCGCGGCGAAGTGGCACGTGCTTGAAGCCGTTAGCCGTGCTGCCATTGTGCGAGTTGGAGTTGACAATTGGGGTTACGCCCTCCTGGCTATGTGCCTTCGTGGCGAATTGCCTGAGGCCGGAGCGCGTGTTGTCCGCACATTTGTAAACATAGTGCCACCGTCTGGGTTACGGGCGGCATGCAGCATGCCCCCAGAAGGTGTGACACCCACCCATGCCGGTGACAATCCGGATGATCTTTCTTCCATCGGGTCGGCCCGTGTTCGTGATTATGTTGATTACCTGTTGTCTCTCGGCCGCTACCATGCCGCACTTGCCGCGTTAGACTTGTTGGGAGTGGTCGTGGGAATCCTTTTGCTTGAAGCCGTTAGCTATGCTGCCATTGTGCGAGTTGGAGTTGACAATTGGGGTTACGCCATCCTGGCCATGTGCCTTTGTGGCGGATTGCCTGAGGCCGAAGCGCGTGTTGTCCGCACATTTGCGAACATAGTGCCACCGTCTGGGTTACGGGCGGCATGCCGCATGCCCCCAGAAGGTGTGACACCCACCCATGCCGGCGACAATCCGGATGATCTTTCTTCTATCGGATGGGCCCATGTTCGCGATTATGTTGATCGTCTGTTGTCTCTCGGCCGTTGCCATGACGCGCTTGCCGCGCTAGGCTCTATGGACCCGAGCCTGCGGGCCCTCATGCTTGAAGCCGTTAGCTGTGCTGCCACTGTGCGAGTTGGAGTTGACAATTGGGGTTACGCCATCCAGGCCATGTCGGCTCTTGGCGGGTTGTCTGCGGCCGAAACGGCTGTTGTCGTTGTATTTTCGGCCAATGCAGGACGGGTTGATGTGCAATCGTTATTCGCCTCAGCCTTCGCGAATGCGCCGGCTGGCGGCAATCCGGATGATCTTCCTTCTATCGGATGGGCCCGTGTTCGTGGTTATCTTGATTGTATGTTGTCTTCCGACCGTTATCATGACGCGCTTGACCGGTTAAACGCGGCGGAACCGAGCCAGAGGGCCCTCATGCTTGAAGCCCTTAGAAGGGTTGCCATTGAGAGAACTGGGGAGCCTCCTCCCTTTTGGGGCCACGCCGGTGTGGACTTTGCGGAATCGAGCGAGTGTCTCATTGGGGGCCGCGTCGATGGGCATGGGGACTCTATGGCATTTGGTAATGGTTGTGGGTGGTGCGGTCCTCTTTTCGAAATGCGCGGTCCTCACGGATGCGTTGCCGCCGAAAGTGGCATCATTTTTGAGTCGCCTCGTATATTTCCGCCAAATGACAGACATGATGATGGATTATCCTAATTCGTGGGCCTCACACTTTTTGGTACCAGCGCCGCCAGAAGCAAATAAAATTACTATCTCCTGCCGGGCCCTTTCAATCAATGCTCTGCGGCCTTCGCTTTTTTGAGGAACCAACTTGTTTGGCCGCCTCAGCTGTGTTTGCCGCCTCAGTAAATTTGCGCGGCTTTTAGCTTGGAATTTTACGCACGTGCCCGGTGAAAATACAGGGTCCAGTCTCGCGCGGCACCAATTTTTCAAAACTGCGAGGTGGCATATTTTTTTGTTAAAGTTAATTTTTTTCGTGCATCTCATTATTCGAACCGCCAGACGAAAAGGCAATTTTATGGATACGAGAATTGCGGTGAACCGTGGACTGTTTACTGATGGAAGTGGTAGTGCATTTCCGCGTGCGTTTCCTGATGGAACGGACGGCATTCCGACCGATCCTTCTTCTGTCGGATTGGTCCAGGTTAATGGTTTGATTGATAGTCTGTTGTCTCCCGGCCGTTATCCTGCCGCGCTTGCCGGGTTAGCCGCGGCGGAGTGGCACGTGCTTGGAGCCGTTAGCCGTGCTGCCATTGTGCGAGTTGGAGTTCGCGATTGGGGTTACGCCATCCTGGCCATGTTGCTTCTTGGCGGATTGCCTGAGGCCGAAGCGCATGTTGTCCGCACATTTGTAAACATAGTGCCATCGTCTGAGTTGCGAGCGGCATTCAGAGAACTCCCAGAAGGTGTGACGTTCGACTGTAGCGGCGACAATCCGGATGATCTTTCTTCTATCGGGTCGGCCCGTGTTCGTGATTATGTTGATTGCCTGTTATCTCTCGGCCGCTACCATGCCGCGCTTGCCGCGTTAGGCTTGTCGGAAGTGGGCGTGAGAATCCTTTTGCTTGAAGCCGTTAGCTATGCTGCCATTGTGCGAGTTGGAGTTGACAATTGGGGTTACGCCCTCCTGGCTATGTGCCTTCGTGGCGAATTGCCTGAGGCCGAAGCGCGTGTTGTCCACACATTTGTAAACATAGTGCCACTGTCTGAGTTGCGAGCGGCATTCAGAGAACTCCCAGAAGGTGTGACGTTCGACTGTAGCGGCGACAATCCGGATGATCTTTCTTCTATCGGGTCGGCCCATGTTCGTGATTATGTTGATTGCCTGTTGTCTCTCGGCCGCTACCATGCCGCGCTTGCCGCGTTAGACTTGTCGGAAGTGGGCGTGAGAATCCTTTTGCTTGAAGCCATTAGCTGTGTTGCCATTGTACGAGTTGGAGTTGACAATTGGGGTTACGCCATCCTGGCTATGTGCTTTCGTGGCGAATTGCCTGAGGCCGAAGCGCGTGTTGTCCGCACATTTATAAACATAGTGCCACTGTCACTGTCTGAGTTGCGAGCGGCATTCAGAGAACTCCCAGAAGGTGTGACGTTCGACTGTAGCGGCGACAATCCGGATGATCTTCCTTCTATCGGGTTGGCCATGGCTCGTGATTATGTTGATCGTCTGTTGTCTCGCGACCGTTACCATGATGCGCTTGCCCGGTTAAACGCGGCGGAACCGAGCCAGAGGGCCCTCATGCTTGAAGCCCTTAGAAGGGTTGCCATTGAGAGAACCGGGGAGCTTCCTCCCTTTTGGGGCCACGACGGTGTGGACTTTGCGGAATTCGAGTGAGTGTCTCATTCGGGGCCGCGTCGATGGGCATAGGGACTCTATGGCATTTGGTATTGATTCCTGCTTGGAAGACGTCGATGCGAACTCTTGGGAACTGTATGTGAATTCCATGTTGGAAAACTTCGTTGCGGGCGGTGCGAAATTGGCGGTCCCCACGGATGTGCGGCCTGCCGACAGACATGATGATGGATTATCCTAATTCGTGGGCCTCACACTTTTTGGTGCCAGCTCTGCCAGAAGCAAATAAAATTAAAATGCAGTCCAGCGGTACTTGCGTACAATACTTTCTGGGAGCGAAATTGAAACCCAAAGTCTTGCAACTGGCGTGTAACTCCTTTTGTATTACAGGATATGACAGCGGTGGGGAAGAATCGTCTCCGCGGGGTTTTCTGCGGTGGGCTTGGATTGCTTCTTCTTATTGCCGTCCTCTGGTATGCCCCGGAACAATGTCCGTGGATTAGCACCCGCGCGTCAGTTCCTGGCGGGGCAAACAATCCCGTCGGTGCCGTTGGCGCTTACATTTCCTTCAGTGGCATTTCCCTGCTTGGCCTTGCTTATTTTCTCGTTCCCATTTTTCTCATCCGCTCAGGATACGCGGATCTTTCCTCCCGCGCTCAACCAAATTCCCGTGGACGAATCGTTGGCATGGCCATTTGCTTGTGTTGCTGTTCCGTATTTCTTGCACTATTCCAGGATCACGTTGCTCCATTCGGTCCCGCGCATCCAGGCCACTTTTTCCTCAATGGCACAGGTGGCGTATTTGGCGCCCTGTGCTATGAATACATTTTCAAAGATTTTCTGGGAACCGTAGGGAGCATCATCGTTCTGTTGCTACCAATTAGCTTTGGCGCTTGGGCCGCATTCACCAGCCGAGCCACCCTATCCGACGCCATCGGCTGTGCACTGGAACACCTCGGCGGCACGGGGCAATGGCTAAGGCGGGTTTTTTTCATTCTAAGAAGAATGCTTTGCTTTTGGAAATGGCGACGAAAGCAACCGATCATGGATTTGGGTACGCTTGTAGCCCTTGAGGATCACCGCCGGACGCGCCCATTGTCGTCAGGCGAAGAAACGGAGATAGTCGATGACGCACTCCTGGCTATGAAACGGCAACCCATTCGGGAAAATCTCTTCCAGACCGACGACGAACAGGAATCGCTGCCATTTGACGACTATGTTTATCCGCCAGTGGATCTTTTAAATGAATCGCCGGACGACGGGGAATATGCCGAGGAATGCGCCGCGCTAGCCGTCGAATTGCGCGAAACGTTGAATCAATTCGGCGTGGAGGTGGAAATTGGCGAAATTCAATCGGGGCCAGTAATCACTCGCTA
The DNA here is from genome assembly GCA_031278455.1 of Puniceicoccales bacterium. GTDB lineage: Bacteria > Verrucomicrobiota > Verrucomicrobiia > Opitutales > JAIRLM01 > JAIRLM01. The sequence continues at coordinate 63,300 of JAITKJ010000010.1, read as the reverse complement.
CGAGCTCATTCCGGCACCCGGTGTCCGCGTGGAAAAGATTGAAAACCTGGATAAAAATATCGCCCTAACCATGCGCGCCCCGGCGGTCCGCATTCTAGCTCCCATCCCCGGAAGAAATTGCGTGGGTATTGAAATTCCCAATTCCCACGCCCGGCCGGTTGGTCTGCGCGGAATTTTGGAATCGGACGCATGGAAGAAAAAAAACGCGGAAGTTCCCATCGTCCTCGGCCGGGGTGTTACCGGAGAGCCGCTTATCGCTGACCTGGCTCGCATGCCCCACTTGCTCATCGCCGGATCGACGGGATCGGGAAAAACCGTATGCATCAATTCCATTTTAGCCTCCTTTCTCTTCCATGCCTCACCGGAGGACCTGCGGCTCATCCTCGTGGATCCAAAAATCGTGGAAATGCAAGTATACAACCAGTTACCGCACATGCTGTTGCCCACGCTCACGGACCCCAAAAAAGTCCCTAACGCACTCCACTGGCTCATTCACAACATGGAATGGCGCTATCACCTCTTTGCCAGCGTCGGGGTCCGCAATATTGCCGGATTCAATGCGAAGGTCTTGCGCACGCGCGAAGAAGCCAAACGCGCATCGGAACTAGAGCGGGAACTCTCTCCGGAAGAACGTACAGCCATAGCGCACTTGCAATCCTCCCGCCGGGAAGCCGCGGAAATGCCACAGCAGCGCCTGCCCTACATCGTTTGTGTCATCGACGAGTTGGCAGATCTCATGCTGGTGGCTCCCGATGATATTGAAAATTCGGTGACACGCCTGGCTCAGCTGGCCCGTGCCGCGGGAATTCATCTCATTCTCGCCACCCAAAGGCCTTCCGTTAACGTCATCACCGGCGTTATCAAAGCCAACTTGCCCAGCCGCATCGCATTCAAGGTGGCATCCAAGGTGGACAGTCGGACCATTCTCGATGGCAACGGCGCCGATGGACTTCTTGGCCGCGGTGACATGTTATTCTTGCCTCCGGGGGCCTCCGGGCTTGTCCGAGCCCAAGGGGCATGGGTAAGCGACGAGGAAATTAATCGGGTGGTCGAGTTCATCGCAAAAAACCGCGGGCCATGCTTTGACAAGCAAGCAATGGCCTTTGTGGAAAATCCGGATGTCATCCAGCCGGAAAATGCCAAACGGTAACCGCAAAGTCAAAACCTCCAGCCAAATTCATAAAAACCGCATTCTATTATATATTGAACTTATTACGAAAACGATTTTAAATAGTATATGTCGAACAAACTCACATGGCAAAGCGCGTTAATTTCGCGTTATAGTGAGTTGGTCAAATGCAAGCCGAGAAATCGCAGAGATAGGCACATTTTTGCGCCCCCGATCGGAAGAATTTTGCAGTTATAAGCGATCGCAGCCATGGATTTGAGTCACAAAAAATCTTTACAGGATTTTCTATTTTTGCGCTATAAATAGTTTATGAAAGCTGAAAAAAAACGCCTGGGAGTTCTGGCACTGACGATGATTAATTTCGCAGCCATCCTTAATCTGCGCAATTTGCCACTGCTTTCCACCTATGGAATGGCAATGATTACCTTTTATCTCATCGCTGCCCTGTGCTTTTTTGTTCCAACGGCGCTCATATCCGCGGAGTTAGCCTCCGCATTCGTGGAAGAAGGCGGCATGTTTATATGGGTCCATCGCGCCATCGGCAGTAAAACCGCCTTTGTTTGCGAATGGATTGGATTTATCACCACCATCACAGCACTGACAACCACCATCGTATGCCTTAGCACGTCCCTGGCTATTAGTTTGGGGTCCACACTTTCCAACGGCCGGCTGTTTGTCTATGCTACCGTAGTCGGCAGTGTATGGTTAGCCACTTTTTTAGCCCTCCGCGGGACTCAATTTGCAAGTCGCATCATTACTATCGCATCCACCATCGGCACCCTTTTGCCCATTGGACTCATGATAGCCCTTGGAATTTATTGGATCGTATCCTGCCATCCGATTTCCTTCGAGCCATCTTTTCGGGCGCTCTGGCCAAACTTTTCTAATTTTTCCAACGTTTCTTTTCTCGCGGGAGTCATGTTCGCCTTCGCGGGAATTGAAATGTCCGCTTATTACGTAAAAGATGTACAAAACCCCAGCAAAACTTACCCGCATGCCATTTTCTTTTCCATGCTTCTCATACTCGGAGTGTCTTTGGCGGGATCAATGACCATTGCCATGGTTATTCCAGCGGGAACGATTCGCATAGAAGCCGGCGTCATGCAGTCACTTGGCATCATGCTCGAGGCAGTTCATGGAGAATGGCTTATTCCCATCATCGGATTTCTCATGGTATTTGGCGGTGTTGCCTTCGTTTTTGCCTGGATTGCAGGACCAGCGCGGGGAATTTATGCGGTGCGCCACACGGGGTTTTTGCCGCCCTTCTTGCAAAAAACCAATGCGGCGGGCATACCCGTAGCCATTCTCTATTACCAGGCACTCATGGTTACTATTTTGGCCATTCTCTTTCTATTTATTCCTTCAATAAGTCTTTGCTTCTGGGTCATCGACGCATCGGCATCGGTGATGATGCTCCTGCATTATGCGTGTCTATTTGTCGCTGGAATTGTTCTGCGCTATAAAATGCCCCATGCACCACGAACTTACAGGGTTCCATTTGGAAATTTTGGTATGATTGTTCTCGGGTCCGTTGGACTCATAAACGTTCTGTTTTGCATCGTTATTTCCTTTTTTATTCCCGCAGAAATGCAGCAAACCATACCACGATCCACCTTTGCCTGGTTACTCTGCGGCGTGACGTTCCTGCTTCTCTTCCCGCCATTTGTTTTCATCGCCAGACGAAAACCACATTGGAAAGTGTAAATATATATGCGTTTTACGAAATTAATATGAAGTGGAGTTGAGGATGAAAAAATTCGTCACGCCGTTGGTTGGGAAAATTTCCTCAAGAAGCAGGATTTTACGTAAAAAAGCAGAATAGCCTGTCATTTCCGGAAAATTTTAAGAGTATTTGGTTTTTTGCGAAAAAATCAACTTTAAACCATTTCCCGCCGTGTGAATTGCGGGTTTTCCGGGTTTAGCTTTTACGGTTCATAACGAGGTATGTGGCTTCGGCGAGTGTGGTTCACGCGTACAAAGATCTAACTTGGCCAGACACTGTGCAGCCCATGCGTACCGCTGGCGAAACCTCAACGGTTGTGTTAGGTCTGGTTTTCGGTCCGTGTGCACCTTTGGTTCATTAGCGGCCCATCTTGGTGCCATATTTTGATGCCCAATTCGCCTAGTTCTTCGATGAGGAATCGGCGCGTGTTTAGTGCTGGATGCGGTAGAGTCAGAGTCAAGCCTCTCACGACGAAATTATCGAACATCAACAGATCAATGTCGATCACCCGTGGGCCGTTCGGGACGTTTTTCACGCGACCCATGGCGCGCTCGATTGCCTGTGTGTGCCGCAAGAATTCCTCCGGGTGGAGCCAGGTCTCGATGAGTAGGCACTGATTTAAAAAATCCGGTTGATTACTGAAGAGTAGCGGTTCCGTGCAATGGATGGACGAGGCATGGAGGATCCGTGTGTGCGGAATCTTTCCGATTAGGGCCCTGGCATTGCTGAGGTTCGCTTGTAAGTTTTCACCCAAATTTGTCCCAAGTCCGATCGCACCAATAAAGCGGCACAGGGTGGTTTTTACCCCGAAGCTCTCCGCGGATTCGATCCAGGACGCAGGTTTTTTGTGGACAGAAACCGCAACCCGTTGGATTTTCTCAAACTTGCTTAAAATTTCCATGCATATTACCTTTGCGACGGTCTCAACGAGGTGAAACTCTTGTCCATCGAGCATTTTAAGAATCGTACCTGCTACGGCCGTGTAATCGACGGTATCCGCAAGCTCCTGACGCAAAAAGTTGTCCGATCTGACAAGTTCCAGTGTGGCATCAATCCAGAGGTTTTGTAGCTGATGGCGCTCCTCTTCGCTGGTGCCACAACGGGCCTGGCAGTAGAGTCCACAAATTTGGATTTCCTCGCTGCTATTACACGTGTCCATGATTTGCTCCCAAGTCTTTGAGGTGCAGGGCCACATTGTGGGCCCGAATGTGTTTCACGCCTTTACTAATAGCTTTCCGGGCGATTTCCGCGCTCATTGCATCCCGGCGCATAGGATCCGGCTCGTTGGTGTGTCGCCCGATGAAGGACTTTCGGGAAACGCCTAAGAAAACGGGAAATGGGGCAAAATTTTCAACGAATGCTTCAATATTTTCCAAAATTGTCCAATTTTGGCCATCGGTCTTCCCAAAGCCAATTCCCGGGTCAAGAAATATTTCTTCAATCCCCGCGGAATTGGCGATGGAAAGGGATTTTTCCCAAAAACGAGCCACGTCCGACAGGATATCAATTGCTGGATCCATGGCCGCACGATTATGCGTGATAACGATGGCTGCTCCATGCCGGCCGACCACTTCTGCCATGCGATTATCCCCTTGTAACCCCCAAATGTCATTTATGATCGACACACCGTTATTCAGCACTACATCCGCCACATCCGCTTTTTGTGTGTCCACGGAAATGGGAATCGAAACCCGCGAGACTAGCCTTTGAAGAACCGGCAAAACGCGTGCCAATTCTGCCTCCGTTGATATTGGTGCATATCCCGGGCGCGTTGATTCGCCCCCCACGTCAATAAAATCCGCGCCAATCGCCGCCAGTTTTATTCCCTTTGCAACGTGTATTTCAACGGTTGCCGCCTCATAGCCGTCGGAGAACGAATCGGGCGTCACGTTGAGAATTCCCCAAATGCAGTAATTCTTTTTCATGGTTGCCAATCAAAAGGCCAATAGGATGCCGAACCGCAGCGATGATGGGTAATTGTGCGGATTCCTGGCCGCCGAACTCCGCGCATGCTCATACAGAAGTGCTCCCCTTCCACGCGCACCTCAACCGCCTTTGCTTTCAATTTTTGAAAAATCGACTCTGCCAATTCCACAGTCATACGTTCCTGCAGTTGAAGCCGGTGGGTAAATTTCTCCACCATGCGGACCAACTTACTCAGCCCGATTACGCGGCCATTTTGCGGCCAATAGGCAAGAGAAATTTTACCAACAAATGGAAGCAAGTGGTGTTCACACAGGGAACTAAATGGGATTCCGTGCATCTCCACCCAATGGTCATAGGCGGCCACATCAAAAAGAGCTAATTTTTCTTCACCATCGCCATGGCCGCTCAGCAATTCACCCAATGCCCGAACCACCCGCTGGGGAGTTTTTTCCAGGCCACCGCGCCGAGGATTTTCCGCCAACACCTCCAGCAGGTTAGATAGCGCACTCTCGAATTGTTCAAATTCTCGCACGATCTCTGAAATGAAAACGTTGGGACAAAGGCAAGCAAACGGATTGAAAGGTTGTCCAAATAAATACGGCCAACGTCCAAACGAAAAGCATTGACCCGTAAGTGTAGGGCATAAAGGTAATTTCGTGGTAGATTTAAATTTAGATAAAACAACGGGCGGGGAAGTTCGCGAATTACTTTTACAATTGTTAGGAAGCACATTCGCGCTCTATCTCAAAACGCTTGGCATTCATTGGAATGTGAAGGGCGGCAACTTCCACGGCATCCACATGTGGACCGACGAGCAGTACGAATCTTTGCAGGATGACGTGGACGCAATCGGCGAACGAATTGTGCAATTGGGCGGCCGTGCGCCAGCGACCTTTGAGGAAATGAGCCACCTATCCCAAGTGCAGCTTGTGCGGGAATTCCGTGACACAAGCGCCATGCTTCGGGCATTGGCTGATGATCATGCGCTTCTGGTGCGTTTGGCCCGCAAAATTAGCCAATTGGCTGCAAGTGCTTCCGATAGCGGGACCACCTCGCTGTTGGATTCGTTTATTCAGAGCCATGAAAAGCTCATTTGGATGTTAAGCAAAAGCATTGAGTAAAAAACCTACCACCTAATGCCACATGAAGTAGCTATTCCACGAGGTGCATTCGTTTAATAAATCGCTTCCCCAGGCGTTGGGAGCAATGATGCGGACGCGTCCGGCGGTAATATGTGTTTGCATTGATCCTAGACGAGCTACCGCTGCGTTAATTTGTCCGGCAGTAAGTCCTGTTGTTTCCAAGAATTGTCGAAATGTTTCTGATTTAATAGCCATGATAAGTGTGCGCATGTCCTCGTCGATTACCCACGGCATGCAATAGTTCCAGGCGCCGGCGAGTCCGTCAACGGCCCGGCCGCCCTCGGAATGCTTTCTGTAAAGTCGCAAGGGGACCTGGTTTACCATATCTACCGCCTGCGCATACTGCCGCATTTGCTCGGTAACGTCGTGAATTCCATGTCGATCCGTAAATTGAGCCGAAAGGCGCAGCTTGGGGTCGGGAAAACTAATATCCTGGTCAATGGCTGTAATATCATTGCCATCCCAAAAAACGTTTCCACTGTGCCTATCGTATTGCCCCAGCAGGCAATCCATAAGTTGCAGCCATGTTTCTTGTTGCCGAAAATCGGGCTTATTGTAAAAGTTGCTACTCCTTTGGTGCGCCATGCTAGTTCCGTGTGCCGTTTCCATAACAGTACCCACTTGCCCGCCAATAACCCCGGAATGTGTTTTGACGTGTAAATTTGGAATTTGTATGCCAAATGATTTTCCCAAATCAACCATAAATGCATTTAGTTGTCCCGGCGCCAATTCCCGCGCAAATTGCGTGAAATACGAGGTACCATAGCGGCGTGACATATCGCATGCGTTCGGTTTGTCCAATGGAATGATTGGTTTAAAAACGTAGGATTTCGTACCATCCGAAAAAGTGTACGTTTGGCTAAACATTCCACGTTGAAAATCTTGCAATTTCGCAAACCAAACGTGTCCTCTGGCGCAGGCATCGCAACAGATTAGAAGTGATTCGACATTTCTCCCCAAACAAATTGCGTCCTCATTGCTTTCATTTGCGGCATCTTTCCCTAATTGTTTCAGTAATAGCCGACAGGCTTCTGCGGATGCGGACCAATTAATTTTTTCTGATTTAACATTCTGTAATTGTTCTATTGGTGTCGGAAGTGACATATTCATTTTCTTCGTCAGCTGCGGCGTCTGTGTTGCCAAATCAAACACAAGATTGAGCGCTTTCCCGCAAGCCTCATCAGGAAGAATTTTCTCATTGAATATTTTGCGGGCATACTCATCAAATGCTTTATAATCTATTCCAAAACCACTCGAATGTTGGATAAATTTCTTTTCGCCGGCGACGATTGCGTCCGACAGAGCTTGTCTCATTTCGTTCGAAGCATTTTTCGCCAGCGGCAAGTGTGTTACGAATAAATGATTAGCATCAAAACTATGTCCGCCGCGCACGCGCATATACTCCAAACAATCTGCTTCATGGAGAAGTATTGCGAATACGTCATATGCTGGCTGTCTTAATAGTTGTTGGAGTGGTCGATCCTTGTTGCGAATGGCATCCCCGGCACGTTTGCACAGATCCTCTGCAAAACCAGCCTGCCTAAGGTATGATTCCGTATTTTGCGCGCTTATTTCGCCCCATATGTCGCTGCCATCTCCTTGCCGCCCGGAATCGTGTAACATGGCAGCTATTTGTAAAGCGGTAAGTTCTTTCGGCGACAACGGCTGGAGCTGGAAAGTTTTTGAGTACAGCTCGTGCAATACGAAGATGAGTGCCGCACATCTTTGCGCGTGCCCGGCGCCATGAACTGTCGAGACCTTTCCAGGCGTACAAAGGCGTTTCTTCATGATTTTTTGGATTTCCGGGGCGGAAAGAGGTTTTCCTAAGTCTAAAAGCCGCTGAATTTCCGCCACCGCCTGTTTGCCGCCAGTCCCTTTGCTGCCCGCTTGAAACAGTTTCCACTTCTGGTCGTCCGGCAGCACACTCCATTTTACGCGCTGACCTCCTTTGTTTGGAATTACGTCAATTTCTTCGTACTCGGGATATGCCTTACCGTAATGCTTATTGGCAATATCGTTGCACATGTCTTCCAGCGACCGCGCAGCAGTTGTGTTTTGCGCCGTTGTTTGCAAATCGATCTGGTGCGCACGCGGATGTGCCATTGATTTTTGCGAATGATCCATCGTAAGAAAAAACGCAATTACGCCCAATGTTATACCAACAACAGTGATGGCGACAAACGGCAATAATGGCAGCGAAATAAGCCCAAGTTGGACAACTAGTGATAACCCTCCTGCGACAGCCGAAACTATGATTGCCACCACGGCAAATACGCGCAAAACAGGGCCCATGTAACACCTACATGTCGCTTGCACACCCAAATTTACGGATGTCGCGCAGAAATTGGTGCCCAGCTTGTTCATACTTCACTTCTAAACGATTTACACCAGAATCTAGATCGTTAAAATTGTCAACATAAAACTACATGTAATGAATCAGATGGCTATGAAGAATTTTCTTACACCAAAAATTAAAAAGGCTTGCATACGCATATATTTGAGGCAAAATACATCTAAAGTGTGTTGGGATGTCCTATTTGGTCGGAGGACTTGACTTCACGGTCTCAGCCCACCTCGGAGAATTTATGAACGTATTTTGGACAATTCTTATGAAGCCGGTTAATTGGGTATGCAGTTTTATTTTTGGCATCATTGCCTTTCTGCTTTTGGTGTTTGCGACAGTGGCACTTTCTATCAATTTGTGGTTTCCACGTTTGGCGCCATTTTTACTGAAAAATGATTCCGGATTTAGGCTTAAGATTGGCGAGTCTGAATCCAATGTATTCACGCTAAACTTTAATTTCTACGACGTGGTACTAGAAAATAATGGCCGCTATCCCGTATCTAAGTTTATTGAACTGAAACAATTCAGCACTGATCTGCTACTCTTTTCACTCCTCAAAAAGCAGGTCACCGTTGAAAATTTTGTCCTCGATCTTCCCCAGATGACCTATGTTAAAAACGAAAGTGGCGATGTGAATATTGAAGAATTCCTTAAGAATTTCTTCGGCGGACAAAAGAAATCAAAGACGCAAGTTAAGGCCACGGAGAAGACTCAAAAGTTGGACCGCGAATTTTATTTCGATCATTTTCGGCTGCATATTGGAAAAATTGTTGTCATGGATTACACCGTTGACCCTGTGAAAGTTGGCGAAATCCACCTCGATTATACGCTGGAAATGGAAAATATTTCTGCGAAACTTTTGGTGAAAAGACTTATGTCAGATTTGCGTTCACGCGGGGGATTATTTCTCATGCAATCAGTGTTTAATTCCATCAATTTGCCGCTGATGCCAGAACAAATCAGCGGTGTTGCTGAAAAATTCACCGAAAAGATGGCCAATAGGATTAAGCAAATCAAACGATGAAAGAGCCATTTTCAGTGGACAGAATCTTGTATGGGCATAGAACCTATTTTTGTGCTCAGATGGTGAAATTGGCAGACACGCCAGACTTAGGATCTGGTTCCGCAAGGAGTGGGGGTTCGAGTCCCCCTTTGAGCACCATCATTTCAAATTATCGTTGACCTTCCTGTTGCGACCTCTTGGCATAGGCCCGATGGTGGTTGTAGCTCAGTTGGTTAGAGCACCGGGTTGTGGTTCCGGGGGTCACGGGTTCGAGTCCCGTTAGCCACCCCACGTGTGAATACGATTTGTGATTATGTTGCAAATTGGATGTGTGCGTGGAATGCCCTCATCGTCTAACGGCTAGGACATCAGATTCTCATTCTGGCAATCGGGGTTCGATTCCCCGTGGGGGTACCAAGTATTGATGCGGCTTCTCCGATGGGTGAGAAAATTTTCAAAAATCGTAGATTCCTCCAGAACTTCAAAACGTCTCACTAAAATTGTTTTCGGACATTTTCGAGGAATTGTGTGGCAAAGAGTCCTACGATTACCCTAAAAACCATCCCATTTCAAACTGTGTGGTAGTCTTTCCTTCGTCTCTGATTGTTTTTATACAGAAACTTCGACAAAGTTGTTACGTGTAGTTCGCTCATGCGAACCACCAAAAGCTTCTTTGGCTTTTGCGACAAAGAGCGATCTAATTTGTGCGCTCTGCTCAGACTTCTGTTTTTGGCAACTATTCCAATAGGCATTAGTTTGTCGACGCCAACAATAGCATGCCGGCGGCAAGCCCGTCTACGCGCATCTTTAATCTCAAACAAAAACCATTCTAGGGCATTGTTATTTTGTGCCGTATGGCGAAAAACGGTATTTTACAGAAAATTTTTCAACATTTTGCACGGAAACAAATTGATGTTGCACGGCCCGTACATGTTAGCCTTGATAGTACTTCCATCAAAAACCCATGGAGTCATGACGCCGAACGCTACAAAAATCGCAATGAAATTGAACGTTACTTCTGGCGACTCAAAGCGTATCGACGCATCTTTTCCCACTTTGATAAGCTCGACGTTATCTGTTTGAGCTTCCTGTATCTCGCGATGTTTATGGAGATTGTACGTCATGCATGTAATTAGCGGTAACACGCCCTAGTCGGCTGGCCGCATTTTCCCCATTGGCGATTGAAGCTCGAATACGCGGAGGATTCCGTCTCCGGTTGTGATTTCAAGAGCGCCGTCGTGGATGCCCAATATGGTGCCAATTGTATTACGAACACTGCTTTCGCGCCATTCGGTGTGACCAACCTTTGTGGGCACGCCGTTATAGATGAAAAAGCTTCCTGGCCAGGGTATGTGGGCGCGGATCTGTGCCTCCAAATCCCAGGCGGTTTTATTGAAATCCAGCAGCCCGTCCGATTTTTGAATAAGTTTTGTATAAGTAGCATTTGCGTGGTCCTGTTCAACGGGAATTAGGTCGCCGTGGAGAATGGCGGGAAGGTGTTTTCCCAGTGCCGTCACGGCGGCGTAGGAAACTTTTTCCCGGAGCGTTGGCGTGGTCTCTCTGGCGTCGACGTCAATGATTTCTGCCGTGTAAACAGGGCCAACGTCCATGGCGGCGGCGAGCTTCATAAGCGAGACGCCCGTTTGCGTTTTTCGCTGCAGGATGGTGGTTTCAATTGGCGATGGGCCGCGCAATTCCGGCAGCAATGATGGATGTAGATTTAGAAAACCGAGCGGAGTGCTGTCTAACAGTGCGTTCGGAAGAATGCATCCATAGGCAAAGACGAGGCCTACGTCCCCTTTAAGCGTCTGCATCCACGGTAAAATTTCCTCCTTTGGCCGCTCCGGCTGCAATAGGGGAACATTATTTCTGCGAGCCCAGGTGGTAATGGGATTTGCCTGCAAGCGGAGGCCGCGGCCGCGTTTCTTATCTAAACCACTTACGACGCCGGCGAGGCGGAACGCCGAGCCGGAATTTTCTAAAAGCCACTGCAGCGCGCGAACGCCAATGCCATCTGAGCCCAAATAGACCAAGTTTTTATGGGAACTAATCAAAGCAATAAATCCTCGAATGGTTCCCGGCCTTTGCCAAGGAAAGATGTTCGAACTTTCAATTACAGGAGTAGAAATGCCGAACCCAGAATGACGGTTGGCGGGAGTGCGGCGGCCAGTAATCCGAGGGGAGAAACGCCTCTTGGAAAAAATTTCTGCAGAATGGATTGGCCGGCGGGGTTCGGTGCATTGGCGATCACCGTGAGACCACCACCGCTGAGAGCTCCCGCGGCGATGGCATACTGTAGGGTGCTATTACCGGAAAACTCTGGAACCAGAGAGCACAGGTAAGTAATGGCGGCGTTGTCATTGAATGTGCTCAGGCCCATGGCTCCGAAAAACAGCCACAGCCGGGACATGCGTTCCAGCACCGGCGCAATCCACCATTCCTGTAACCCGCCATGGGTTACTAAACCAGCGAGAAAGAATCCAACGAAAATGGGTTCGCGCAAGGAAACGCGGTATTGGAAGTGCGCCGTGGCCTGTACAAAGGCTAAGAAGATAAGAAAAGTATACCAGAACGTCTGCGGCGAATGGAGATTGCCCACGCTCCAGGCGATAAATAAGATATGTACCACCGTGACCCAAAGCGGTACCAATGATTCCGCTGCCGATTCGGCGTCCTTCGGCCCGTCCCGTCGTAGGGCCTCCGCTTTGGTATTCAACAGTAATAGTTCCCGGCGAAAAACGCATGCGTACAGAAGTGTGTTGAGCCCGATGCCAACCATGGCACGCCAACCGAAATGCGTGAACATGAAGGTCAGATCCCAGTGCCATTTTTCCGCAACGATGAGAATTGGGGGCGCGGCGAAGTGGGTCAACGTCCCGCCCACGGAAACGTTGGCAAAGAGCAGACCAAGAGTTCCGTAGGAGAAAGCCGTGGATGGCGAAAGCGGGTAAAATTTTCGGGCCAAAAGTATCGCCGCGATGGTGATTGCTGCCGGTTCGGTGATAAAAGACCCCAGCAATGGAGCAATGGAAAGAATGGTAATCCACCAGGCGGAAGTGCTTGCATGGCCAATGCGGGCAACGGATCCGAGAATGCGCTCGGCAAACGCGAGAATTGGTTTACTCGCCGCCATGGCCATGATTACCACCACAAACATGGCTTCTGTGTAGGAAACCCGGTGAGATACGTAGAAGCAGAAATCATCCCAGCCGTAGCGCCAGGTGATGGCCAGGGCCACTGGAATAATCCAGATGCCAAAAATGGCTTCGATTTCACCCATGAAGTGACAGAGAGTGGCCGGAAGAGAAACGGGGATTTCGGCAGTATTTTTTGACCCACGGGGGTTCATCGATAATCGGAATTCATGGCGTTCCTTCAGCCGCTGGGATAGGCGTAAAAATTTCGGAGCCAAAAAAGTATGCACGATGGCACCGAAAAAAAGAAAGGTTACCACCAGGTTCATCGGCGCGTAGGATACCCGCACGCGCAGGGTTTCCCAAAGCGTGAGCGGTCGGTTCAACTCGCGCATTAGCTGGTTTTCGCACTTCTGGTAAATTTCCAGCGAAATCGGGAATTCGACCCCGGGTGGTTGCGGCACCATGTGCTCACCGCGGGATTCGCAGGCTAGCAAAGCGACAAAAATGAACATCACGCAGAATGAAAGCCGGCTAAGCATGACCTGTAGTCTGTTGCCAAAACGGATTTTGTCAATGATGAGCAAGCGTTTCCCGGCGGTGCAAATTTTGCCACGGAACAAATATTGCTTTTGTGTAACAATTTCAAAAGACTGCGAATGAGCGAATATGGACATAATGCATCGATTCACGCCCCAGGTTCAGCAAGTTTTCCAATGGGCGCGAGAGGAGGCTCAGCGGTTACATGCAACTACGGTGAGCGCCGAGCACTTACTTTTGGCCTTGTTGCGCCAATTGGACGGGGGCACGCATACGATTTTTGCTGCGCTAAGCGTGGACCCAAAGCAGGTGCGGGAAACGTTGCTGCGACAGGTATGGTTGGAGAATATTGCTGCTAGCAATCGTCCTTTTTTCCTCGCTTTCGATGTTCCCAAAGGAGTCCAAATGGAGGTTTCCCCCGAGGCGCGAAAAATTATTCTGCTGGCGGCGGCGGAAGCACAAAGCATGGGGCATGAGTTTGTCAGCGCAGAACATCTGCTGTTGGCCTTTCTTCACGGTGATGACTGCCTGGCAAGCAAAGTATTACACCATTATAAGATGGAATACACCGTTTGTCGGGAGGAAATTCTATCGCTTTTTGAGGATATGCAAGAGGACGACATAGGTGCCGACTATGAGGAAGTTGGCGGCGCGTCCGCGCCCGGAGGAGATCCAAATTTGAGCGCACTAAATGCTTTTGGGCGCAACCTTAGCGAAATGGCTCGAGCGGGACATTTGGATCCGGTCATTGGCCGGGACGCGGAAACCAAGCGATGCATTCAAATTCTCTGCCGGCGGACAAAAAATAACCCAGTGCTCGTTGGTGACGCCGGCGTGGGAAAAACGGCCATAGTGGAGGGACTGGCCCAGGCGTTAATTTCTGATGATATTCCGGAAGTTTTGCAGAAAAAGCTCATCTATGCCTTAGATTTACCACTAATGGTTGCCGGCACAAAATTCCGTGGGCAGTTCGAGGAGCGACTGAAGGCGGTTATGGAGGAGGCGCAACGCCATGGAAATGTCATCATCTTCCTCGACGAGCTGCATTCTATCGTAGGCGCGGGAAGTGGCGAGGGATCCATGGACGCATCCAATATTTTAAAACCAGCCCTTTCGCGTGGAGAAATTCAGTGCATTGGGGCCACGACGCTGGCGGAATATCGTCGTTACATTGAGAAAGATGCGGCCTTGGAGCGGCGTTTTCAAAAAATTGTCGTCGACGAGCCGTCCGACGGGGACACTTTGCACATACTTCAGGGGATCTGTCACTGCTACGAGACCTTTCACGGGGTCACTTTCGCAAAGGACGCCATGCAAAGCGCGGTAAAACTGTCCGGGCGCTATATTCCCGATCGGCAATTTCCCGACAAGGCTATCGATGTACTGGATGAGGCAGGTGCACGCGTGCATTTGAAGCTTTTTCAAAAGCCAAAGGCGCTCATTGCCCTCGAAAAACGCATGGAAACTTGCCAAATGGAAAAACAGGCGGCTGTGGATGTACAGGATTTCGAACGGGCAGCAGAGTTACGGGACTTGGGTAAAAAATTAAAAGACCGCCACGAGAAAAATCTGGCGAAGTGGAAAAAGGAGCGCATGGAGACGAAGCAGGAGGTGGGCAAGGATGACATCGCTGGTATTGTGAGCGAATGGGCCAAGATTCCGTCCCATGTACTTTTAGCTGCGGATACGGAGCGCCTGCCTGAATTGGAAGCCACTTTACGCCGGAGCATTGTTGGACAAGATGAAGCTGTTGCCGCAATTTCCCATGCTATTCAGAGGTCCTTTGCGCAATTGAAAGACCCGCGTCGACCCATTGGTTCCTTTTTATTCATGGGGCCAACGGGAGTGGGTAAGTCCTTTTTGGCAAAGCAATTGGCTGTATCAGTCTTTGGCCGTGAGGAGGATCTCATTCAGGTGGACATGTCCGAGTACATGGAAAAACACACCGTAGCCCGGATGATTGGTGCGCCGCCGGGATACGTGGGCCATGACGATGGTGGGCAATTGACGGAGCGTGTGCGCCGAAGACCCTATTCGGTTGTACTCTTTGATGAAGTTGAAAAGGCCCATCCGGACATGTTGCAAGTGCTGTTGCAGGTACTCGAGGAGGGGAAATTAACCGATGGCCACGGCCGGATCATTAATTTTAGCAATACGATCATACTCATGACGTCCAACATCGGTTCGGAGCATTTTCAAAAGGATTTCACTCTAGGATTCAATTCCAAGGATTACGCTCCCGATGTATTTGCCGCCGCCAATAACCGGGTGCGGGAAGAGGCACGCAACAATTTTAAGCCGGAGTTTCTCAATCGGCTCACTGATATCATTGTATTTCGGCCACTGGATGCCATTTCCATGAGAAGTATTTTGGACACACTGCTCCAACAGCTGGATCAGCGGTTAAAAGAGCAACGCATTGGCATTCAAGTGGCTGAGTCCGCACGCCAGTGGCTCATTGCCAATGGAACAGATCACAAATATGGGGCGAGGACCTTACGCCGGGTCGTCGAGGAGCATGTGGAAAATCCTCTCGCTCGGACAATTTTGGCAAATGGATTTTGTTCGGGAACCTACATATTTTCCATGGGCGGAGACGGCTTATCTATTGCATTTAAAGACGGAGAACGGAATCATTTAAAACTTCCAACGGAAGCAACGCCCAAGCGCCGGGTGCCAAAGTTGGTGAAGGAAGAGCGATAACCGTCTAGGGCTATTTGCCGCTGTATTGTGCCTAAAAAAGCTCGCCACGGTGGCGGTTATTGGGTTCCCATGGACGTGTGTGGCAAGGGCTAGCAAAAACGCACTTGGCGGGCGGCGCTGGCGGATGATTTTTGTACTGGTCTCCGTTGTTCTCGTTTTCGGCACCATTGCCGGTCGGCTCACGTATTTGATGCGTCCCTGGAAGAATTTGCGCGGTACTACCATTGGCAATAGTCGCGCTTTCTTCGATATTATTCCGGCCTGGCGCGGAAATATCTATGACCGCAATGGCGTGCCATTGGCTGTCAGCGTGCCCGTTTGGGAAATTGGAATGGATCCCAAACTTGCCTCTGCGGAAGAACGGGGCCGAATTTACAGTACCATCGGCGAATGTATTCCAGTCGCTGCCGAAGAGATGGGAAAAATAACTGAGGAGCGCCTGCGCCAAAACCCCCGCTCTCGATGGATTGCACTAGCAAAAAACGTTTCAGAAAATGCTTATGCTAATATCGCCGAGCGTAAATTGCCCGGGTTTTATGGCCGCAGGACACTTCGTCGCGTTTACCCACAGAGTACAAGCGCGTGTCACGTGATTGGATTTCTAAATGCCGAAAATACCGCCTGCTGCGGCGTGGAAAAATTTGCCGATTTTTTCCTGCGTGGCCAGGACGGGTGGGTTATTTCAGAAAAAGACGGGCGTCGCCACGAACTTGTCCAATATCGGCTGCGTAATATTACGCCCGTGGATGGGTTTGATGTACGGTTAACCATTGACAGTGCTATTCAGAAAATGGCCGAACGGGAATTGGCGGCCATCGAAGAAAATTTTCATCCCCGGTTTGCCACCATCATTATTTCTGAAGCGGCAACGAGCCAATTGCTTGCTATCGCCTGCGTCCCCAACTATGACCCAAATCACTATAACATAGCACCTGCGAATGCCATGCGAAATCGCGCCGTTGCCGATATCTATGAGCCCGGATCCGTTTTTAAGATTGTTTCCGTTAGCGGAGGCCTGGAAGACGGCGTTGTCACCCCAAAAACCTGTATCGATTGCTCGGCGTCAACCTATGAATTTAATGGGAAAAAATATTCCCTGCCCAAGGATCATTCGGAACTCGGAGAACTTTCCCTAGTTGATGTTTTGCGCAAATCAAGCAACCGGGGAGTCGCACAAGTTGCCATTCGCGTCGGCGCCGAGCGATTTCATGCTCATGTGCAGGCATTTGGTTTTGGAGAAAAATCTGGTTATGGCTTCGACGGTGACTCAGCGGGAATTTTAAGGCCGCCAACGCAATGGGATGGATTGACGATCACCCGCATGCCCATGGGTCATGCCGTTGGTGTCACTCCTATGCAGATGCATTTGGCCATGGGCGTGCTGGCGTCCGATGGCTATTTGTTCTCACCTCAAATTATTGGAGAAATTATCCCGCGAGAAATGGATGCTGGAAGCATGCGCGGAATTAAAGGTCGGCCTATTGTGCGCCGAAAGGTCCTTAACGGGCGAACGGTGTGGCAGATGCGAACCATGCTTGTACGGCCGAACGACATGCGCGAGTTTCCGTTTTCCATTGCTTATAAAACGGGGACGTCACAAAAAATCGCCAACGGCCATTACGTCCACGATCGGCACATTCCGTCCTGTTCCGGTTTTTTTCCTGCCAATGATCCTAAATACCTCGTAACTGTTATCATTGATAGCCCGGCGTGCGCTGGCATTGCTTGGGGGGACCACTATGCCAAGCCATCATTATTTCGCATTGCCAGGGAGCTAATGGGGTACACACAGCGGATGTTTTATGAAAATTCCCCTGCAAATTTAGTCTTATTGGAGCAGTCAAACAGTTTTCGAGTGGCCCCATAAATCATTTACATTTTTTATGATTCAGTTGTGTTTAAATTTGGCATGTGTGTTTTACTCTAGAAATGTATTGGCTGAAGTCATGCGATAGCGATATGATGAAAAAATGTATTTCTTTTGAAAAGTGTGTTTGCTGTATTTAAGGCCGTCTGGATTTTGGAGACGCATCTGCCAGGAAAACACTTGCAAGAAATGAAAAAGCGCATTCCTTTCAAGACTGGCCTGGGTGGCGGAATGGTAGACGCAGAGGACTTAAAATCCTCTGACCGTATGGTCGTAGGGGTTCGAGTCCCCTCTTAGGCACCAGAAAACGTAAAAACACGTTGACTCCATTGTGCTAAGGCGCAAGTTGTCCTACCAATGGCGCGATAGCTCAGTCGGTAGAGCAGAGGACTGAAAATCCTTGTGTCGGCGGTTCGATTCCGCCTCTCGCCACCATGCCTTGGTGTTTGTGTCATTGGAATAGCTCTTCGAGGTTTATGCTTTCTTCATGAATCTTCAGATGGGATATTTTCAATTCTTTCAATCTCGCGATTTAGCCCCACTATTTCCTTCTTATAGTCAAGAATAGTATCATGCGTGTCGGAGCTATCATTTGAAAATAATTCTATGGCTCGTCTTAGGTCATAGTGTATATCCTCACGCTCATTTTTTAATCGCAGTAAATATTCTAATGGTATGCACAGCTTTTTGCGCAAGGCTGCTTTTTTTTCGGCCACGCGCATGGCTTCATGTATTTGGTTTGTCGCGTCGGTGATTTCCCGCGTGTTGTCGATGGCAGCCTTTATGCCATTGCCGCATGGTTGCTCTAATTTTTGTTGCGCCACAGACACAAGTTCGGCAATCCTCGCATCATAGCACAATGTCACAACTTTTCGGTCGGCTGTCAGCTCCCTTAAAGTCTTGCGCGCCTCTTCATTTCGTGCTATTGCGCCAGCCGTATATCCCCTGAGACAACTACTGAGCAAATTTATTATGTCGGTGATCGCCTCAACGACAGCCCAAGAATCTGGCAAAGATTTAGGTATGCTATTTAATAGTTTTTTTGCTGCGCACAACTTCTGCGTAATGGTACCACTTAAGTTGTTAAGTCCATGAAAATTTGCTAACAGTTCGGATAACTTACTGCGCAATTCACCTCCTTTTTGCATGGCGCAATGCATGGATGAATGGTATTTATCGCAGACGATACGTCCTGCGTTATTTAGTTCTTTTATGGTCGAGGAAATGCGAGAGGTGTTTGCGTTTATATCTTTATACCCCCAACCTTCTACGTTACAGCCTAATAGCTGAATAAGGGCATTGTGGCATTCGTTAAATTTCTCGAGAAAAATACATTCGGATTCCTGGCCAGCGCCAGACTCCATTTGGAATAGCGTGCGCAGTTCGGTGGTACGTTGGACTATATCATTTTGCCTACAATAATCTAAGGCGGCGTGTCCTTCGGCGCGTTTCTTTTTATTTTCCGCTAATGCATTTTCGAGTTTGGCTTTGCGCTCTTTTTCTTTGGTTGCACATCTCTCTTGCTCGGCTTTGCGCTTTTCATCTTCGTCGGCGCGTATTGCTTGCTTCAGGACTTCTTCCGCACCTTTGATCGTTTCAGTATTGCGAATAATAGTTTCAATATCATTATTTTCAGTTGGCTTGTTGAATAGCGCCGTAATTAATATTGAAATATTTATATAGCATTTGCTTGGCCATTCATGTATGGTTTCCAATAATTGCGCAAAGTCCGTGTGCACGGCGTTATTTTTCGCGAGAGCTTCTACGTGCGTGCGTATATCTTCGGCCGGGAGAGCTTCTACGTGCGTGCGTATATCTTCGGCCGCGAGAGCTTCTACATGCGTGCGTGCTGTTTCTGATGCGTCGATATCTGCTTGAATCTTTTTCACGTATTGGGCAATCGCGGAGGCGTTATAGTTGATAGCCTTTACATTGCAGCTTTGATCTGGGTTAAATTTTAACAATAAGTCCAACAAAGCACGCGGGCCATCAGGAATTTCGACTTTATTCGGGCTTGTGGCACTTTCCAGGCATTTGCGTTTATGTAAATTCGTAGACCTTGCGCAAAGGATATAATTCATTTTGAGTTTAATCGCTTCCGATAGCTTAGTGAACTCCGCAGTATTACATCTGAGAGCATCAGCATTCACGCCGGGAAAGGATTCTGATTGTACGCGGGACTGTTTTTTTAATTTGGGAGTGAGAGTTCGCGAGTTTTCAGCGGTGGCTGTGACTTCACATAGGTTTTTGCGTGCGGCTAGATTATTTTTTGTTTCGGCATCGAAAATTTGTTTTTCAGTATAAATTCTGCCTAACAGTTGGGCGAAAGCGTAAATAGCGGCGCAGCACTCGCTATAGCTCATAGATCGCAAGTCCTGATTCGTAGACCGGGCCATTACTTCATTAATATCGTCTTGAAGTTGTTTTGGGATTTCATAGAAGACATTCCGCAGCGTAGATCCCAGCTCCGTAAATATCTCATGATGTTTTTCTTGTGCCCTCTGTTGTATTTCCGGAGTAATCCACTCGGATTTAATAAGCATGGAAACATCCTCAATGTTAATGCCATTGGATTTCAATGAATAAATGAAATCTCTACCTTTCTCTATGAGGTCTAAGCATTGCTTTTTCCAGCACGCTATATTTTGAAGCGTATTATGCGTGATAATCTCTTCCGGTAGCCCAATGCCTGCAATGAAGCTTTCAATCTTTTGTTTGAGCATAGCATCTTGCGTCCAATATAAAGCGTTTCCAGGTGCCATAGTGGCGTGTCGCGCCGCACGCCTGACCGCACCATAATCTTCGAGTGTATCTATTATTTTCAATAGTTTGTCTCTCAAGGCTGTGAGCGCAACTGAATGGGCGAATAAGGCATTGGGATCCATCGTATTCACATCTTTGCGCAACAGTTGCGAGTCTGCTTCTTCCATAAAATTTCCTGCGTTTCCGCATATAAGTTCATCTATTTTCAGTCTTAATGAACAAATTTCGGCCCTTTCGTCTAGATAACATTTGGTTTGATAATCCAACATGCGCGCCATATTGGTTCCCTCACGGATACTTTTGGCAATTTTATCTGAGTGGGCGGCAAGCGTAGATGGGGTGGAATTGGTATGGAAATTGAGCACGTCATACGGAGTCGCAAGCAAATTAATTAGGGATTCGTTGTAATAACCAGTCCCACGGCAAGCAGATCGATGGCGATCAATGGCTGCTGAAATAAGTTGGGCCGTACGTCTAAGTTCCTCTTTTATCCCTTCTGCCGCCGGTGGATTTATTGGAGTAGTCGTAACTTGAGCCCTTGTGGGGGTGCTGCCTTCGGTTGACGATTGGGACTGTGACTGGTCTACCGTGGGATTAGGCCGACGTGCGGCAACTGGAAACATTTCGATATGCGAAGCAATAACGCTTTTAATTGCAAGTTTTTTTTTTTTTTAGAAAAATATCACAAAAAAACATAGAGCTAATTGCGAAGATCGATTTTAAGCCAACTTTTGCCGCATAATCGCGCGCCCGGAGGTCGCGATTTTGACCTTTGCAAAAAACCCTATGCCTTTTCGGCTGTCCGTAGGAAATTAAGCTAGATCCCAGCGGATTATTGTAAATAACATTTACGAATACCGAATCTTTTTTAATTTTTCGCGCAAAGACTTTCCAGCCTTAAATTTCACAACCGCCTGCTTTGGGATTTGAATAGGGACTGACGGTTTGTTCGGATTACGGCCGATGCGTGCTTGGCGAATTTGGATTTCAAAAACGCCGAAATTACGCAACTCGACAGTCTTGCCATTCTCAAGGGCCCGAATAATACAGTCCAATACACCCTGGACGAGCACCATCACATCGGCATGACTTGTGCCGCTTCCAGCGCTAACCGTTTGGACGATGTCTTTCTTTGTCAATTTGCTTGCGATCATGTTCGTAATTGCCTAGTTTCCCCGCCTATCGGGACGAGATAAGTACCAGTGTGTCGTTTTGTAAATAGAAAGACAAGGAAAAAATGGAAACTTTTGATAATAACACAGATGAGGCCCCATCCGATTCAAAACTACTAAAACGACCGCTCCTTGCAGTGGATAAGCCAGTAGATTCCAACAGCAAGGAAAATAAAAATATCGAAGAACGGTCCTCATTTGATGGCCTCCGCGAGCAATTTCAAAATCTTCTTTTCGGTGGTGTTAGCATTGATGTTGGTGCGCTCGGATTTCCTCCACCTGGCGGACCGGATAGTGAAGAAGGCAAAAAAAAATCGCGTGGGGGCAGTACGACTGGCGAAAAAGAAGAACAATTTCGCAGCGTGCGGGAAAAAATTCGGTCGTTTAATCAAAAACCAAAACAAATTCGGGACTACCTGCAGCGGTTCGTTATCAAGCAGGACGAGGCGAAGAAGGTTTTATCCGTGGCCATTTGTGACCACTACAACCACGTCCGCCGTTGCCTCGACCATCCGGAGGAGCTTGGCAAGGACTATTCCAAGCCAAATATTTTACTGCTCGGTCCAACGGGTGTTGGAAAAACGTACCTCATCCGCAACATCGCTAAACTTTTGGGTGTTCCCTTCATAAAAGCCGATGCGACAAAATTCTCCGAGACGGGTTATGTGGGAAATGACGTGGAAGACTTGGTGCGCGACCTCGTGCGTGCGGCGGATGGCAACGCGGATTTGGCCCAATATGGTATCATTTTCATCGACGAAATCGACAAAATTGCCTCATCCCCAGAACTAGGTAAGGACGTTTCAGGCCGGGGCGTGCAGGTTAACCTCCTCAAACTTATGGAGGATACGGACGTTAATTTGGTGGCCCCCCACGACATTGCCGCGCAAATGAATTTAATGATGAGTTTCGGCGGACGACGGCGGAAAAAGGAGACTATCAATACCAGGTATATTCTCTTCATCGTTAGTGGTGCTTTCGATAAGCTTAATGAGATCATCCGCCGGCGAATCGATGCGACCACCATTGGCTTCGGTCGTCCGGGAAAAAATGAGTATGAGGAGTGTCTCAGTCAGGTTGCCACGGAGGATTTGATCAAATTTGGTCTTGAATCGGAATTTGTAGGTCGACTGCCCGTGCGCGTGGCCTGTGAATCATTAAAAAAGGAGGACTTGGCGGAAATTTTACGTGCCTCGGAAGGGTCCATCTTGCGCCAGTATGAACAAGACTTTGAGGGTTATGGAATCAAGATGCACGTGAACGACGAGGCCATTAACGAAGTGGCGGCACTTGCGGCAAAGGAAAAAACCGGAGCCCGCGGGCTTATGACCGTGCTCGAAGCATTGTTTCGGGATTTCAAATTCCATCTGCCCTCGACGGACTTGCGCGAACTCATGATCACCCCTAGAACCATCGCAGATCCACGCAAGGCTCTAGAGGAAATGCTCCGCGCGGAAATTTTAGGTGAAATTCAAACCGATTTTTGAATTGGATATGGTAATGGATGTATCTCCGTCAGAAATTTTGCCCAAACAACTTTTTGCGTCCCTCGGGAGCTTGGAATTTTTGCGGCCATTTTTCCCAAATGATATTCTCCCGTGGGAATGGATTGGAAATATCGCAAAAGCTTTGGATTCTTTGAAAATCCCCGAATGCACCGGAGATGTTTCCATGCGTAACCACGTTGCTAGCCATGTTTTCATCCATCCGACGGCGACCATTGGACCATTTGCAACTATCCTTGGCCCGGCTCACATCGGGGCCCATACGGAAATTCGCCCAGGCGCTTTTGTTCGCGAAAATTGTATTGTGGGCGAACGATGCGTCATCGGCAACGGCTGCGAAATCAAAAATGTGCTCGCCTTCGATGGGACAAAAATTGCGCATTTCAATTACGTGGGTGATTCCATCCTTGGCAATGATAGCCACCTTGGTGCCGGAGCGATTCTTTCCAATTTGCGTTTTGATGAATTGGAAGTGGTTTTCCGCCTTAGAAAGGCAAAATATCCAACGCACTTGCGAAAATTTGGGGCCATTCTCGGAGATAATGCGCAAATCGGTTGCAATGGAGTTCTACAACCCGGGACGATTCTTGGCCGTGGGGCGGTTGTTTACCCGGGTGTTGTTTTTGGCGGATATTTGCCGCCAATGTCGATGGAACGATCCTCGGCAAAACCCCTTGACATCTCTCGCAATTCCTCAGGAGCTGGAGGACAGTCGCGGGTATAGTTTAATGGCAAAACATCAGCCTTCCAAGCTGGTTATGTCGGTTCGATTCCGTCTACCCGCACCATAAAATTAAAAGGCTTTAACAATTGGTTACGGCGCGTCAGTTACCATTTTTCGGTAGGCGAGCTGCCCGATTCCTCCGATGGGGAACCCAATAACAAGCAGAATCGCCGAAACGCTAATGCCGGTCGCGTTCGGTTGCGTGTGTGAAAAAATTGCTGTCACCAGGCATGTCAGCAATGCTCCAAGCGACATGACCATCGTGTTGAGAAACCTCCGTTGCTAATCTGTCCAATAATTCGCATCAACGCTGGTTCAGGCGATTGCGGGAGCTCGTAGGATGTGCAAAACATTTCCGGTGCAATGTAACAACTAAACACAGCTTTATTTCCGCGCGTGCGATGCCGACCGATCTTTTCGGCCGTGTGGCGACATGGTTTTCGCTTCTGACAATATAAATCGGCGCTTCCGCAACTGCGGGCTGGCTGAATAATGCTACAGCCACCTTTCCAGCCGCAGCTTCTTGCGCTTTAGCCAACGCATTGCCTTTGAGGCTCTTGTCCAATGCCGACCAAATTTCCGCCGGCATCGCAAAACACAACGTCACCCTCATACTTTATTTGAGACTTCGCATAAAAAGCCATCGCCGTTTCTTCCGGAACGCCCCACCCATTCAATACAGTCAATATTTTCAGAACGCGTCTTGTGTCTCATTAATAGCGGGAGAAAACCCGCTTAAACTAATAATAAATAAATTCTAAACCAGGAGCAAGTTTGTCGTTAATCACGCTTTTATTTTTGCCCGTGCCTAAAAATTTTGGCGAACACTGTCATCATGCTTCGTAGAAGGGCTTGGGGGAATCAGTTTTGCTCAGGAATCTATGTGTTTCGGGACAACAGTGCGGTGGCCAGCAAATGCTCCAACGGATTCGAATGGGATTAGTCGGTATACTAGTGGGAATAATAAAATATATTGCGCTTAGTAAGGAGAGGTTTTTTGGGTTTCTTGCTGTTATGCGTTTTTGTGCTGATAATGGTCTTATGTTTGTCCGTTGTCCGATGTATGCGGAGGTGGATGGCAAAACAGTTGATGTGCTTCATCCTGATAATAGCTTTAAGTCGATTGCGGAAATGTTTAAATCGTGAACGATCAGATGCGAATCAGACAGGGTCGGGCAAGTGCGATGAAGGCACTTTCTCCAAGGATTTCGCAGAGGTATTCAATAAGCGGTTTGGCGTCGTAATCCTCTTTAAGTAGGATAAAGCAGGCGCTTCCGGTGCCGGTGAGGTGGGCGAATAGTTTAAAGTATTCTGGAATGTCTTTGAAAATTAGGCCGAGTTCCGTGTATTTGCTGCCCACAACTGACTCAAAGGTATTTAAATAGCATTGGGAGTCGAATGTCCCTGATTCATAGGTGCTCAGCAGGCTTTGGATGGAATCGGTTGCTATGTTTAAGTTTGCATAATTCCAACTTCCTGGGATGTCCAAGATGTCATAGATTTGTTGGGTGTTTATTGAAAATATTGGTTTGAATATGAGGATTTTGAGCTTGCGCAGGCCTTCCAAACGCTCTGGGTTAACGGATGCAACCTGATCTCCGCGGCCCTTGACGATACACGGAGATGAAGACAGAAAAAGCGGCACATCGGAGCCGACCTTTGCTGCCATGAGTTGCAAATTCGTGTCTGAAATGGGAAACGCGAGCATTTCATTGAGCGTTTTAAGGAAAAATGCCGCGTCACTAGCACTCCCACCAAGGCCGGAACCGGTGGGAATGTTCTTTTCCAGTACCATGGAAACCCGATAGGGGAATTCGTACATTTTCCGAAAAAACCCTAAGGCCTGCATTACGGCGTTAGTGTGATCCGTCGGAATCTCGGGCACATCACAAACCAATGTATCATCGCCTGGGGTATCCGAAAGACGGATTTGCAAATGGTCAAAGAGATTCACCTGCACCGCCAAAGACGCGATATCATGGTAATCGTCATCGCGCTTTCCCGTGACACCAAGGTACAAATTCAACTTTGCTGGACAAGAAACCCTGCGGAAAAGATTCACGCAAATAGGCTAATATCCAACAGGTCCTGCGCAAGCTAACATGCCACGCAGCCACGGCTTTTTCTGATCGACCCCAAAATCATACGGATCGGCTCAGCTCAGTTCCCGGGCGAAATTTGACGACGCTCTTCTTTGGGATGGAAATTTTCTTCTTGGTTTGCGGGTTAATCCCCGTCCTCGCCGCGCGCTCAACGACTGTAAATGTCCCGAACCCAACAAGTTGCACCGTTTCACGTTTGGACACGGAACCCTTAATGGCCGCCAATACGGCATTTAAAACCCGCTCCACAGCTGCCTTTGACAAGGAACCATCGTCAAGAATGCTGTGAGCCTCGTCAACTAACTCAGATTTATTCATATACTCTCCTTTTGGCAAAACAACAGCCCCACAGGCCGCCTGCTTTCGGGCATCCTGTACCAGCACTTTAGGTCGTCAACGGCAAAAGGGGAAAAAACCCAATAAATTAGACATTTACGACATTTTCACCGGCCGTGGCCACCGCTGCTTTCGCCGCCGGCTTCCCAGCTGGCTTTGCCGTAGGACGGCGCCGCCGGCCACCCTTGCGGTATCCCCTGTCGTCAGCCTTGATGATTTCAATGAGCGCCATCTTAGCCGCATCTCCCTGGCGTGGAACGAGTTTATAAATCCGCGTGTAACCACCGGGACGGGCCAAAAACTCCTCTGCCTGCTCGTCGAAAAGCTTTTTCACCGCCGCGTGATCACGCATGCGGGCCACGGCCAAGCGACGATAATGCAGTTTTTGAGCCGCACCCTCCGCACGCATGGCTTTGCAGGATAGGGTCACTAGCTTTTCCGCGAATGGCCGCAACGCCTTCGCCTTCGTCAAGGTGGTCCTGATTCGTTTATGGCGGAATAATGCCGCAGCCAAACCTGCCAACATGGACTCCCGATGTTCCTTTTTAACCCCAAGTTGAAATTTGTGCTTTTTATGCCGCATGACTATGCCTCCCGTTTCTTATTTATCTGCGTGCGTTTATTCCCGCTCATATGTACTGGTCCACCTTCATCCCAAGCGACAAGCCCAACTCTTCCAAGCGATTGCGAATCTCCGTGAGCGATTTCTTTCCAAAATTGCGGTAGTGTAACATCTCCGACTCCGTTTTGACCGCCAGTTCGCCCACGGTTAAAATATTTGCGTTGTTCAGACAGTTTGCCGCACGCACGGAAAGTTCGATTTCATTCACGCTCATGCGCAGCAGTTTCTGCAGTCGATTGTGCTCCGACCCGTCTTTTCGTTCAACTTGTTGAAATTCAGCGGCTTCAACGGAAAGATTATCAAAGACCTTGAGGTGGAGCCGTAAAATGGCAACCGCCTCCGCAAGGGCATCCTCCGGCGAAATTCGCCCATCCGTTGTAACCTCGAAGACCAACTTCTCAAACTCCGTCGCCTGTCCCACGCGTGTGCCTTCCACGGAGTATTTGACGAGGCGGACGGGACTAAACGCGGAATCCAACGGAATCCCACCATCAACGTTGTCTAAAATCTTATTTTCTTCAGCCAAGCGGTACCCACGCCCACGATTCAGGCGCATTTCTGCCCAAAAACCCTTGGCGTCATCCAGATGACAGATGATGTGCTCCGGATTGAGGATTGTAACCCCGGCAGGGACCACAATGTCCCGCGCCCGGACAACGGGCTTACCTGACACATTTACTGACAAAACTTGGCTTTCCCGGATGTCCGATTTGAAAAGAACCCGTTTCAGATTTATAATGATCTCAACCACATCCTCGACGATGCCAGACAGAGCTTGAAACTCATGCTGGGCGTCACAAACCTTGGCATTTGTCAATGCCGCACCTTCGATGGCGCCCAGGAGAATCCGCCGCAGAGCATTGCCAATACTGTGGCAAAAACCCGGCTCAAACGGCTCGGCGACGAACATCGCATATGTGTCCGTTGCCGTATGCTCCACCTTTGTCAGCTTGGTTGGTAACTCAAAACTTCCCAATTTCCGTGCCATTTTTCCCTCCAACTAACGACTGTAGAACTCTACAACGATTTGTTCATTGAAACCATGTGTGATTTCGTCCCGTCCGGGTACGCGATTAACCCTGCACTGCAATTCATTCGCATCCACCTGCATCCAGGCGGGGACGGTCCGGTAGCGGGTATCTTCCAAATTGCGCATCACCAGGTGGCGGGACGCATCCGCCTGGTAGACATCAATTTGGTCACTCGCCCGGCAACTGTAGCTAGCAATATTCACCTTGTGCCCGTTCACACGGATGTGGCCATGGTTGACCATCTGCCGCGCCGCTCGCCGGGTTTTCGCAAAACCCGACAGATAAACGACACTGTCCAAGCGCATTTCAAGGAGTTGGAGAAATATTTCGCCGGTCACCCCCTTTTGACGCTTGGCCTTATCAAAAAGCAAATGGAACTGCTTTTCCGTAAGACCGTACAAGAGCCGCAATTTCTGTTTCTCATTGAGGCCCAAGGAATAATCCGTTACCTTGCGACGGAGTTTGGGGCCGTGAATACCGGGAAGGTAGGCGCGCCGTTCAAAGGCTTTGTTGGCGGGAAAAATGGCCGTTCCGAAGCGACGATTGATGCGTGTTTTAGGACCTGTATAGCGTGACATTTTCTTATCTCCAGTTGCGTCCAAGTGTTTTATGCCCGCCTCGGCTTCTTAGGCCGGCAGCCGTTGTGGGGCAATGGGGTAACGTCCGTGATGGTGTTCACCTGCAAACCAATGTTTTGCAGAGCCCGCACCGCCGCATCGCGACCGAGCCCGGGACCCTTAATGCGTACGTCTATTTCCTTTAATCCGTGCGACATGGCCGTTCGCGCCGCGTCCTGTACAGCAACCTGCGCCGCATAGGCGGTTGATTTGCGTGAACCGCGGAAATTATTCTTTCCGGCACTGGACCAGGAAATCACCGCACCGGCCTTATCGGAAAAGGAAACCTTGGTATTATTAAAAGTCGCCAAAATATGGCAGATACCATAGGCTACGTTTTTACTCTTCTTGGCCCGGCGGATTTTTACGTCGCCGTCCAGTTCACTGCGCAACAAATCCGCAGCCGTCAATTGCCCCGGCCGGGACTCCCTCATGGTTGCTTCGCCCGTGTCGTTCGAGACCTGCTCGATAGCTGCGTCATTTTCATCCGCAGCCGAAGTCTTATCACCTTTAGTCATATAAATCGTTTCCTAAGAAATTCTTAATCCTTGCCCCGTACCACGCCGACGGTCTTCCGCGCACCCTTCCGCGTCCGCGCGTTGGTGGAAGTCCTCTGCCCGCGCACGGGAAGTCCCCGATAATGGCGCAACCCGCGGTAACAGCGAATGCTCTGGAGACGCTTGATATTGGCAACCACGTCCCGGCGCAGATCACCTTCCACCTTGTAGCCCTTGTCCACGCAGATGGCCATGACCTTGTTGATATCCTGCTCTGTCAATGCATCCGAACGCATGGCCGGATCAAACCCGGCTTCCGCAACAATCGCATCCGCACGCGTCGGCCCAATGCCATAGATATACCGCAGGGCAAAAGCCACTTTCTTTTTATTCGGAATGTCCACACCAAATATTCGCACCATAATTCAATCCCACCAAATTACTTTCAGTCGTTTTCGTTTCCCGTCACTCAAGGAGCAACCCCGGACCTTGTCAAGATCTCAGGCGCACCTTTTGTCACCAAAACCGTATGCTCAAAATGAGCCGCGTATTTTCCGTCCGCGGTCCGTATGGTCCACCCGTCCTCGTCGATGGCAATCTCTTCTCTCCCAAGCATAAACATCGGCTCAATGGCCAGCGTCATTCCTGCCTTGAGCATCGGCCCGGTTCCCCTTTTGCCATAGTTGGGAATCCTCGGCGCCTCGTGCATTTTCCTGCCAATGCCGTGGCCGACCAATTCCCGCACAATGCCCAGCCCGGCTTTCTCGGCGCAGCACTGTATGGCAAAGGAAATATCCCCCAGATGATTGCCCTCGACCGCCTGATCAATGCCCGCGTAAAGGGCCCGTTCGGTCACATCCAAAAGTCTTTTTACGTCCTCGGACACCTCCCCAATCGCCACCGTGCGCGTGGAATCACCCATAAATCCTTCATATTCAGCGACAAAGTCCAAGCTGACAATATCGCCGGATTGAATCTTTCGCGTTTTACTGGGGATACCGTGGACAATCTCATCGTTGACGGATGTGCACACGTACGCGGGAAATGGTTTCAGCCGACCGGGATAATTGTAACACGCGCCAATGGCATTGCGGACCTTTGTGGCTTTAACGGCAATTTGGTCTAGATCCCGGGTGCTCATGCCAACCCCAACGGCGGCACAGACTTCTGCAAGAATATCCGCGGTGATGCGGCCGGCCCTTCGCATAGCTTCGATTTCTTCACTGTTCTTTATCTTAATCATGATCGCACGCTCTAGCGGCATTGCCGAAAGATCCAGGATAAAATACCAATTGCCATAAGAACCGTCGGAGTCAGCCAAAGCAGCCGCAACGCCCGCGTATCCTCGTTATTCGCCACCGACTGAGTCCTTTGCCGCCGGGATCCGGTGGAATGCTTGAGAAAACCATCGTAATTTTTTTGCACCAAATAGGTTTCTACCTGCTTCATCATTTCCAGGAGGACGCCAACGGTTATGAGCGTCCCCGTGCCGCCGAACAACAGGGCCACGCCATAGGGAATGTGCAGCGAAAAATAGAGAAAATCCGGAAACACCGCGACCAGCGTCAAAAACACCGCACCGGCAAAGGTCAACCGTGTCATGGTAAAGCCCAAGAACTGCGCCGTCGCCGCCCCGGGCCGTATGCCGGGGATATACCCGCCGCTTTTTTTTAAATCGTCGGCCACCTGCACCGGGCGAAACATCATAGCCACCCACAGGTAACTGAATGCAAAGATGAGCACGGCATAGAGCGTGTAGTAAACCATTGATCCCTGTGACAAATAAAAGGATACGCCTTGAAAAAATTGAATTCCGGTGGCACCGCCCAGGTAGGCAAAAATTTGCTGCGGAAAAAGCAAAAGTGCGCTGGCAAAAATGATGGGCATGACCCCGGAATAATTGATTTTGAGCGGCAAAAACGAACTTGTCCCACGGTACATGCGGTTGCTAATCACTCGATTGGCGCGCTGCACGGGAATTTTTCGCTGTCCCTGGGTCATGGCAATCATGGCCAAGATAACTCCAAGCAGAAGTGCCACCATCCCCGCGAAGGTCACCGCCGCGATTGTAAGATTATGTCGCGATTGGTAGGCGGATGTGAAAAATTGCATTAACTGTGCCAAACTGCGCGGGAAAGACGACAAAATACCCACGACGATCAACAGCGACATCCCGCTGCCAATGCCCCTTTGCGAGATCTGATCGCCGATCCACACCAAAATCATCGTCCCGGCCGTTAGAAAAACCATGGATGAAAGAATGAAGGCCCGCTTACTGGCAATCACGACGCTACCATAGCGCACGGGGTCGAAATTAGGGAACAGACGCCCCGGATAATTGGCAAGCGCCGCCGCCAGTAAAACGCCCTGGACGATGCAAATGAGCAAAGTTAAGTAGCGGGTATACATGGCAATACGATGTCGGCCAACTTCGCCCTCCTGTTGCAATTTCGCCAGCGACGGCATCACAATGCCCAAAATTTGCATGACAATCGATGCACTTATATAGGGCATGATTCCCAGGCCAAAGATGGCACCCTTCAGTAAAGCACCGCCGGTGAACATGTTATAGAGCCCGATGAGTCCGCTTCCCTTCGCCGCCGCCACCTGATCCGCAAAAAAAGTCTGCAGCGGAAGGGGGTCGACGCCGGGCAGAGGAATATTGGCCCCAATGCGAGCAATGAAAACCAGCACCAGCGTGAAAAAAATACGCTGCCGCAACTCCGAAATTCGTAAAAACTTTCTAACTGCCCCGAGCATAACCTTACACCATACCAACTTCGGACACTTTTATGTTTTCTCCGATGAGAATCATGCGCCCGCCCGCCCGAGCGATCGCCGCCGCCGCACCCTCGGAAAATTGTTCCGCGGTGATGGTTATAGCTGCCGGAAGTTCCTCGTTGCCAATAATTTTGATCTCTTTCGTGCCGCCACGGACCACACCCTTCTCGATGAGAATCTCCACATCGAACTCGGAAATTCCCCGTTCAATAAACGGCAGCAGACGTTTCAGGGCCACATGCGGCCGATTGCGCCGGAACCGAAAATTAGAAAATCCGCGGATGGGCAATTTGCGATACCAGGGAACTCCAGAGGTTACCGGCGACACGCGGTAGCCGGAACGCGCCTTCGCGCCCTTATTTCCTTTGCCGGCCGTCTTGCCCCATCCGGAACTTTCCCCGCGTCCAACGCGCCTCTTCCTCCGGTTGGGCGATTTCGGCATTTCGTGCAATTTCATGGTTCGTCTGTCCCCTAGGAATTCTTGTTATAGGTCTTGCCGCGGAGGGCGAGAATGGTCTCATAGGTCCGCAGTTGTCCAAGAGCGTTCATGGTGGCGCGCACCGTTGCCAAAGAGTTGTTGGAGCGCATGGACTTGGATAGAATATTTTTCGCACCAAATGCTTCCAATACCGCGCGGATGCCGCCCCCGGCGATGAGTCCCGTTCCAGGAGCCGCCGGACGGAGCATCACCCGGCCACCGTCGGCCAAACCAATGACCCCGTGCGGAATGGTGCCGTCCTTCAGCACAAAGGGTTGCATGCCACTGCGTGCGTGATCCGTTGCCTTGCGAACCGCCTCCGGCACACCGTTGGCACGGCCATAACCCACTCCAACGCTGCCGTTCCTATTTCCGACGACGACGAGCGCGGAAAAACTAAACCGGCGACCGCCACTAACAACCTTCGAACAGCGGCCAATGTGGACGACCTTTTCAAACAGTGAGTCGTCGAAGGACCGCTCCCGCCTGTCCCTGTTATCCCGATCTCGAAATTCCCTTCTGGGTCTCGTGTTGCTCATAATTAAAACTCCAACCCCGCTTGCCGGGCCGCATCCGCAAATGCCTTTACGCAACCATGATACCGCTTTGGCCCCCGGTCAAAGACAACGGAGGTTATCCCTTTTGAATGCGCCAACTGGCCAAACGCCGCACCTAAAACCGTCGCCCCGGACACGTTTGCCTTCACGCCATTGGCCCCCATCCCCTCGGATAGCGAGGACAGCGCAACCAAGGTCTGACCAACCGTGTCATCAATGCATTGGGCATAAATATGTTTATTGGAAAAATGCACGCTTAACCTCGGTCGTTGCGCGACCCCAGCCACGCGCGCCCGCACCCGCCATCTCCTCCGCTGCGCCTGTTGAACTTTTTGAACGAGTTTCATAGCACCTCACTAAGCCGTCTTCTTACCTTCCTTACGCCTGACAAATTCGCCAACGATGCGAACACCCTTGCCTTTATAGGGCTCGACCGGGTAGAATCGGCGAATATCCGCCGCCACCTGCCCGACCAGTTGCTTGTCCATGCCCTCCACGCGAACCTTCACACTATCCGCCACGGTTATTTTAATTCCTGCGGGAATCGGGTATAAAATTGGATGGCTTTTCCCGAGGGCAAGATCCAAAGCATTGCCCTTCAACGTGGCCTTAAACCCAACACCGGATATTTCCAAATCCTTCGTGAAGCCATTTGTAACACCGATGACCATGGCATTTAAAATGGATTTGATCGTACCCGTGATTGCCCGCGCCCGTCGGCTGCCATCCGCCGGTTTCACCCACACGTCATTTCCCTCACCTTTTTGGACGAGCACGCAAGGGGGGAAGTCCTTCTCCAGCTGACCCTTGGGTCCTTTGACGATCATGCGCGGACCCAAGATCTCCACACTGACGCCGGTTGGCACATGGATTGGTGTTTTTTCCGCCCTGCTCATTTCGTATGCCTCCAAATTACCAGATTTTACAAATCAACTCACCGCCGATGTTCTGCCGGCGCGCCTCCGAATCCCGCATGATTCCCCGAGAGGTGGACAAAACGCCGACACCCATGCCGTTGAGCACGCGCGGAATCTTTGCCGATTGATAATAGAGCCGGCGGCCGGGTGTGCTGCAGCGCTCGATTTGAATGACTGGCGACCGACCCTCGGCGTCGTAGCGAAACATAACACGCAGATGGCGAAGGCCGCGCTCGCATGAAAAGCTCTCGAAATCAGCAATATGTCCCGTGTTCCGGAAGATGCGCAAAATTCCCTCACGCATTTTCGAATGGGACACCACGCAGGAATCCTTTTGCGCCCGGATGGCGTTTCGGAGGACCGTTAAAAAATCACCAATCGTATCCATGTGCAAATCCCCTTACCACGAAGCCTTTATGACGCCCGGAATATATCCCCCGGCAACCATTTCACGCAAAACCAACCGGGAAACGCCAAAGCGCCGGTGAACCCCCCGGGAACGCCCGGTGATGGAACAGCGATTGCGCACGCGAACCTGGCACGAATTTCGAGGGAGCTCCGCAAGTGCCCGCTGTGCCTGGAAAAATTCACCGTCACCAGTCGCCGGATCGGCCAGGACCTTTTTCAACTCCTTTCGCCGGGTCGCGTACTTCTCAACCATCCGCACCCGTTTTGCATTACGTTCCACTGAAGACTTCTTTGCCATACAATTCCTACAACCCAAGTTTTATTTAAATTTCTTCAACCTAAGTTTCATTTACCTCCGCCATTTGCCGGCGTTTTTGAAACGGCATACCCAATGCTTCCAACAATTCGTGACACTCTTTGTCGGAATTCGCGCTTGTCACGAACGTTATGTCCATGCCGACACTTTTGCGCTCCCGGTCCACACCGACCTCGGGGAAAATGCTATCGTCTTGTATGCCAAGAGTATAGTTCCCGCGCCCGTCAAATTTCGCCCGTAGGCCGCGAAAGTCACGAATCCTCGGCAGCGCAACGGATATAAGTCGGTAGGCAAACTCATACATGGCGTCCCCGCGAAGGGTTACCTTAATGCCATTTGGAACGCCCGCCCGCAGCTTGAAATTAGAAATACTCCTCTTGGACAGAACGGTAATCGGCTTTTGCCCGGCGATTAGACCTATCTCCTTCTGCACTTCTTCGATGCGAGACTTGTCACTCTCGGCGCTAATCGCGGAATTGATGATAACCTTAACCAACTTCGGCACGCGGTGTACATTTTTACATGCCATATTGCCCAGAAAATTCTTCGCAATAACATCAATATAGTAGCGTTTAAGGGCTGGAATCCTTCGATCTATTGTACTCACATCAACTCCCCATCTTTTCGCCAAAGCTCACAAACACACATACACCTGTCAATCCGAAATCATTCACCCTTTGCGGCTCCTTCAATCTTTCGCACATTGGAATAGTGGACGGGCATTTCCCGCTCCAAAATCGCGCCATCCGGATGGTCCGCGCACTTACGCATGCATTTCTTGCGAACGTTCACGCCGAGGATGGTAACGCGCATGTCCTTCTCTCCGTGCAGTATTTTCAACACCTCACCGCGCCGGCCCTTGCTCTCACCGGAAATCACCTCGACCTGATCGCCAACTTTGATTCTCTGCTTCATCACAAAACCTCCGGTGCCAGTGAAATTATTTTTGTAAACTTTTTTTGGCGCAATTCCCTGGCAATGGGGCCAAAAACGCGCGTCCCCTTCGGATTGCCCTTTTCGTCGATGATGACGCACGCATTTGTGTCGAACCGCAGGTAACTTCCATCCATGCGACGAATGGGAAACTTGGTCCGAACGATGACCGCCTTAGCCACCGAACCCTTCTTAATCGCGGCATCCGGTGTGCTATCCTGAATGGCCACGACGATGACATCTCCCACGTGGGCCGTCCGCTTATTTTGCCCGAGCCGGCGGATCATTTTCGCCGATTTCGCCCCGGTATTGTCGGCAACCTCTAAAACGCTCTCCTGCTGCAACATGGCATTATCCTCCCACCGAACCTGTTGCAGCCTTCCGAACGATGGAAACCACGCGCCACCGCTTCGTCTTGCTCAACGGACGAACTTCGGCGATTTCGACGCCATCGCCAACCTGGCATTCATTCTTTTCGTCATGCGCGTGGACGGCGGTCTTCCGTTTGACCTCTTTTAAATACTTGGGATGTGGAACTTTATAAAAATACACAACCTTGATACTTTTGTCCCCGGAGCGGCTAACCACCTCGCCAGTCAGCGACTTGCGCGCCTTTCTCTGCTGTACGTTCGTACTCATTTCTGGACCCCACTTTCCGCGCTCTGACGCCGCTGATTCACAATGGTTTGCATGCGCGCTATTGTCCGGCGCAACTGCTTAAACTGGTGCGTCTTATCCACTTGCCCGGTTTTCCTCCTAATGCACAGGCGCAAGAGCTGCTGCTGCGTGGACAAAAGCTCCTTATCCAGCGCGCCATCCTCCAATGCCCTAATTTCTGAAATTTTCACCGCAAAGTTCCTCCACAAACGCCTCTTATGCGTACTCGTCCCGCACCACCAACCGGCAACCGAATGGCACCTTCGCATCCGCCAACCGCATGGCCTCGCGCGCGATGGTCAGCGAAACACCGGACACCTCAAAGAGAATATTCCCCGGGCGAATGACCACGGCCCAAAATTCCACGCCGCCCTTCCCTTTGCCCATGCGCGTTTCCGCCGGTTTTTTCGTCACCGGCTTCTGCGGGAAAACTCGCGTCCACATCTTGCCCTTCCGCTTGAGATGCCGATTTATCGCCACGCGCGCCGCCTCCAGCTGGGAAGCGGTCATCAACCCGCGCTCCAGGGCCTGGATGCCAAAATCACCGAAGGTTAACTCCGTTCCGCCCTTGGCATCATGCCGATTGCGCCCCTTATGCACCTTGCGATACTTCGTCTTTGCTGGTAATAATTTTGCCATAATCGCTCCCCGGCAACCCCCTCACGCCCGATTTCTAGCGGCTTTGGGTCTCCTTTTCCTTTGGCCTACAAATCCAACATTTTACGCCGATTTTTCCATAGACCGTATCTGCCTCCACCAGCGCATAATCGATGTCCTCACGCAGCGTATGAAGAGGCACGCGCCCCACCCGTTGCACCTCTGTGCGCGCAATATCGGCACCGCCCAAACGCCCGGAGCACTGCAGTTTAACCCCTTGTGCCCCAGCGCCCATGGTCACCTGGACCGCCTTCTTTGTGGCGCGGCGGAAGGAAATGCGCCGTTCCAACTGTTGGGCAACGTTTTCAGCCACCAACTTGGCCACGAGCTCCGGACGCTTAACCTCTTGAATATCAATAATTACCGGATGCCCAGTCATCTTCTGCAGCTTCCCGCTGAGCGTATCCAGGTCATGCCCCCGGCGGCCAACGACCAACCCGGGCCGGGGCGTGTAAATCTTGATGCGGATCCGACCACCCGCGCGCTCGATGAAGATCTTCGAAACGGATGCGTACTTAAGCGCCTTTTTCAGAAATTGCCGAATGTCAAAATCCTCCTTGAGCCACAGGGGATAGTTCCGCTTGCTGCCGTACCAGCGCGAAACCCAGTCCCGACGGATTGGCAGTCGGAAGGCGATTGGATTAACTTTTTGTCCCATACAACTGACCCCTTGAAAATAGATTAACCCGTATATTGCTCGTACGCTTGCGGATGGGATGGGCAGATCCACGTGCCGCGGGAATGTGGCGGTGGAATGCCGGGCCTTCCTCGATGATCACGTTATCGATGACGAGCCGGTCTGCAGGAACGCTAAAATTATTTTCCGCATTCGCGATTGCACTATCTAAGACCTTCCCGATGAGCCGCGCGGACTTCCGTGGGATGAATTTCAACTTTTCCCGACCAACGGTGGCCGTCTGCCCTCTCAAAATACGCGCCACCTGCCGCAACTTAAGCGGCGACATTCGCGCGTGGCGGTGCTCCGCCGTGTACATTTTTAATAGCATAATACCGTGTTCCCCGTGCGTTTATTCCATCTACTTACTTCTGCGTGTGCGGGTTATGTGCCTTAAAGGTGCGCGTCGGCGAAAACTCTCCCAGGTGGTGTCCCACCATATTTTCCGTAACGTGCACCGGTACGAATATCTTCCCGTTGTGAACCTCGAAATTTAATCCCACGAAATCGGGCGTTATAACCGACCGGCGGGACCAGGTGCGAATGGGCTTCCGCGAGGACGTACGCGCCGCCTCACTCACCTTATCCGCCAAACTTGGATCGACGAAAAAACCCTTCTTTGTTGACCGTCCCATCGCTGATTAACCCTTCTTTACTTTTCTTCCGTTGCGTCGAATCAGAATTGAACCGTTCGATGGCTTGGAGCGCCGCCTCGTTAAAAATCCCTTGGCCAATTGCCCCCAGGGTGACACGGGATGTCCGCCGCCGGAAGTACGCCCTTCGCCACCGCCCATCGGATGGTCCACCGGATTCATCGCCACACCGCGCACCCTCGGCCGTCGCCCCATCCAACGCCTGCGCCCCGCCTTCCCGAGAGACTGCTGGTTGTGCTCGGAATTGCCAACGGAACCCAACGTAGCCCGGCAACGCGCATCCACGTAACGGACCTCGCCGCTTGCCAATCGCAATGTCGCCTTACCACCTTCAACGGCAAGCAATTGCACCGATGATCCGGCCGTCCGAGCCAGCTGTGCCCCACGCCCGGGAAGTAACTCCACGCAATGGATTGGAATGGACAGTGGAACGAGCGACAGCGGCAGGGACATTCCCGTG
The DNA here is from genome assembly GCA_031278455.1 of Puniceicoccales bacterium. Lineage (GTDB taxonomy): Bacteria > Verrucomicrobiota > Verrucomicrobiia > Opitutales > JAIRLM01 > JAIRLM01. The sequence continues at coordinate 24,927 of JAITKJ010000010.1, read as the reverse complement.
GCAAAGTCGCGCGGCGGGGCATTTAGGCTTTGCACCGAATCCCCAACCTTCAACCCGTTGGGCGCGATGATGTAGCGTTTTTCGCCGTCCGCATAGGCCAACAGAGCAATCTGAGCGGAACGGTTTGGGTCATACTCGATGTGCTGCACCTTCGCCTGGATATCAAACTTGTCGCGCTTGAAGTCGACAAAACGCAAAAGCCGCTTATGCCCACCTCCGCGCCGCCGACTGGTGATGCGCCCATAGCAGTTACGGCCAGCACTTTTCGTCATGCCCCCGCGGGTTAGTGAGCGCTCCGGCCGTTTTTGGGCGACGTTCTGACGATTCAACGCCGTGTAGCGCTGGCTCGGTGTCAGGGGTCTGGATCGAATGATTGCCATAAAAAATTACCTCTTTTTTTGCCGTTGATTGCCCATATTTTTACAAGATCTCAATCTTATCACCATCCCGTAGAAGAACAATGGCCCGTTTGACCGCCGGTTTGCGCGTGATGCCCGTTTTCCGCCGGCCGGCGCGCACGCGTTTTAATTTTCCGCGCTGGTTTAACAAATTCACACGCAGCGGTTTGTAACCAAATTCCCTGGTGATCGCCCGCGCCACGTCAACGGCGGAAGCATCGCTATCCACTGCAAATGTGTACTGGTTAAGGTCAGCGGCCAGGCGACTGGCTTTCTCGCTGATTTTAAAGTACTTCAAAACACCGTGCCGCGAGCTCATCTTTCCGTTCCCCTATTCCGCTTTGTTTAATTTTTGGCGTTCACCCGCTCTGCAAGGGTTTCCGCCGCCCGCAATGTCATGAATACTTTGTTGCAATTAAGCGCATGCCAGGCATTTAACGCCCGCGCGTCTACGGCGGCCACGTTAGGCAAATTGCGGAAGGACAAAACGACATTTTTGTTAAATGACGCGTCCAACAGCAGCACCGATCCGGAATCTCCGCCGGGAATTTTGCGCAGAAAATTAAAAAATTCCTTTGTATTTGGCCGGGTACTCGCGGGAAAATCCTCCAAAAGGCAAACGTCCCCGTTTTGCACGCGATCAAAAAGCCCACGGGCAAGTGCAATTTTCCGCGCTTTTTTATTAATTTTTATCGTGTAATCCCGTTTGCGTGGGCCGAAAGTCACTCCGCCGCCGCTGCAGATGGGACTCCGCCGCTCACCCCGCCGGGCATTTCCTGAACCCTTTTGCCGATAGGGCTTTTTGCCCGTGCCGGCGACCTCCGCGCGGGTCTTTGTATGCGCATCTCCCTGGCGGCAATTGTTTTGATAAGCCAGAACCACGTCACGCAGAACCACACGCCCCCGGTCGCCCTCAAACGTCGGCAAGGAAATTTCCCGCTCCCCAAGCGGCTCGCCGGTCGAACTATAGCACATCGCCCTCATCGCTTACCCTTCTTAGCCGTGCGAATGACGACAAGACCACCGTTTGGCCCCATCACGCTGCCCTTGACCAAACAAACCTTTTCCTCCGGGCATACCCGAATGATTCGTAGATTTTGCACCGTGCGTGCCACCGTTCCCATGTGACCGGGCATTTTACGGCCCTTGTAAATCTTCCCCGGTTCTTCCCGATTTCCGTAGGAACCCCCACGCCGATGAAACATGGAACCGTGGGCACCGGGACCACCATCAAAGTTATGCCGCTTGACCACGCCCTGGAACCCGCGTCCCTTCGTAATCCCGCGGACGTCAACCATATCCCCTGCCTGCAACTGGGACAAATCAAAAAACTCTCCCGGAGTGTACACGGAAGAGTCTTTCACGCGAAATTCCCGCAAATGCTTATGTGTCGGGAGATTAGCCTTGGCGTAGAAACCCCGCATGGGATTAGTTGCCCGGCGTGGGTTATCCAATTCCTCGGCAGCGATTTGAACGGCCGAATAACCGTCATTGTCCCGCGTCCGCACGGCCACCACCGGACATGGACATACCTCAACGGCGGTAACGGCGACGCAGGCACCTGCATCGTCATATACCTGAGTCATGCCTAACTTGCGGCCCATTAAAAATATATCCCTCTTGTTTTCCATGGCTAAGCGGCAGGAATAACCCTGCATTAGAACTCCCTGTCTTTACTACTGTGATGCGATGACGATTTCGACCCCCGACGGCAAATTAATTTTCTTTAACGCCTCCATTGTGTCGGCATTCGGGTCGACGATGTCAATCATCCTTTTGTGAGTTTTTAACTCAAATTGCTCAGCGGATTTTTTATCCTTGTGCGGGGAACGATTTACAGAAAACCGCTCCTTCAACGTGGGCAATGGGACAGGGCCTCTGGCATGCGTTCCGGAACGCTTTACTGCATCGACGATTTCCGCCGATGCCTGATCCACCAAGCGATTATCAAAGCTGCGCAGTCGGACCCGCAGTATCTGCTGTTTCTTTTTTATATCATCCATTTCGCAGTCCCCGATTTTCTTAATTCCTCGTGCGTTTGTTGTAATTCTCCGTTATTTGCGCCAGAACATTTGCCGGGACCTGTTCAAAGTGGGAAGGTTCCATGGAATAGGACGCTCGACCCTTTGAAAGCGAGCGCACGTCCGTGGCATAGCCAAACATGGTCTCCAGCGGGACATGGGCTTTAATTTCGTAAAACCCGTGCTTTTCCCCCATGCTCTGAATTTGCCCGCGCCGGCGGCTCAAATCCCCCATGATATCCCCCTGATATTCGTCCGGCGTCTCCACTTCCACTTGCATAATTGGCTCCAATAGAATGGGTCCCGCCTTCCGCATGGCCTCCTTGAATCCGAAGATGCCTGCCATTTTGAAAGCCATTTCCGAAGAATCCACCTCGTGAAAACTGCCATCCACGATGCGCGCAACGAAATCAATGACCGGATAGCCCGCGATAACGCCTCCCAGGGCGCCCTCGCGGATGCCATCCTCCGTCGGCTTGATATACTCCTTGGGGATAACGCCGCCGACGATTTCGTTAATGACGGTGATTCCGCTGCCCCGCTCCGCCGGCTCAACTACAACAACCGCATGGCCGTACTGCCCGCGACCACCGGATTGGCGAATGAACTTGCCTTCGCCCTGCGCCTTTTGGGTAACGGTTTCCTTGTAGGCGATGCGTGGCTTTCCCGCCGTCGCGCCGACTTTAAATTCCCGAAACAGACGATCGCGGATGATTTCCAAATGCAATTCACCCATGCCGGCTATGAGGGTTTGCTGTGTTTCCGGATCGGATGTGATGCGGAAGGTCGGGTCTTCCTCGGCAAGGCGCTGCAGGGCAAGGGATAGCTTTTCCTGGTCGGCCTTGGAATTTGGCTCAATGGACATGTGAATCACCGGCTCCGGGAAGGTCGGCGGCTCCAACTGCGCATCCAAGGACCGCTCGCAGAGGGTATCTCCCGTGACAACGCCCTTAACCCCCACGATGGCGCAAATGTCTCCGGAATAGGCAACGTCAATGTCCTCCCGCGAATCCGCTTTCATGATCATGAGGCGGCTCACCCGCTCGGTCTTACGCGTGCGCGGGTTATAAACGGTGTCGCCTTTCTCCAGCTTCCCCGAATAAACACGGCAAAATACGAGCTTTCCGACGTAGGGATCGTACATGAGCTTGAAGGCTAACATAGCCAATTTATCCCGGTCGTCGGCCGCGATACCGATCTCCTCGCCCTCGTCCTTAAATGCCGTTGTCGGAGGAAGATCAACCGGACTCGGCAGGTAATCCACCACCGCGTCCACCACCATCTGCACGCCCTTATTTTTAAAGGCGCTTCCCGGAATCACACCCACGAAATCCAGTGAAATCGTCGCCACGCGGATGGCATGGCGCAGTTCACCCTCTCCAACGGGTTGCCCTTCGAGATACTTTGCCGCCACCGCATCGTCAAAATCGGCCACGGCTTCTACGAGTTGTTGCCGGTATTTTTGCGCCGACTCCTGGTACTCCGCGGGAATTTCCACGTCGTCGAAGCGCAGACCATTCTCATCCGTCTCGTCGTAAATGTAGGCCCGCATGCGAACGAGATCGACCAGACCCCTGAGCTGGTCTTCGGCGCCCATGTTCAAGTAGAGCGGGTGTGCGTTTCCACCGAGCTTTGTGCGGATATCCTCAACGGCACCAAAAAAATCGGCGCCCACCCGATCCATTTTATTGATAAAAGCAACCCGTGGCACCCGGTACTTATTCATTTGTCGCCAAACGGTTTCCGATTGCGGCTGCACACCGGCCACGGCACAAAAAACCGCCACGGCACCATCCAAAACCCGCAGGGAGCGTTCCACTTCGGCGGTAAAATCAACATGTCCCGGGGTATCGATAATGTTGATTCGGTGGGGAATGCCTCCAAATGTTCCATACTTGGTTGTCCACCCGCAGGAAATTGCCGCGGACGTGATGGTGATTCCCCGCTCCCGTTCCTGCTCCATCCAATCGGTAACCGCCGTACCCTCATGGACTTCGCCCATCTTGTGTACCACGCCGGTGTAAAAAAGAATGCGCTCCGTGGTCGTAGTCTTTCCCGCATCAATGTGGGCTGCAATGCCAATGTTGCGCGTGTGCTCCAACACGGTCTGCCGCTTGGGGTCATTCCTCTCCGAATTGCTCTGGTTCATTGTCGTCGTTCCCTTAAAAATACGTCAATTACCAGTGCAAATGGGCAAAAGCACGGTTGGCTTGGGCCATTTTGTGCATGTCTTCCCGCTTCTTAACAGCGGCCCCTGTGTTATTGTAGGCGTCGATAACCTCCATAGCCAGGGCCTCACTCATGGCTAAGCCCTTGCGACCATTGGCACAGTTAATCAACCAGCGAAAGGCCAGCGTCTGCTGTCGGTCGTAGGGTACTTCCACGGGAACTTGATAGGTCGCCCCACCCACACGCCTGCTCTTCACCTCCAACTTCGGCTGTACATTTTCAAGGGCTGACAGAAGTAACTCCACTGGATCGCCCTTGCCTAACTTTTCGCTTACGCGCTCGATGGCGCCATATACGATGGTTCTGGCCACGGATTTTTTACCACAGCGGGTTACCATGTTCACCAGGCGGCCGATTAGCACACTCTGGAACTTCGGATCGGGTACAACGGTACGCTTCTCTGCTTTTCGACGGCGCGACATAATTTTCTACCTCACTTCTTTTTCTTCGCCTGCTTAACACCATATTTGGAGCGACTCCGGCGGCGTTTTTCAACACCATTGCAATCCAGCGTGCCCCGGACGATGTGATAGCGTACACCGGGGAGGTCCTTCACGCGCCCGCCGCGAATGAGAACGATACTGTGCTCCTGTAAACTATGCCCCTCATCTGGGATATAGGCGATAATTTCATTTCCATTAGTAAGCCGTACCTTGGCCACCTTACGAATGGCCGAATTGGGCTTCTTGGGCGTACGTGTGGTCACTTGAACGCAGACACCTCGGCGAAATGGATTCCCGCCAAGTGCGGGAGCCTTCGACTTTTTCTCAAGCGTCCTGCGCGGACTTCTAATCAACTGGTTAATTGTCGGCATAAAACTTCTTCCACTTCTTCATCTTCCAAGCGGCAACCCGCCTATAGACTCTCCGAATACCATTCTCGAAACGGCAAATTTCACTCTTTTCAATATCTTTTTCTAAATTTCGTCGATTTCCTCCTCTTGAAGTTGAATCTTCAATGGAATTTTTTCCGTTTCCGCAAACACACCAATGGTTTCCACCTCCTCGCCAACGATGAGCGTGACCGGCCGCAGGCGATTGTACTTCGGAAGTCCAGTGCCCGCTGGGATGACATGCCCAATTATGACATTTTCCTTAAATCCGGTCAGGGGATCCCTGCGCCCCAGAGTTGCGGCATCGGTAAGCACGCGCGTGGTCTCCTGGAAGGAAGCGGCGGAAATAAAGCTGTTGGTTTCCAAGGACGCTTTTGTAATACCCAGGAGAATTGGATCCGAATCCGCTGGCTGTCCACCAGCTTCGAGTATCTTTTCGTTGATGTCTTGCAGCAAAAATCGGTCCAACTGATCCCCCCAGAGAAAATCCGTATCTCCTGGCGCGGTGATACACACTCGACGCAACATGCGCGCCAAAATAACTTCTATGTGCTTGTCGTTGATAGCAATCCCTTGGGTGCGATAAACTTTCTGAATTTCTCGTAACAGGTACTCGAAAACCGCGGGCATACCCATCACTTCTAGAACCTCGTGCGGATCCGCCATTCCGCCGGACAAAAATTGCCCCTTGGTGACAAAATCCCCGTCTTGTACGATAATTTGCTTGGCGAGCGGAACAAGGTGTTCCTCCTTCTGCTCCGTTTCCGGATCGGTCACGATGACCTTCCGTTTATTGCGAACGGTACCGCCGAATGACACATAGCCACTGATGCGGACGAGTTCGGCAACGTCCTTGGGCCTGCGGGCTTCGAGGAGTTCCGCCACGCGCGGGAGGCCCCCGGTGATGTCCTGCGTACGCGATGCGGCGCGAGTTATCTTGGCCAAAAGCGTTCCAGCATCGATGATATCACCATCTTCCACGGAAAGCTGGGCATTTGTCGGAATATGGTAGACGGCGACCACCTGCCCTTCTTTGGCCGCATAACGATTCTCTTCCAGGGCGCAGACTTCAATGGATGGGTTAAAATCGTCCTTGTGCTCGATCACCATGGTTACGCCGCCACCGCTTACTTCGTCACGCTTGATGGTAACGCCGGGAATCATGTCTTTGAAGCGCACGCGCCCCGCCTTTTTCGATAAAATTGGCATGTGATGGGCGTCCCAGGCAGCGAGAATTTGGTCTTTCTTCACAACTTCGCCATCCCGAGCAAACAGTACCGAGCCAATGACAATATTAAACGATTCTAACTCCCGTCCGTTGTCATCAACGATGCTTAGCGCCCCCGTTTTATTGAGGACGATAATTGTTCCATTGGCCGTCTCCACGAAGCCGACGTCTTTCCAGCGTACGGTTCCTTCCGACTTCGCCCGGTATTGAGGATTTTTTAGCATCTGGCTAGCCACACCGCCCATTTGGAAATTTTTCATGGTCAGCTGAGTTCCCGGCTCGCCGATGGACTGCGCCGCGATGATGCCAACCGCCGTGCCCTCTTCGACCATCTTGTTGGTGGACAGGTCGATGCCGTAGGCCTTGGCGGGAATTCCATTGCGGGTCATGTGTGTCAAAGGCGACATGACCTTAACACGTTCTATGCCAATTTCTTGTATGCGCTTGGCCACATCGGTGGTAATGAGATTTCCCGCGGCAACCAAAACCTCGTCCGGGCGATTGGGGTTCACAACGTCCTCGCTGCTGCACCGGCCGGCAATGCGCTCCTCCAAGGACATGATTTCCTGATCCCCCTCCATGAGCGCCTGCTTCCAGACGCCATTTCGATTGCCGTCATCGTGCTCCGTGATCACGCAATCCATGGCCACATCGCAAAGCTTACGGGTCATATATCCGGCATCGGCGGTTTTAAGTGCCACATCGGCGAGACCCTTGCGAGCGCCATGAGTGGAGATGAAGTAATCCAACGATGAAAGCCCCTCACGGAATGAGGCTAACACCGGCCGTTCGATAATTTCCCCGGACGGTTTTGCCATAAGTCCACGCATGCCACAAAGTTGCCGCACCTGCTGCCGGTTGCCCCGGGCGCCGGAGTCGATCATGAGAAAGAGGGGGTTAATTTCATCGCGATTTTCGGCTCCGCTGAGATCGGAATAGACGGTATTCGCAATTTCATCGGTGGCGCTGGTCCAAATGTCGATGATCTTATTGTAGCGCTCACCGCTGGTGATGACTCCGCTGGCGTACTGTTTGTCCACCTCGTCCACCCGCTTTTTGGCAACGTCTATGAGTCTTGCTTTGTTTTCCGGAACAACCATATCCTCGACACCAACGGACGCGCCGGATTCCATAGCCACGCGGAATCCCAAGTCTTTGAGTTTGTCCAGCAGTTCCACGAGCGCGTGCCGGCCAACGGTTTTGTGTGCGGCCATAATTAGTTCACCCAACTTCGCTTTGGCCACGGGACAATTGACGAAACCCATGCGGTCGGGGAAAATTGAATTAAAGATGACGCGGCCTGCGGTTGTGGTAAGAATGCGGCTTTGGGAATCGCCATAGCGCGTTTCCTGGTCATAGTCCGGATTGATGATGCGAATCCAATCGTGTTTTTTTACCCGCCCTTCCGCGAGTGCCAATAACACTTCGTCCTTGTTCGCCATCAGTGGAATATGTGCGTTATTTCGCCCGGGGGCGTATTGCGGTTCAACGGTCAAATAGTATGCGCCTAACACAATGTCCTGGGACGGCGTCATGATGGGCTTACCACTGGACGGCGAAAGGATGTTAAGCGTGCTCATCATGAGCAACTTGCACTCCAGGGTGGCTTCGATGGACAGGGGCACGTGCACGGCCATCTGATCACCATCGAAGTCTGCGTTAAACGCCGTGCAAACCATCGGATGCAAGCGAATGGCTTCGCCCTCGATAAGGATAGGGTCAAAAGCTTGGATAGACAAACGGTGCAATGTCGGCGCGCGGTTTAGTAAAACCGGATGGCCACGCATGACTTCTTCAAGTATATCCCACACCTCGAGGGATTGGCGCTCGATGAGTTTGCGTGCGCTGCGCACGGTGTGAACGAAACCTAACTCCTTCAATCGGCGGATGATAAACGGCTCGAATAAAACCAAAGCCATTTTTTTGGGAAGACCGCACTGGTTGAGTTTCAAATTTGGGCCGATGACGATGACTGAACGACCGCTGTAATCCACACGCTTGCCCAAAAGATTTTGTCGAAAGCGGCCCTGTTTGCCCTTAAGCATATCACTGATAGACTTTAGCGGTCGATTGCCGTTTCCCTGCACCGGTCGCGACTGGCGACTGTTGTCGAAAAGAGCATCCACTGCCTCTTGCAACATGCGCATTTCATTGTGAATGATCACATCCGGCGTCTTGAGCTGCATTAGGCTTTTCAGACGATTATTGCGGTTAATCACTCGCCGGTAGAGGTCGTTCAAATCGCTTGTAGCAAACCGTCCGCCGTCCAACGGGACCAAGGGTCTCAAATCGGGCGGAATCACAGCAAGCGTTTCCAAAATCATCCACCCGGGAGATGTTCCCGATTGCAAAAACGAGGTTACCAGCTTCAGCCGGCGGGCCAATTTTTTCTTAACCTGTTTGGATCTAGTGGCTTTGATCAGATTTTCCAATTCGTCTGATAATTGTATCATATCGACGGAATTCAAAATTTCCTTGAGAGCTCCGGCGCCCATTTTTGCGACGAAGGCATCATCACCATGCTGGTCCTGCGCCTTGGCATATTCCACCTCTGAGAGCAGTTGCCTATGGTCCAGCGGCGTTGTTCCGGGATTGATAACGATGTAACATTCGTAGTAAATAACACGTTCCAAGTCCTTCAGCGTCATATCAAGAAAGAGGGCGAGGCGGCTGGGCAGATTTTTGAAAAACCAAATATGCGCCACGGGAACGGCCAATTCGATGTGCCCCATGCGCTCCCGGCGGACCTTTGACTGGGTCACTTCGACGCCGCAACGTTCACAGATCACGTCCTTGTACTTCATGCGCTTATATTTGCCACAGGCACACTCATAGTCGTGGACGGGTCCAAATATGCGTTGGCAGAAAAGGCCACCGGGCTCGGGCCGAAATGTGCGGTAATTGATTGTTTCCGGGCTTTTAATTTCGCCGCTTGACCAGGATCGGATCACATCTGGTGACGCAACGGACAAGCTCACACTGTCCAAAATATGTTCCCGATCGAAACCCAAGGCCTCCATGGCCTCTTGATTGTTATAATTCTGCCGCATCGCACACTCCATTGGTATAATTATTTAATATGCTTCCCTATCTTGCATTTGGATTACGATCGTCGACAACTTCCTCGTGTAATTTCATATCCAATCCCAATCCCTGTATTTCCTTAACTAGCACGTTGAATGACTGCGGTATTCCCGCGCGCAGGGTCCTATCGCCTTTCACAATTGCTTCATAGGTTGCCGTCCGTCCTTGCACGTCATCGGATTTCACCGTCAACAGTTCTTGCAGGCAATAGGCGGCGCCATAGGCCTCCAATGCCCAAACTTCCATTTCTCCGAAACGCTGCCCGCCATATTGTGCCTTCCCGCCGAGTGGCTGCTGGGTAATAAGACTATAGGGTCCAACCGCGCGCGCGTGCATTTTATCTGCCACCAAATGGTTAAGTTTCATCATGTACATGTAGCCCACGCAAACCCTCTGATCGAAGCGTTCTCCGGTGTGGCCGTCGTAGAGATACACCTTGCCGGATGTAGGCAACCCCGCCTCGGAAGTAATTTCGGCAATTTGCTCCTGCGTGGCTCCGTCGAAAACCGGTGTGGCCACTTTAATGCCCAGTTTCTGGCAAGCCCACCCCAATTGGGTCTCCAACACCTGGCCCACGTTCATGCGTGCCGGGACGCCAAGGGGGTTTAGAACCACATCCACCGGGGTTCCATCCTCTAAAAATGGCATATCCTCAGCGGCCACAATGCGGGAAACGATGCCTTTATTTCCGTGCCGACCGGCCATTTTGTCGCCGACCTGGATCTTTCGCTTGGCGGCAATGTAGACTTTAGCGTTATTAATGGTGTCGCCCTCATTAAATTCGCCACTCTCAACTGCTTTTAACTGCGTATTGCACTCGCGGGTTATTTGATCGAGTTTACGCTGATAGGCTTGAACGATTTCATCGATTCGGACTTTTGCCGGAGACTCATCGATAGCGATTTTGCTCGAAACACTGGCAATTTTACGCAACAGCGTTTTAGTAATTTTCCGATTGGCCCCGATGAGAACCTCCCCGGTTTCAGCATTGCGGATATCCAGCGGAATTTTTTCGCCCAAAAGCACATTGGATAATGCTTCAGTTAAGCCTTCGCGCACCTCGTCCATTTGCTTGCGAAAATCTTCATTTACCTTCTTCGTCTGCCGACGAATTTCCGCCAAGCTGAGCGATTCTCGATCCCGCGCGCTACGCCCAGAAACCTTGACGTCCATCACGATGCCATAGCACCCAGAAGGTGCAATCAGGGAGGTATCTTTAACATCCGCTGCTTTTTCGCCGAAAATCGCCCGCAATAATTTTTCCTCTGGCGCCAGGTCCGTTTCGCTTTTCGGCGTAACCTTTCCCACGAGAATATCCCCGGGCCGCACCTCAGATCCAATGCGGATAATGCCGTTGCGGTTTAGGTTACGCAACGCTTCATCGCCCACATTGGGAATGTCCCGCGTAATTTCCTCCTGACCTAATTTTGTGTCCTGCGCGGTGACCTCAAAGACTTCAATGTGAATTGAGGTGAAAACGTCGTCTTTCAACATGCGTTCGTTTAAAAGGATGGCGTCCTCGTAATTATATCCATTCCACGGCATAAAGGCCACCAGCACGTTGCGGCCGAGGGCTAATTCGCCGTTTTCCGTGGATGCGCCATCGGCAAGAAGGTCTCCATCTTTAACCTGTTGCCCGGTAACCACCCGCGGGTGCTGATTAAAACAGGTTGCCGCATTGGAGCGCAGAAACTTGCGCAAACGATAGTAGTCAATCTCCGGAAATTCGGACACACTGCGATCCTCGAAATCTTTGGGAAGTTTGCCGTCCTTGGTGACGATAATCCTTTGGGCATCAACAGATGCCACGATCCCAGACCGTTTGGCAAGGACAACTATTTTCGAGTCGTGGGCCAGTCTTTCCTCAATACCCGTGCCAACCACGGGAGAATCAGGTACAAGCAGCGGAACTGCTTGCCGCTGCATGTTGGAACCCATGAGCGCGCGACTGGTATCGTCGTGTTCCAAAAACGGAATCAAGCTGGCAGCTGCGGATACAAGTTGCCGGGACGATACATCCATGTGCGTCACTTCTGCCGCGTCTACTTCTAAAATCTGGTCGCGAAACCGGACGGTTACCCGGCCCTTTAGCCTCCCCTTTTCGTCCACTGGCTCATTGGCTTGGGCAATTTTACAATTTTCTTCCTGATCCGCATTAAAGTAGACAATTTCTTCGGTTACCGCGCCTTTTTTGATCACGCGATAGGGAGACTCGATGAACCCGAACTCATTTATTCGCGCGTAGGTGCTCATGGAATTGATGAGCCCGATGTTGGGTCCTTCCGGAGATTCAATGGGACAAATACGGCCGTAGTGGGAAGTGTGCACATCGCGAACATCCAACCCGGCACGCTCTCGACTCAATCCGCCAGGGCCAAGGGCGGAAATGCGCCGTTTATGAGCCACTTCCGAAAGGGGGTTGATTTGATCCATCAGCTGTGACAGCTGGCTGCGCGCAAAAAAGTCACGAATGGCTGACATCATTAATTTGGGATTGAGCAGCTTTTGCGGCATGATGGAATCCACGCTCTGATCGTAGAGACTCATGCATTCCTTTGTATGCCGCTCCATGTGCGACAAACCTGAGTGGCACTGGTTTGCGACCAATTCGCCCACACTTCGGATGCGCCGATTGCCCAGATGGTCGATATCGTCCACGCGGCACTCGCCAAGGCGAATTTTGAAAAGATATTTCAGCGCGGCAACAATGTCCTCTGAGGAAACCAAACGATCATCCACCGGGCGATTTAATCCCAATTTTTGGTTAAGTTTATAGCGGCCGACCCGATCTAAGTCATAGCGGCGTTGGTCCCTAAATAACCTCTTGAGAAGGCCCTGGGCATTGGCCAGCGTGGGTGGTTCCCCCGGGCGCAGGCGCATGTAAAATTCTATGAGCGCTTCCTCAGTATTTTTTGTGGTGTCTTTTTTAAGCGTGCGAATGAAAAGGCCATTGTCCGAAGAAATATCGACCACGGCGACCGTCGAAATCTCCGCCTGGACAAAACTTCGCAACCCTGTGACGGTCAACGATTCATATATGCGTGCCAGGACGATTCCCTGGTTCGCATCCACCACGTCATCGCCGAGAATGAGATTGGAAAGATCCTCCTGTGCCAATAAATCTGCGACGGACCGAGAACTTACCGGGTAAAAAAGATTCAAAATGTCCATATCTGAACTGTGGCCCAGTGCGCGCAAGAACGTTGAGGCCAAAAACTTACGCCTCCTCCGGCGCCGGTCCAGGTAAACGTAAATGAGGTCATAGGGGTCGAATTGCATCTCGATCCAGGTGCCGCGATTGGGGATAATGCGTGCGGCGAAAAGTTGCTTACCACTCACATGCTCCTCCTCTTCGAAGCTAACCCCAGCCGTACGATGAAGTTGACTCACGACCACCCGCTCGGCACCATTGATAACAAACGAGCCACGGTCGGTCATCAGCGGTAAATCGCCAAATGACACCTCTTCCGTGCGGTCAATGCCCTCCTCGGTCAGACGGAGGGTAACATAGAGTCCTCCAGCGTAGGTAGTCCCCTCGCGGAGGCAGAAAGTCTCGGAAAATTTTGGAGGGGCTATGCGATAGGAAATATATTCCAAGCGGCATCGGGCATCATAGCTTTCGATGGGGAAGGACTCGCGGAAAACAGCCTCCAGGCCTTGGACGGCCCGTTTTTCCGGCGCAACGTCCAATTGCAAAAAACTACCGTAGGAATCAATCTGAACCTTAATATAGTTGGGTATCTCAATTACCTCTTGTAGCTTTCCAAGATTCTTGCGCTCGGACATATAACCCTTCCCTCTTTGCCTCGAAATTTAGAAAAATAACTGCATTTTTACGCGGGTAAAACACCGCCGCCAGGCAACGCAGTAAGCCACCCCATTCGATTAAGCCCCTGTGGCGGATTTATTTGAGTTCGACCTTTGCGCCAACCGCTTCCAGCCTTTTCTTTATCTCCTCCGCGTCGGCCTTGGAAATGCCTTCCTTGACCGGCTTTGGAGCGCTTTCCACGAGATTCTTGCCTTCGACCAATCCTATGCCGGTGATCGCGCGAATTTCCTTAATCACGTTGAGTTTGCTCGCACCAGCATCCACAAGAACAACGGTAAATTCCGTCTGTTCCTCCGCTGGAGCCGCCGCCGCCGCTGGAGCCGCCGCCGCAACCGCAATCGGAGCCGCAGCACTTACCCCCCACTTTTCCTCCAATTCGTGCACCAGCGCGGCAATCTCAATCACCGATTGCCCACTTAGCCACTCAATAACCTGATCTTTCGTAAGTTGATTTGTCATTGTTTCCTCCTGGGCCCGGCTAGCGACTTATTCGTCATTTAAGAAAAATTCCTACCCGCACCCATTATCGATTTTCATTTTTGTTCAAATTGCCACCATCGTTGGTGAAAGTGTATTAGCCAGCTTGTTGTTTCTCCCCATAGGCGTTCAGCAGCCGCACAAAGCTCTGCGCCGCCGCGTTGCAAACCGCCAAAAATTGCTGAAGTGCCGTTTGCAGCAAGGAAAGCATTTGTGCGCGGAGTACGTCCAGAGATGGTAACTTGGACAGAGCCAGGACGTCCTTTGGACTTAGAACCCGTTCGCCCAAACGCCCCCATTTGATGGACAATTTGCCCTCCTTCTCCGGATCTGACATGAAGGCATTTAGCGCCTTTGCTACGCCCGATGGATTATTTCCGCCGCTGACGATGGCCGTCGTACCCTTGAGCGCCCCCAGGTCGATTTTGGGAAGCTCCGCCTCTTTCGCCGCCATCTGCAGAATGGAATTTTTTACCACGTGGTACTCCGCCGCATCATTACGCAACGCCTTCCGCAGTTCCGCCACATCCGCGACGGTCAGCCGGTCGAAACCCGCCACATAGAGATAGTCCGACTTTCCAATGTGCTCCCGGACTTCCGCCGTTAAAAATTTCTTTTCCTCGCGCATGATTTACAATTTCCCCCTATGCGGCAAACAGAGCACGCACCTCCAACGCAACGGAGGGGCTCATGGTGGATGAAAGCGCCGCAGATTTGACGAACACCCCCTTCGCCGCCGCCGGACGTGCCCGCGCCAACGCGGCAAATGCTTCGTTGATATTGGTTTCCAACGCCTCCCTGGTGAAAGAGCGCTTGCCAACGGCGATGGCCACATTGGCCGTCTTGTCCATCTTAAACTCGCAACGGCCAGCCAGCACATCCTTAATGATGCTCACGATGTCATCGCCCACCGTCCCTGATTTTGGACTCGGCATCAAACCCTTAGGTCCGAGGATCTTCGCCACCGAACGCACCTCCTTCATGGCCGCCGTGGTCGCAACGGCCACGTCAAAATCACACCAACCGCCTTCGATCCGTGCGATCAAATCATTCAGCCCTGCGTGGGCTGCGCCGGCCTCCAAAGCCACCTCGGGACTTCCCGTAAACGCCACAACTCTAAGTGTTTTGCCGTTTCCATGGGGCAGTTTCACGATGCCGCGCACCATTTGATCGCCCTGCTTCGGATCCACGTCCAGGTGGAAGGACAGCTCCACCGTTTCGTCGAATTTGGCCTTCGGCATGCGCAGTAGACGCTCCACCGCCGCACCAACACCGTGGGCCGTCTGTAATTCCTTCTCATCGCCACTCGCCCGGTAACGCTTACTTCGCTTTTTCATTTTGCCTCCAACATCTCACTCGGTCACCGTAATTCCCATGTTGCGCGCCGTGCCCGCGATCATCCGCACGGCGGCCTCCTCATTGTCCGTGTTTAAATCCGCCATTTTAATGCGGACAATTTCACGCACCTGCTTGCTTGTCACGGACCCAACCTTGTTTTTATTGGACGCTCCGGAGCCCTTGCTCACATTGGCCATTTTCTTGAGGAGGACGGACGCCGGCGGGGACTTGAGCTCGAAGGTGAAAGACTTATCCGCGTAAACCGATATGACCACGGGAAGGATAATGCCTCCCTGGTCGCTGGTTTTTGCGTTAAATTCTTTGCAGAAGCCCATAATGTTCACACCGGCAGCACCCAGCGCCGGACCCACGGGCGGAGCGGGATTGGCGGCGCCGGCCGGTAACTGCAACTTGACCACCTTAACTACTTTTTTCTTAGCCATCTTCGATCACACTTCCTTTTTTACAATCTGCCAAAACTCCAAATCCACCGGCGTCAGACGTCCAAAAAGCCCAACTAACACACGCACATTCCCCGCTTGTTCGTCCATGGTACTAATCTCGCCCTCGGATCCCGCAAACGGACCATCGGTAACCTTAACCAGCATGCCAACGGAATAATTATTTTTAAATTTCTCCGATTTTTCTCCGATTTCTGTCTGGTGGACGATCAGATCAACGTCTTTCTGCTTCATGGCCAATGGCTTTTCGCCACCCAGGAACCCAAGCACGCCCGCGGTCGATCGGATAAATTGCCAAAGACCGTGGCGCAGCTCGCCATTCTCATCGTAGAGATCCAACTCGATGAACAAATAGCCAGGGTATAGCTTCTTGACTCGTGTACACTTCCGCCCATTTCGAATCTCGGTGATTTTTTCGATGGGGAACAGAATTTGTCCAACGAAAGATGCCATGCCACCGCGTGCCACCCCTTTGCCGACGAACTGCTGTACGCGCGCCTCGTACCCCGCCGTAACTTGGAGCGTATACCAATGCATGGAATTGCCACTTGGAACATCCTCCGCGACGACCTCGCTCTCACACTGACACGCCTCATCCATTTTCACCGTTTTCCACCCAACACATTCCCAGCGGGAATGGGCCAGGATCCACTCAATCACCAATTCAACGCACCATGTCCAAAAGCAAACTTGCTACCTGAAATAGTGAAAAATCCACCACTGCCACGTACGCGCCGATGAACACTGTCCCGGCAAGCACCACCAGAGACGACCGGACCAAATCCTTTTTGGTGGGCCAGCTCGTCTTTTTTAACTCCCTTGCGGTTTCCGAAAAAAAACCTACTATCCTTCCCATTGCCTACAACGCCCCATTCGTGACAAAAACTCGCAGATGGCAGGGGAAGAGGGTCTCGAACCCCCAGCCTGCGGTTTTGGAGACCGCTGCTCTACCAATTGAGCTATTCCCCTAGCGGTTTATCAGCATCACTTCAAGTTTGAATTTGAGAAGGGGGCAAGAAAAATTTACAGAAAGTTTCAAAAACCCACCAAAAGAGGCAGATGTCCAGCCGCAGCGCCGACCCGCGTCAGGTAATCACCTCTGTTACTCGACCGGCGCCAACCGTCCGTCCGCCTTCGCGAATGGCAAAACGCTGTCCCTTTTCCATAGCAATCGGTTTCTGCATCTCAACGGTAATACCTAAATTATCTCCAGGCATCACCATTTCCGTGCCTTCCGGAAGCGTGACTACGCCGGTCACATCCGTCGTGCGAAAATAAAACTGCGGTCGGTAGCCGTTAAAAAATGGTGTGTGTCGTCCGCCTTCATCCTTGGTGAGTACGTAAATCTCCGCCTTGAACTTCGTGTGTGGTAGAATGCTCCCCGACTTTGCCAGAACCTGCCCGCGTTCAACCTGGTCTTTTTCAATGCCGCGCAGTAATAGCCCAACATTGTCCCCGGCCTGACCTTGATCCAAAAGTTTGCGGAACATTTCCACGCCCGTTACCACGGTTTCCCGCGTATCGTTCAAGCCAACGATTTGCACGCCGTCCCCCACCTTAACAATACCCCGCTCAATACGCCCAGTGGCCACAGTTCCGCGCCCGGTAATGGAGAAAACGTCCTCCACGGACATCAGAAACGGCTTATCGATTTCACGAACTGGCTCCGGAATATCCTTGTCGATGGCGTCCAGCAATGCTCCGATGGCAGCAACCCCCTCCGGCTTCCCGTCCAAAGCGGCGAGGGCGGATCCGCGAATAATACTGATGTTGTCGCCATCGAATTCGTATTTGCTCAGAAGGTCCCGCACCTCCATTTCTACCAAATCCAACAGTTCCGGATCATCTAAAAGGTCCACCTTGTTTAAGAAAACCACAATCTTAGGCACACCCACCTGTCGAGCGAGAAGGATATGTTCCCGCGTTTGAGGCATTGGACCATCCGCGGCACTGACCACCAAAATGGCACCATCCATTTGCGCGGCACCGGTGATCATGTTCTTAACAAAGTCCGCGTGCCCCGGGCAGTCCACGTGCGCGTAATGCCGCTTGTCACTTTCGTACTCCACGTGCGAAACGGCGATGGTCACCGTTTTCGTTTCATCGCGGACGGTCCCACCTTTTGTGATATCCGCGTAGGACTTAAACTGGGCCAAACCTTTGTTGGACTGCACTTTGAGTAGCGCGGTGGTGAGGGTCGACTTACCATGGTCAACGTGCCCGATGGTCCCGACATTCACGTGGGGCTTCGTCCTCTGAAAGTTTTCCTTAGCCATGATGCTTTTCCTTGAGTTTTCCTTTTACCTGGAGCCCCCGAGCGGATTTGAACCGCCGACCTCATCCTTACCAAGGATGTGCTCTGCCAACTGAGCTACAAGGGCCCTAAGGGCGCCTTCCGCACCCCACTTGAAGGGCAAGGTGTCCCCGTGGAAAAAATACGTCAAGTCTTTATTCGGAAGTCGCCGTCAAAAAATTTTAAACTTCTAGCGAAAAAACTTAGAAACGGGTCCCAACCCCTATACAGCCGCGATCACCGCAATTCACTTCAAACCAATTCCAATCATGCGTACAAGCGGAAGACCTTACCAACAGGGCCCACATTGCCATGCATAAATATGCTCATGCAAAACGACAAACAAACCCGGGAAAGGCTCAACGGGAGTGTGTTGAGCCGTCTGGCCTAGCTATTCGAAAAATGAAGTAGCGATCTCCGTAGTGGCCCGTACAAGCTTTTGTGCTTATACACTTCAACACCTTGTTCGACACAGGACCACGGCCAGGAATCTTCTGCAAATGTCTGTTTTTGTTTTGATTGAATAAAACAATTCACTTTTTCGCCCGAATTCAATCATCGCAACCCGGCACGTCCCACATGGCAGGTTATTGTCGGCATCCCAGAGAAAAATTGAGCCTAAAAAACAATAAATAGAAAATAAGTGCATGCCGGTAGACATTGCCTGTTGTATTATTTAAAGTTGTCTTTGCTTCGCATGGGAGTGCCATATTTTATGTGGTTGCGGTCACGCGTTGGGTGTGGCGGAACCTCACCTCGTGTCCTGAACGTGGTATTAGCAGCAATTTTTGTGGCGCGTGGCCCGTGAATTTCGCTACCGTGGTGCCCATATTACATGTTGCCGCAGAATGCGGCAAACATTTTTTTACTGCCAAACGTCCGTGAAAGTTTAAACACGAGGACCTCTTCGGCGACTAAAATTCGTGATGGACTTTTTATAAAAGTCACTGCTCAGGTTAGCTTTGCTGTTAGTGGCTACTTTGTGTCATAAAACAGCAAAGCCACTAGACAATCATGCAATAATTCGAAATTTTTTTCGCACGCAATCACCCGCTTAATAATGGCGATAAGGGCGCTGGAATGCTAGCCAAGTACTGCCATTGAGGTATAGTTATCTGTTCTGCACGCAGTGTCTGTCCGCCAACGGTTTGTAGCCATTTGAACAAAATTTCCCGCTCCACACATGTATCCATTCGCCGAATAATTCCATGTAATTGTTTGCG
Source organism: Puniceicoccales bacterium (assembly GCA_031278455.1). Lineage (GTDB taxonomy): Bacteria > Verrucomicrobiota > Verrucomicrobiia > Opitutales > JAIRLM01 > JAIRLM01. The sequence continues at coordinate 5,514 of JAITKJ010000010.1, read as the reverse complement.
CCTGTGGTTGAACAAAAAACGAATGAGCGCGTACGTTCTTTCATTAAAAAGGAACATATCTGCCCTCCGCTCCAAGTGGATGAGCATGGAGTCAACCTTTGGTTTTGGGGAAAAACAGGTTGGTGGCACGTGGTGGCTGTAAATGATTTGAAATGCGCTTCCGAGGCGGACAGAAATAGCTCCCATTTGTGGCCCCTGAATTGTCGTAAACCGTTGGGCAGTTTCCTTTTGCAAGAGTATCGTCATTGATTTCGGCAAAGGGCCGCGCAAAATTCCCTCTATCCATGGCGTAGAAATGGCATATGGCAGATTGGCAACTACCTTGTAGTCTGTGCCGTCATATCCCGCCCGTGGCAATTTTACAGCATCCCCATGTAACAAATGAAGATTATTGGGCCATTTTGGTAATAATTGACGCAACAAAATTTGGCACAGCGCCTGATCGCACTCGACGGCATAAACATTTGCGCCAAAATTAAGAAGTGCTTCAGTTAAAATACCGAAACCCGGGCCAATTTCTACCACACTTTCTCCAGCCTTCGGGTTTGCCCAAATAATGGCTTTTTGGAGAATATTTTTATCGATAAGAAAATTTTGCCCAAGTGATTTCTTTGGCTTATTAGTAAGTGATTTTTTCCTAATGGCATCCATAATCTGTTAACGAATAGCGGGGTTCTTGCGCATGCACCAGAATCCAAATATTCCGATGGCGATCAGGGTATTGCCCACGTAGGACACGTAGCGCGGTGATGAAATCGCCAATATTCCGTAGCCGATAAGCGGCGCCAGAATACTGCGTACGCCAGAAATTAGGATGTGCACGGACATACACGCGGATATTGCGTCCGATGACACCACCCGCGAAACCCAAAAATTATGAATGATAAATTTTCCGGAAATAGCCATGCCCAACAGTGCCGCGCTCGTACCAAGCCAAAAAAAACTTTGCGAACAAAAGAAAATCAAATAGCCACACAGCATGAAGGCCCCAGTTAAAATTTGATTAGAAATGAGAGGAAGCACATCAAAGAGTTTACCCATGATTGGGGTGCTGATTACGCGAGCAGCACTAAGAATCCCCCAGGAGAGGAGCATGATGGAAAAATTGTTCAATTGCAGACCATAGCGCACGTTAGCAAGATATTCCATGCGAATGGGCGCAAGCATTTGGAAAGCAATTCCCATAAGGAAGGAAAACAATTCCATCCGCGCGAAAGTTGTATCATCTCTCAAATATCGAAGGTAACTCTTTCGAGAAGCTGGTGGCATCTCGCTTGGCTCCGAAGGAATGCGATAGAGGCAAATGGCGCAGCATGCCGAGCATATGGCTATGAAACCTATTAAAAAGTGATAGTTTTCCACTCCCGCATCCAAAGCGTATCCAGTTAATTGCCCAAAAAAAATTCCCATTATTGATGATAAAACCATGCCAAACGAAAAATATGTAGCCCGATGCGAACTCGGATAGTTATGCATATACATACTAATGAGAATGCTATCCTTTCCTCGATATGCGATGCTGGCCAGCGCAATTAGGAGGATATAGGACGCAAAAGAGTTGGTCACGGCTGCTAATGCAAAACAAATGCTAATAACAATAAAAAAGCTACCAGCGAGGTGCGTACTTGGCCGTTTAAATTGGGCTAAACCGCGAATCAACCACGGGGAAAAAATGCCACCGAACCAGGTCAGCGTCGCCAGAAAGGCTTTGGATGAAACTGGCGCATTGAAAACGCGGATAGCTACTAAAAGGAATACGGAGAGGAACGCCGTGTCCAAAGTCCCCTGAAGGCAAAGGCGCATGCTGTCGTAGACAAATGTCCGACGGATGTGCGGACTGGATAGGCTCATCCGCTGAGTTCAAATCCATGTTTTTACACTTTCAAGAAAAATATATGTGTTGTGCGATTTGTCTTCTCGCTGGGTTATGTTGTTAGACGCGAATTTATTGACTGGTGTTTGGTTTTTTGCGGAAATCGAGACTGGATACCGTTGGCCAAAATTTTTTGTCTCAGAAAAGACAGTGTAAAATAAACTTTATTAAAACATTCAGCCGACATAATGCATAATGCAATTAAAGACTAATGACTTATGCCGTTAGGCGCTGCCAGCCTTTACTCAGGACGCGTTTCCTTGGGGTGAGCAACCGCTTTTCGACTGAGTCGGACGCGCCCCTTGGAATCAAGCCCGACACATTTAACGATAATCTCATCGCCTTCACAGCAAATGTCGTCCATATTTTCAATGCGCATTTCTGTAAATTCGGAAACATGCACCAATCCTTCTTTGCCTGGTAAACACTCTACAAATGCGCCGAAATCTTTGACGCTACGGACAATTCCCCGGTAGGTTTTTCCCGGCTCAATTTCCCCGCAGGAAAGTTCAATTTCGCGTATGACAGCGGACAGGACTTCAGCAGAAGCTGCAAAAATCATGATTTGACCGCTATTATCCTCATTGATGTCAATGCGCGCACCCGTTGCTTCGGTAATGCGTTTGATATTTTTTCCACCAGGCCCGATAAGCACACCGATTTTTTCCGGTGGAATTGAAAACTGCTGCAAGCGTGGGGCATTCGGACTCAACTCCTTGCGATGCGCTGGTAAAAGGGTCTGCATGATTTTAATAATCTTGGCCCGCGCCAGAACACTTTGGCGAACGGCTTCCTTGGCAATTTTGAACGGCAGGCCTGGTATTTTGAGGTCCAACTGAAACCCGGTAATTCCGACGTCCGTCCCAGCAATTTTGAAATCCATATCACCGTAGTGATCTTCTGCTCCAGTTATGTCGGTAAGAAGCTTATAGTTGCAAATTTGCTCACTGGAATCGTATGCGCTCACAAGGCCAATAGAAATACCGGCAACGGGAGCCAACAGAGGCACGCCTGCGTCCATGAGCGCTAGCGTTCCTCCGCAAACCGTTGCCATGGAAGACGACCCGTTTGACTCCAAAATCTCCGAAACAACGCGGATGACATACGGAAATGTGTCTCGGTCGGGAATAACCGGCAAAAGCGAACGCTCGGCGAGGACTCCATGGCCAATTTCTCTCCGCCCGGGAGGGCCAAACTTTCTCGTTTCACCAACGGAAAACGGCGGAAAATTGTAATGTAATATGAACGACTTTTCAGTGATTCCCCCAGATATGCCATCAAATGACTGGGTGTCTCCGCCGGACCCCAGCGTGGTGCTTACCAGTGCTTGGGTTTCCCCCCTTTGGAATAACGAATTTCCGTGTACGCATGGCAAAAATCCAGTGGCGCAACTAATCGGGCGGATTTCGTCCATTTTTCGCCCATCCGAGCGACATTCGTCATCAAGCACTCCATTGCGATAAATTTGTTTTTCCAATTCTTCGAATGCTACTGCGATTTGATGAGACTCAAGCTCTGCGTCGAACTTTTCAGCAATTACTACTTCAGCATTTTTCTGCAAATCTGCTATGGCCTCCCTTCGATCCAATTTCCCGTGGATTTTTAGCGCAGCCCGGATGCCTTTTGAAAACTTCTTCGCGCAAAAATCATAAACATCCTTCCGCAGATCAAGCTTTGGAAAATCCCGCTTGGCCTTTCCGGCTTTCCCCATCAAACGCTTTTGCGCAGCAATGATTGGCTGAATTTGTTCCTGAGCAAAGACTAGGGCTTCGAGAAAACGACTCTCGGAAATTTGATCCGCACCGCCCTCGATCATCAACATGTCTTTTTCCGTGCCAACGTACAGAAGATCAAGGGTTGATTCGTAAAGCTGAGCATTCGTGGGGTTTACAATCATTTGGCCCGAAATCTCTCCGATTCGCACGCAGCCGATGGGCCCGTTCCAGGGAATATCCGAACAGCAAAGAGCAGCAGACGCACCGTTAATTACCAGTGAATCTGGGTCATTCTGAAGATCCGTTGTCAGCAATAAAGCAATCACCTGCGTCTCATTGCGGAAATTTTTGGGAAAAAGTGGCCGCAGTGGACGGTCACACAGGCGAGCTGTTAGAACTTCCCGCTCCGACGGCCGACCCTCCCGGCGGGTATAGTTGCCCGGAAAACGCCCGGCGGCGCAGAATTTTTCGCGATATTCCATGCTCAGCGGAAGAAAGTCCTGATCCGAAGAAACGTTGCGATTTGCGACAACGGTCACAAGAATCACCGTGTTTCCAACTTGAATAGTTACAGCTCCATTCGCCTGCCTCGCGAGGCCGCCCGTTGATATGGTAATCCCATGCGCCTCAACGGATTCCACACAAACTTGCACGGAAATTGGAGAAAAATTATCTTCACTCATTTTATTAAACAGCAGAGAATGAACGGAAAAATGAATTGCCTACTTGCGCAACCCTAAATTCTTGACTATGGCCGAATAACGACCGGCATCATTTCGTTTGACGTAGGCAAGGAGCCGGCGGCGGCGACTAGCCATGGCCACCAATCCCCTTCTGGAATGAAAATCCTTTCGATGCATCTTCAGATGTGCCGTCAGCTGAGAAATGCGTGCCGTCAAAAGCGCTACCTGCACTTCTGGCGAGCCCGTATCCTTTTCGCTCAGTTTGTGCTCCGTAATAATTGCAGATTTGTCTATAATTCCCATTGCTAATGACCAACTCACATGGCTTTTGAAGCGCGGTCCGCGCGCCTGAATTTCAGCCCCAAGCCAAAACTCCGCTCAACTCACCGTCCGGCGAGTGCCACGGGATTACCCCTAGCGCAGAATTATCACACGGAGCAACCTTTTTTCTGGCAAGAAAAAAATTAAAGAGCCCATCGCCCGTCGACGATCATAAAATGCGAAGGTTAATGTGCGACATTTGCGAAATCGAACCTGCAAAACTTTAAACACATAATGAAAATCGGGTTTTGCCATTTTGCCCAGCGAGAATTAATAGTTTGACAGATGTGATTTTAGGGGATCCCATGTAAAGGCCCAATGTTGAATGCCTATGGAAAATCTGTAGACTCGAACCCGCGAGGGGTTACTTCATGCGATACAGGCAATGCGTCTTTGGGATTTGGTGCTGTGCTCACAAAGGTAATTCCCTGTTTCTGCGGAGATGACTATACGTCTCTTGTTGAAACTGGGAATACCTTGCCAGGCTTTGGCAGTGCGCAGCGGAAAGATTTTGCATTGGTGATTATGTCAATCGTTTTCTTCCCGATTGGACTAATTTATATTAGTGTCCGTTTTATCTATTGCTGCCACAAAGGCATACCTGTTACCATTTTCTGGCTCTGCATGCGTTCAGTGGTTGAATCCGCAAAACAGACGCCCGTTCCACAATCAGATCCGCCGCAGCAATCAGGCCATAATTCTAAACAAGAGCACAAAACAGAATCAGATTCTGAACAAAATTCAAACTCGGAGCGATCGTCAAATTTAAAGCCAGAACCAGAACCGGAGCCAGGCCCGGATCCGGAGCTGGAGCTGGAGCTGGAGCCAACAAAAAAGCCGGCAGAAGAGCTACCAAAAGGGCTAACAGAAGAGCTAACAGAAGAGCCAGGCCCGCCACAAGACATACCCAGTCGCAAAGACA
>JAITKJ010000019.1 GCA_031278455.1 Puniceicoccales bacterium | reverse complement strand
ACGTGCAAGGGCCTAGTCCCAAGCGCGAATTGAACCCCAAAGTATTTCCTAAGGTTTAGCCCAGGGACATCCAGATTTGGCACTGGCAGCAAAGCGTTTTGGCAGTCTCGGGGGTTCTTCTGAAAAATTCCGCATCTCAACGGTAAATTCACCCATCCTATCGTCTCCGTAAAAATTTCCAGTACTTGTAGACAAAAGGGCATTCAAACTTCCATCGACGATGACGGATTGGACGGAATCTGGGAAGCAAATATAATTTGCCAACAAACCTTCGGCTTGGCTTGCTAATTCGTCCAACTCGATCGTTCTGCAGCTCTTATCCCTAAATATAATATCTGGAAGCCCGTGCAAGAATGGCCTAGAAATTGTATTAATCGTGAGCGATTCCAAATTTCGATTCCGGCTTTCGATAACGCAGCTACTACAAGACGCGGATCGAATTTGTGGATTATTTTCCCGCAGCAACTTCTCAATTTTCCCACCACTGCAAGCTATATCCTCGACGAGGTGATCAAAATTCAACTGCGAATCGGTAACCATATACACATAATCATAGGCGACCTCTCTTATTGTCGTCGGGAACTTCAGCCTATATAATTTATCATGCCTTTCATCGTCAATTTCACCAATATCTAGTACGCGCAAATTATCATGGACACACGTATAAACGCAGCTCGCAAAATCTGAAGAAGATGAATCCATTTCAATTATTTTTTTCATGGAGGCAATTGTGCTATTCGCATTCGTAGCATTAAAGCCAAGGCTAGTCAATTCGCCCGAAAACCGTTCCCAGTCTGGGATTGCTTCCCGCAAATAGCTCTTTAGCGAACTTTTCGAGTTTGCATCAAACTCTTCTATGACAGATCGCAGGACGTCCATGGCAGATTTTGCATCACTAAATTTGCATCTTCCACTGGAAATCATCTTTATTACAGAGGTTGTCTTCGTACGAAATTCATTTATCTGCGCCTGAGGAATCTGCATCCCGTATGCATTGACACACACCTCGCTAACTCGGCGAATAATGTGGTCAAATATTTCTTTTGTGCCAGCACCAATTTTTTGTTCAAGATCAGTGATTGTGGAATGAATTTTATCCCATTCTTCCTCACTCACTGAAAGACCACTTCGAGCTATTGCTTTGAGGCAATTATTTAATTCCATAATTTCTACTACATTTTCCACATCTTTCAAACCTGTATCATTTAGCATAGGATCCCCTGGAGCCATTTCTTGAAGTTGATCTTTTAGTTCTTTAAGGGTTGTTGCGATTTCAGTATCATTTTCTGCAATAAACTCTTCAGCTAGCATCACAGCATTTTCCACGCAAAGACGCCTATATTCGACAACAATTTCCGCTTTGAGATTATCAATCTCTTGAGATTCATTAGATGCACCACCAGCATCATCCTGACAAAACTTCATGACATTTGTCAATAGCGTGTTGATTTTTTCGCAGCTAAGCCCATTTTTTTCAAAAACCGAAATCTCGTTTCTTATAGTATCAAAAAATTTGCGATATTCACAATTTTTATTCTTAATGCCTGCTGAAATCGTAGCCGCAATGGCGGCATCGAGTTGCAAGCGCGTGCCAGCATCTTGACTTTCATCAAGTGCAGATATCACACTGTTGGCAAATGATACTAGCGAATTATTTTCCTGGCCCGAAGAATTGCATTCTGAAAGCCCGGAACAAATGGCGCTGACAAGCTTGTTCTTGTCGTCGGCATTAATTTCCTTAATAAGAAATGAAGCAAGCGGAATAAGTGAACTAATATCACAAGCGTTACACTTGTCAAATGAGTTTGCAACAAACGATGCCACTTTTCCGCAATTCGTCTGTGCGCCTAGCGCCACATCTTTTCTTGTTATAAACGCCATTAGGCAATCAATGGCCATTGAAAAAATAGTTTTAAAATCAATAAGACCCTTTGCGTAGAGACCATATGCCTCGGCAAAATTTTTCACATCAAGTCGGACTTGCGTATTCTCGCCACCAGAAAAAGAGCCTTTTACTCCCGCAAAGCTAACATCTCCCATGTAAATAAGCTTAATACTCCTTGCGATTATGTCAAGCTCGTAAATATTTCTCAGTTTTGTTGCAAGATTTATCCATTCGCCATTCGTAGCGCTTGCGGCCAGCGCATTAACATGGTCGAATCTTAGTGCTTATTCTTAACATGCCCATAAGAAGAGAATTAGCGACGCCAAGCTGCGCGGAGGCCGAGTGAGTACCTTTTTAATTTTGTGTCGCTGGATTTATTTCCTTGGTTGTGAAAATTTTCCGCAACTCCGCCTCAAAAAACATTGCGTTTTTACGTATCGCCCTAGAGGTTGTAGTAATGATTGGCGTCCCTATGGGGGAATGGATATATCCATGGGGTACCTTAAAGCCAGACGGCTTTTTTGACAAGAAAGATGCCGTGGCATACTTTCCGAGCGGATACTCGGCGTTACCGCTAAATGATAGATTGTTTTTGGAAAGATATATGGTGCTTCGCGCGTTGTGCGCAACTGGCCTGCACGATCGAAAAAAGTGCGCCATCGGCTTCCGTATAGTCTTCGATGGTGGCACGTTGCCCGCTGGAATTGGGGTAATTTTGCTGGGTATATTGAGCGATGTGACTCCTGTATCAATTGCATGGCCCAACAATAAAGGACCTTATGATGTTTTTGAAATTTTTTACTCAAATTGGCCTATTTTATGGAAAACTCAGCAAAATGAAGGCGGTATCACGATTTGTTCCATTGGCGATTTTTGTCGTACCAGTACATGGTTGCTTCTTGTACAAATTACATCACAAACAAGAGTCCGCATACATCGAGATGTTTTCCAAAAATTAGACGCCATTAGTCAAACATTTAAAATACTCGCAGAACTCCCTACGCCAGCTTCTTCAGACGACAGGGAGCGATATCATGTATTGAGTTCATACTTTGACACCTTGCGCACGGCAGGATATCAAGTGAAAGGCGAATATGTTTTTTTTGAGTCTCTTAGTTTGCCGGCGCCACTTCAGCGACTGCCTCTTACTTTTCGGGACGAACAGGTTCCGGCCACAACCATAATTGTGCCATATATAATATGTGACAGTGGCGCTAAAAAGGCCTCCACCGACCGGGGTCATACTACGAGTGATGTAAAAATATATTTCCGAATTGGTGCATTTGCGCGTCTGAGGATTGGCACTCAAGAGGTTAACGCACTTGCTGCCGATCTTCTGCTATCGTTCTTGTCATCGCAAGACAAATCTATTACCGTATACTCTGTTTTGCCGAATCCCACAGACATTAGTTCGGCCAACCTTAGTATAATTCGTTGCACAATTCGGATCATACTTGAAGCCATAAGATCTAATAGCATCAGCGGCGGATGCCGCGCCATATCGCCAAGCTTGCGAGAAACAATCACTGGTATTGGGCACCCTTTTACGGGGGATGAACTAATTGTAAATCTTGATACATTTACTGTTGCTCCTCGGACAGATCCGTGGAGAGTGGATTTGAGTGGCGGCGTTGTATTTATTCATAAATGTGGTAGTTTTGGTCCAAGTAGTATGCTTCACCTGGAGCAAATCTTGGAAGAAACTCTCGCTGATGCGCCGGTAGGCGTCCAGATATCACCCGTGGTTTACTGTACGTTGAAGGAAATATACGCGGTATGTGAAATATATGAATCTCTTCGTGATACGGGAGTTTTTGATCGCTCCTGGGTATTTCCTAAAACAAAAGCTTTTTTTGGGGCAATGTGCGTATTAGCGCCATGTTCACGTGGCGGGCATTATTATTACGATATCAGAGGATTTGTAGGGATGCAAATGCATCCTGAGTTTGATATTTTTTCGTTTTCATTTCCCGGTCCGTGTCCTTTTCCTCCTTTATTTTACGACTTTTCATGCGAGGTTTACATTTCAAATTTGAGATTTTATGGTCTTCTATCATATACGGTGAAGATTAATCCGTCGGGATATCGGGAAAATGAGATCAATGTTCCTTTACCAGAGATAGAATACTCAATCAAACCTTCACCCGGACCCGGTACTGCGCTTTTGGAAGTTCGCAGATTGTTTTGCAAAGACCAGATAGGAAAACTCTGTTCTTGGCTCCAATTTCAGCCAGACGTCGAGAGATGGTGGGAAACTTCAAAGGAAACGCAGATGACATATGGTTTTTCGGACAGGGTCCGTCTTATAGTCAAATTTCCAATAATTACAAAAATACGAATTGATGAGTGATTTACAAAAATAATTTTCATAATAATTTTTTGATTTGGAGTCTATGGAAATAAAATTTGCAGAATTTTAGTTTAAAAATGTCCACCCGTACCCGGTTGGACATAATGGGAGCGTCTCAGCTAGTCATAAATTTCGCGCACACATTCATTAGCCGTTTCCCCAAAGGAAATTCGCTCGATTTTTCGCAAGAGACTAGAAAACCTCCGCGGATGTCTTTTACTTTGACGTTAACCATATGCATTTTGCTCCTTTTTAATGCATGCCATGATACAATTCTGTGATTTTGTGCTATCGGAGCACAAGAGAGTTGACTTCTGCAATTGGCCCATTGGGATTTGGCAAGGATTCGGAGGCGTTTGTACGGTTGCGTAGTTTTTCGGCGCGATAAATATTTCGCATAGACTCAAATGCGAACCGCTTACTTCCAGGTGGAATGAAATAGTCATAAGTATTAGCCATTCGTATTTCGCCGTGAATAGAGTCCAAACGCAACTTAAGTTCCGCTTTTGATACGTGGCTCCTGCGGCGAATACGCCTAATGAGTTCCCTTTCTGCTGGTGGAAGTAAAAAAATACTTACCACGCGCCCATTGAGTATGGCATTTTCTTGATTCCTGGCAAGTTCGCGCAACTTTATTGCTCCTTGTACGTCCAAGTTAAGCAGTACATCCAGGCCATTTCTGAAGTGACTGGTAATTTCTAAATGAGTGAGTCCGTAAAAATGCTCCTTATGCACGCGAGAATATTCTAAAAATTCTCCCTGATCTCGCATGCGTTGGAAGTCATCTCTTGTGGCAAAATAATAATCCACTCCATTGATCTCGTTAGGGCGTGGCGAACGTGTGGTTGTGGTAATAGCAGTGATAATGCGTCCTGGGAATGCGCTAACAATACTTCGGCAAAGAGTAGTCTTTCCTGCGCCCGTTGGTCCTGAAATTACGAAGATTAGAGGCAGTGTCATCGAAGCGTCGAAGGGTTCCCCGGAATCGGATTTAAGTCAAGATTTCGCGTAATCAGAAGATAAAGTCATCGTGCAACACCGTTCGCTCGGGCACACAAATGATACCATCAACGAGGCTGCAGCCGTTGGATTCGTAGCCATTTGGCTTCCCGTCGGCGACAAGCCGGACACGGTTCCCGATACGCGAATCTTTATCGATGATGGCTTTGCGGATATAACAATTTTTTCCGATTCCACAGGGGATGTACCCATTCGGCGTGTGACGCTTTTCAAAGGTATTATTGCCCATAACTAAAACATCCTCCAGGGAGGAATTTTCGCGAATGACCGAGCGAATGCCAATGACGCAGCGTCGCAAAATCGCGCGGTCAATGAAGCAGCCATCTCCAATGATAACCCGCTCCATGGAACAACCGTTGATTTTAGACGCTGGCAAATAGCGCGGCTTTGTGAAAATGGGGTGCTTTTCGTCAAAAAAGTCAAATGGCGGGATGATATCTGTGAGAGCCAGATTTGCATCGAAAAAAGATCGCACGGAGCCAATATCCTCCCAATAACCGTCGAAAAGGTAGGAATACATGGCCGTTCCCTGGCTTAATAATTTTGGTAAAACGTTTTTTCCAAAATCGTTATCATTGCCCTCCAATGCTCGTTTAAGTGTCGCGAAACGAAACAGATAATTCCCCATGGATGCAACACAGTAGGATTGGTTTGGATCGAGACTGTGGCGTTGATACTCTCCACGCGGAAGTAGAAGGCGGCGGATTTGCTCATCAGTATTTGGCTTTTCCTCAAAATTGCGGATACGCATGTCCGGAAACAACTCCATGACACCCAATTGACGCACGACACTGCTAGAAACGATTTTTCCAGAAATGGTAACCTCGGCATTAGTTTCCAAATGCGCCTTTACCATATTGGAAAAATCCATGCGATAGAGGTGGTCCCCGGCTAGGATCAGTACCAAGTCGTCGTCATCAAGATTGATATAATCTAAGTTTTTTCGGACCGCATCGGCGGTTCCTTCGTACCAGGTGTGATCTTTCCCGTCGACTTGTTCGGCGGGAAGGACCTCTACGAACCCGCCAGCAAATGGGTCAAAATTATAAGTTCCGGAAATATGCCGGTGTAGCGAACGGGTGTGGTATTGGGTTAGCAAATAAATTTGATTATAGCCGGAGTGGATGCTGTTGCTAATGGCAATGTCAACGAGCCGGTATTTGCCACCGATGGGGACCGCTGGCTTACATCGACCTTTTGTTAGGGGAAAAAGGCGACTGCCAACGCCCCCACCCATGATGATCGTTTGCACACGAACTTGCCGCATTATTTCATAGTATAATTAGCATTCGTAAAAACCCAAAACAATTCCATAAAACCTTCACTTTTGCTAACAAATCGCATGCCGCCTGATACTTATGCGCACCGCTGGCTCCTGCGCAAATACGTGGAAATTTTTGCCGGGAAGGGCGTTAAAAATGTGTCAAATATTTAATTTTAAGCACGTTGGCTCACCTTTAACGGCGAGAACGGCCCGGCTTTGCCTCTTGAGCCGCGTTGATAATTTCTGCTGGACTGGCAACGGCCGTACCAAATTTTCCAACAACAATCCCAGCCGCCGTATTCGCAAAACGTGCGGCCTCCTCGAGATCCTTGCCGACGGTGAGACTGATGGAAATCGCAGAAATAACCGTATCACCAGCCCCAGAAATATCAAAAACCTCTCGGACGGACGTTGAAACCTGGCGCAGAACCTGTCCATCTTTGCACAATAACATTCCCTGGTCACTCAGTGTAATAACTAAATATTTTGGCGCATGCAGTTGATAAATTTTTTTGCAAACGCTTTGCCAATCAACTGGCTGACCCTTATCCCGTCCTATTTGCGCCATTTCCAATGCCTCATTGGCACTTGGCGTGATGAGATCAACGTTAGAATAGCATAATTTATGCTGTGGGTTTGGGTCAACTGCCACGAAACAATTATTTCTATGCGCAATTCCAACGGCCGAATCAACCAAATGTTGCGTCAGTGCACCCTTAGCATGGTCCGATAGAATGAGTAAATCAGCGCTTTGGAGGATATCGTCCAAGTTTTCAATCGCCCGTTCGAATGCGGCGCCATTTACCATTTTCCCTCGATCGACCCGGCATAACTGCTGCCGCTTTGCCATTATGCGTGTTTTGACAATCGTCTGCATGTCACTTATTCTCAATCGTGTATCAAATAAGATTTTATTATCCACAAGTAAGTTTTGCAGTCGATCTCCTGCCGAATCCAGACCAAGAGGTCCGACAACTTCAACAAGAGCGCCAAATGTCTTCAGGTTCAAGGCCACATTGGCGGCGCCACCCAATAACCAAATATCCTCATGTACGCCGACAACTGGAACTGGTGCCTCAACTGAAAGCTGGTTCGCGTCTCCCATTATATAATGGTCAATAAAAAGGTCTCCGAATACGACCGCACGGACACCTACGGCACGATCTAGAATCGACTGCATGTTTACCTCCTGAAGTGAAAAAGCAGTTTTTAGAACTCTTGTAAATATTTTGTTAATCAATTCCTTGCCAAAGGCACACTTTCACCCTATCTTAACAGCCAGCACTGTCCAAGGTGGCAAAAAAATTTTTTTAAACACACTCGCTAAACCTGTAGCACACAAATCTTGGCACCCGGACGACCAGACATAAAAATCCAGAATTAAATGTTGCTGCGAATTTTTACGAAATGGCATTGCGTTTGCAAGTTATTGCCACAGGAAAACACCTCGTTCCCAGCGGTTCTGTCGTCATAGGCAACAATTAAGCGAGGAATATTCTGAAAACACGTCTCGATGGTGCTGGGCTGAAAGTAATTACATCCGATAAGGGAAACATTTTTTAGATTATTTCTGCTCTCGCTGCCGATTGTTAGCAGGGAAACGGCTGAGTTCGACAAAAATAAGTGCTCAAGTTCCGGTAGATTATTGATGCTTACCTCGCGAAAAGAGCTACCGCTCAAGTCTATTGACTTTATTCCCTTGAATTCGGCGCCAAATCGAATGTGCCCGTCGGCAGCGATGTCTTGGCCATCGACGCTGATTCGTACCACACCACCGCATGAGATGGACCGGAGAGTTTGACATAATTTGGTTGTGATAGCCAGTTCCGTCACATGGGATGGAAGCGACAGATTTTTTTCAATTTCATAATTTCTCTGATAAGTAATTTTGGAAACGGTTCTTGGGATTTGTGCGCGACAATTGCCACCGTCGAATGTGACATGCTCCAATTGCGGAAACTCTGAACGTTCGAGAACACACGTTTCACTTCGGCAAATATCTAAAAGAACGATTGTTTTTATCGAATCGGGCACAAAGACGGTACGTAGCAGCTTCTTTTCAAAGATGCCGTTAAATATTAGCCGCGTTGGTTTTCCGCGGTTGTTTTGAGAGAAGCAAATGGATACATCGTTGTTTTTCCCTACTTCCATTACAACGGAAGGTTCCTTAAAAGCTGCATCCGGAGAAGATAATTGGGATTGCTCCTTATTTGGCGGGCCTTCGGGCGTGCTTTCATCATCTTCAGCATTTCTCAGAGATGCCTTTAGTCGTAGCATACCTCTGTTTTCTGGATGTTGCCGAAGAAAAATGCCAGGAAAATCCTACCCGCGGCGCAGTGCGTGCGCTTGCCAATCATTTCGCGTTGACTTGGAAATCCGAAGTTTAACACAATCAGCGCAGGGATTTGTTATGAAAAAATTTCTTTTGGTGTTCATGTTGAGCGGGTTATTTGTTGGAGCTCTACATGCGGAGCAGCGGCGGTGCGAAAACAAACAGTGTTGCTGCGAAAATAAGCAATGCGACGCTTGTTGCAACATCCTCACAGTGGACATGCCCAAAATTTACAACGGATATGGAAAGGCGGAACGGTCCAGGGAAAAGTTTCAAAAAGCTGTGGAAAAAGCTCAGAGCGAGCTCCGAACGATGTTGGAAGATGGAATTAAGCTTGCCAAAGAGTTGCGCGAGCTCCAGGAGAAAGCAGATAGCCCGGCCTTAAGCGATTCTGCAAAGGAGAAACACCGCGTGCAAATCGATGAGTTAACAGAAAAAGTGCACAAAAAAGAGATTGAGGTGAACGAGTTTCGCCAGGAAAGTGATCGAAAACTTTCTGAAAAGCGCGAGGAGTTTGTGGTCCGCCATGTGAACGAAATCAAGGATATTATTAGAAAAATCGCCAAGGAGCGTGATGCCGTCGCTGTCCTCAATTCCGCCGGCCTTGAGGTTCTTTATTGCACGCCAGATTCGGATATCACCCAGGAAGTAAGCATTCGCCTTAATGCAGAAAAGTAGCATATTGCCATCGTCGTTCGCGCCGATGGCCTTAGTTTGCAACCTTGTATGACCAACTCGTGAAAGATTGCATGAGGTGCATAATTTTATTGCTTGATTTTTTTCACTGTTCTGCATGCAGGTATGTGTCTCTTTGACCTGCTGATTGGCAGACCGCTTTGTTGTAGTTATGCCACCGGCGCTGTTGATATTGTGTCGGAAGTTGGAGATCGCGCGGAAGTATCCGACCGTGATATGATTAAACGCATTTTGCTCAATCCGCTCGCCCGTGAAGTATTAAAGCGAAAAAATATTCGAATTAAAGACGCTCCAGTGTTTTTAATGTTGCTTTGTTGGCTAAGAGTTTCCTTACGGAGGATTACTTATGGATTGGTTACATTAGCTCTGCTTCTGATATCTGTTCCGGTTGGGATTTGGGCATGTTACAAAATTGATGGGTTTTACTACACTTTTGCATCACAACGGACAAATGACGGCGGTGGCGGCAAAACTGTTCTACAATTGACACACGAGGCGAATTCCCCGGAAGGACAAATTGCCAAAAGTGCGGGAATGCCCGTTCGCATAATTCCCGGAGCTACAAATGATTTAAAATCTTGTTTCTATAGCGCATTGCACCATGTTGTTTCCATCCCGCATTGCATCGGGAACGTCGTTGTAAACCCAATCAACGCTCAGGCAAGCAAATCAGAAGTAGCAATAACGGCCCTCTGCATGGCATTTCACGAAATGGGACATGCAGAACAGCACAAATATGTGCGAATTATTGACTTTTTTCAGCTTTTTGCAGGAGTCATATCGTTTTTGGGTTGTGTTATATCGTTGATTCCCGGCGCCCCTGCAATTCTAACATTACACTTTCCACACCTGATTAGCTGTCTCCTTTTTTTACTTACGCTCAGGCCAATTCTTAAGTTCTTTTGCGAACGTGACGCATCAGTTCGTGCCCTTGCGAATCTAGTAGCTTATGGGCATATTAATACCAAGGAGGAAGCTTCCTGTGCAGTTTATGTCCTTCAGCTTGCTGCTTGCACTTATTTAGGGGGTGCTTGCAAGTCCATTTTGGGCATTTTGAAAAAGCTTTTGTCCTTGTTTACGAGTGAAATAAGTGAGCATTTGTGCAATTTTGGTTGAGAAACTTAAATTGCTTTTTGTGGACTTAGCCAGATCTTGTTAAATGGAAAAAGGCGTCGTATGCCAGGCAACAGCATTGCTATGTGGCGCGACAAAGAAAAATGTCTTACAGTCCTTAAAAATCGCAAAATGCCCAACGCCATTTGCCAATTCCCAGCGCAGATTACGAGAAACGCGGGTCATGGATGCAAGTAGTTTACGCGGTGTTCCTGTGCAACCGCCTAGTAAGGAAACAAGGGAAAGGGCAAGGAAATGGCTTCTCGCGAAGCTCAATTTGCGTGACGGTTGGTTCTCGCATACTCCCTTTGAGAATTTACTTTGTACAGATCCGCCCTTGGTCCTCGAATGTATTAAGTTAGGGCCCAAGGAGGTTGTTGACACGTTTATGGGTTTATCCGATGAAGCGAAGGCCTGTATCGCAAACAAATTTGCTCCAGTATTGTTGAGTTCATTGCTGAAGTATAATTCCAACGAGCCTGTTTTACGTTGCTTGATTGAGCTCGTTTTAGCGCTGCCTCCAACTTTTGGGGACCGCATTAAAAATCTTTTTGTGGGACAACGTCCGGACGAATCCCAATGGGCGGGTTTACGGAGAAGGGTGGTGTCTGGTCTTGTCGATGGATTTTCCTGCCTTTCTAGCACACATGTTAGGATGTTTTTTCGAGATCGTCCGGAAGATTTCGTTGCGCTGTTTGATACGTGTAATAATAGCCTTACGGCCCTGGCGGCTATTATGTTGGCGGCAGCACCTAATGATGTCCGCGATGATCTATTTGTTCACTACTCACGTCAATTGCTTAAAAATATTAATCAAGCCACCCTCATCGGCGGACTTGTAGCCACCGTCACGCACTTTTTTGGTGGTGATGCGCCAGGGTATGCACTCACTTGTGTGACCGGCATCGAGACGATGGAGCTTACGCTAGGGATGATTGGGAGGCTCGGTGAGCAAGGGCAGCGGGCCGTTTTAGCCGAAGCATTTAATGAGCTCGTGCTAATGATCGTGGCCTCGGTTGCCGCCCGAAAGCCAAGTGATGTGGTTCGTTGGGTGTGCGATTTTATAGGCCAAATTAGGTTTGATAGGATTTCTTGTGATCCTTTTGTGTGTGCGAGGTTTGTAGGCAGTATGGGGGACGGAATGTCGCCACTGGGCGATTTATTAGGCATGTCGCAGGCAAAGGGCAAGCCGGAGTGCTCAGTGTCGCGTGCGATTTTGCCCTATACTGTTAGTCTAGTGAGTCAGGCTCCTGTCGATGTGCTGCAAGCGTTTGCCCTTGAAAGGTCCGCGACATTCTTTATGGCATTTGATTTAGACAATAGTGAGTTTCCCATATGCTTTGCGGCTATTCTCAATACCATATCTGATGATCGCCGGAGTGCGTTTGCAAATGATAATGCGGATGCGTTTTTAAGATCTGTGCTGTTTTCACCATTGCCATCGGTGCGTGAGGTGGGATTGAATTTTCTTAGGAATGGGTTAGATTCATTCTTGGTACAGCATGGTGCTGAGGTTGCTCGCATACTCGTTGAACGTGCGGATGTTCGGGAGTTTGGCCTCGAGTTGCTAAGTGGATTTCGTGGAAGTTTCGTTGCACAGAATGGGAAGGAAGTTATTGAAACATTCGTTGGAAGTGGTAACCCAATTCTCGTGAAGTTTGTGTTTGATTGCATTAATGGATTTAATGGAGTTCAACAACAACATTTTTTTATTAGCTACGGTGACTCGTTCTTAACATGGATGGGGTGCATTGGGAAGCAGGACGTATCTTCGATTGAGCGGATGCTTGGCGTCGCTTGGCGCGCCCGTAATGCGGGTGCAATTACAAGCAGTTCGGCAGAGGGTTTGTTGTACTGTTGCCTATCTGGAGATAAAGGCGTCCGCGATTTCGGGCTTTCGCTTTTTCGTTCGTATGCTCCGAATATACGCGCAAAGGCAATTGTCTCTGGTCTGATGGGTATGCTTGTGTCTGTATTAGGGGACGGGTTGCTTGAGGAATTGCGTGCGCTTAATAATGATGCGGGAGCCTCTCTGGTGAATGTGGCATGGCAGGCGATGGTAGGTTTTTTGTTTGACGAAGTAGATAAGGTCGGATCAAAATATGGAATGACCCTTCCTGGAAGGTTAAATTTTCGCTGTGATTGGCGGGACTTGTGTGCTGAATTGTGGGCATTAAAATCGACGCCTAATGTGCAATGTGCTATTTTTCGCGAGAATGAAAGTATTCAGTTGTTATTTGCTTTGTGTGCGGCTGGAGCATTTGTGGATCAGGTGCGACGAGGGTCCCGTGAAACATTTACAATGATTATTTCGCTGGTGTGTGCACAATTGGGCGAGGCGCGTGTGTTTGTTGTCGCGCTGCTTGCATCATGCGTGGGCTATGAAGCCGACAATGTATCCAGACAACAAATGACGGCGTTGGGGTTTCTTTCCGCTCTGTTAGGCGACGACGCCCTTCGGTGTTTGCCCTGTGTTTGTAACGCCATCAGAGACGACTGGAACGATATGTTGTGCGATGTTCCCGAAGAGTTGCGTGATTATCTAATGATAACTGAGCCGCAGAGGCCTTAAAGATCCCAGACCTCTGCCTCACGAATTTGGTGGATTTGCAGCTTTCGCTTTTGGCCAGTTTTCGCGTGTTTGATGGGTTACGGAAAGATTCAGTCCAAGGCGTTGAGCCGCCGCTAAAATTTGTCCATTGACCCGGTTTCGTACGCACATGTGAGGTTCCAGATCCGTGCAAATGGTGAAATAATAAACCAGAATTTGGATGGTTGTTGGTTCAAATTCGTGAATGGCGCAAAATCGGGGGGATGGAAAAATGTCATTGTCTGCTCGAAGGATGGATTCCACCGCCGCAACGAAATGCTCCAATTGTTCCGCCTGTGCTGTTGGCGCAACAAACAGAGTTTGGCGCACACGGCGGCGAAACATGCGCGACCAATTGTCAATTACTTCGTTGGTTAGCAAAGAGTTAGGGACGATCATGAGCGTTTTTGCATGTGTGCGGATGCGCGTGGAGCGGAGACCGATTTGTTCCACGTCCCCTTCGATGGTTCCGTCACCAACCTTAATCCAATCGCCAACTTTAAAGGGTCGATCGAGAACAATGGACAGAGAACCGAAGATATTGGCTAGCGAATCCTTTGCGGCCAAGGCAATGAGGGCTCCGCCGATGCCCAGTGTGGCAAAAACGCCGTTAACGGAAAAACCAAGGCCATCGATGACAAGAAGGGCTCCAACAATGCCAATGCCAATGTGGAAGACGCGCTTTAGCAGGGGCAAAATGCCATAAAATTCGGAGTTCTGGGCCCTAGTCTGGTGGGATAAACCATCGAACAGGGCATCGCTGATGCAAGCAATCATCCATGTAACAAGAAAGATGGTGCTACTGCGGAAAAATCGGCCAATGGCGGCAAGAACATCAGGGGAAAGGACCAGAAATTGAGACATTCCAACGGACCCGCAGAGCAGAACAAAATAGGAAACCGGCCGCCTAAGTGCATGCAGCAAGTGGGTTGGCTGATTCTGGAATCGTGCTTCAAGTGCCGTAAAAAGCCTGCCAATGAAGACAAGGTAGACAATGACGGTCAAAATGAATACGGCCGCGGCGGCTATAATATCTTTCAAATCCGCTGAATACCAAACCCGATCCCGCGAAGTGGTTTGCTGGAAGTGGTACTCGATTTTCGCACTCACTTCATCGCGGCCATGCTCGTTTGCCGGCGCACACCCAATTTCACGCCCACATTGGACCATCGCATCTTCCGTGGAGTGTAAAAAATTATCTCCGCGCGCTGGTCCCGACTCGTCCTCGCCACTAAAATGGGGTGCCTGCCCGTGTAAACCCGGAAGTTGTCCTTGCGCATTCAATCCATGTGGCTGGTAATCCTCTGCCCCAATCAATCCGCCGGAAAAGCACGGCTCAACTCCCATCAGAAACGCGCTAACAACAAATACAACCCACCTCGCATTCACGGCGTATACTTCCCTTGCTTCAACATTCCCCTGACCATTGCCATTATTGGTCAAGCCAAGACTCTTTACCGGTCGACGCGGAGCCGAATGCGTGGGTCAATGGCAACCAGAACCAGATCTGAAACGAGATTGCACACAACAATTAGCGCCATGTAGACTAACACAATTCCGCTGATAACCGTGTAATCCCTGTTGCTAATGGCCTGAATGAATAGCCGGCCCAATCCGGGGATGTTGAAAAGATTCTCCACCACAAATGTGCCGCTGAGTACGCCCGCACAGGTTGAACCCAAATAGGCAATGACCGGCGAAATCCCATTCGGGAAAATATGCCGGAGAAAAATTTGCCACCTGGTGAGCCCTTTTGCGCGAGCACTGCGTACGTAGAGCTGTGTGGATTGGTCGTGCATACTCTGTCGCGTCAATCGGCCCAAAAACGCCACATATTGGAGCGAGAGGGTGGCAACGGGTAAAATTTTATTTTTCCAACTGGACCAACCGAAGGCGTCGAACCAGCACAAACGGTGGACAAACACGTAACACAGCACGGGCCCCAGGACGAACGTTGGCATGCAAATGAAAAAAATTTCAGCACTCGCAAGCCAACGATCGCAAAACTTCCCATGATTTACTGCCTGAAATAAACCCAAAATACACCCAAGGCACATTGCCAGTCCAAATGCGTAAAAGCCAAGTTCCATACTCACACCAATCCTGTCCGCCATTAATTCACGGACAGACCAACCCACTTGACAATACGACGGCCCCAAGTCTCCGCACAGGATTCGTCCTAAGTAGTGGGCATACTGAGACAACACGGGCCGGTCACGCTCATAATAGGACATGATTCCCGCCAGGGCCTCCTGTGGCAATTCGCGTTCGCCGTCGTATGGCCCACCGGGAACGTAGCGGAGCATGAAGAATGTAAATGTCAGCACCAATAGTCCCATGGGAATAATTGCCAAAATGCGACGCAGCGCATAGAAATACATGATGGGAACGGTGGACGTTTTACATCAAAAGCCAATGGCATTTTTCCCTATTTGGTGCCCGCTAAAACATTCCTCAAGCGCTAACTAAGTCATTCAATGGCGAAACCTCCGCCATTTGTTTGATCCATTAGCCCCGAGGGGGTGGCCTTTCGAGAACTATGCCAATTTTTTACAAACTTTGACTTTTGCATGAAATCCATTCTACCAAAGCATTGGTGCTTTGTATCCACACAATACGTCACCATGCGTCATTAGGATCCTCGACAATCGCTTTTACAAACGCGACTTCATCCCCACGGTTAAATGCAGCGCAAACTTTCTCGAATATAGTTCCAACCGTTTCGTCGGCATCTGACGACTCATCTTTAAGTCCAATGTTAAGTTCGTGTAAAAGCCTGATAATATTTTTTTCCTCATGCATTTGCTCAATGGCTACACCATTATTCCCAGCGGCCGCATTAAGCACACACATACGCTCCCACATTGTGCAAATATTCGCAATGTCATCCGGCGCCAAATCTCCATCAAACCCATCAATCATAACGCCAGTGACTTTGTTGTGATCCAGACCATTTTTCTTTACTGGGGCCACAGCATCAACCCCATCTGGCGCGTCAGTAACTCCAGCTGAAAGGTTTTGATGTTTCCCAATAAGATTCAAATACATATTGACATTTTCCGCGGAACCGCATTCGGCAACCATTTTGCGGAATTCGTCAACTTCGGACTCGTTGCCAATTTTTGTGCGGCATTCGTTGGCCTGCAAAGTTAATTTTCTCAATGAATCCGATAAATCATCTGTTTTCCTGTAAAATTGCACTTCATTGCGAAGTCCATGCAGTCTGCCAATGAATTCAGTTGGATTTGGCGCGGCAAACAGTTTATTGACCAATCCTTCCTTGTCTTGATTCCATGTCTTGGCAAGTTTTCCAAAAAAATTGCGCAGGTCCTCGGCGAAATCATTAATTTTTTGATACGCATCCAAAATAGCCGTGTCTTTCTTGGAAAGAGCATCAGAAATTTTGAAATTTCTTTTTGGAATACGTCGCAACCACTCAGCCGTTAATTGGGCACCCGAGATATTTTCATACCAATCTTGCATCGGTTTGTCGAAACTGCCGAGAAGTCCCTTTTTCTCAACATATTCTTTTAGGCCTGAAACCGAATTCACCATCGAAGCGAATGTTTGCTTGATTTGCACAATACAATTGAGAAGATACTCTTCTTTACCGGTGTTCACGTTTTGGAACCCAGAAATAATGTCAACATAGGCTTTACCAAACAACTCGACAATTTGCATTGTTATGCCATCCGCTTCCAGACGTCTATCAATATCCTCTCGTTTTGTGCGGTTTTCTTCCTCCGCAGCAATTCTTTTATTTAGTTCTTCTAATTTTTTGTAATGGCCAATCTTTTCGTGCGCGTCGTCAACAGACATGCTCAACCCCGCCAATTGCCCCACAAGGATCCCAACTGCGTGTAAGTCTTTTATGTTTTTCTCGCACTCTTCCACTTTCGCATTGGCATCAGCTTCAGATAAAGCCATTACTGCCTCCGACGTCGCAAATGACTTCACAGCATTCTGCTCTTTTTTTAGCCGGACGAGCGAAACTCGTGCCTCATACTCTTCCGACTGTGGCCATTCCGTCGGTTCCTTACCCCCGAAATGCGTCTGTTGTATTTCCCGCAGTGTATTTTCCCACTCTCTTAACTCTCTATTGTGCGAACTTGACGGGTCAACTTTTTTAAGTTTAAAATTGCCAGTTTTGATTTGATCGAGCCAATCTACTGGCTCGTCATCTGGTTTTAACTCATCGCGATGGACATCATCCGTTGTAGGGACAGCAGATTTTGACTCACCACAAGAGGCATCATTCGTTGTAGGTTCATGAGCAGCGTGGGGATTCTCGGGCGCTGGAGCGCTGCTTTTTTGGTTTTCCGGCTTGCTCGTGTTTTGCAAAGATGACGTTTTAGCATCTGTCGATTTGCTTTTAGTTGTCCGCAACAATTCTATTGATAACCCCCCAATGGACATGCCCAAAAAAGATGGAAGAGAGGCCAAACCAATGATGATCGGGCTAGCAACACCCGACGAAAATGCCACATTCACGCAAGTAACGATGCTAAGTGCCGCAACCTGTACACCTGGAACAAGAAAAAAGAGACAAATTCCAACGCCGCTAGTGATGACACCGCCGAGCAGCGCGCCAACGCACGTTGGCCATGAGCTCTTTTTCGGAAGAGTAGCACCAGGTGTTACCACTCCCTTTGAACCACTATTCGACGGCAGGGTTTTTTGGCTGCTGTTGCCATTTGGCAAAACGGCCCCTTGGGCAGAAATTAGCATCACAATATCTCATGATATATTTATTGCAAAAAGGTGCAACCATTTTTTTGAAATTTTGTCCGCGAAACGTAAATTTACAACAAGAACTCGCCGATGGCTACTCCTACAGCGGAACTTCCTCCATCAGAAAAACCAAAACACACCACCGTCATTCATCCGCACAGCGCGACAATACTCACATACAATAGGTAAGATGCAAACGTCCCACACAAATGACTACAAATTTATCTATGGCCTGTTACTACTTCTTTGGCTGTTGGGCATTGCAAAAACAAGAAGTTAGCCTTGATACCACTTCCATCAAAGTGAGTCCCGATGCAACTGGAGCATTAAAAAAAGGCGCCCCGGCCATAGGTGTTTCTCGCGGTGGACGAACAACAAATTCCGCATATTCCAACTGTGTCACACGTATTGACGGACCTGGCCTATGGCAGTGCGGAAACGCGTAGTTTTATCGAATCCCTTGGCATGACGCCTGTTGTGCCACCAAAATCTAACATCAAAAACCCATGGAGTTATGACGCCGAACGCTACAAAAATCGCAATGAAATTGAACGTTATTTCCGGCGACTCAAAGCGTATCGACGCATCTCCAATTACGGACAGACTGTGGCAAAATTCTAAGTTCTTTGCTCACCTGTGTATAAGTTTTTCCGTCCATAACTAGCCGCACAGCCGCATTTTTCAAGTCCTGACTATATTTCACGGCTGATGCGAATTTGGCAGTAAGTATCCATGATGCAACAAAACAAATTTCCGCTCGCATCAAAAATCATCAGGCTTTGCTATGCTTTTATAAGTCACACCTCATTTATGTTTCATTTCGCAGACCAAGGTAATTGCCGCTGAATGCGCATATAGACTTTATTCCAAATAGAAGTTTTCACAAATAACAGGTTTAGGGTTAAGATGTGCCCATTTTTTTAGAAATTCCTCCTCGCTATCTCCGAAGATCGGAGAAATTTCGATGGCAAATGGCGGAAATCCGTCGGCGTCAACTGGTACATCTGTTTTGCCGCCGCAAATCCACCGTGCGAAAAGTCTGATCTGGTCCCTCCGGCAGGTTTCTAGGGAGTGTCGCCCGACGGCATTTTTAATTGGGCTGTAAATCATTTGCCGATGACCTTCAAGAAGCAGGGAATTTTCTGCCAACTGTAACAGATCAGAAATATACCGCTCCAGGCGCACCGCATTGGGTTTCGTTGGTCGGACTAGAAGCCCGTCTTCGTTGATGTAGTTTACTATCCGTTGGACCATATGCAGTGGAAGCTCGGACCAGTGGGAATCTTTGCAGAATGACAAAATAAAATCCAACCGGAATAAATAAATGGCCACATCTGCCAAACCAAAGCGTAGATTATTTGAAGTATCTGAAAGATGTATGCATTCAGTTGGTAAATCACCGTGTTCCAGTACCCGTAATCGTCCACCGGTTTCCACGAAAACATTTACACTTTCCGCAGCGTAATCCTTTTGTATACACCGACACGACATCTGCGCCTGGCGTTGGTGATGGAATCCAATGAAGTGCGGATCCAGCGGCATTGCCAACGGGTTATCAATCTGCGAATAAGCCAGATGCTCAACTCCATCTTTTGCGAGCTGTTCAATAAGTCCGCTCTTCCAGAGCGCCTGTAATAGCCCGCCGTTTCCGTCCGGGTGCATGGTTACGGAGTCTTTTGATGACAGCACCAACCGCCCATCTAAGGCCATTGTCGGAAGCAATCCTTGCACGAGAACATGTGCTTGGCGGACCCCAAAGAAGTCGTTGGCTTCAAGAAATTTCACCGTTTCTTCGTGTGTTGCCGGACTTGTTAGCAAAAGCCAATGAAACGCACGGCCGCAGCGGATTTCTGCCGCACGAATTTTTTCTGCAAAAACCTGAAAAAGCGATTTGTTTCTTACTGGGGTTACTGGGAGCATCCCTTTTGGGTGGGAAAATTTCAAATTGGATCCCAATCCACCGCACGCGGTAATGGCCGCTACTTTTCCTGCACGTAGCAGCGACTCTCCACGCGCATGTGCTTGATTCCAGAACTCTCTCTCGGTTGTATTATGTGGGTATCGAATGCAAGTTGCTGGGCGAATTGTTGTATCTCCGGCATCGGGCCGCCGCATGCGTAAAACTTCCTTTCGCAGTAACGGTAAATCGAATTCCGCCAATTGCTCCAAAAATTGCGCACGCCGCTTCTCTTTCATTTCTCCCCAAAAACGAAAGATATGTCCCTGGTCATTGCGCTTGAGGAATTCCTGTAAATCTTCGCTTGGCTTATCTTTTCTGTGGTGTGCCATCGGAATCCTCAAATATGTAAACCATCTCATCCGCCTCGGCATACCCAAGTCGTTGGCGTAAGATATGTTGCCGAAACTCCCTTTGTCGAGCAAAACTAGCCAATATGGCTGTATTCTGCCGATTTTGTTCCTGCAACTGCTTTAATTTTTCATCCATCGCGTATTGCTGTCGGAACATCTGCCAATAATGTAGCTGGACCGGGCGAATAAGCATGAGGTAGGCGAGCAAAAGCAGGACTCCGAAGCTGACCAGCGGAACTATAAATGCCCTGGGTGCATGCGACATCGATGATATTTCACGCCTTTCCAGAAAATTGTACAACTTTTTTGCCTATCGCGGTAGCGGCGGTTTCAGTAAAGTACATGCATCATATGCCTCAAGCATCTTTCCGAAAAGGATTCACACTGCTCGAAATTATCGTCGCTATGGCCATTCTTAGCGGACTGATCACCATCCTTGGAAAATTTTCCCGACAGGCCATAAAGAAAGTCGTCGGCAATCAGGAAAATCTTGAAAGCCAACTCCAGTCAAGCCGCATTGTCCGCTTGCTCGAAGATGACTTACGTTTTATGCCACCATCCGAGGTGGATACGGTATCAAGCGGCGTTTATTCATGGGTAAAGTATTTTGACGATGAGGGAACCGAAACCCCCACGCGCTGCGTCTATGCCCTTGACGGCCAAGGAAATATCCACCGCATTTTACTGCCATCGCATCAATCATTTGACATATCTATGCTTACTAAGAAAACTATTATCACAAATGGGATTGGAAAATTTCTTATTGCCTACACTTATGTGCCAGATGCGAATATACGCGTTTGCATTGAGAACCGCCAGGGAACGCGCACCAGAACGCTCACTTGGTTTCCGGCGGGAAAGTAGCAGTTGCCCTGTGTTCGCGCATCCGAGTATAGGACGTTTCTTCGTGGAAATTTACCTGCATTCGTGCGTTCCGCTTGCTCGTTGGTTGCCAGTATGGATCTATTTTTTCGAAGGTTTTGAGAAAAACTCAAAACGCAATG
Organism: Puniceicoccales bacterium; assembly: GCA_031278455.1. GTDB lineage: Bacteria > Verrucomicrobiota > Verrucomicrobiia > Opitutales > JAIRLM01 > JAIRLM01. The sequence goes on along the minus strand of JAITKJ010000019.1, from coordinate 1,638 downwards.
GGCAACCGCCCAAGTCAAAGGCCTCGACGCACCTGCGGCGGAGAAGGGCTTCGTAGGTTTTGTTGAGTAATTTCCGTTGATTGCAGTAAACACGTAGGGTGTGGGGATATGTCGCCGTCTGGAGGGCGTAGAACAGTTTAAAAGGCTTTCCCCGCATGCTGTGAAAAGAGGCGACGCATTCCCCGAGGAGGCGGTTAAGCGTACCGGTTGTCAGCTTCTTTTGCGCCCGTTCGACCATTTGAAATGCCGTTGTAATAATTTGTCCCCTGCTTTCATCGGCATGAGCGGAAACGAACAAAATGGATACATTCACCCAGGCAAACAATTCCTTTCGCAGTTTGGCCTGATAGTCTTTTTGGAAGGCTTCGATGCTTTCATACGCGGGGAGATCGCCACGGGAAAACGCTTCATGGGCCAAGTCCCATTTGTTGACGACGACGGCGAGCGGCCGGCCGAGAGCTTCAACCTCATGGAGAATCCGCTGAACTTGCTTGGTTATCCCATTTAAGGCGTCTAGAATGAGAAAAACAACGCCCGCTCGGCCCATGGCCTCGCGGGCCCGCACTGAGGAAAAATATTCCACGGATGAATCCATTTTGCCAAAAGCCCGTAGCCCAGCCGTGTCTACTATTCGGATGGTTTTTGTGTTTCCATCGGCATCAACGGCTTCGAATTCCGCGGAGATACTGTCTCTGGTCGTTCCCGCCGTTTCGTTGACGATGACCCTTGATGCGCCTAGCAATAGATTAGTTAGTGACGATTTCCCCACATTTGGCGCGCCGACGAAGGCCAGGGAAAGATCCGTTTCCCCGGCCGAGGAGGCGTTCTCTTCGAACTCATTTGGTGCCAATTCATTTCTAATTCCGTCAATGGCCCCCTCGAGCACATCGATGCCCCGGTTGTGTTCCGCGGAAACGGCGATGGGAGCCCAGGCGAAGCCAAATTTTGCAAATTCGCACGTGCCACCCGTCATTGCATCGTTGTCCACCTTGTTTACGACCGGAATCATAGGCTTCCCCGTTCGCCGGAGCATGGCCACGATTTCCTCATCCATGGGCAATGCGCCGCTTTGGGCGTCGAATACGAGAAGAATTAAATCGGCCATGGAGATAGCAAAATGCACCTGTTCCTCAACGGCTGCGGCGATTTCCGCGGAGGTCTGACTTTGACCGACAACCAATCCCAGGCCGCCGGTGTCGAGGATGGTCATGCCATTGGGTAAATCCTCAGCCATCACGTCGCGCGTAACCCCCGGCTGATCGTGGACAATGGCTCGCCGGGAATTTGTCAATCGATTGAATAGTCGACTTTTGCCAACGTTGGGTCGACCCACAATGGCCAAACAGAAATTCCGCTGCATGGGAAACGATCGGATGAATGCTGCCGGCCGTTCAAGGAAAATAAGGATTTAAAGCATCATGTTTGGCGTCCCGTAGGGGATTCGAACCCCTGTTGCAGGAATGAAAATCCTGTGTCCTAGACCGGACTAGACGAACGGGACATCCAACATATCCATTTCACGGCGGAATTTTCTCCACCCGCAAGCAAAATCCTTCGATGTTGGGCGGCGAGTTAAGTTGTTTGTGTTTAAGGTAATGGAAATTTCCGCCAATGAGCAGGGGGAAAACTCACTGAGAA
>JAITKJ010000004.1 GCA_031278455.1 Puniceicoccales bacterium | reverse complement strand
AGCACCGGCCTGCGCGCGAATCTAAAAGCCCACTGGGATGCCTCCGCCAACCTCCACGGCTCCCAGGCCAAACACGGCCAAACCTGCACGTTCACCCTGACCTTCGGACATGATTTTTAACAGTCACTGCCCATGGAGACGGCTGGCGGTAACTTTCAGCGGCAGCATGATTTGGCCATAGCTGCATTTTAAACAAAACTTTCATTCGTGCACGGAACCGAATCTTGCGTTTATAAGACAGGACAGCCATTAATGCCGCCCGTTGGGATGGAAAAAGAATATCAATTTAAGGAAGTTGAACGCCGCTGGTATGAACTTTGGGAAAAATCCGGGTGCTTTCGCCGACCAGAAAGCCTTGATGGCGAGAGCTATACCATCGTGATGCCTCCGCCAAACGTCACCGGTGTACTGCATATGGGGCATCTGCTCAACAATACTCTGCAAGATGTGCTCATCCGCCGTGCCCGTCAAAACGGCCGATGTGTTTTCTGGCAGCCTGGGACGGACCACGCAGGAATTTCACTGCAAGTCGTTGTGGAAAAAAAACTCATCAAAAAGGGTATCAACCCGAAGGAGCTTTCGCGGGAGGAATTTTTGGAATATGCGCGTCAATGGCGAGATGACCACGGAGACATTATCCTAAACCAGCTAAGACATTTGGGTGTGTCCTGCGATTTTTCTAAAAAAGTGCATACCCTTGATCCCGCATATTCCCGGACGGTTCTAGCTGGTTTTGTTGAGCTTTATCGTCGGGGATTAATTTATCGCGGCCGTCGTATGGTTAACTGGTGTCCAAAGACGCAAACGGCGATAAGCGACGAGGAAGTGCTCATGCAAACGCAAAAAGGCACGCTTTACCGCATGCGCTATGAAATTGTGGAAGACCCTGGAAACTTTATCGAAATCTCCACCACCCGGCCAGAGACAATTCCTGGTGACGTTGCCGTGGCGGTGCACCCGGAAGATCCTCGATATCAACATCTTATTGGAAAACATGCACGAAGGCCATTCCCAGAGGTGCAAATTCCAATTATCGGCGACAACGCTGTTCTACGGGATTTTGGCACAGGTGCGCTTAAGATCACGCCTGCCCATGATCCCGTGGATTTCGCCGTGGGACAGCGACACGGACTGAGCGCCATTGATGTACTTACCCCGGACGGGCGGATGAATGAATTGGCTGGTTCGGAACTATGCGGCCTAACCCGGGAAAGTGCTCGCGGAAAAGCGGTGCAAATGCTCCGGGAACGCGGATTACTTTTAGCGGCGGAAGATTATGAACATTCCGTGGGCATTTCTGAACGTTCCGGAGTACCAATCGAGCCACGATTGTCCGACCAGTGGTTTCTTAGCTATCCGTGTGTCGAACGAGCCAAGGCAGCAATTCAAAATGGAGTCATTCAATTTTTCCCGCGTCGTTGGGAAAAAACCTACCTACATTGGCTGGACAATATTCAAGACTGGTGCATCAGCCGGCAGTTGCTTTGGGGACACCGCATTCCTGTGTGGTACCGACGCGGTTGTGACCGGCGAGATCCGGCAAATTGGCATGTTTCTCTGGTCGGTCCAGCGGATCCAGAAAATTGGGAGCGGGATAATGATGTCTTGGATACGTGGTTTTCTTCGGCATTTTGGCCACTTGGTACGCTCGGTTGGCCTGATGCAAAAGCAATGGCCAAACACAATTTTGATTTTTTCTATCCAACGGCCACGCTGATTACGGGTCCAGACATCATTTTTTTCTGGGTCGCCCGCATGATTATCATGTCCATTGCTTTTCTTGGAGGCGATATGCAACAAATCGTCCCATTTCGCGCAGTATACTTCACGGGAATTGTCCGAGACAGCCAGGGGCGGAAGATGTCCAAGAGTCTTGGAAATTCCCCGGAGCCATTGGATCTCATTGGCCAATACGGGGCCGATGGCGTACGTTTCGGGCTGTTGTCCATTGCTCCACAAGGTCAAGATGTGCTATTTGATAGCGTGCGTATGGAGCAGGGGCGTAATTTTTGCACTAAACTCTGGAACGCCTGCCGATTCCGCATTTTACAAGGAAATTTAGAAATGCCTCCCGGAATTATTCAAAGTTTTATGATGGCCGAAGACGAATCTATCTTGCATAGCCTTATCGACTTAACACAGCAAATGGAATTAGCCTTTAGCCAGTATGAATTCCATGGAGCCGTGCAACGACTGGAAAAATTTTTCCGCGATGACTATTGCGATTGGTACGTAGAGGTGTGCAAAACCCGCATGCGCCAGGACGAATCCCAACGGGCACACATTTTGATGCTACAGGACATAATTTTGCGCCATTATCTGCAACTGCTTCATCCATTTATGCCATTTATCACACAGGAACTTTGGCATGCCATGGGCTACAGTGGTGATGAAAAATTTATTCAAAATGTCCCCCTAAAAACTGCTGAACAGCTAAAGAAAATCGCCACCATTTCACCGAACAACGTTGCCATGGTCGCGGAATTGCGCGAAACTATTAACATTATCCGTGCCCACAAATCGTTTCTCGGCTTGGCCAAACAAACACAATTACGCATCTACTATCATTCGGAAAATCGAAGAGCCGCCATTTTGAAATATGGTACAATTTTATGTTTTCTGTGTGGGCTTGGGGAATTGATAGATGTAGATTCCCTGGGAGGGCGTCCGACAACGCTAACTCCTTGGGGAATATTTGCTATCGACGCACCAAATAATATCGACAATAAACAAGAGTTGGAACGCTTACGCAAAGAAATTGAGGTCATGGAGCGAAACATAGCAAACAACGAAACAAAACTGAACAGCAAAGATTTTCTCTCACGCGCTCCGGAGAAAATCATTGCGGGTGCACGGACACTCCTGGAAGAAAACCGCGATAAGCTTATGAAATCACAAAAACTCTTAGCGGCATTGGAATAGATCCTGCACGTTGAAATTTAAACGACATCAAAGGCAAAAACCTGTTCCTAGAAATATACCCCATTCCCATTGGTCAAACGCTATATCTGGCAAATGCCTGTAGACATGCGTTGATTGAGCGCTCCCATCTTCGATCGCCAATAACAACGCGTACCCCACCAATCAACGATATGTCTTGCGTATTTTCTAAAACAACCGCCCGACCAAGGCGACTCGAAAAAGTATCAGCTATTTTTTTTAATTCATTGTCATCAAGTTTATCCGGTGTTTCAACGCGATTTTGTACGTATGGCCGCAATCGAACCAGTTCCCGCTGAAATGATTTCAGGAAACGAACCTTTTGCGCATTTGACAACTCTTGCACCAATAATAGCACATCGTCGAAACTACTGCGAGGATCCGGCAAAGCCATGAAAGCGCTAGTTATCGCGTGCACGGCATTTTGTAATGTTGCGGTCCGAATCATGGCGCAATTTCTTCGCAGGCCCGTTGGGTAAAGGCCTTCCGTTCACTTGCATAATTCGGCGCGGCAAAAACTTTTTGTGCCAGTTTTGCGACCAGTTGCGCACCGTTTCGCTGCAATTCCGCCAGCACCACCACGCGTTCCCGTTGTATGCGCTCGCGTTCCCGCTCGCGCCCAATTTCTATCTCGCAATTCAACTTTTCCTGTTCATGCCGGTGTATGATCTCCGCATTTTCTCGCGCCGCCGCGATAATCTCCCGCGCCTCACTTGCCGCCTCTTTTAGTGTCTTATCACGGGACATCTCCACAAGACCCAATTGTCGGTGCATCTCTTCCGCATATTGAAGCCCATCGGTTATCTTTCGCTGCCGTTCGTCAATTACGGCAAATAAAGGCTTGAAGGCAAAACGATACAGCAAATAGGCCACTACACAGAAATTTAGCGTCTGCGCGGTGATCAGCGGCCACTCAACGTGGAAATCCGACAACACGCGCTGCAAGATACCGCCATTTCCATTGGCGGCCTCTCCGATAAAAGAAATGGAATCAAACAACGCGGCCAACACAACCTTTCCTCCTGTTAGGCGAGAAAAAGCGAATAAAACGCGACCGCTTCCGCCAACGCCATGCCCAAAATCGATTGTACCAGAATTTTAGAAGCAGCACCCGGATTTCTCCCAACCGCGTCAGTGGCCTTCGTCCCGATGAGCGCGACGCTAAATGCGGCCGCAAAACAACCCATTGTTCCCGTAATATTTCCAGTAATCTCAGCTAATATTTGCATGCGAACCCTTCCAACCAGATTTTCTAAATGTTTTCAAAGTTCTTGCAAGACCATTTTGCCGATAATACCCAAAATAGAATATGTTACGCGAAATATGCTCTTTGCTAGCGTGGTAAAAGTGCCTGGATGCGGTTTTGATAATCCGTAGTGTGAAGTGCGGCAATTACATCTGTTAGATCGCCCTCCATGACCGCTGGCAAATTGTAGAGGGTTAGCCCTATACGGTGATCCGTGAGGCGGTTTTGTGGAAAATTATAGGTCCGTATGCGCTCGGATCGGTCCCCGGATCCTACCTGATTGCGGCGCGTGGATGCGTATTTCTCCTCCTCCGCCCGCTGTTTTTGTTCCAACAACCTGGAACGCAAAACTTTCATCGCCTTCACCCGATTCTTTTGCTGCGAACGTTCGTCGGCGCAATAGACGATAATCCCAGTCGGCTTGTGGAGGAGTTGCACTGCCGAGTCGGTTTTATTGACGTGTTGTCCGCCAGCACCACTGGCCCGACAGATGCTTATCTCCAAATCATCCGGATTTATTTGCACATCCACCTCCTCCGCTTCGGGAAGAACTGCAACAGTCACCGTGGATGTGTGCACGCGTCCATTGGCCTCCGTTTCTGGGATGCGCTGGACGCGATGGACGCCGCTTTCAAATTTGAGCGCCTTGTACACGTCTTCGCCGCTAATGAGGAGAATAACTTCTTTAAATCCGCCCAATTCCGCGCCATGGGAGCTCATGGGTTCCACCGTCCATCCCCTTAAATCGCTGAAGCGCACGTACATTCGGCATAAGTCACCGGCAAATATGGCTGCCTCGTCTCCGCCGGCGCCAGCGCGAATTTCCAAAACCGTATTTCGCGAATCGCTTGGGTCCTCCGGAAGCATGAGGCTTAGCACACGAAACTTGGCCGCATCCACTTGTTCCCGCGCCTTGTCCTGCTCCTCCCGTGCCCAAAGGCGCATTTCTTCTTCGGCATTGGGGGCATTCAGAATTTCCTCCGCGTCGGCGAGCGTTTTGATCAAAGATTCATAATGCCTATGGCTTTCCAACAACTCGCGAATATGACAATACTCTCTTCCGACAGCGGCGGCAGAACGTTGGTCCTCATAAAAATCTTCTGCGGCCATGCGGACTTCCAACGCCTTAAAGCGGTCCACAAAAGGTTGCACGTCAGGAATCGCGTCCATAGAAAATGGAGAAAAATGGTGCAGGTGGAGGGAATCGAACCCTCCGCTCAAGCTTGGGAAGCTCACGTATTGCCACTATACTACACCTGCACGGTCCGCGTCTTCTCTGCCGGCGGCCCGTATATCTCAAGAAAATTTTTTGAATAACGTACGCAAACTGAAAAACGCCACCAGCACCAATTCCTGTTAATTTTCCCTAAAACACGCCTTTCTATAGCAACTAAAACATGTGCCATTAAAAATGGACTTTTTACAAAAATCTGCTCACTTCCGGCGATGCAAAGCGTATCGACGCATCTTTTCCCGCTTTGATAAACTCGACGTTATTTATTTGGGCTTCCTGTATCGCGCGATGTTTATGGAGATTGTACGTCATGCATGTAATTAGCGGTAACGGGCTCTAATTTATAAATTTTGCCGTCACATTCTACATTTTGAACCCCGCAACTGTGTAGATAACTTATTCCGGCATTACGCACAACATCACTTAGTGAATTGAGAACGTTGCTTATGAAGAAAATTGAATTTCCATGAGTACACAAGCTTATTTTATTATCGACAACAAAATAATACCCTAAATTACGTTGGCATTCATCCGGGGAAGTCAAAAGCAATAGTGCAACGTGTATGTTGCTGCCGCAGCATATCGCATCTACATCACATTTTGGTAATTTCGAATTCAGAACGCCAAACCCGGGAAATAACGCAATGCAAGACGATATTACTTGAGAAAAAATATTATTAGCATTGAGAAATTCCACAAAATCCATAGTCACCGACACGTCTGCGCATCTCCATTCGGGATCTTGAATGTTGAGCATAACTGATGACGTTGCCGCAAACGGGAAAAGAAACTGAACTGCTCCATTTCGGCATAGCGCTGCCACCAATGTTGATCTATCGGGAAATTTTTGCAATAGGACCATGTATCCTCTTTGACGAACCGTTGAATCTGTCGAACACAAAATATTTATGGTAAACTCGGTTATATCAGCGTCATCTCCAGTAAGACAGCGGCAAAGTAAGCTTTCAATCGCACATTCCTGACGTGTTGCAATATTCACTAACCAAGTAGTTGTGGCGCCAAGTTTCGAGAAGCATTCTGGTAGACCCGTTCCGCTGAGTCGTATGCTTTCGGCGTCTCGAAATTCAGGCAATTGAAATTTGGCAACTACAGATTTGAAATTTCCAACAAAAATAAATGCGTAGTAAGAGATAAACCAACGCGATAAACAACATTGTATTTTGTCATCTTCCACATTGCACGTAAATGCCCGTTCACCTGGCAAGCCTGCCGCAACAGGGAAGGCAAAAGGCATCAGCGGAAACCTCCGAAGTTCTTCGACAGCTGTCTCTGCAACGGTAGGCCGATTAAACAAAAGCGCAAAAAATATAACCACACAAAGCTGCGAGCGGCTGAAATTTTTCAGTGAAATTTTTTGCACAACTTGGAAGAAAAAAGCAGTGCACTCCTGGGATATGACCACATCCGTGAAGTTTGTCTGACACAAAAGGGAGCAAAACAAAGGCGAAAGGAAAGAAAGTTTTGTACCCGTGAGCGCAAGACGGATAAGTTCTTTGCCGCGACTCGCAATTAACGCAGGAAATAACCCGGTTCGTGCGATAAAACCAATCCCCGCGGTTGCAATGTCTCTCCTAAGCGAACATAAAACAAAATCAATAAACACATCAATAACATTTTCTTCCACAATTAGCCCTTTGATGTTAGTCTGCATTAATCTTTCATATCCATCACACATTAATGGTTTTCCCGCACTCAAAACATTTTTGATAAAAACTTCGGCATTTGCTCTAACAAGTATGTCTGGATTACAACCGTTTTTTTGAGCAAAATCCCAGCTTATCTCTCGAACAACTGGATTTGATGAAAAAAACATAAGGTCAGAATATATTACAGGGTAACGCTGAAAAGTATGCGACAATATTTCTAGGTCACGGCAGAAAAAGAAACCTATAATCAATGCGTGAATGCCGGTATAATCTTGTCTAAGAATTTGGCAAAGCACTTCCATATGTTCCTGGCATTGAGCCAAGGCCATAAAAACCGACCAAAAACTGTCGGTGGAAATTAACGCTGCAAGATCATGCAATTCAGCGGGAACGGCGTCACTAATAAGATACAAAAAATATTCTGGCTTCTGGCATAAGACGCAGTCCAAGAGACCAAGTTCAGAAAATAATTTCACGGCCCTAGGGGCGTTAGCGCAAAATACAGGTTCCCCAAGATTTTTTTTGAACAAAAACTCATCAAAAATACTAGCATTATCCTTAAAAAACTCGCTGTTTTTTGCGTTACTGATAGCAAAAATGGCAGCGGACGAGCCGACCAAAAAACAGGCCAACTCGTCAGGAGGGAAATTTGCCATAAAGGCAAACATTGCTTCGCGCAGCTTTACATCACCGGTCGCGAAAAGCAAATAAAAAAATACACACGCCGGATTGCGTGACGCCAAAATGCTGGATTGACATTTGTCAAAATGTGGAGTGGGTGGGAAAATGTCTCGCAGCAGTTGTCGTTCCGGCAATACTGTAAGCAACACTAGTTTATTATGTATCGCATCAGCATTCGCATATCCTTGTGGGTAACCCAATAATACTCCTTGTAGGTCACAAGCGGCAGAACAAAGTTTTCGCGGCGGAAAATAAGACATAAAAACAGCGCTTTCGAACGCCAAAAATTTTCCGAGTCAACACATCATTGCAAAAATTTTGCAAATCACATTGCGTTGCCATTGGAAAGGTGGGCATCATTCACGATGCTTTTCAGGCTTGCATTCGACATCACGCCAACGAAAGCTTGTCCAGCGAAGCATTACACAGCACGAACAACTCTTTTACGAGCGAATCGTTGCGGTAGTCTTCGAAGTATTTCACCGCAGCAATGCCAGAGGATAGCATGGCTTTCGCGCAGTGAACGCAGGGATAGTGTGTAACATAGACAGTGGCACCATCAACGGAAATTCCTCTCCGAGCCGCATCACCAAGTGCATTCTGTTCCGCGTGGACCGAGGCAATTTCATGGTCATCGCGCATGTGGGACACATGCGGAATCCTCGGTAGAAAACCATTATATCCAACGGCAATAATGCGATTTCCAAGCTTGTCTGGACTAACGATAACACAACCAACATGCAAACGGTCGCACGGTGAACGCATGGCCACCAGATGAGCGATGGCCATGAAGTACTCATCCCACGACGGTCGGCCCAACTGGCTTTTCAAAAATTCTACTATACCCGCTAGCAAATCCATCATTGTTGCATTTAGTAAGGTGCTAATTTGTAAATTTCGTCGTCTATTTCCACGTGACTGATGCCAATGCTTTTCAAAAAATTTATTCCTGCTTTGCATATTTCGGCATCGCAGGAATTAAGCACCATTTGGGCGAAGAATTGAACGTTTTCCTGAGTCATATTATTCTTCATAAGGTTATAACCTATTTCACGCTGCTTGCCATCCGGGGAGAGCAAGAGTAACATAAAAAACGGCACTCCATAATCTGTAGGCGTCAACAGTACGTCGTCTAAAATATTCCATTGTTTAAAAAAATTCAACGCATCGGCACACACGTCTACACACCTTTTTGCATCGATACTTTCCGTATAAAGGGAATCCCTACCGATGTCAAGCGGTTGTGTTGACAATAATAAAAATGGGCAAAGTGTTGGCAGCACTTTGGGGGGCAATATTTTTTTCCAGGACAACACACCAGGGAATTCCTTCCCTAACGCATCATATCCGCCTCTGCGTATACGATCATCAGCGGAATACAAACTGTTAACGTTAAATTTAGAATTGCTAGCATAAAATTTTCTTGCCATGCTTTGGTATACCTGCTGCTCCTTAGCAAGTCGGTCCTCGACCATTTCGCCAGGATAACATTTGTTCATCTCTTGCTCAATATACGCAGCCAAATTGGCTATATTGTTTTGAGGTTGAAAATGTTGTAGCTGAACATATTCCAACGCCTGTCGACCTACCATGTCGTACGACAACATATTACTAAAACTGCCTAATGCCAGGACTTTCTCTGGTTGTACCTCGCAAGTCGTTTGTTTAAAACAAACACAGGGAAATTCCGCAAGTTTATCTTGAGCGTCCTTTGCGATATCGGGTCTCCCAAACGCATTCGCGAGTGATGTGATCGCTTGAAGTTGTATGCGGTTTGGCGCAGAGGATAATATTTTCTTCGAAAATTGATCAAAAAAACTCCCGTGCGGCTCGCTGCGTAAGACGGATGAAACTTCATTAGATCGCGCAATTGCGCATAACAACGCTCCAAGCCGAGTATTTCGTCCGCCTTCTAGAATAAACTGAATAATTTCACGGCCACATTTTTGAAACAACCGTTGAGATAATTTATTCCGGACGATAAAACTAATGCCAGAGGCAGCGATGTTCGAATCTAATGATTTCAAAACTAGTTCCATGAAGTCATCGCCGGCAAAAACGACATCAAAGAGACCATGTTTTTCTAAAAATTCGTAGCCGTCGCCAATAAACGGGTCGCCCATTGCTAAAACTTGTCTAATAAACAAAGTGGGATTTTTGCGAACATATGCGGGGACGCCAAATTTTAGGTGACGACTGGCAGCTTCCGTGCCTTTTTCTCTGACAAACGAATTTGGTGAAAATATCACAAATTTCACAAATGCTTTCGGATCTTTCTGGCAAAAATCATCAAGCGCATCGCACCCATGGATGAAAATGCTGCTTAGCGGGAAGGGTCCGCACACCTTTCGCCTATAATGTATATTTTCTCCTAACATGGCAAGGTACTTTCCCCGCGTTTTTGGATTTCGAAGCATTGCAGCGCAACACGCGCATAGTTCGCCTGCCTCAATGCCTTCCACAAAGTCAGCCATAACATATTTTGTGTCGGCAAACCGAAGCAGGTAAAAAAAGTTGTCGAAATCGTTATTTTGCAAGATATCTGTGAGACAGTTAAGTGACGCAAAAATTCGTACCACGGTTGCTGGATTTCTGAAGAGTGACCATTTTACAAGTCTTGGGTTTTCCATGAAAAATTTACGCATTTCGTCCTTTTTTGGCTCATCCGATAGGGACGCAAAAAAACCTGTACAGAGAGGGGAATTTCCTACCAACAATGAAACTCCGTCCGCGCTATTTGATAAAAAAATACGTCCTAATTTTCGAAATTCCGGATCATCAGATGCGAGAATTTTTGTCAGAAACGGTTTTTGCCATCTAACTGGTTTGCGTTCATAGTCAACCATCCGCGGAATCTGTATTCCGCGGGCGCAAAGTACTTGAAGTGCACGTTTTGCTTTTTCGAGGCAGAATGACGGCGCAGCTTCTGAGGGAAAGGGTGTGCTCGCATTAGCTTCTCCTACTGCAAGTAATGAATCGACAAATTCCCGATACGCGCTCGCGATGTCTTTGCGACTGGGTATGTCTTGTGGCGGGCCTGGCTCTTCTGTTAGCTCTTCTGTTAGCCCTTTTGGTAGCTCTTCTGCCGGCTTTTTTGTTGGCTCCAGCTCCAGCTCCAGCTCC
>JAITKJ010000025.1 GCA_031278455.1 Puniceicoccales bacterium | reverse complement strand
GGCGCACTGCTGTCATAGTTTAGGGCGTTAGCCGCAAAAGAGGAATAAATGTCGTTAAACTTGCGCATGGACTCATTCAGCGCTGCAGCCTCGTTTATGAGGTCATTAAGCATGGCCATCTGTCGATGTGTATTTTGGTATGTCGCCCCGAGAACATAGGCGAGGGTATCCATTTTCTGCCGCGCAGCCCAGGTGGGTCCGAAAACCTGCGAAAAGTGGAGAAAAACTTCTCGGCCGTCGTCGGTCGTCATTTTTACAAATTCCCCGCAGTTGCCGCGTGCGCGCGCATAGCCGCCATTGGAAAAAATATTGTAATAGACCATGGTGCCGTCGATGTTTTTCTCAAATCGTTCCTCTAATGCGATGGACCGCAATTTGGTCGGATCACAGTTTAAGATTTCATAATAGACACTCGCGGCCTTGAGGTCGGCAAAATTCAATGGCGATGAAATGATCGACACGCAGAAACTCCTTTATCCTCTGGATTTTGAGATGATTGTTGCAAGTGGCAGTTTACCACTTCCACTGCATCCGTCAAAATATTTCGCGCTAGTCGGTGCCATGCTTAAAAATATCGCGGAGACCGGCCTATGGTTTACCGCGGGGTGCCTTCCCCGTGCTTGGCTTCGCCGATAAAGTGAACGACGAAAAAACTTGTCCGCGCGGAAAAATAAGGGCAAATTTCGCCTGAAAATGAAAATCTCGGTGACGTGTAATGCATTAAGTTCCGGGCTGCAGCAAGTTATGAATGTTGTGGCCTCGCGCCCGCTGACGCCAATCCTGGGAAACGTCCTCTTGGAGGCGGACGGCGGGCAACTAACCATGACCACCACCAATTTGGATTGCAGCATCTGCTGTTCCATCGGTGCCGAAATCACGGAGGCCGGAAAGACGACGGTCAATGTGCGTAAATTTGCATCAATCGTCAAAGCCTTCCCCTGTGCGGATGTGGATTTGGAGACGCTGTCCCCGGGAAGGCAGTTGAAAGTTTCCGGTGGCGGATCGATTTTTCGTATTGTCACCGCCGATGCCGCCGATTTTCCACCACTGCCCACATTCGATGCTGCTCAAACGTTTTCCATGGACGCAGCGGATTTGCGCCAGATGATTTCCTGCGTGTCCTACGCCCAATCTCCTGATGACCACCGGCAAATTCTTAAAGGTATATATTTTAATTTTTCCGAAGACCGCATGACTCTGGTTGCCACGGATGGACGTCGGCTAGCAACCATATGCCAGGAAGCCCACGGTCCTAATGGCATTTTCATCGTTCCCAGTTTAACCGTCGAAGAGCTGGAAAAACTTCTGGCCGACGGCACCGAAGTCCAGCTGTCCTTCAACGCCCGCCAGGTTGCGTTTCGTGTCATTTGCAAATCAACTTCGGGTCCTTCCTTCGCGTACATTATTTCAAAAGTGGTCGAGGGAAATTATCCGAACTATAAGCAGGTTATTCCTGGCAGCACCGATTCCCGCGTGCGCATTAACCGGGAGCTTTTCCTCGCAGCCATCCAGCGGGCGGCCCTGGTTGCAAGTGATATTAACAAATCCGTTAAGTTAACCTTCGGCGAAAACATTTTGGAAATTTCCGCATCCAGTGCGGAGTATGGCGATGCTAGAGAGCGGTTGGCCGTCACCAATGGACACCAGCAGCCAGTAGAAATTGGATTTAATCCACGTTACTTGGTAGAACCCCTTCGTGCCTTGAAATGTGATGAGATTATCTTCGAGTTTCGAGACCACCTAAGCGCCGGAGTAATCCGCACCGACAACAATTTCCTTTGCGTCATCATGCCACTTCGCCGGGAAACTTGACACACTGCCGCAACTGCCTGAGAGTTCCCATCAGGAGACTGGCTTGATCGGAAGGAGTCCCGCCCTCAAAAAACTCACTCAAGACCTTCTTAGCGCAAAAACCGATACACTCAAGCGCATTATTTGTAGTCTGGCGCACTTATTTGCTGCTTGCGCGATTTTCGCCAATGTGTCACACCGCCCGGCCGATTGATCCTGCCGTGCTAGCCGCCTGAAGATGGTCTAGGAACGAGCAATCGGTTCCATTCACGCGCAAAGCCTCGCGACAGTGAGCCTTCCACTGCTAGATTTCTGCGTTTACCTGGCACGTTTCGCGACGGCGAAAACATAACAATCCCGACCATAGGTACAACCACAGCAGCTTCCGATGCCTTTTGGTGAATTTATCATCGCAAAAATACGCGTCCAGATGACAAATTTGCCGAAAATTTTAGTGAGCATGTCTTGACATTGGCCCTTTTTACGGTGGGTATGCAACCATTGGTTGGAGTTAGGATGTTACGATTCGTTGTTGGATTGGTTTTTTATGAGCACAACGTTGGCAAAGAAAGAAATGCATGATGCAGGGCAAAAGCAGTGGGTTTTGCTTGATGCTTCCGATGTAAGTTTGGGGAGATTGGCCGTTCGCATTGCTGGTATATTACGCGGGCGACATCGGCCAATTTACACACCGCATGTGGATACTGGTGATTTTGTCATCGTCATCAACGCAGACAGGGTACGCTTAACTGGGAACAAGGCTACAAAAAAGGAATACATGTTCTATACTGGGTACATGGGCAACGAGCGTTATAGCAGCGCATCGGAAATGAAGGGGCGAAATTCACGCTTCTTAGTCGAACACGCCGTCAAAGGAATGCTTCCGAAGAATCGCTTGGCCGACCAGATGATTCGCAAGTTGAAAGTATACGGTGGTGCGGAGCATCGCCATGCGGCTCAGATGCCAGTCAAATTGTAGGAGTTCGCTTCATGGAAATAGACAAAAGTGTGGAGTTTTTTGGAACTGGGCGGCGGAAAACTGCGGTGGCACGCGTACGCCTTTCAAGGGGCACGGGAAAGGTTTTCGTCAATGGAAAGTCCGCCACGGATTATTGCCGTGACACAGAATTTTCCAGGATTGCCCTTGCTCCGATTTGTGTGGCGGAGATGGAAGGAATGCTTAATGTTGGCATACGTGTTGAAGGTGGCGGTGTTATAGGACAGGCTGGCGCAATTTCTCACGCCATATCCCGTGCGCTCGTTGCCATGCAACCGGAAGTGCGCCTGGGACTCAAGCGCGCAATGATGCTCCGCCGCGATCCTCGTATGAAAGAGCGCAAGAAACCTGGGCAACCTGGCGCGCGCAAAAGATTTCAGTTTTCCAAGCGCTAATTTGCAATTCCCGCTTTTTTATCCTATCTTTTATGGTTGGGCGCCTGATTTAACGGTGTTGTCCACGCGGGTTGGACTGTAAGTTAATTTTTTGTTGAACATAATGCCACGGCCCGTCATAATAGCAAGATGTCCGTTAGTATGCATCCAAGCGGGCCGCATCTGGCGGAACAACCAACTGCCTCCGCGCCAGCTCAGCCGGAAAAGCCGTCTGATATTCTGCCTCCGGAAGGAAGTAAAACCCCTGCAAAAAATTTTGACAAAAATCCCGCAGAAACGACTGATGTTGGCAACAAAACGCCTCAAAAAGGCGAGGCCAATGCGGATAAGGCCACAACCACCAATGCTAACACCGAAGAGAACGACACCACGTCCGTTTCAGAAGCAAATAATAGCGAAGAAGAAAACGCGTTGGACGCAGATAATGGGGATAGTCTAGTTGCCGCCGACACGTCCCATGTAGATACGTCTGTGGCAGCGGAAGCAGCTGAAATCGGCGACAATTTGGGCTATGAGGATGGAGACGAGGAAAAGTTCGACGATGGCGAAGAGGACGCTGGCCAGGATCTGCACGTGGAAGAAAGTGGCTGTGCCCCAGAAGAAATTCCGCAGGAACTAGTTTCAGAATTTAATAAAGGAAATCTTATTATCAAAGTTTAGGAGAAAAAATGACAACAAAAGGTTTGACGTCCGTTCGTACGACGCAGTGCAAAAATCCGCTTATTCCAGGACATCTTTCCTGGAAGGTTGACCAGGCAAAGGAGCGCATTGTTAAACACCTGGAAAGTAGACTCGCCCGCGAACCAGGCAGCGCCACGGTTCATGATTGGTTTCTCGCAGATGCCTATGCTTTACGCGATCGTATTCTCGAACGATTCATTAAGACGCAAGAGGCACAGCATACCGCCAATTGCCGCCGCGTTTATTACATGTGCATGGAATATTTGATGGGACGACTTTTGCGGGACAATCTTAACAATTGCCAAATGTTTGACCTAAACGAAAAAGCGCTGCGTGAGTTAGGCCTGAAATTTGACGCCATTGAGGCACAGGAATCGGATATGGGCTTGGGCAACGGTGGCTTGGGTAGATTGGCGGCCTGTATCATGGACTCGTTGTCAGCGCTTAACTATCCAGCAGTTGGATATGGCATACATTACGAATTTGGCATGTTTCGCCAGGAGTTTGTCCATTTTCGACAGAAGGAGTTGGCCGATAATTGGTTACTCCGCGGAAATCCATGGCAAATTAACCGGCCGGAAAATATGCAAACCATTCCAATTTACGGACACGTGGAAGATATCGTGGACGCATCGGGCAACCCAAGAAAAAAATGGGTTGGATACACAACGCTGCGCGGCATCCCATGGGATATACCAGTCGTTGGCTATGGAGCTCAAACGGTTAACTTTTTGCGCCTGTGGGAAGCAAAAGCATCGGACGAATTCGATCTCAACCAATTCAATGCTGGCAACTTCTTGGAGGCGGTTGAAAAAAAAGCCGAAAGTGAGACAATTTCCCGCGTTCTTTATCCTAACGATTCCAGCGATTCTGGTAAGAAACTGCGCCTGGTGCAACAGTACTTTTTTGCCGCCTGTTCCCTGCGCGACATCATTCGCCGCCATTTTAATGGTAATAATACCTGGGATAATTTTAGCGAAAAAGTATGCATCCAACTAAATGACACTCACCCCACAATTGCCGTCGTCGAGTTAATGCGCATTCTCATTGACGAGAACGGAATTCCATGGGAAAAGGCGTGGAATATCACATCCAATGTGTTCAATTATACAAATCATACGCTCTTGCCGGAAGCACTTGAAAAATGGAGCGTTCCTCTATTTGAATTCGTACTTCCATATCATTTACATATCATTTATGAAATTAATGAACATTTCATAAAGACAGTGGCCCAAAAGCATCACCTCAATGATACTGAAAAAATCAAAGCACTTTCCATCATTGAAGAGGGACCAACAAAATTCGTACGCATGGCAAATTTGGCCGTGATCGGAAGCGAATCAGTCAATGGAGTTGCTGCGATGCATTCGGAGTTGGTAAAAAGTTCGCTATTTCCAGATTTTGCCAAACTTTTTCCCAAGAAGTTTAAGAACGTGACCAACGGTATTACCCCGCGCCGCTGGATCAACTCTGCAAATCCACGTCTGGCGGAATTGCTCAATAAAACAATTGGCCCCGAATGGATTATTGATCTCAGCCATTTGCGGAAATTAGAGCCATACGCAAATGACCTCGCCTTTCGCAATGAGTTTGCTCGCATTAAACTCCAGAACAAAAATTCTCTTGCTGCATATATCAAAATTCGTTGCGGCGTTGATGTAAGTCCAGAAGCCATATTTGATTCTCAAGTCAAACGCATTCACGAATACAAACGTCAGCACTTAAAGCTGTTGCACGTTTTATCTCTCTATCACCGCTTGCTTAACGATCCCAAGCTGGAATTCCCGCCACGCGTGTTTATCTTCGCAGGAAAAGCAGCACCGGGCTATTTCATGGCTAAAACAATCATCCATGCCATTAATCTTGTGGCCCATCACATCAACAACGACCCCCGCATTGGCGATCGCATCAAAGTTGTCTTTATTCCAAATTACGATGTCAGCTCGGCCATGAAAATAATTCCTGCCACGGATCTTTCGGAACAAATTTCCACAGCTGGAACTGAAGCATCAGGAACCGGAAATATGAAATTTGCTATGAACGGTGCGCTGACAATTGGAACTTTGGACGGCGCAAACGTCGAAATTCTCGAACAAGTTGGAGATGGCAATATATTCATTTTTGGACACACGGCTGATCAACTAAATCAACTCCGCCCAACCTACAATCCGCACGATTTTTATCAGAAAGATGACGAACTAAAGTATATTTTGGATTGGATGCAGTCAGAGTTATTTGAACAAGACGACGGTTTCAACCCCGTACGAAGGATTGCCGAAACGCTGCTAAATGACGGCGATCGCTTTTTTGTCCTTGCGGATTATCGTAAGTATATTGCCGCACAAGATTTAGTTTCGGAGGCATACCTAAACCAGGAACTTTGGTATTCCATGGCCATACTTAACGTGGCGCGCATGGATAAATTCTCAAGCGATCGCACCGTCAAGGAATATGCAGATAAAATATGGCGGTTGAACGATATAAAAATCGATTGATTGTGCACTTTGTACAAGACCAAATGTATTAAATGCCACCTTGCCGTTCCATGCGTGCCAAAACAAGAATTTCACGCGTGTATGTTAGTTGCGGCGAGGTCCAAAGCTGCGCATTGGGGCATTTCGATATGCAAAAGCCGTTCTTAAACGGTGGGTAATTCGCGCTTTTTCCACATCCTGCGGACTAATCTCTAACCGTACCATGTCGCCGACGGTAAACTTGATAAAGTTTTTCCGAAGCTTTCCTGAAATATGCGCAAGAACTCGATGCCCATTTTTCAATTCCACACGGAACATTGTTCCAGGGAGAACCGCCACAACTTTACCTTCTACTTCCACATATTCCAACACCATACAAAAACTATTCCAATTTCACTTTTCTTATCGAATCTGTCAAGGTTCCACTCGCAAAAAAAGATCATAAAACAAAAAATAACACCATCTAAAATTGACACCGACCACACCTATGCCTTATAAGAGCAACCAACATCCGAGCAGGAGGAAGATGTACATTCCGACCGTGTCCGTTACCATCGTCAAGAAAATATAAGCACTCTGGGCTGGATCGACTTTCAATTTTTGAAGAATTCGCGGAATGAGTGCGCCAGACATGCCACATAATGCCATATTGAGCGTCATGGCCAGGAAAATGGTGGCTCCAACTGGCACGCTGCGGGTAATAAGCGCGCATACACTACCTGCGATGAGTCCAGTAATACTGCCATTGAGCAGGCCCTTAAACATTTCCCGGAGAAAAATGCCGACGGTATCACCATTTTTCCAGTCCCCCAACGCCAAACTGCGAATTGAGACAGCCAAAGTCTGCCCGCCTGCATTTCCGCCCAAACTGGTAATCATGGTCATGAAAACGGCCAACAATGTTAATTGTTCAATTTGCGCCTGGAACATGGATACCACAAAAGCACCCATGGCCGCAGTAATCAGGTTAAATTGAAGCCAGGGTGCCCGCTTGGCGACGCTATAGGTAACCGGATCATGAATATTTTCATCGGCCCCTGCACCATGTAAAATTTGGATATCTTTCGTGGCGCTTTCCTGTAGAATATCAATTACATCATCGTGGGTGACCATGCCAATCAGACGCCCAAAATTGTCTACGATTGGCAGGTTTTGTAGGTCAAATTCTGCCATAAGTTGAGCCACATGAACGCTCATCGCGTCGGCTTGGCATGCTCCCTGGACATCTGGATCGAAAATTTCTTCAATTTTTTGCCCTCCTGCGGCACGAATAATTCTATGTAATGAAATAGTCCCCTTCAACTTGCCCTCGTCGTTTATCACGAAGATAATATCCAAGTTCTCATTATGATCACCCGTATTCCGCAACATTTGGATTGCTTGATCAACGGTCCATGCAAGCTGCACCTTATTCACATGCGGCGTCATTACGCCACCGGCTGTATCAGCCTCGTAATGAAGTAGATCTGCGATAGTGCGTGCCGCTTCCCCGGGAAGTTTTCGTAAAATTCGTTCCCTCGTGTGTGCATCCAACTGCCTGACAATGTAGGCAGCATCATCTGGTTCTAAATGTTCCAGAATGCGGAGCGCCCGTCGATCCTTCATCTGCATGAGCACTTCAGCAGAATCGGACATTTCAGCGATAACTTCACCGGCCGTACGATCGGACAAATTGTATAAAAATTCAGTTTGCTCACTCGCGTTTAACCTGGCAAGAAATTGGCCCAGTTCGTGGGGAGAGGTGCGCGACAATTTAAAACGGTCGAGATCTTCAAAATCATGAGCATACAAACCCATTAACTCGTCGAATCCGTAACCGTCCCGCACAGCTTCGGGGAGGTTCCGTTCGTGCCCGTCGGCATCCAAATTTTGATTTTCCTCCCCCATTGCCGCCGACAGAAAACTAATATTTCCACATTAGATTTCAATACAAAAATCAGTCAATTGGCATTCTTTGCAAATACACAATTTCACGGTTCACTTTTTCCAGCCTCAAAATTAAGCCAAATAACAATTGTCATAAATGCCAGCAAGCACGAATATGCTTTCGCGGAGTAATCCCAGACAAGTTTTGTCCTATAATTTTCTAGATCAAATCGCACACGACGGCCCATTCGCATATATAATTTCATGTTGACATTTAGCTATAAATACCACAAAATCAGTAATGGTGTCGCTTTTATTTCCTAGGGATCGCTTCAC
This sequence comes from Puniceicoccales bacterium, assembly GCA_031278455.1. Classification (GTDB taxonomy): domain Bacteria; phylum Verrucomicrobiota; class Verrucomicrobiia; order Opitutales; family JAIRLM01; genus JAIRLM01. The sequence goes on along the minus strand of JAITKJ010000025.1, from coordinate 6,814 downwards.
GCAGCCATTACCAGATATTCCGAACATACGTCAGGACGAAGCTATCATATCTCCTGAGTTTGTTCAAGATGCTATGATAGCGCAACAAGCAAGTGAGTCTGCCGAAATTACCATCGACCGGGATGTGGAAATAACGGCAATGGATATCGGCAAGCAGTTCGCTTCCCGCCCAAATAGGCACAAAATCCGGCGAAAAAACATGGCGAAAACATCCACAGAAATTCGTAGCGACATTCAAAGGGGAGCGTTAAAGGAATTTACGCCGGGGTGGGCGATTATCGGAGATAAGCCCGGTGGTGTCGAAGGTGGATTTACGGTCCGCCGCGTTTACACCGGCAACATGGCGAACTTCTTTCAAGAAAGTCCAGAAGGGTTTGCACAGCTGCAAAAGATGTTCCAGGAAAACAGCCAATTCCTTCCTCTCGAATTCTATGGAGATTTGGGCAATAAAACTTTACTTGCTACCGTTGGAGAACTCCACCAGAGCCAGCAGGAGGGACTAGCGACAACGGTCATGGATCTCACGCCGGCTTATCGGAAGAACTATAGCAAAGCCTGATGATTTTTGATTTGAGGAGGCCATAAAAAAAATTCCTCCCGAAAAACGTGTATATATCGATGAAGCTGGCATACAAAAAAATTTAACACGAGACCGCTCATGGGTGAAACGCGGAACAGTTTATGTCGAGAAAATACGTAGCGGACATTGCCATGAACGCGTAAATGTTATCGGAGCATTGCGCGGCAATCAAATGATTGCATTGGACAGTTTTGTCGAAATATGCAATAGCGAGCTTTTAAATACTTGGCTCGACACTAAAGCGTGTCCGAAATTTTTAGTGGATGATGTGATCATAATGGATAATGCGCCACTCCATGTTAAGAATGAAATTGTTAAAATTGCCAAGCGGCATAGTTGCAAAGTGCTTTTTTGCCGCCATATTCACCGGAATTGAACCCAATAGAGCATTATTGGGCACACTTGAAAGCCTGGCTAAAGAACTTCACCGGAAGCGTTTTGTCGACATGCGCACAAATTAGTTGTTGTTTTAGCGCCAAGATTCAACAGGCCCGACTATACATTGGGAAAATCCTAAGAAGTTAAGCCGCACTGACATAAACTATTAACCACGACAAACGAAGAAACTCCATACTCGATCACCGCGAAAAATCAGCATTCATGAATTCTCTCGCCAAATACACGCCGCAGCACCTCTCAAGACGGAAATGAGGCACAAATGCCTGCAAAATTTTTGACACAGAAATGTATAGGTCTATAGAATCGCCAAAAACAACGTGTTTGTAAGTCGATCCTCGAAAGATGTCAACTGAAAAATGGGAATGATGAGCGCGGCACATGACTTTTAACTTCATGGTCGCGGAAGATTGGGCACTACACGCCTTGAGCAAAAATGCCTTAAAATATTCCACCGAAATCCCAAAAAGGCACAGAAAAATACTTTTACGCTTCCTTTAATCGCAGCGAACGCAGTCAAAGCGGCTTCGCGTGTTATTATGCCGCTTTTTCTTTCAATTTTTAACGAAAATCATCCCCTCCTCTGAAAAATATTTTTTGCAGATCGGCTTTCGCGAGAAGTTTGTCGTGTGTTAATGTCATTTTTGCAAAATATCACCAGTATCCCGGAGCGGAAATCGACACTTACCGCTTCCCGGAGAATAAAAACATCGGACGCGATCTGCGCAGAAAAAAGGTGCTTGCCGTCTAGTCTACAGGCGGCCGACAACATCAATCTTTACAAAGTGTCAATGATTTACGATGCTAAGGCTCGATGGGCCGAGTATTTTCAAAATTGGCAGCATACGTAGGGCTGGCCGTCTCAATGGTTTTTATCCAGGTTGGCGCAGAAACCGTAAAATGTGAAAGTATCGGCGAGGTGCTCGGGCATGTGCAGCGCTTCGGTGCAAATAAAGAAACGCTAGCCGTTTTTGACGTCAACTCCGTATTAATTATTCCCTCGGATCCACTGCTTCATTTTCCGGCCTATACGGAAAAGCAAAAAGCGATTTACTTTCAATGCTTCATTGAGTCTTTGGCCAATCGCGGACTTTTTTTGAGAAATTCAAGTGAGGATACCTACTACATCTATCTCGCCGTTTGGAAATTGATTAAAAAGTCGGGAACCAGGTGTGTGAACGAAGGAATTCTGTCGCTCAACCAAAATCTCTGTAGAAAAAAAATTCCGACCATATTCGTTAGCGAATCCTTTGACGGGCGGACACTTTCAGGCAACGGCGTTCCAGAAATTACCAAATGGCTCCGAAAAAATTTAAGAAAAAAAGGCTATCAAACTTACCTGCCTGGCGATACGAAGAACGGGACCGTTAGCTATCTTGAAATTCCCCAAGAGGAACTTCCCTATGAAAATTTGATGCCGTGCGTTGTCGATGAAGTCGTAGTTAGCACGAATCTGGCGAAGAAATCCGTCTGCGTAAAAGCCTTTTTGGATGGAAAAAAAATTAAAATACAACGTATACTGTTGATCGACGATAATAAGGAGACACTCGCGGACTTTGAAAAATTTTGTGAAAGAGAGAACGTTGACTTTTTAGGTATCTACTACACAGAGGGACTTCTTAGCACATACACGCTTTCCAATGGCAAGTTCCGCAGTGCGTGGATGGAACTCTTTCAAAATATGCCTTTCCCAGAATAGCACGGCACACACCCATGCAATTGATTTACCACACAATTCTGCTCATTTGCCTCGCTGTCGCCGCCACCTGTGACAACAAAAATGGACACATACCCGATTGTGTCAATTATGGCGGTATTGGCATCGGGTTATTGTTGGCATGCTTTGTACCGTCAAATGGCCTTGAAGGTGCCATTCGAGATGCACTGCTTGTTTCCAGTGGAATGTTTTGGCTGGCAATGATCTTTGAATCCATAACCCGCCGGGAAGGAATGGGTTTTGGCGATATTAAGCTCTCTGGTGTTTTGGGAACATTTTTGGGCACCGATGGCAGCATCCGCGTCATCTCCTATGCCGCGTGGCTAGCCATGCTACATGAGGTTTTTAAAAACAAACTTTCGCGTTCGCGGCAGATTCCATTCGCGCCTTACATTTTTTTCGGGGCAGTAATTCATGAAATTTGCTCATGCCTTGCAGTCAATCATTACTGAAATTTGTCCCAGGTTACATGGTTTTTTAATTTATTGTCCTAGCGAAGCTTGTGGGCCGCACTACGTTTTACGAATTCAATGATGTGGCGGAAGACGATGATGAAATCTTAGCAGGAGGGTTGCGGGTTCGAGTACTTCCTCGCCAACCAGTGTTGACGTAATGCATTTGCAAAGGTGATGACACCCGGTCTTTATTCTTCCGTTTTTAATCTTGTCTTTGAAGCAATCTCGGCGTGTAGTCATCAGGAATGTCCAGAAGGATGCCGTTTTTGCTTTTATTGCTTATTGCTTTTGTTTTTATCTTTGGCAAGAGTCTGCCGCATGGACTGTTTCAGTTTTTACTGGCTATCAGCATAACACTTAAATCAGTAATTGTGTTTTTGATGCCATTTGTTATTTTTAGTTTATTATTTTGCACATTTCATCACATGGGCGCAAATGCGTCTCTAATAATTGGGTTCACGTTCCTAATGGTATGCATCTCAAATTTTTTCGCAACGTTTGCGGGACATTTCGTTGGTAGGGCGATCTATATGGTTCCGTGGGATCTTTCAATCCCCGCCGTGGGTCGCGAGTTAGCCCCAGCCTTCGATTTTCAATTACCAAAACTCATTCCGAATGCTTGGGCCATGGCCGCGGGAATTATTGGCGGCATTTCCACGGCGAAGTTGCCATCCAATAAGACGATCCAAATTACATCGTTACTTGATCGTCTAGCCAGGCAATTACTCCGTATAATTTTGGCCATAATTCCAATGTTTCTCCTCGGGTTCCTTCTAAAGATGCAATATAATGGCCAATTGATATTGCTTGTTCGCCAGTATGTGTCCGTTGTTGCAGTTATTCTCTGCGCGCTGTCAGCGTATCTCTTTTTATTTTATTGGATCGCCAATGGGTACAATTTTCGCCGCACATTGGCGGCATTGCGCAACATGTTCCCAGCCGTGGTTTGCGCCTTCGGCAGTATGTCAAGCGCTGCCGCACTTCCATATTCACTGGCTGCCGCAGAAAAAAATACCGCTAATAAGCCACTGGCGCGGTCCATTGTCTCCATGACTACCAATATCCACTTGGTCGGGGATTGCATAATCGATACGGTGTTGATCTATGCCATTCTACGTAGTTACCATTTGCCAGGACCATCAATGACGCTTTTTTTAACGTTTGCATTTCAATTTGTTTTAGCCAAATTTTCCGTCGCGGCGGTTCCGGGCGGCGGCATAATCGTGGCACTCCCGATTATTGAGCGTGCATTTGGGTTCAGCGGGACCATGGCTTCTCTTATTTTTTCCATGTACCTCATTCTTGACCCGTTTGCCACGACGGCAAATGTTCTTGGAAACGGCGCGTTCGTTCAACTGACCGACAGGCTTATTGGCGCAAAACTGAAAAAGTGACTGGAGGAAGCCATTTTAGATAGAAATAAATTGCAAGACACCTAACCATTATTAGATTGTTGATGTTGTTTTTTGCATGTGAAATTGTTGTGGCGAATTGTTAAATGGGGTCTCGCTGGCGTTTTTTGCCTTGCGTGTATAGTCGGCGGAGGGGCATATTATCTGGCGTCACGCGTGTTGCGCGCTCTTCCTATCAGTTACACCAATGAGCCTGGTCCTTCAATTTTTACCCGCCGCATACAAAACGTCAGGTACCAATCCTCGAAGTTCCAAATGAGCACAAATCAAATAATCACTGGAAATCTTTTTTTTACACTCATCGAACTGCTTTTCAAATATCCCTTTGCGGGAAGGATTCAGGTTGATACTGTTACGATTGGCGGGAGTTTTGTAAAAAACATAATAAATTCAGAAAATTCACTGCACTACGACAAATTCGGTGACAGTCGGGTAAACATTAAGCGCATCATTTGGGCGTTGAAGTCGCCGATATTCCACTTTTCGGGGATGCAAATTAAAAAAATACAAATCGAAGGCTCCTCATTTTCAATTGAAAATATACGCCTTGATGATAGTTTCTTGAGTGGCGAATTGCTTCATCGGGATTGTCCAGATTTGCGTTTTGAGTTTAACATTAAAATGCGGTCGCTTCGGAAGGCCTTGCAGGCCTGGTTAAATTGCGCCGATCCATTAAAAGCATTCTGGGCGGCACTCGATAAATTCAAAGGAGCTATCCACGCGAAAAACGTTCCAATTAGTATGTTGATGCCTAATGTTCCGCTACGATCACGTCCGCAAGGAATGATAAACAGCACTCTAACCGTAAAATCAGGAAAAGCCTATGGCAACATTGAGCTATTAGACATCGAAACACGCACCGTTGGGCAGGCGGGCGGCATACATGACTTACAGTGTCGCATAAATTTTGATGGCGACACAATTAGCATCGAAGGCGCTTCTGCCAAATTTCGCCAAGGAGGCATGTCGCTAACAGGGACTGTTAGTCACAAACGCTGGCATGATTTTCAATTCAATTTGCACGCATCCGGTTCAAATGCACCATTATTTCATAAAAACGGAGCAATGTTTTTTGGCGACATTGATTTTAGCTTGGTTACCGATGCACAAGAACGCGGTTCGGCAAAAACGACCTTATCTGGAAATGTAAATTTTCTGCCAAGCCAGTGGTACGCAGAAACGGTGAAACCGAAAAAAATGGCCGGAAGCTTCCCACACAGTGAAATTATATTTCCAAAAGATTGGAACATTAATATTTCGTTGAGCGGGGATCGCTTCCTGCGTATCAATATGCCTTATTTTCATGGCGTACTTTCCGCGCAGGCAACCATATATGGCACGACTGGAGCTCCGGTCATCCATGGGCAGGGCATTATCAGTCAGGGTGTTATTTTGTTTCCGTTTGCACGATTTCGCATAACACATGGGAACATCACTCTTGATCCATCGCATTTTACGCCAATATGGGATGTTGACTCTGAGTCACGACTCTACAATTATAGCCTGCGGTTGCGCCTTTTTGGTGAAGGATTTACGCCTACTTGCACATTCAGCTCATCTCCAACATTGCCTAATGGCGCCATTATCAACATGATTACCTCTGGCCGTATGCCCGGCAATAAGGTTGGCACATTTTTCGATCGAAACCAGGCAAGCGTTTTGGGGGTTTATCTTGGGTCCAACCTCTTTGGCGGCAATTTTGCTGACCGTGTTCGCATTCAAATGGGGCAGGACATCTGTGATGGAGGGAAAGATACCATTGAGGTTGAGTTTATTATAAATAACACGTACTCTGTTATTGTTGAGCGGGATCGACATAGCAACTCTAGTGCCGACATGAAGATAAGAATATTTTAGCAAACGATACCACTCACGGCGGAGAGGGGGGGATTCGAACCCCCGGTGCCTTGCGACACACCTGATTTCGAGGCAGGCACAATCGACCACTCTGTCACCTCTCCCGGTTCAAACCATTTTATTCACACGTCAAATAGCAAGAAAATTGCCTTTCTCAAACGGTTTTTCTATGAGTTGTACGCCGCTGGGCATACGATTGCGGCCAAATCCATAAGAAATGGATAGGCTAGAAGTCCAAAACATTCTCCAACTGCTCCGTGAATCGCTGCCGCTCGCCGTCCGTCAATTCGATGCGGGCTAGATCGGCAATCGCATCCACGTTCATGTGCTGTTTTTTAGGCATGATTATTCGATAAATTTTCTGCCGCGGAATATCTCCAGCTGCAATGGAAAAATA
>JAITKJ010000006.1 GCA_031278455.1 Puniceicoccales bacterium | reverse complement strand
TTTGGTTCAAAACGGTCATATATATGCACCATGTCGCCTTCTCTTCCGGGAAACGTTTGCACATGGCGCATTATGCCTTGCGCATACGCATATTGGGCGGCTAAAAAATTTTCAGCTTCTTCCAGCGTAATATTTCTATTGCGAAAAACCTCATCCAATTTGTCGGGTGTATACTGAAGGCAAAATTTAGTTTCAGGAGGATAGATTATAGCGGCTATAGCCAGATCGAGTGGGTGATTATTCATTTCTGTTCCATAATTGTGGCGTCGCTTATCGGTGAAGCAAAATTTGTGCTCACAGTCATCTAGATCTAGATTTTTGGTGGCTAAAAATTTTCTATAATTGTTCTTGCACTTTTCCATTGACTTAAGATAACTTTTCTTCCAAAGGCCATACATGCTACGGCCTCTTGATATCAATATTTTATTCTGCTTTTTGTGCGCTTTTGGAACCAAAAACCATTTTTGCGGCGCGAGATCTCTAGGTAGTTTATTGAAAAGACCGTTATTTTCCATTTCGATGGAAATAGTTATGAATTTTTCGATAAAATTTAATCGCCAATTGTGGTCAACCATCCATTTTGCGTTCGCGAGTATCGCCTTCTTAGTTTCCGAATCCAGCGAAGTTGCATCGAGGAGTGCTTCTATTTTAGCAAGAAAAGGTCCCTGGTTAACGTCAATGACAGAAACATCGGTGGCTGGAAAAATTTTATCAGGTTCTTGCGCCGGAGAAATGGGCGGAGGTTCATCAAGTTTGGACGCAGGGGAAGTGATTGGAGATTCGCCAGATGTTGACGTCGTATGAACAGGTTCTGTGGACAGAGGTGCTGGCGGATGCGGAGCTGGTTGCTTCGACGATGTTCTGTTTTGCCAGAGCAGAAACGCCCAGACGGCTGACATCCTACCGGTGATCTTTTTGTGAATAAAGGCTAATATTGGCACAATGAGCGTCAACCAAAGCAGTACGCTTAGAAATTTTTTAAAAATTGGAAATGATGCCGTGGCGACCCCATTGAGTAGGGGCGATATTAGCGATTGGTCTGCCGTTGAAAAATGGCAATTTGCATCTGCTCGGCCGTTAGGCGATATAGCCAACATATTAATATCTGTATGGCGCAACTTCGTTATGTAAATGAATTTTTACTCGCCTTTAACTATTTGTTTGGTTTCTTGAACTCGAGGAGCGGATCGCTCGGAAACCTCGTCGGCTCCTTTACGAACTTCGTGCAGATGGCATCATATGGCATTATGTTTGGTCATTTCCTTGAGGGATGCTAGCATAAGCGCGTAGCGGGCAAATTCACAAAAACCGATTTTTAATGGTGATCATATATATTTCGAAGGATAAGACGAGTATGACATGGAAGGCTAGGTTATTTTTCGCGGAAGAGAAAGCTTTTCTTGGCGGCCAAAATTTTTCCATTGCAGCGGATGTCGATGGCCCAGGCTTGAAAATTACACGGTCTCTTAACCCGTTGCTCCGCCCCGGTAAGCCCGATCCAAATTTCATTGGACCGTGGCTTGGCGTCAGAGGTGGACAGGTGGAATTCGTGCAGTACGGGGTCGCCACCAGTTAGGTAGCGCAGATTGATTTCGGCGTTGGATGGAAGATTTTTTGCCCGCTGGCTCAGGGACAGAATGAAATAAACGCCCTCCCATTGGTTCTGATCCGTGCGGAGGATGGTGAAGGGAAAGTCCGGCCTGTTGGCGTGGAATCGAGACGATAGCCGGCGAAAATCATCCTCCGCGTGCCGTTCCAGGTAAACATCTTTGATTACAAGAGGCTTTCCAACGGCTGGCGCACAAAAAAGATATAAAACGAGAACGATCAGACCCCAAAAGTTTTCGCGAATCACCTGGTCATTGCTAGACAAGCGCGAACGAGAGGCAATGGTAAAGGACATCATTATTCCACTTGCATTAGCCGGCGATGTATTTAAATTTGCCCAAAGGTTGCGAATATGAGGTTCATTTTCTTCGCCATATGCGCTATATTACTGACAAGTTGTAAGTCTGTTCTCCCGGCGTGGAAATTTGGCTCAAAATCCGTTTCTTTCAATTCCTCGCAAATGGAGCCAGGGACCACTCCAAATAGCCCTGTGTGTGGACGGGCCGTGGAAGCTATTGGAAAGTCGGATTTAGATTTATCCGCGCTTGTAAACATTGCCTTTGAAAACAATCCGGAAACCCGACGGCTTTGGCATCTGTGCCGAGCGGCCGGCGCCCAGGAAAAATTCGCGCAGAGTGCTTTCTTTCCCCGGGTAAATATTTCCGACGTCGCGAGCCGGGTCCGAACGAAAACTTCTAGCACGACCACGGACTATTCCACCATCCGCAGCAACCCATCCATTGGGCTCAATTACGTGCTTTTTACTTTTGGAGCCAATACGGCCAACGCGCGGGCAACTCACCAGAATCTTCTGGCAGCTAATTTTCAACACAATCGAGCGTTGCAAACCGTTCTCTATCAGGTGCAACGATGTTATTTCGAGCTTAATGCGGCCATCGCCGCCGCGGAAGCTAACGAGGCAGATTTGAAAGATGCCACGGAAACGTTTAAGATGGGCGAAGCCAGGCTTATGACCGGATTAGGTGACCGGCAGACGTTCCTGCGGGCCAAGGCAAACATGCTTCAGACTCAATATGCCCTGGAGGCGGCTCGGGCGGCAGTGGAAATAAAACGGGCGGCACTGGCTCAAGTTGTTGGTATCCGTGTTTCAAGGGACCTACGCGTTGCGGCGGGAAAATTGCCCGAAAAGCTGTCACCCATGAACGGGGAAGTTCAACGGATGATCTCCCAGGCGCTGCAAGTGCGACCAGATTTACTGGCCATGAGGGCGCAGATGGCAGCGATGGAGTACGGGGAAAAGGCGGCTCGGGCAGATCTGTTGCCAAAGGCCGTTATATCGGCAACGGGCACATCAGCCGATTATGGGCACGGGCAAAGGACTCAAACGGGAAACGTTTCCCTGGGTTTATCCTGGGATATATTTGACGGCGGCGGGCGACACTGCAAACTTTTGGAACAGCGGGAGCGGCGGCGGGCGGCGATGGCGGGCTATCGGTCGGCGGAATTGGAGGTGGCCGGGGACGTTTGGTCGCAGTATCATGGATATCGGTCGGCATTTCAGCGGTTGGAGGCGGCCCGGGAAATGTTGACCGCAGCCACGGAGGCATTTCAAGCGGTGGACACGAGCTATCGCAATGGATTATGTGGCTTGAGCGATCTTTTGCACGCACAGGGAGCACTGGCAACATCTCGGGCTAGTTTGGTGGCTGCGGAAAGTGATTTTTTCCTTTCCCTGGCAGGTCTGGCCTACGTCGCTGGCACCATTGAGCCCTTTGCAAATTAGGACAAAATCATGAAAAAAGCTTGGATAAAAATAAGTCTCCTGGGCGCGGCTTTATTGCTTACGGTCGTCGGCTGCCGGAAAGGTGGGGCGGGATCGCCGGCGCAGGGACGGGAACGGGTGGTGCCGGTGAAAGTTGCCGTTGCCAGGGTGGCGGATGTGCCATTGTACGTGGACTGTTTGGGTGTGTGCGTTGCCCACGACACGGTGGAAGTTGTTCCCCGCGTTTCCGGAGAGATTGTGGATATTCATTTTCAGCAGGGGCAAATGGTTAAATCGGGGCAATTGCTCTACACCATCGATCCGAGCACCTATGATGTCGGTGTAACACTTGCGTTGGGCCAGTTGCAAGCGGCTCAGGCAAAATTGGAACTGGATCGGCTTCATCTGACGCGGGCAACGGAATTGGCAAACGGTCAGTACATCGCGCCTCATGAATTCGACGCCCTCAAGGCAATGGTTGCCCAGTCGGAAGGCCAGGTTCAAATTGCGCATGGAAATTTAAGGCAGGCGGAAATTTATAGAAATTTTTGCTCCGTTCACTCTCCCATAGCCGGTTTAGCCGGATATAACCATTATGCCGCCGGCAATGTGGTCGCCCCTGGCATGGGGTCTTTGGTCACCGTTCAAAAGTTGGACCCACTTTACGTGGACTTTGCCATCTCAGAAAATGAATTTCCCAAAGCCTATGCGCACTTTAAACGGCAGCGGCAGCTAGCCTGTGAGGTTTCTCTTGTGGCCGACCCGCGCGTAAGGACGAAGGCGTGGTTAGCGGTGGTAGACAATCAGGTATCGTTGCAGTCGGGAAACGTGCGGCTGCGGGCAATGCTCGACAATCCCGATTTTGCCTTCTGGCCCGGTGAATCCGTGCGAGTGCGACTTATTCTCTCGACGCTCAAGAATGCGGTTCTCGTCCCGGAAGTAGCAGTGAGCACCAATCAGCGCGGCCGGTATGCGTTTGTAATCAATGGTGAAAATCGAGCGGAGATGCGGCCAGTGACGCTTGCCCAGGCCCACGGAACGGATGTGGTTATTACAAGCGGTCTAAACGCCGGCGACCGTGTGGTGGTGGCTGGGCAATTTTTACTTGCCCCAAATACGCTTGTCATTCCAGACGATGGCCTACCTTTGCCGGTGGTACCGGACGGGGACAGGCAAAAACCCGTTACTCTTCCTGCGGTGGTGGAAAAAAATTCGAACGAATCTACTGCGACGGTGCAAAATTAATAAGATTACGGGTAATGTACCATGAAAAGTATTTCTGAACCATTCATCAACCGTCCGGTGATGACCATTTTGTTGTCCATGGCCGTGGTCGTTTTCGGTGTTTTGTGTTACACACGCCTACCGGTCAGTGACTTGCCCAATGTGGACTATCCGGTCATCCAGGTTTCTGCCGCCTATCCGGGTATGGATCCGGAAACAATGGCTGCGAACGTGGCGACGCCGCTGGAAAAGGAATTTCTCAAAATCCAAGGCCTGGAACTCGCAACGTCGAAGAACATGCAGGGCATATCGTTCATAACTTTGCAGTTTTCGTTGGACAAAAACATTGATTCCGCTGCCCTGGACGTCCAATCGGCTATTCAGAAGGCATCCCGTAATTTGCCGCTGGATATGCCAGTTCCACCAACTTTCGAAAAAACGGATCCAAACAGCCAACCCATCTTTTTCATCGCCCTCACCAGCACAACCGTGCCATCCGGCCAACTCTACGAGTATGCCTCCGATGAGGTTGCCCAGCGATTCAATGTCATCCAGGGCGTTTCCAAGTCTGATGTTTACGGTATGAAGCGCGCCGTGCGTATTTCCGTTGATCCGGAGAAATTGCAACGGCGTGGGCTAACAATGCCGGAGGTGGCTAAGTTGGTGCAGTCAGCAACGGCGACGGTCGGAGCCGGGACGTTGAACGGCGAACATCGGTCCTGGGTTATCAAAGCAGATGCGCAACTCAGCAGCGCCGCCGATTACGCGAACATCATCCTCAGCAGTGCCGATGGAACGCCCGTGTATCTGCGCGACGTGGCCGAGTGCAGCGAAAGCCTGGAATCATCGACGTTCCACAACTCGTTTTGGACTCGCGAATTGGGCGAGTTCGATTCCGCCGTTGTTATCGCCGTTTCCCGTGCCGCCGGAGCCAACACGGTCGCCGTAGCCAAACAAATTCACCAACTCATTCCGAAGATTTGTAGTCAATTACCGGAGTCCGTGCACCTTACGACTATCTACGACCGATCAAAAAATATCATTGCATCCATTTACGACGTGCAGGAGGCGGTAGTCATCGCCTTCGCTCTGGTGGTTCTAGTGATATTTTTCTTTCTCGGCCGTGTGCGCGATACGGTTATTCCCATTATCGCCCTGCCCATGTCTCTGCTTATCCTATTCGTAGCCATGTATTTACTTGGGTTCAGCGTGGATAACCTCTCGCTCATGGGCATCACCTTGGCCGTCGGCTTTCTGGTAGACGATGCCATCGTGTTTTTAGAAAACATGGTGCGACGTATGCAAAAATTGGGCGAGGACCCGCGAACCGCCTCCATCAACGGAGCCAAGGAAATCAGTTCAACCATCGTGTCCATGACCCTATCGCTAGTTTCCATTTTTATCCCACTGTTTTTTCTCGGCGGGCAGATTGGCCGGGTTTTTCATGAATTCGCCGCCGTGATCATGATCGCAACCATCGCCTCCGGTGTCATTTCGCTCACGGTCACGCCCCTAATGTGCACACGTATGCTTAAGCGGCGGGATGCCGGTGAAAAAACTCGTCTGGAAGCCTTTTCCGAGCGCATGGAGGAGGCATTTCTTAAGATTTACGGCCGCGCGCTGCATTTTTTCTTAGACCGCAAGACCATTTCCCTGGCCATCTGGGGATCATGTCTCTTGGGCATGGTGTTTTGTTTCGCGAAACTCCCAAAAACTTTCCTGCCCGATGGCGATAGCGGCAACCTTCGAGGGATTTTCATCACCCAGGAGGGTACCTCGCCAAAATCCATGTGGGAATATCAACACCAAATTGACGCTGTCATCCGCGCCCATCCATCTGTGGCCTGTTCGTTTTCCATATCTGGCATTGGTTTTTTCCCGAGCAACCAGGGCATGGTCACCGCCTTTTTGAAACCAGTATCCGAGCGCGCCAAAATCCAAACCATTTCTAATGAATTTGCAGGGCAACTCTTTGGCATCCCCGGAACCATGGCTTTCCTGCGACCCATGCCAGCTTTGCAAATCTCCACGGGTGCCACGAGTATTAATCAGGGTAAGTATGCTTACACCATTTCCGGCGTTGAGCCCTCCCGCGTTTACGAAGCCGCGCAAAAAATGCTCATGTGGCTCCGGGCCAATGACTGCTTGGCTTCCGTCTCCAGTGACCTATTTCTCTCGACACCGGAAGTGCGCGTATCCATGTGCCGGGACCAAATTTCCGCCTACGGCACTAGTGCGTACGCCATCGCATCCCAGTATCAGAGCGCATTTTCCGGGAATTATATCTATCTCATTAAGTCACCCACGCAGCAATATCAGGTCATTTTAGAAGTTGCCGATTCCTTCCGGTCCAAGGCGAGCGACCTGGATCTTCTCTCCTACCGCGGCGATGGCGGACATTTCATAGATCCTTCCACGGTTACCAAGTGGGATACGGGCATTGGCGCCCTCGTGGTCAACCATACCAATAATTTCCCTTCAGCTACCATTTTCTTCGATTTGAAGCCTGGTGTGCCCATTGGTTCCGTTGTAGACCGGATAAATGCAATGGCGAAAGATTTCCTGGCCGATGGACTTATGGGGTCATTTCAGGGGGAAGCTGCCGCCTTCACAGCCACCTTTGCTAGCCTCAAAATTCTCATCCTCGCCGCAGCTTTTGTGACATTTATCATCCTCGGCATCCTCTACGAAAGCTATTTACACCCCATTACCGTTTTATCCGCACTCCCCGTTGCCGCGCTGGGTGGATTAGGCGCACTTCTCATTTTGCGCCAGGAACTTTCTCTCTATGCCTATATCGGATTGTTTATGCTATTGGGGTTGGTGGAAAAAAATGGAATTATGATCATCGACTTCGCCCTCATGCGTCAGAGGGATGGCATGTCCCCGCGCGAGGCAATTCATTGTGCGTCCATGCAACGTTTTCGGCCCATTATCATGACCACCTTAGCAACGGTAATGGGCGTAGTTCCTATAGCGCTCGGCTGGGGGGCGGACGGCGCTTCCAGGCGGCCACTGGGGTTGGTAATCATTGGCGGAATGGTTTTCGCCCAGGTCATCACCCTTTTTGTAACTCCGGTCATTTATCTCTATATGGACAGCTTCCAATCGCGCGTTTTGGATAAAATCTCTTTCTTTAAAAGGGGGGATGATTTTGCTTCATAATTCGCTCAACCAGACATTCAAACCACCGGCCCCGCTCTTCGTAGTTTTTAAATCGGTCAAAGCTCGAAAATCCGGGGCTCAGTAAAACTGCGCACTTTTGTCCTCCAAGAGTGGTGGCGCAAGCGTGGATTTGCTCTATTAGGGATTCATCGCTTTGGCAGTAATACACATTCGACGCTGGAAAATGTTTCAAAAAAATTTCCCCAATTTCTCCCGTGACTAAAACTCTATCTGCAGCAGAGACTATGGGGCGAAAGTTTTCCATGTCCTCTCCCTTTGACTTTCCGCAGGTAACCCAGATGAGGTGGTTGGAGAATTTTTTCACGTGAGCAAGGGCAGCCTTTACCGCGGCGGAATTTGTGGCCTTGGAATCATTCCAAAAAGCCAAATTTTCAACTGTTCCGCAGGGGCATAACCGATGGGGTGGAAGTGAAAAGTCCGCCAATAGGTGCGAGTCAATCGGCCGAGCGGGGAAAATTTTTTTAAGCAACACCCGGATGAGGTGAAAGTTAGCTGCTTGATGGACACAAGGAAGCACGGATTCCGTTCCATTGGCTCCTTTCGTTGAAATTTCCAAAATCCGATTTCGCTGAAGATTTTTCGCGAATGGCCATTGAAACACGGATGAATCGACCACGGCGACCTTGTGGACCCGCCGCATCAGGTTCCACTTGGACAAAAAGTAATCCTCCAGGGTTTCGTGCGTATCTAGATGATTGGGGGCAAAATTGGTCCATAGGGCATAGTCCGGGCGAAAGATGGCCAAATCCCTCGCCTGAAAGGAGCTAATCTCGCAAATGTTCCAGGTTTTCGGGTTTTTGTTAAATTGTTCCACGCGGGAAATTGGCGGAATGCCAATGTTTCCCGTTAACAGCGATGGGATGTGGAGTTTTTTAAAAATATGGTGGAGCATTTCCGCCGTGGACGTTTTTCCGTTGGTTCCCGTGATGGCGATGGTCCGGTTGGAATAAAATTTTTGGGCAAAATCCAAATCATTCATGCAGGGAATTCCAGCCCGTCCGGCCTCGCATAAAAGCGGCGAATTAATGGCCCCTGGGCTATAAATCAGGCATGTAAAGTCCTCCCAATCAGGCCGATTGCCCTCGGTAAAAATACGCGAGGGGATATCCCGCTTGTGGCAAAATTGGGCGATCGCTTGCCCCGTCACACCCGAGCCCAAAATGGCGACTTTCATCGGCAACTGTTTTTGAACCGCGTCCATTACTCATCCCGACGGGGGAAAAATACCCAAAGTGGTCGGCCGGCGACGGAAATTTTGGGAATTGGCCCGAAAAAGCGGCTGTCATAGCTGTTGGCCGAGTTGTCACCCATAACGTAAAAATTACCATCGGGAACGGTTACGCTTTTTCCGTTCAACGCCCCGTAGGAGAAGTATCCTCGGTAGGGTTCCTGCTTTGCGTTGTTTTTTTCCATTGCCGGCGAATCCTTGGCCGGAATTCCGTCCCTCAAAAGTTTTCCGTTGCGTACCGATAGCACGTCCCCGGGCGTGCCGACCAAACGCTTGATGTAATAGCGGTCGTCATTTCTCAATCCGGGAACCTGCCAAGTGGCGAAAACGACGGCATCGCCACGCTTTGGCGATCGAAAATGCCGGGACAGCCGCTCGACGAACAACACATCTCCGTGCTGCAGATTGAAAGCAATCACCGGGAAATTCGGAGCAACGTCAACGCCCGTGTCCAAAAATATCCGGCCGTTGCGGCGAACCAATGGAAATTTATCAAGGGCATCCACTATTTTTTTTGACGGAATTTTTGGACAAAACCGTTCCATCAGTGTGCTTTCCAGGTCGAACTCCGCCGGGACGTCGATGTAAATGGGCTCATCGCCAACCAAAATTTGATAGCGGCGGATTTGTTGTGGTATGAGAAGGCAAGACGGTTTGCTCATGCGCTTGAAGGTAATTAGTGAATGGTTCCAATTGGCTTCCTCGCGGCCGTTGAGCGGGATGAGCACGCGGCCACCCTTCTGCGTTTGCGGGGAATAATGCGTAATGCCGCGGATGAGGTTTCCAAAAAATCCGTGATTGCGACCATCGTCGAGCTTGGCGGTCATGCCATAGAAGGAGGGCAACATGGAATTCGTTGGAATGGTAAACGTCTGCGTAAAAAAAGCGCGAAAGCCCACCGCAACGATGATTGCCATGAGAAACGCTTCAATGGTATCTGTCCAATGGCGAACGGGATAGACATCCCCGCCAACGGTAATCAGGTGTTCATGGATTTTTTCCACGCGCTCGGCGGACATAATACGCCAATTTTTTTTCAGGACCTCCACGTGGGCAGATAGGGCTTCCTCCTGGTCCAAGGAAATCTGTCCCCGCCGGTAGTTTAGGACCCGCCGCGCATGCAAAAGCAGATTTCGCGCCGCAATGCGTCTTTTCCGACTTTGCCACTGGGTTTGCAGCCATTTGAGCATGGGCCTATGTTGAAATTAGCGGCTTGGCTGGCAAAGCATAAATTCACCCCTGGAGCAATGCGAGCACGATGCTATTCGCGTTCAGTAGTCCGTGGACGATAATTGGCGCGTGGAGTGACCCCTCGCACTCATAGAGATGGGTAAGGAAGACACTCAAGAAAAACAGCGGAAGAAAGGCGTTCCAATTCCAGTGGAGTAGTGCGAAAATCGCCCCGGTGAGCAGGCTGGCGGGAATGGGGGATATTTTTCCCTTTAAAAAACGGTAAATGCCCCCGCGGAAGAGAAGTTCCTCGCATGCGGGCGCAACGGCAACCGCCGTGAATATGACCGGTATTGCCCAGACCAAAGGCGGGTTGGCTTCCAACAGAAGCAAAAGTTCCTGCTGTTCCAATGAAATATGAAATCCAATGCCATTAATAAATGTGAGAAGCAGAGTCCACGCGGCCGATAGGGCAAAGATGAGCGGGGTGAGGTAGAAATGTGAAAATACGGAAACTCCGATCAATTTTCCAAAAGTTATGGGCGTGCGCTGGATTCCAATAGCATAGCTGAAGATATCAAAGCGGACGAAAAAAATCAACAGCACCAAATATATGCCCTGGTAAACACACTCGACGATGTATGCAGCACGCTCCCCGGCCAATGTGGGTTTGGGAATTAGCCCAAAAATGAACACACTCGAAACCCACAAAAAAATAATAAAATTAAGATTAGATGTTTGCCATGGGTACAATGGAGGGGCGCATTCCAGGCGTTTGTTGCAAATTCTGCGGCAAAAAATGCACGCGCATCCCACAAGCAGTTGAACAAACATCCACCAAAATTTCCCGCCGTGGAAGTGCTCATCCATGTGTAGAAATTAAAATTGTGCCGCGCATTCACCAGGGAATTTTCATAAATTGGGTCAGATCACGCGACGAATCGCCTCCACTTGCTTTTGCGGAAGAGAATCCACCAGGCGGAGGATGGATTTTGCCAGTTCGTCCGGGGTGAAATTTGCCGTCTGTAGCAGGTATAGTTCCAACGCTATGCGATGAATTTGGTATGATTTCCGCCGCCGGCCGCGGGCATGAAGTGCATGCCCTAGGATACGGCCATTTCCCAGGAGATCGCGCACGAATTGGTCCGTTCGGTTGAGAATGGCTCCCACTTCCTTTGGCGTAAACCATGCCTGCCGGGGATCGGTTTTGGCCACCATGTCTAGGAGCGACGCAGATGCCCAATCGGCGGTATCAACTTCCCCCTGGCAACTTTGGTATCCGTTTGAATTTCCATTCATTGGAGCAACTCCGATCGTGAAATAAAAGAAGCTTTCGATTTGCTTCCTACCGCCACAGGATACGGCCATGGATGCGATTATCGATGTCGTCGTGACTCCGAATGCATCCCAAGGCCGTATCATGCCATTTTCGCAATTTCCTCTGCGCGTGCGACTTAAGTCGTCCCCCCGCGAGGGTAGGGCAAATAATGAGCTTATAAAAATTTTGTCAAGAAAACTTTCCGTTCCCCAGCGAAATTTCGATATCATCGCCGGAAAAACATCACGCCGAAAAAGAATCAAAATTACTGGAATCGACGTCAAAACCGTCGAAGCGCGATTGTGCGCACAAACAAACCGGGACACGAAAGCTCGCGAAAATACGGAATAAAAAACGTCAGACTTTCATTGTCCAACGGACACATAATCAAAGAGAAGCCGATGATCGGGTCTCCCCATATATCTTTTCAACTTGTACTGCATCTCCACTCCGTTTTTGTTGCACAGCGCGCAAACGACTATACAGGTCATCCGATTCCAGACGATCCTCCAAAATCTGCTTTCGGCCCTCGGCGCGCTGTTGCTCGTTTTGCCTTTGCGCATCCGCTAACATTGAACGGGCCAAGTTCGCATTCGCGCGCCAACCATCGCCATCAAGAACTTGATGCAGGAATCCAGTCTGTGATAATGACAATGATTTCTGGCGCCCTCCATCCGAATTGACATTCTTAAGATGTGGGAGCCGTTCATTAATTTCGTGTGTGAGACCAAGAATCTGCGCATTTTGCGTCCCATCAGCAACTTCAACAACTAACGCCCGAATGTCATTGATCTGTTTGCGGTCAATGGCTACTTCGGTAGTCTCGGCCGTGCGGATCTGATCTAGAACAGCAATCAAAACCCATCGGCGTTCATCCAAGGTATGGGGCCCGAGTGCACGGTAAATGGCCAATACGCCCGCTATAAGGTCCGCAAATACCTCAAAGTCGAGCCGCCCCCAATCGCCGATAAATGCGCCAAATTCTTCCCTGTTTCCCGTTTCACGAAAATTATTTAAACGCCCCTGCGCATCCGCCACGTTCACGCGCGCCCGATTCACAACGGCGGCCATGTGTCGTACGGCCACATCCGCGTCGTGCTCTGGCTGTGCAGAAAAACAATCGGCATCAGGGCTCGCCGGTGTCGGAACAAAACTAATAGAATTTGACATAAGATTCTCCTATGGAGGAGGACACTTGCTAAATTTGGCGCCAAAGTCAAGATTTTTCCTCAGGATTGTTGCAAAGCTACAGAGTCTTTTAATCCCGCAAGTCACATCAATTAACGCTTGGAATTTTTGTTTAACACGTCACAGGCCGGCTGTGATTTTTCGCCATTGACCACCTCCACAGATACAGGCGTTGCCGCCACTTTAACTTTTTGGCTGCCCGTTGTTTCGCCGTTGGGTGTAATTTTACGTTTTTGAGCTTCTTCTGCTCTTTGCGCTTTTAGTTTTTTTGGCTTCTTCGGCCTTTTTGGTGGTTATTGCAGCTTCGATTAAGTCGGTATTTATAAATTTTTTGCTAAATGTGTGCTGCGGCGTCTCCTAGGTCCGAAATGGGCCGCAAATGTCTGCAAGATTTTTGACGCAGGAAGGCTGGCTGGCTGGTCCTATCGGGATATTGCAAAAGCACTGCCTTGGGATGAGAAAACGATCGGTTGTCGTGTCCGTGAAATACATAAGCGACAAAAAGCTCATGCTAAATTTCAATGGGTCGGACGGTTATCTTCCGGGCGAAAAAATTTATGAAAGCCGATTCCCCATGGCAATCGAAGATAGTGTGCTATTACCGATTCGGCTGTAGGCAACTGGCTTGTTGAAAATTTTAACATCGTAGTAACGGCGATTATTGGAAGTATTTCATGTGGGGAGACTGCCACCTCCTCCAAACACATATGATTGCACATTTTCAGGATCTAATAGGCCGCTTGCGGAAGTCAAAATCACGGGCTGCGGATCGGCAATTGATTTGTAGGGGATCTACTTAAGCACAATATGCAATTCGCGCAATTGTTTCTGGGACGCGGCGGATGGGGACTGACACATGAGATCCTGGCCTCGCTGGGTTTTTGGAAATGCAATCACATCACGGATGGAAGAGGTTCCAGAAAGCATGGCCGCAAACCGATCCAACCCAAGGGCAATACCCCCGTGGGGAGGGGTACCAAAGCGGAATGCACGCAGCATGTAGCCAAAGCGGTCCTCTACGACCTCATGTGGAATTTTTAGAATATCGTGGAATATTTTCCGCTGCAGATCGCAATTGTGGATGCGGATACTCCCACCACCTAATTCTACACCGTTCATCACCAAATCGTAATGCTGCCCGCGGACGGCGTGCGGTCCGCTGTCCAAAAGTTCGATATCACCGGGAACCGGTGCGGTAAACGGATGATGTGTGGCAACATATCGTCCCGTTTCCTCGTCATAGGTAAGTAGCGGAAAGTCGACAATCCAAAGCAAATCAAAACGATTTCCATCGACAAATAGCCGGTCCCTTCGTTGGAGCAAAGTGGCACAATCCGTTCGAATGCGTCCTAAAATGGTACACGCCCGCTCCCATTTTTCGGCGGCAAAAAATACCACGTCACCCGCCTCCATCGATAGTGCTTTTGTGAGCGCCGTTTTTTCTTCGTCGGTAAAAAACTTTGAAACGGGAGACTTCCACCCGGATTCTTCCACACGAATGAATGCCAAGCCCCTGGCGCCCATTGCTTTGGCGCTATCTTCCAAGGCCTTCAGTTCGCCTTGGGTCAAATCCGCCAGTCCTCTACCGTTGACGGCTTTGATAACGCCACCATTCGCAATGGCATCGGCAAAAACTTTGAAAGATGAATTGGTGAAAATCCCAGTAACATCTTTGATTTCCAAGGCAAAGCGCGTGTCGGGCTTGTCTGATCCAAAACGGTCCATGGCCTCGCGAAATGGCATGCGTTTCAGGGGGAGTTGCAAATCCAGCTGCAGCACTTCCTTCCAAACTTGCTGCAACATGCCCTCGATTAAGTTGTGAATATCTTCCGCTTCGACGAAGGACATTTCCAGGTCGATTTGAGTAAACTCCGGCTGCCGATCGGCACGTAGGTCCTCGTCGCGAAAACATCGAGCGATGGAATAGTAACGCTCCACACCCGCCACCATGAGCATTTGCTTGTATTGCTGAGGCGACTGGGCCAGGGCGTAAAATTGCTGCGGGTTGACGCGACTTGGCACGAGAAATTCACGGGCGCCCTCCGGGGTCGTCTTAAATAAAATGGGCAACTCAATTTCGAGAAAGCCATTGTCGTTCAAGTAGTTACGCGCGGCCGCGGCAATTTGGTGCCTTCGTAAAAGCCGCTGGTAGTTGCTCGGTCGGCGCAGGTCCAAATATCGATAGGTCAAGCGCATTTCTTCAGAAACGTTCTCCGCCCGGGATTCTTCCAGGGAAAACGGCAACACATCACTGGCGTTGTGAACGATAGCACGTTCTACGGACACCTCGATTTGCCCCGTTGGCAGGTGTTCGTTCACCGTTTCCGCCGGGCGGAGAACCACCGTTCCCTCCACCTCAATTACGGATTCCAGATGAAGACTAGCCAAATCGGGAAATTGCTGGGGGTTGATGACAAGCTGAACCAACCCCGTCCGGTCGCGCAAATCGAGGAACAGCAATCCTCCGTGATCCCTCTTGGCGTGAACCCATCCAGCGAGATCCACCAACAGTGTCGCATGCTCAATCGTTAATTCTCCACAACAGTGTGTGCGCTTCATATATGCCAAGGAGCTAAAAAACCCAGCGGGAAAAGCTCAACGAAAATAACCAACGATATGCGCCTGTTTCAGCCATTGAATACCCTAACGCCAAATAAATGGAATGTCACGCGCCCGTAGAACGAGATCGTTGGTTGGCCGACCGATTTTTGGGGCGAAAACAACGCCCTCCGCTACTCCGTTGGCGATGTGACTGCCGTGTCCCACCCTCACCTTCTCCGCTGGCAACGGGAACCTGTTCCTTCCTGGAGCGCTTAAACGGCCAAAGAGCCGCAAACATCTTTCGAATGATACCTTTCCCACAGCCACATTTGCAGTTTTTCCCCGACAAATACACCTTGCGCCCACAGCAGTTAGACTCGCCATGTCTATGCCCTCTTTCCGTGGCATCTTCCTGCCTGTATGGTGAAGGCTTTCCGACAACCTCCGTTGAGTATTTTGTGCATGGGAGTTCCACCGGCTTGTCCACCACTGCAGCCCTAGCCCTATCCAGGCGCTCCTGGATTGCATCTCGGCCGCTGGCCCCATCCCATGGTCCTATCCTGGACGTGCGGACGCCGCCACCAACATTTCTGCGGCCAATGGGGTGTCTCCGTCGACGATGGACTTGTGGGTTTGACTTAAAATCTGCGGTTGTAACCAGTTCTTCCGCCTGTTCCGCGGCGACTGAATCCTTAAATTCAGGCATTATTACTTTCTCCTAATTAAATGACAATATCTGCAATCCCGTTGCAAGATTTGCCCGCTTCTAGCGCGGGCCAAACGCACCTTTTGTATCCGTCAGTGCGAAATCCACATCCCAATGGGATATCCATACTATCCTCGTTCATAAAACAAAAAGCAAGCATTTTTCTGCGATAAGTTTTCCAAAATGAACGCATCCGACCGATTACTGCGTGAAAGATGGCTACCTTCAAGTATCGAGATAATGGATCATGTTTTTCATTGAATTGTAAAGTTTTTCAAAATGATATCATCGGCACGGATTTTATTCCAAAACCATGCCATTACTCGAGCTTCAGAATCTTTCCATCACGTTCGTTGAAACAAAAACAGGCAGCCTAAAGCCAACTATTTTCGACGTTTCCTTGGAAATTGCCTGCGGCGAGATTCTTGCCCTGGTCGGCGAAAGTGGTAGCGGAAAATCGCTCACTACTTTGGCAATCGGCGGGTTATTGCCGCAAAATGCACGCGTTGGAGGTAAAATTACGTTCGCGGGTGTGCCGCTTCTAAACTTGGGCGAAAAGGAAATGCAAAAAATACGGGGCAAGTGCATCGCCTATATTTTTCAGGAACCCATGGCGTGTTTAAACCCCATGAGAACCATTGGATTTCAGATCTGTGAGTGTATACGAATTCATAATTCGCGCCTGCCCCGGCGAAAGGTCCGCCAGGCTGCAGTGCGCACCTTGGAACGACTTCACTTCAAAAATCCGGAAGAAATTCTGCGCGCACGCGCCCATCAATTAAGCGGCGGTATGCAGCAGCGGGTTGGAATCGCCATGGCCATTTGCAACCATCCCCAATTGCTCATCGCCGATGAGCCAACAACGGCATTAGACAGCATTTCGGAACGAATTGTGTTAGACTTGCTCCTAGAACTGCAGCGGACGGATGGTTTTGCGATGCTTCTTATTGCCCACAATTTGCGTATTGTCCGCGAAATGGCCCAGCGAGTGGCGATAATGCGGAGGGGGTGCGTGGTGGAATTTGGAAAGACTTTCGATATTTTCACAAATCCCAATCGTGAATACACGAAAGAACTGTTAGGTACATTTTCCTTTTAGAACCACAAATCCTGTGCTTAATCCCACAAATCCAATGAAGACGGAGAATCTTCAGTGTCGCCATAATCGCGCATCCCTAATATGCGTGCGTAATCTGTGCGCATGCTATTCCGCAAGCGGTGTCCAGGAAAACAAAATTTTACAAAACGTCAACTTTGATCTCTTTGCCGGAGAATGTCTTGGGCTTGTTGGCGAAAGCGGAAGCGGCAAATCAACCATCGCTCGCGTTCTCGTCGGAGCTCCAGTTTCACACACGGGGACCATCTGGTATGCACCAGATGCCGGGAAAAGCCGTCTGGAATTTTGCCGGTGGGTTCAATTAATCACACAATCGCCACATACGGCGCTCGATCCCATGTGGACCGTGTTTAAGACGCTCAAGGAGCCATTACAAATTCACCGAAAAATATCTCGCGAGGGAGTGCGTGATGAAGTGGAAAATTTACTTGCGGCCGTCCATCTGTCGAAGGATGTCATGGGTCGCAAGCCGGCAGAATTGAGTGGCGGGCAAAAACAGCGGATAGCTGTCGCCAGGGCCTTGGCCGTACGGCCGAGAGTACTCATTTGCGACGAAATTATCAGTGCCCTTGACTCATGTGTGCGGCATGAAATTTTGGAATTATTACAATCCCTACGAGCCTCCCGCGGGTTGACACTTTTGTTCATCTCCCACGATATTCCAGCGGTGGAATTTCTCTCCGATCGCATCATTATGCTTGAGGATGGTCGCATAAGAACATTTCGTGGAGAGAGCAAATGGTCGGCACGTTCATGAATTTGACATTTCCACAAATCCTTGATGGCCAACGGATTGGTGAGGAGATGCTTGTTGCATTGCGGGACAAGGCTGAATCGTTCCTAGTGCGCACGGGAAGGAAACCAAAACTTGCGTTGCTCCGCATAGGAGAAAATCCAGCATCCGCACTTTACATGCGGCGTAAGTGCGCGGTGGCAGAAAAGATAGGCATTGAATGCACCGCATCTGTTTTCCCGATTGGTACGCCGTTGGAATCCGTTGAAGAAAAAATTTCCCAGTGGAATAACTCCCCGTCCGTTGATGCCATCATGGTCCAGGCGCCATTGCCATCGGCGGAGTACCAACGATCCGTTTTTAATGCAATCGATCCGAAAAAGGACGTGGATGGTTTTCATCCGGTCAATGTTGGCAAATTGGCCTGCGAGGACTCCTCGGGATTTGTGCCATGCACACCAAAGGGTATACTGCGACTTCTGCATGCCCATGATATTCCGCTGGCAGGCCGTCACGTAGTCATTATTGGAAGAAGTTCCATCGTTGGTCGGCCGCTTGGATTACTTTTACAGAGCCGCACGGTAAATGCCACGGTCACCATTTGCCATTCCAGAAGCCAGAATTTGGCCAGTATTACACGTGCGGCGGACATTCTTGTTGTCGCGGCGGGCCGCGCTAAACTGGTAACGGCAGATATGGTTAAAAACGGAATTGTTGTTGTCGACGTTGGACAAAATCGCGATGAAAGCGGATTGCTTTGTGGCGATGTGGATTTCCGGTCGGTCGCCCCACGATGTATGTATATCACGCCTGTCCCTGGTGGCGTTGGCCCTATGACCGTCGCCATGCTCATGGAAAATGTAATTCAAGCATGTGAACACGAATAGATCTATCGCATAATAAGTAATAATTTTATTCCGGCTTGTTATGTTTCGACTTGAGCATTAATGCCCTGATGCATATTGTGTGTTTATGATCATGGCAAACATCACGCTTGGTTGCGACATTGATTATGCCATTGCGCTTAAGATTAAAAAAACAAGTAGTAGTTTTGCGAACACAGATGTGGCAATCTTCTATGCCGAAAAATTAGTAAGTGCAAATAATCTCCTCAACCTACTTGCGTTGGCAGCAAAAAACGGAACTCCTTGCGTGCTTATCGCATCTGGCACCCTGGAGTCCCAAGCTGTTAATCAGCTTACGCCGTTACTCGCTGCGCCTAAATCCTAGATGTAGCGGTCTGGTTTGGTCAATAGGACTTGGCCCAAATGACAAACTGCCCAGGTCGATCTGGATGGACAAAGCATGGCCTCGTTTGAGAATTGCTCGCGAGTGGTATACAACGCGGCGTGATGCCCATGGAACGAATTTTTTCTTCGGCTTCGCCGTCAAAGGAAAAGAATGTCTCAGCAAATCCGCATCCTTCACCCTGGAAAAATTCTTTGAACTCCGCATAGGTTCCAATACGTTTGCTTTTCTGCGCTCTCAACTCCATTGCCCGACGGAATAATGATTCCTGAATATCAGCTAACAATGCTTCGGCTTTTTCGACAAACTCGTTAATTTGCAGCAAATTTTTTTGGCCGTTGTCTCTCCGCACGATTGATACATGCCCGCTTTGAAGTTCACGTGCGCCTGCCTCCGCGCGAATGGGGACGCCTTTTTTGATCCATTCCCATGATTTTTCACCACCGCGCCGATCACGGGTATCCACCAAGACGCGAAGAGTTTGGCCGTGATAGGTTTTCGCACGTAGTCGGAAGCGAAGCGTTTCACAATAGTCTAAGATTGTCTGCGTTTCCTCCGCATTATGCAAAATTGGAAGAATGACAATTTGCTGGGGCGCCAATTGGGGTGGCAAAACTAGCCCGTCATCGTCGGAGTGAACCATGATAAGCCCGCCCATAAGCCGGGTGCTTACCCCCCAGGACGTGGTCCAGGCGTGGGTTAATTTGCCATCCGGGTCGGCAAACTGAATATTACACGCCCGGGCAAAATTCTGCCCAAGGAAATGAGAGGTGCCTGCCTGCAAAGCCTTGCCATCCTGCATCATGGCCTCGATGGCCAGAGTTTCAACGGCACCCGGAAAGCGCTCGCTTTCCGGTTTTTGCCCGCAAATAACCGGCATGGCCATATGCTCCTCGGCAAATACCCGATAAACTTCCAGCATGCGCATTGCCTCTGCTTTGGCCTCCTCCTGTGAGGCATGGGCCGTGTGACCTTCTTGCCAGAGGAATTCACTGGTGCGCAGGAAAAGCCGTGTGCGCATCTCCCAGCGGACCACATTGGCCCATTGATTAATGAGCAATGGCAAATCACGGTAGGACTGAACCCAACGGGAAAAGGACTCCCCGATGATAGTTTCCGAGGTTGGCCGGACGATGAGAGGCTCCTCCAGCGGCGATGCCGGCTTTAATCTGCCGTTCCCATCTGGAACCAGGCGGGAATGAGTAACCACGGCGCACTCCTTTGCAAAGCCCTCCACGTGCGCGGCTTCTTTTTCAAAAAAACTTTTTGGGATAAACAATGGGAAATAGGCGTTTACGTGTCCAGTTTCCTTAATCATGGAATCCAATACGACTTGCATCCGCTCCCAAATCGCGTACCCCCAGGGTTTTATAACCATACAGCCCCGCACGGGGCTACTCTCGGCCAGGTCAGCGGCGCGGATTACCTGCTGGTACCACTCTGCATAGTTTTCTTTGCGAGTGGGGCTTATGGCGTTTTTAGCAGACTTCATCTTTCAAATTCCTCTTGGCAACTCCTTTAAAAAGACGAAATACCCACCGCATTCATTTCAGGGAAATATATACACGCGCACTACCAAATCGCCGATTCTTTGATGACATGAAAGCGATCATTAACCCATTGTCTCGAATTTTCTGCAATTTTATTTCAGGTAACCTAAAAAATGCACAGATACTTCGCGGAGATCTGGCACACTATTGAATTAGTCTATTATTTCTCACATACTTACTCATCGCTCTCCGTAACCGCTAAGGTGGACTCCCAGTTGTGTGTGTGGCCGAACGCATGCCGATTGTTACGTGGTAAATCCGAGCAAATTGAATCTGCTAGTGTCTACGCCAGAAGAGGTAGAAGCGAAGGCCCAACAAACCACGGATCTTTTACAGATCGGCCAATTCACCCTCCGCGCGGACACGGACGTGTCCGCGCGAATAACGGATTTCGTTCAATTCCAAAATCCGAATTTAGCGGCTTAGTAATCCATTCCACCAGCACCAGGCATGGCAGGGGATGAGGACTTTTCCTCCGGTTTATCCACGATCATGCATTCCGTGGTCAGTAGCAATCCGGCGACGGACCCGGCATTTTGCAGGGCCGAGCGGGTTACCTTCGTCGGGTCGACCACACCTGAGGCCACCAGGTCCTCAAACTTCCCCGTGGCAACGTTATAACCCCAGGACCAGCTATCGGATTTGAGCACCTCGCGGATGACCCACGGGCCTTCAACGCCGGCATTGGCGCACAGGTCATGGAGCGGAGCCTTAAGCGCACGGACAACGATATCCGCGCCAATGGCCTCATCGCCTTCCAACTTTAATTTTCCAATGACATCGGCCGCACGGAGCAGGGCCACGCCGCCACCGACGGAGATTCCTTCCTCGACCGCCGCCCGAGTGGCGTGGAGCGCATCCTCCACGCGCATCTTCTTCTCTTTCATCTCCGGCTCCGTGGACGCGCCAATGTTGATAACGGCCACACCACCGGACAGCTTTGCCAGCCGTTCCTGGAGTTTTTCCCGATCATAATCGGAGGAGGCATCTTCGATCTGTTTGCGTAGGAGCTTGATACGTCCCTTGATGGCATCCTTACTCCCGCCACCTTCCACGATGGTGGTATTTTCCTTATCCACACCAACGCGCTTAGCCCGACCTAGATCGCTGATGGTAACATTTTCCAGTTTAATGCCTAAATCTTCGGTGATGCACTTGCCGCCGGTGAGGATGGCAATGTCTTCCAGCATGGCCTTGCGGCGGTCGCCAAAGCCCGGAGCCTTGACCGCACATACCTGAAGGGTTCCTCGTAGCTTATTAACCACGAGGGCAGCCAAAGCGTCCCCGTCCACATCTTCGGCAATGATCAGCAGCGGCTTTCCCGCCTGGGCCACCGCCTGTAGAATCGGCAATAGGTCGTTAAGTGCGCTAATTTTTTTCTCCGAAATGAGTACGTAGGCATTTTCCAGGCTGCACTCCATGGATTCCGCGTTGGTCACGAAATAGGGGCTCAAATAGCCCTTATCGAACTGCATGCCCTCCACGACGTCCAGAGATGTCTCGATGCCCTTGCTTTCTTCAACGGTGATGGTTCCATCCTTGCCAACTTTTTCCATGGCATCGGCAATCATTCCTCCGATGACCGTGTCCCAATTGGCGGAAACGGTCGCCACCTGCCGGATTTCCTCCTGGCCGCTCACGGTTTTGGACTTCTTCCGCAGCTGTTCCACCACCGCGTCCACCGCTTTATCGATTCCCCGCTTTAATGAAATGGGGTTGGCGCCGGCGGCGGTATTTTTCAGGCCTTCCCGGTAAATGGCTTCCGCCAAGACCGTCGCCGTCGTGGTCCCATCTCCGGCCTTATCCGCGGTCTTCGAGGCCACCTCGCGCACCATCTGCGCGCCCATGTTTTCGAAATGGTCCTCCAACTCAATTTCCTTGGCAACGGTAACCCCATCCTTGGTCACCATCGGCGCCCCAAATTTTCGGTCGATGAGCACATTACGCCCCTTTGGACCCAGTGTGGTCTTAACCGCCTTTGCCAACAGCTCGACACCCTTTAAAATCTTCTTCCGAGCTTCTTCATCGAACATTAATTGTTTAGCCATAGCATTGTCTCCTTTGTTTTGTTGTGATTAAACTTTAAACTCTCCTAGGAAAGAATCGCCAGAATGTCATTCTGGCGTATGATAAGATATTCCACCCCATCTATTTTGATTTCATTGCCGCCGTAACGATTGATAAGCACCCGATCGCCAGCCTTGACCTCGAAATTCACCTTTTTGTCCTTGCAGCAATCGTCCTTGCAATCGCACACATTCCCCGTGCCCAAGGCGATGACCTCCGCCTCCTGGGACTGTTCTTTCGCCGTGTCCGGAATGACGATCCCGCCTTTGACTTGTTCGGCGTCCTTCCGCCGCTTGACCAACACCCGATCACCCAATGGTTTAATATTTGGCTTGCTCATAATACATCTCCTTTCGGTTAGAAATTCTTAGCCCAACCCAGGGGCCGAAACCGCCTCCTCGGAGGGTAACGGCTCCTTATGGGTCCATTTTTTTTGCTTGGCAAATTTTTTTAAACTTTCTCCGGCCGATTTCTGAATTAACCCCCTGCCAATGTCCGGTTACTTCTTGTCATCAACCACCTCGAAATCCGCATCGACCACCTTTTCTCCGCCGGGCGCTGCTCTAGGCGTCGTACCAGCAGCTCCCGGTGGTGGTGGCGGTGGCGCTCCGGCGGCGTTTTCACCCCCCGGCGGCGGTGACTGGGCGTACATCTTTTGTGCCACCGTTTGAAATTGCTTCATCAGCGCCTCCCGAGCCAAATTCATTTCCCCGGTGGAGGCTCCAGCATTTTCAAACACCTTCTTGGCCTCATTTAGGGCATTTTGAATTCCATTGCGGTCTGCCTCGGAAAACTTGTCCTTCAGCTCTTCCAACTGTTTTCCTGTTTGATAAATCGACGAATCCAGCTGATTGCGCGCCTCAGCCTTCTCCTTGCGTTCTTTATCCGCTGCCGCGTACATTTCCGCATCCTTTTGCAGCCGCTCCACCTCTGATTTATCCAATCCAGAGCCACCGCTAATGGTAATGGTCTGCTCCTTTCCGCTGCCCTTGTCCCTGGCGGTTACGTGCAAGATGCCGTTTGCGTCGATGTCAAATGTTACCTCGATCTGCGGAACCCCGCGTGGAGCCAAGGGAATACCCTCCAATCGAAAGTTCCCCAGACTTTTATTGTCACAGGCCATTGGCCGTTCGCCTTGGAGAATATGCACGTCCACACCGGTTTGCCCGTCCGCATAGGTGGTGAAAGTCTGTGTTTTCTTGGTTGGGATGGTGGTATTGCGCTCGATCATGGGCGTGGAAATTCCCCCCGCCGTTTCGATGCCCAGTGTCAGCGGCGTTACATCCAATAGCAGAATGCTTCCGACGCCAGCGTCTCCCTGTAGCACACCACCTTGTATGGCGGCTCCGATGGCAACCACTTCGTCCGGATTGACCCCCTGGTTTGGCGTTTTACCAGTGAGTGTCCGCGCCGTTTCGATCACCTGCGGATTGCGGGTCATGCCGCCGACAAGTACCAACTCATTGACGCCACCGGCGCTAATTCCCGCGTCCTTGAGGCATGCTTCGAATGGCGGTATAGTGCGTTTTACCAGACTCTCACAAATGCGCTCCAACTCCGAACGGCGCAACTTGACGTTCAAATGCTTGGGTCCAGATGCGTCCGCAGTAATGAATGGCAGATTGATATCTGTTTCTTGCGCCGATGAAAGTGCAATTTTGGCTTTTTCTCCTTCTTCCTTCAGCCGCTGCAGGGCCATGGGGTCCTTGCGCAAATCAATGCCGTTGTCCCGCTGGAATTGATCCGCCAGCCATTTGATGATGGCCTCGTCCCAGTCGTCGCCGCCCAATTGTGTGTCCCCATTGGTTGCCTTTACCTCGAAAACGCTGTCGCCGATTTCAAGGATGGAAATATCAAATGTGCCGCCACCCAAGTCATAGACTGCTATTTTCTCCTCCTTTTTCTTATCCAGGCCATAGGCCAGGGACGCCGCCGTTGGTTCATTGATAATGCGCAGCACTTCCAAACCGGCGATTTGTCCCGCGTCCTTGGTGGCCTGCCGCTGGGAATCGTTGAAATAGGCCGGAACGGTGATGACCGCCTTCGTAATGGGCTCTCCCAAGTACTTCTCCGCATCCGCCTTAAGTTTGGCCAGGATCATGGAAGAAATTTCCTCCGGCGAATAACGCTTGGTTTCGCCGTTTGCGTTAACCTCCACCCAGGCATCACCGTTTTTTCCTGCAACAACCGTGTAGGGAAACTTCCTCGATTCCCGATCGATTTCTTCCTTTTTCCTTCCGATGAGCCGCTTGATGGAAAAAATAGTGTTTTGTGGGTTTGTGATCGCCTGCCGTTTGGCCGCCTGTCCCACTAGCCGCTCACCATTTTTGGTGAATGCCACAATGGAGGGCGTCGTCCGCGCACCTTCCGCGTTTGGGATGACCACCGCTTTCCCACCCTCCATAACCGCCATGCAGGAATTGGTCGTTCCCAAATCGATTCCTAAAATTTTCGTTCGTTTTGTCTCCGCTGCCATAACGCCATCCTATTAGCAATTTGCCGACCAAACTTAGCCATTTTTTATCAAAAATCTTTTAGGGCGCACCAGTAACGTCTTTGCGAAGTACGTTTTATTAAATCGGCGAATAGTTTTTCCCGCCCCAAATTCCATTCATATGTCTCACTGATACACTGCAACACACTCCGAGTGTGTCATTTGACACATTTGGTTCCCAGTTTCGAAATGGTTTTGAAAATGCCACCCAGGACTGAATAATGGCCACATGGGCTCATTGGCGGATTTTCTCCGTGGATACATAAAGTTTGATGATCTTGGGTTTGCTTTGGATAGCAGCAAGGTGCCCATTGGCGGGGACGTGGCACAAAAACTTTCCCCCCTGATGGCGGTGGCGATAGAGGCCATGGTTCAATTGGAAAACGGCTCCATTGCCAATGCCGCGGAGGGTCGGCAGGTCGGCCATTATTGGCTGCGGGCGCCGGAATTAGCTCCGGAGAAATCCACTGGCGACGCCATCGAATCTACGTTCAAGCGAATTATGTCCTTCGCCGGAGATATTCACGAAGGCAAAATCACCGCCGAAGGTAAAAAGTTTACCCATCTGCTTTGCATTGGCATTGGCGGTTCCGCCCTCGGTCCACAGCTGATCGCGGACGCTCTTATGCCAGAAAACCCACCCCTGGAAATCTTGTTTCTCGACAATACGGATCCCGATGGATTCGCCCGATGTTTCCAATCTTTGGAGCCCAACCTGGGAACCACTTTGGTCATCGTTACCTCCAAATCCGGATCAACTCCAGAGCCCAACAACGCACTGGTGGCAACGACTGGATTTTTTGCTCAACACAAAATTCCCTTTCCGCCCCATGCCATTGCCATTACTTGCGACGGGAGCAAGCTCCACCAACGGGCCCAGGATGAAAATTGGCTGGCCACTTTCCCCATGTGGGATTGGGTTGGCGGGCGGACAAGTGTCACCTCCGCGGTCGGCTTACTTCCGGCGGCGTTATATGGAATCGACGTGGGGTCATTTTTAAAGGGAGCGGCAGAGATGGACAAGCTCACCCGCGCGCGCGAAAACAATCCGGCCATGCGCCTGGCCCAGTGCTGGTACGTGGCTTCCCAAGGCAAAGGCGCCAAAGACATGGTTATTATTCCATACCGGGACGGCCTGGGACTTTTGGCCAAATATCTGCAACAGCTTATTATGGAGTCGCTGGGAAAGCGTCTCGACCGGAAGGGCAACGCGGTGCACCAGGGCCTCACCGTGTACGGCAACAAGGGGTCCACGGATCAGCACGCATACGTGCAGCAGCTGCGGGACGGTAGAGATAATTTCTTTGTTACATTCATCGAAATCCTCCGCAACCGCCGGGCAAACGGACAAAATGTGGTCAATGCGGCAGAGGCCGCTGATTATCTTGAGGGATTTCTACTTGGCACCCGAGAAGCGCTGAGTGAGTGCGGGCGGATGTCCATAACCATTACATTGCGGGAGCTTACGCCATTTTCCCTTGGCATGCTAATTGCTTTGTACGAACGCGCGGTGGGTTTCTACGCGGAGTTGGTTGACGTGAATGCCTATGATCAGCCGGGCGTGGAAGCCGGGAAAAAAGCAGCCGTTGAAATTCTGCTGCTCAAAAAGGAAATCTGCGATTATCTGGCTCAGAACTCCATTTCATTGGAAAATGCCCACGCGGCAACCATTGCCAAAGCCTTTCACCGGGAGGAACGCGGTGAATTAATTTTTAAATTACTTGAGTTTATACGCGCCAATTTCTGACAATGGACTTCTTGGAAAAGTCGATCCGCCAAAAATATCTTCAAAAAAAAGAAGTGATTTCTATCGAAAATTGGAAGAAAAAGGTGGCATGAAAATACAAAAAACCACCCCGATCGCGTTTGCCGGAATCAAGAAAAATTGCTGCACTTACGAGCCAACATGACCATGGAGGTCGTCGGCTATTTCTTTGACGTCGGCACATCCACAGTTTGTCGCATTATCACATGGATGGAACCACTTTTGGCTGGGCTCACCCGAATTTCAAAGAACCTGTATCTGACGCCTGAAAAAGTGAAACAGCTCATGATTGATGCTCCCGAGACGCCTATCGAACGGCCTCAATGCGAGCAAAGGGCGTTTTACTCCGTAAAAAAGAAGCAGCATACCATTAAAACGGAGATTCGCGTTACATCCAGCGGCTGCATTTTACACGTGTCCCGTTCAGTTCTGGGCTCCGTGTATGATTTCAGGATTTTTAAGGAGGGAGAAATGCCGGCTCCGAATGTTCGAATTATAGCTGATGCTGGATATCAGGGAATTCACAATGTTCATGCCAACTGCATACATATTGTTCGAAAAAATAAATCTGACTCGCCCATTCTGTGCATGATCAAAGGAATATTTAACATGATGGTCGCGCGGCAACGCGTAAAAGTTGAGTAGGCCTTCGGGGCAATAAAATCATATCAGATCGATGCCATTATGATCTTCCCGCATACATCCGAAGGGAAATTTCGAATTGTTGCATGATTGGTTAATTTAAGAAGTAATTTTTGTTGCCTTACGGCATAAAAAAATAGCCAACGGCGCAGCTAGTCAGCTCGGCAACTTTTGCAAGAAGTCCAACGTCCGCAGAATCCTTTAGATGGCCTGAAGTCAACTCTTGTGGAGGTTTAATGTCAAGCCGAAATTTCGCAGACGGCGAACCCTACTCTGTCAAACCGAGATGCGCCGATCAAGACAAGTTGCCCTTCCAGCTTGCAAAGGGTGCCCTGCGCTTTTCGGAGAACCTCATCCGATTGGCCCCATTCTCCGCCAGTTGGCCAATCAAGCTGTCGTGGAAGTTTATCATATACCACCCGACCTGTCTCATCCACCGTGCGCTTTCCATTTTGAAAAATAAAGTCGAGCATGCACAGCAATTGGTAAATCGACGGAAGGCGCCGATCGCCTGGATTATTTGCGCGTATGAATATTCCGCCATAAAGTAAAGCAGCATAGGTGCTGCAGGCCACATCCTCGTCCGGAAAACTGATCATCTGTGGTGCGGCCAAAAGACATCGAGCAAGGTTCTCAAGTTGTTCGGTCGATATGCCACCTATTTCCCGAATTTCAGGGCGCCCAGTGGCGAGCATACCCCAACAGACTGTACCTCTGGCTTTGATAAGCCTCTGGAATCTTTCCTGCATATTAGTCAAATAATCAATGTAAGAATCCTCAAGCATCCATTTAGTATCACAAGTGATCATGCCGTCATCATCAAATTTCGCGTAGTTAACTTGCGCAAAAAAAATAAATAGCGGCCATACCTGAGCTACTGGAGATTCCCGAACCGAAAGTAAGGCTGTCAGAGAAGCGGGCGGGGTGTCTTCATGCACAATGCAGACTACGTACACACCAAAGATGCAAAAAGTTTGCCAGGCGACACCGCTCGGGACTATAAATGACGTACATCCATATTCCAAAATTAAGTCTCGCACTTTGGCCGCGGCGGGAATATCTAGAACTCCAGTCCCCGCAACCAGCAGCGTCCGCGCCGCATCCGCACCTTCTGCCGCTGTAATATGGCATTGCCAAGTGTCGATCTTGCACGATGCAATTACGTCCATGGTGCGTGGTCTGTTGTAAAAAACATAAAAAGCAATCATTTTCATCTATTGCAAAATATTCATGGCGCATCGCAATTGGCCTAGTTTGTGTCTCTGAAATTCACTATGTATTGTCAAAAAATTTTCAAATCAATGACTAAAACTCCTTATGCTATCTGGCGTAATGAAGTTGTGCAACTTGTAAAACTAATTTCTATAATAATTTTTTGGTTTAAGCACCTAGATTTAACATAAGTACGCCAGCGACGATTGTAGCCTATGCCGCGCCAAAAAACCGAAAGCGCGAGAAGCAGAGGTTGATAAAAACGGATATTCCTTGGGCTCATTCGTAGATGCACATATCGCGGACGAAGAAATAGACGTTGGTCGCGGTCCATACGCGCCAGCACCATAGCATGCCACCTTTTACGCAAAGAAAGGAGCCGAAGGCGGGAAGAGCTATAAAAATCCAGGGCATCATTTTTGCTTCCCTCCTCTTCCCCGGTAGCCGTTGGCGTAGGCAGCACTCGCTTGTTTTGCCGCGCCGGCCTTCGTTTTATCGGCCGTAGATGGTTGCCACACCATCAGTGAAATCCGTTGCCACCAAGGCCACCTCCGCCCGCGTATCGGAGCTTATCGGCGCGACGTTTCCACTTGAGTTCTTGGCACATAAAATGCCATTGAGAAAAAACGGCGTCCTTTCGCCGCTAACCGGGTTTGCCGTCGGCGCCGCGGTGAGATCTACCCCGTCAATGGGGGTTTTAATTTTTACGTGCGCCATGAGTCTAAAGCATTCTTAGCCAATAACTAACGAGTATAAAATTATTTTTATGGAAAATTGTTGTTGACATGTGCGGCATTTTCGGATCGATAGTGAATCACTATGAGAGGTGATCGTATTGCTGTTACGCTTCCGATTCCAGTGGCCAATCGCGTAAGACGTCGAGCACTTGAGAAGCGCGTGTCCTTTCACGGTTTTTAGCCAACATCGTTGAGGCCCACTGCGTTGACCAAGAAGATGATGACTGCCCAATCGTCACAAAGGCGGCATTAAAAGCGGCAATGAAATCCGCGGACAACCTTGAAAATTGTGAAGTTTTTGATACGGTTGAAGAGTTTATAGAAAGCGTGCATAGGGACGTTTATGAAGCTTGTAAAAACAAATCTGTATAAACTTCACTCTATTAAATTGTCGAAACTGCAACGGTGCGCATTGCAAAAGCTTGATGAATTGGAAGAAAGTATTGCGAAATCTCCAAAGTAAGGGATTGGCTACCCTGAGCAACTTAAAGGTTACCGGCCACAGATAGTATGGTCGCGCAGGATTATTGGAAAGCACCGCCTTGTTTATGCGGTTAGAGGAGACTTTATTATTTTTCTCTCCTGCTATGGTTACTACAAGGACCACTAATTAAAATTTCAAAGTGGATGGTTCCGCGTCCAACGATCCATGTTAATTACCCCGGTGATGGTGGCTGTTCCGGCCGTATGGGACGGCGGAGGATAGGGTGATATTTCCGCTTGCGTCAACGTTCACACCGCCGAAAACAACGTTGCCATTCGCATCCAAAACCTGGACGTTCAATCCATCGCCGGCGTCGAATGGAAGTCAGACGGAGCCAATGACATACTGATTATTCCGAGTTGCTGCCGGCCCAAACTTGCACTGACCGCACCCGAAAAGGTCTTTAAATTTCCCCGATTGCGTCGCCGATGAGCCTGCAGACCAAGCGGCTATTTCGGGAGGCTCATGCCGACACTTACCTGATAGCGGTCGCCGCGAAATGTTTTCGAGCGAATGGTTAAGTCTGCATTCCAACACCAGGAATTGTTCACACGGTGGCGGAATTTATAATGCTGGTGAATTGGGCCATGTGCACTAACGTCGTAGCGCAAGAAATATCCAATCCAGTTGTTGCAATTGAGTCGATAATTGAAATGTAATCCGTACTGATTTGATTCGCCTTTAAAGAAATTATGCGACAGTGACAACCGCCATAGCATGGCATCATGTATGGAAAAATAAGCATGCAGATCGTTGACAATTAAACGCATCACGTCAATTTGGCTGAAAAGTTGCATGGAAAGAAATTCGCCTGGCAACAGGGAAAGCGTGGTATAAAGATCAGACCAGCGGCTTCCGCCTTTGAAATTTTGGAAATGCAGGTCTTCAAAAAAACTCAATTCTGCGAACGTGTGCCTGCGTGTTTTGTTTTTCATTGATTGAAATAGATTTTCGACACCCAGTCGGAGAACGTGCATGGCTAAACTATCATCGGCATCCTTCCGTTCGGCGAGATTAATAATAGGAATAGCACTGTTGGCAATTTTCATGTCAATTGGAACTGGGCATTCCCGCTTTCTTTGCCAGGTGCGGCGATATTGGAGAATTGGAGTTACTCGATGGCAAATATTATACAATTCCCATTTGGGAAGGGAAACACCCCAATCGCCACAGAAATCCATGCGCAAATCCCAGCCGATTTGCAGGCGATTTTGTAGATAATTTTCTTTTTCATCCATTAAATGGTAAAATGTTGCCCGTTGTCCGAGCAACGGCTT
The DNA here is from genome assembly GCA_031278455.1 of Puniceicoccales bacterium. Lineage (GTDB taxonomy): Bacteria > Verrucomicrobiota > Verrucomicrobiia > Opitutales > JAIRLM01 > JAIRLM01. Next base: position 38,797 of record JAITKJ010000006.1, on the reverse strand, counting down.
GAATGTCAGAAAATTTTGCCATTTTAGCAGGAAATCCACACCGCAATACGTTTCCGCTCGAAAAACAGACGGCACACTATCATGCCGCAATTTTAAATGGGCCAATTCGCAAAAGGCGCTGTAATAGGCTGGAATGTGCAAAAAACGTACGGCGACTCTTTCGTATCGCAGCTGAGGGAGCCTTTCGACGGTCCTTTGGGCGCTACTGGGATCGGAGCGCACGAGAATTGAGGCTGCATCATTTTGCTGCGTATAACTGGTCTCAAGAAAATTGTCCGGGAATTGGTTTTGAAGAAACTCTTTTCGCATGAAATCACGCAAGATTCTATCGTCGCTTGTGTGCTCAAATGCACCGTACAGGTTAAAATTCGACCTGATTTTTTGATTGTAGTTTAGCTTTAAAAAGTTCCGAGACTTCCCTTTTGCATCGGCATAAATATCACTCAACGAAGCATTCCCATCGTGCATGAACCCGCTGCGGAAACGTGCCTGCCATGTAGGAAACTCCAGATCAAAAGTTGGGCCGAGCAAAATTCCTCGCCGCGTGTAAAAGTCAGCATTAAGACCGTATTTGGCGTGTGAACCAGCTTGAAATAAGAATTGATGTCTCCCAAAAAACCCAAGTCTTTCTTGCCGGCCATAGTGTATGCGGGCTTCCAATGGTACATGCTGGACTGACGTCGAGTAATAAGGAAGGTAAAATACACTGTGGTTCCCAATCTTGAAGGTTGCGCCGCGAAATCGCAGGTAATTCATATCGTCAACAAAAATGCGTTCAGAAGAAACAGACGGCGTGCATGGGCCGGGTTCCCCGCAAAAAATTTCTCCATGGCGGAGGACAATTCGCCGTTTTCCACCCTTTTCCGTGTGTAATGCGAATTTAGCCCTTGCGCAGAAGAGCCCGTCTGACAGGCGGATGTCCCTAATGACGAAGGTATTATCCCCTGGGCTTCCCCGCAACGTTTCGCCAACGAGCATAAGTGCGTCGTCGCTGTAGCAAACGCCGTCATCTGCTTCCACTCGAAGGAGATCGCATCGTACGTTTTCAGCGACGATGTATGCATTGTTAGCCATTTGTGTCACGGCACAATTTTTAGCATTAGCCGCCGGACCACTCTTTGAGGTATGCGCCGGAACGGTTGATGCCGTTGCAACACATACGGGAAGCATGAGGCTTGCAAAATGAAGCCAAAATATTCTAAGGATGCCCCGCTTCTGCATGCAAATGACGTTGCTTGGCGATGGTATTGGAGTCGATGGTAAAAGTGATGAGCCAAAACGTATGTGCTGTGGCGTGGTTGTCTTGGAATATTACAATCGAACGTTTTCGAATTGATTTTTTAAAAAATTTCAACAACTAAAATTTCGGAAGAGCAATTTTTCATGAATTCGCAGCCGAGGATTACAAAACGTCTCGCGAAGGACGCTGTTAATGCGCTTCCGCTCTGGCAATTTGGCGGAAAAATCTTTTTGGTCGATACCGAGGAGCTGGCACGTTCTGCCGTTGAATGCATTTTGTCTTATCCCCTATTGGGATTTGACACAGAAACCAGACCATCATTTCGGCGCGGGCAGCATTATGACCCAGCCGTCGTGCAATTGGCAACTGCCGAAGAGGTTTTTATTTTTCAATTAGCCAAATGCGGAGGACTAAATCAGCTCATCCCGCTTTTGGAATCCGAAACAAACCTAAAAGTTTGCGTTGGCGTCCAAGAGGATGTTCGACGGCTGAAAAAATTTCAAGAATTTGCGCCTGGCGGTTTTATTGAACTGACGCACATAACAGACACGTTAGGGATTGAGGATCGCAGTTTGAGAAAACTGTGTGCTATATTGCTCGGAATTCGCATCTCCAAACGTGAGCAAACCTCTGACTGGGGCAGGGACCGTCTAACTGGCGGACAATTGCGTTATGCGGCAACGGACGCATGGGTAAGCCGACAGATTTACGAGGTGGCCACGCAGATGCTTTCCTCCGAAATCAAACATGTACCATCTTAATAACGATATTATATCTCCTGCGGTGAGTTGGTTCTGATTTCTCGTTGGGGTGCTGCTTTAATTTTTGCGAAACGTCTATTCATAAAGTTTCCTCAAATATTCAACTGGGTTTGACAACTTGCGAGGTTCAATATCGCTAACGATTGTGCCGTTTTTAAGAAGAATTATCCGATGTGTGATTTGTGCCAAAAAGTCCAAATCGTGGGAAGCAATGACGATGGTTGTTTTTCTGTTTTGAATTGATTTCAACAATGATATGACATCTCCCGTTGTGGCAATGTCCAGTCCAGATGTGGGCTCGTCGCAAAGTAATATGTCAGGATTGGAAATTAAAGTGCGTGCCAGCGCTACGCGCTGTTTCTGTCCTCCAGACAGGCTAGCCGGGTAGCGATCTTTAAATTGAGCAATCCCCAAATGATGCAGGAGCTCATTTGCCTTTATCTCCAAATGCGCCAAAGGTGTTTTGCGCCGCTTGGGCGCATACATAACATTCTCTCCAACGGTCATGTGTGGGAAAAGTTGGAAATCCTGAAACATGAATCCCGTACGCCCTGCACACGAAATAGTTCCCGAGTCAAGAACCTCAAGCCCTTGAATACATCGAAGAAGCGTCGATTTCCCGCTGCCTGAAGCTCCAGCGAGGCCGATACTATCGCCAGAAGAGATCTCGAGATCAATCTCATTCAGGGCCCCATGGTCGTCAAAAGATTTGGAAGCCTTTTTAATAGTAATCATAGCGCATCTTCTTTTCCAGTTTTCGGGCCAAAACTTCAATCGAAAGTACAAGCAGATAGTAGCACGCACCAGCCATGCAAAGTGGAGTAAAATATATAAAAGATTCGGCGGCAACCATTTGTGCTCGACGCATAATATCTACGCCTCCAATTACAGAAATAAGTGCCGTTTCTTTAAGTAGGGCAATGACCTCTCCGGTAATCGCCGGGAAGATATTTTTCAGGACCTGCGGCAAAATAATGTCCTTCCATGTATAAAACGGAGAAATTCCCAGCGTTTTTGCCGCTTCGAATTGGCCACGGGAGAGATTTTCGATACCAGAGCGCAAAATTTCTGCCACATACGCGGCACTGTTGAGTCCAAGGGCAATTATTCCTGCTGTTATTACGCCCAACCGAATCTTCAAGACGCTTGGCAGTGTAAAATAAATAATACTTACCTGCAGCAGCAGTGGAGTTCCGCGAATCACTGAGGCGTATGGCACTACGAACAACTTCCCAAAACTATTACGACGCAAAATGGCCAACAAAACCCCAAGTGCTAACCCACCGAAAAGCCCGCCAGCCAGAAGCTGTAAAGTAGTCACAACTCCGCAACCTATGAATCGAAACATCTCAAGTTGGATCATTCAACCCCCATTTTTGTTTTAATTCATCAATTGTCCCGTCCCCAACAAATCTCGTTATGAGTGCTCTCACTGGTCTTGCAAGCCTTGAGCCTTTCGGGAAGGCAACGGCATATCCTTCAGCGGAATCCGCCAAATGAGTATAGCGAAGCGAGGCGTTTTGTGCCGAAAATGCCTTAGCCTGTGGGCCGTCGAGAATAACTGCATACACATGGCCGGCCTTTAACATTTCTATACCCTGATTTGACGTATCCAAGGTGATAATTTTGGCCTCGGGAACGTTTTGACGCACCCAAATTTCCATGGTCGATCCCAATTGGCATGCAACTTTTTGTCCCGCGAGAGATTCTTTCCCGTCCACCCGTTTAGACATGTCAAAAACGGCAAATAATCGTTCCTGGAAATAAGTTGGCGTAAGCGTGTATGCAATCTGTCTTTCGCGAGTGGCCGCAATCGCAGAGATGGCCGCATCGGCAAAACCATTTTTCAGCGCTGGAAATATCGAAGCGAATGCCATATCGTGAAAGATGGCAACGCGACCCAATTCCATTGCAATTCGGCGGGCCAAATCAACCTCAAACCCTATAAACTCTCCGTGGCTTACATATTCAAATGGCGGATAATCGGCACAAATTGCAAAATGTATCATTTCTGGGACTGGGTCTTTTTTTGCGCAACCACAGCTGAAAATTGCCATGCAACAACAAAACAATTTGAAAATTTTTCCAATCATTTTCACGACCTTCTCGTTAGTTTCTCAAAATGAATTACCCAGACAAGCACATTTTTGCGAACGCGCATTTTCCAATTTCAACGGACGCAAAACAAATAGCGACCGATTGATTGTGCGGCCATTCACACCGAGCGCAAAAAAATGTTGCAGTTTTTATGAGAATTTACGAAACACACCCAGGTTTGAGGTTCAATTTTTGTCTTCATATCCGGGAGGAGTCTATGACGAGGCATTCCAGTTTGAAAAAAATCGGTGGTGGGTCCACGGAAAAACGTACGGTGTTGACGCGCTATGAACGTATTGAGCTTCTAAGGAAGCGTGGTGCATGGAATGATGGCCGGCGAATTACGGCGCTGCCGAAAACGAAACCCGAAGAATAACGCCGCCGATGGCGAGTTCAGCTTCTTTCGATGTCGCTTCGGGTGCCTGGGTTACGCTTTTGCACAAGAGAGTCATGGTTGTTGGGCGGGATGGAAATGGTCTCGTTGCTGTCAACAAGCCAAGTGGTGTGATTTCGCATCCCAATACCAGTTTTGCCAAACGGAATGCTTTGCTTTTGTCGCCATATGACCCACGTCGACGTACCTATGCGGCGTTTGGTGGAGAAGTTTTCTTACTCAACCGCTTGGATGAACCAACGGAGGGGTTGGTATTGCTGACACAGTCGGATCGCGTCGCGGGAGCCGTGCGCGAATCTTTCAAGCAATACGCCGTTCGAAAAACGTACTATGCTTTTTCCAAATGTGGTCCAATGCCTTCGAGGTTATGGCATGATTTCGCCGCAGAACGGAATGATGGGAAATCGGTCCGTCTGTACCCCGGAAAAGGAACGGAAATGCGTACCGAAGTAAAAATTGCCAAAAAAATTCAGTTGGGGGAGTTGTCCTGCTTTTTGCTCGAATTACACCCACTAACTGGGCGTACCCACCAGTTGCGCTTCCAGTGCGCCCGGCGCGGCATACCCATAGCCGGCGATCGAATTTACGGTGATTTCGCCTACAACAAAGCATTTTACAGCGCCACGGGAAGTCATAGGTTACAGTTGCTTGCCGCCGAAATTGAATTTGAGTACACATTGGATAGGAAAGTTTTTCATTTTTTCGCGCAGTCACCTTCAGCTGACGCATTTCTGGCACTACCCGGTTGCGGCAAACAAGCCGACGGCCTCACCTAATTGGCGCGAAGCTTTTTCCGGCATGACGCGGCGGCTGTGGGGCTGGGCAATTTTTTTTGGCCTGTACGGCGATTGGTTCCCAGAAAGCACGAAATTCATCAGCGGAAATTTCTTTTATCGATTTTGGATCACGCGTGGCTCCTGTATATTCGAAGGCAACGAAGCGGACCTTCGGGTAGCGCGCGCGGAGGGCTTTTCTCGTCTCTTGCAAATTATGCAGCCGGTCATCCACCATAACGATCACCTTTGGTGTGGCTTTAATTTCGTCCATAAACGCGCAAAGTACGGCCCCTTTCGGCTTTTCATTGGAACAAATAACGCCCTGGTTGTAAGTTGGAAAGCTACCCCCATCCGCTGGAAATTTTTTCAAAAATAAAGTTTCAAATGGAAATGCTCCTCCAAAGTGAATTCCAAGTGCGTTGAGCTCCTGTGGGCGGATCTCATAGATGGGTTTTGTCGAGTCCCTGAGCGTAATATTTCCACTCTTTGCCGACGTCAGGGCGAAGGATACGACGCCCAATTTTTGCAAATTCTTGACATATTTCGCCGTCTTTTTTTCCGTTGTTGCCCCGGGATACAACCCGACTGCGAGGTATTTGGCTAATTCCTTCTGTTCGCGCGTCGTATTAGCGAAAATCTCCCCCAACACCTGGTGGTGACACTGCAGATTGGCCAGTTCAACGGCTGGATGTTCTGGCTTTGTCAGGGTCATGTCAATGTCGTAGACAACCCAAATGTCTCGCGGCGAAACAGTTTTGGCAATCTTGGCAACCTCACTATTCACCTCTGACATTTGCGATACAACTGCTACAGACGCAGAGGCACAAAACGGAGCAAACAACGCCAAACCAGCCACCAACCAGCGCTTCATTTATTCATTTAACCATAAAATACATCAAAATCAATAAATATTAAATGGAGGCGCGAGTCGGAATCGGACCGACGAATAGAAGTTTTGCAGACTCCTGCCTTACCACTTGGCTATCGCGCCATCTGCGGAACAGGGGAAACAATCCCGGCTGATAGTGCAAGATTTTTCCAGAAGCGCCTATTTCCTAAATAGCATGAGCATTATGATCTTGCCTGTGTTCCACCCCCCCGTTATGGCTAACATCGGAATTTGTATCCACTCCAGACGGGCCTCGTCGTCAGGCCAGCGATTCTCATCGTTTTTCTTTTCAATTTCTGACTTCTGTTGTAAGATCGGCCACAACGCATTCAGACCCGCTGGCAGAAACATACAAGTACCATTCCGTGAGTGCGCGTCCCAACATCTGTAACGGCATAACTGCACGCAAGCCGCGGATGTCACGTCGTTCCGTTTGGCGAGAAATTTGTTATGCTTGTCTGACGTATCTACCACGGAATCATTCATGCCTCTATACGTATCTATATTAATCGATCTTTCGCTCATAATTAATACTAATTCTCCTCGCGTTGAGGTACTTCGATGATTTTTTCGAAAACGCAAGCATAAACGTGGTTGCGCCGCGAATTGCATTTTTTTAACATTCCCAACAGATGCATACATTTGAAGAAGCATTGGAGCTTGGAAAGTTCCGTTACGTGCTGTGTGGTCTTTGCGAAAAAGTCGCCCGGGAGCCGGAAAGTGTTGGATTATTTTTTCAAGCTTTGGTTGGACTGCGGCAAATATCCAGTAGAAGGGTTTCGCAAAATCCATGGCGGTTCTACCTCCCATGGCTGCTGGCACAGGATTCTGCAGGACGGCTTTCATGGGCGCTTAAGGGTCTCTGCATGCATCCGGCATGCGATTTTCACCTGCGTGTAATTTTAAACGAAGCTTTCAAAGCTGGTGCTTTCCTCTTGGCCGTGGGCGCGGCAAAAATCTTGGGCATTGGCACGTTGACACAGAGAGAGCGGCAAAAGCTTTGCTTGGCATTGAGGCGCTTGGGCGATGATGGCGGAGTCCAGGAAATGGCCCATAAAATGCTGCATGGCCAGTGGGAAGACGGCGAATTGCGGCAGGAACTGTGGAAATCGGCGGTCGGGGAAAAAAATTTCTAGCATCTTCGACTATCAAGTGTAAAGTTGCGCGGTGAATTTGGCCAATGCCATTACGCTTTCACGCTTTCCGATTTTGTTCGTTATCGTGTTGCTCCTTTACGCGCCATTCCCCGGATCGCGGATGCTATCCTTTATTCTCTACTTAGTCAGCGGGTTTTCTGACTGGTTGGACGGGTACATCGCCCGGCGAAGTGGATTGGTATCAAATTTCGGCAAGTTCATGGATGCGCTTTCCGATAAAATATTGGTGCTGGGACTCCTTGTCACATTTTTAACACTTAAAATTGTTCCGGCATACTACCTCTTTCCGGTGCTACTCATTTTCGGCCGGGAATTTTTTGTGACAGGCATACGTCTGGTTGCCATAAGTCGCAACGTGGTCATCGCTGCCGAAAAGTCGGGCAAAATTAAAACCATCTTTCAAATGGTTTCCGTGGGCGCATTCATCTGCTCTGAGGCCATTGCATTTGATCTCCATTTGTTTCTGCCGAACACCTGGCTCATTTGCGTACCCTACTTGGCTGCGGCATTTTATTACTTCGGATACACGCTATTCGTCGTCGGCACCGTATGTTCCATCGAATCGGGAATCCGCTACACGGTTAAATATCGATGGCTGTTTTCCGCGCCGTGACTTGATACTGCCAAAGTCGTTCATTTCCCTAAAAATTTTCGTCCCAATGTATTTTTTTCTTTACGTGCGGTTAATTGTTCGCAAACTTCCATCTTAAGTATGGGTACTTCCGGTCCGCTTACACAGTCTCACAGTGCTTTCGCTAATACCTTTACCGGCGACGCCCACGCAAAGCGGTTTGCGGCTCGAGAACAATTGACAAAGGCCATTGACATATCGCAAGACGACGCGGGGCGGGTGATCCGCCTATGCGATGATTTTGACGTATTAAAGATTTTATCAGATTCTTCTTTTGCGGATAATCCCGATATTAAGACCAAGATTGATAACTTAAATGCGATAAAGAATAACTGGCTTGACACAGGCACTATAGATCGCGGTACGGCTGTGCAGCTGATGCAATTCATAGTTGGCATTTTGGGGGAGGTTGTAGCGAAACTCGACAATTTAAAGTCGAAAATAGCCATCGCTGACCGGGTGCGATTTGTGTCCGCAGCTGTAAAAGTCGTATGCATAATTTCATCTGCTTGTGCAAAACCAAACTCACTGCTTGGCAAGGACCTCCCATCGGCTACCATGGATTCAGTCCCGAGGCACGTGCGTGAATTTGGCGGAGAGCTGGCTAAGCTTAAAATGCAACTTGCTGGGATCAATGCAGAGCCAGATTCCATGGAAAACGCGAGGAAAGCGTTAAAAGGGGGCCGTCAGGTAATTGGCTTTTATGGGGACCCAAAAACTGGGAAAGTTACCTTCGTCGAGGTAATACTTCAGAATTCACTTTGGGGTTTTGGCGGTGTCCCGGCGCCGAAGAGCGAGGCCGATGGAAAGCCAAGGTGGAGGAGCAGTACGGCTTTTGCGCATGATTGGAGAGGAGGTTCGCTGCCACCGGTCTTGGTCAATCTGCCTGTGTCGTTTAAAGATTTTGATAATTTACCCGATTCGCTTAAAGCTTATGATGGTGTTGCTAGGTTGTCGCAACCGCAACAAGAGATATTTGTGACCGCGATTAATCAAAAACTGCCAGAGTGGCAGGATGCCTATAAAAAGGAAGACCCAGATGGTGCATCACATGAAGACCCGAATGCAGTTGTAAAATGGGCTATTAAACAGGATAACATACGCAATGCGATAAAGCAAGCAGTGGCCGAAGCTGGCAAGTTTGCTCCGGCATCTGATGCACCGCCGCCTCCCAACCCTAGTTAAGCTGCATAATAACAGACTGTTATAGGTTCGCTTGGACTGTTTTCCCTCGCGCTCGGGTCGTATTTCCTTTAGCGTTTCTCGATGCGGCGAATTCGTGGTGCTGAGGTTTGTGGCGTTTTCTATGATTTGAACCCCTCCGTTGTTGGATTGCAATTGCGGCAATGGACGGAACACTTTCCCTGCTATTTGGCTGGCGCGAATATGCTTTTTGTTCCACACGCGGGGTATGTCTATTCTGGGCAAGTGGCTGCACGCGCTTACAAGCAGCTGGCCAATGGACCCTCCCGCCGGGTTTTCATGCTTGCCGATAATCACCAACGCGAGTGGGCGACCCGCGGAGTTGCTGTCCCAAATTTCGATGCTTTTCAAATTTTTGACCATCAAATCTCGGTGGATCGGACCTTTTGCGCAGATCTTTTGGAAAAATTCCCAAACATTTTCCATTCAACGGAAAAGGCTTACAACGGGCATGTGATTGAGGTGCACCTGCCCATGCTCCTGCATTTCATGGAAAATTCCACCATATCACTAGTGCCTCTTGTTTTTCAGGGGACGATTGAAGAAGAGCGACGGATGCTTGCAGAGTACCTGCATTCTCGCTGGACAGACGGCGATCTCATTATCATAAGCAGCGATCTGTCACATTACCTGCCAGCACAATCGGCGGAGGCAAGAGATCATGAAACATTGGCGGCATTACTGAGCGAAAGAATTCCGCTTGGAGAAAATTGCCTTTGTGGCAGGGAGGCACTGTCATGCGCCCAACATATTGCCTCCCGACGCCGATGGATTTGCAACTTCATCGATTACACCCATTCGGGGGTAAATTCATCTGCAGCAGCTCGCGTGGTTGGTTACGGCGCCCTTGCTTGGACACGTGAAGCGATTCGATTTCCAGACGATGCATTTATTGCCCTGGAGAAATTAGCCATGCGATGCATCGAATGTGCCCTCACGCAGGTACCGCCACCGGATATGGATCAATTGTTGAAACAATTTCCGCAATTTTTGGTTCGGCAAAGCGTCTTTGTAACGCTGATGAAAAATGGCCGTCTGCGAGGTTGCATTGGCGGGCTAGGAGACTTTTCGCAAACGGTTCTCGATGGCGTCCAACGGCGGGCCATTGATGCGGCATTTCGGGATTCGCGATTCCCCCCCGTGACATCCGAAGAACTTCGCCAACTGGAAGCCCATGTGTCCATTTTATCATTCCCGACGGAACTGCAACTTCCTTGCGACAGATGGATTGAGCACCTATCCGGCGTAAATCCAAAACCTGGAATCATTTTAGAAATTGGAGGCCGCACATCTACCTTTCTGCCGGAGGTCTGGGAACAAATTCCAGAGCCCAAAGACTTTCTCTGTGCTCTATGTCGCAAACAGGGCGTTCCTGAAGATGCCTGGAAAAATCCGATGGCCAAATTATTCCTCTACACGACACAAACGCGCCATGAATTGTATTGAATTTTTGGTAAAGTTCCGTTAAGTAATTTACCCTGTTGCGCGCATGGGCAGGGGAATTCAATTCTACAATCGATACACAGGTAAAATCGAAACGGAACCCATATGTGGCGAATGGTTCATTCGTCTAGCCTATGGAACATTTTTGGGCCGTCTATTGCAGCGTCTTATTTTTGGCCGACCCTTTTTTTCACGCATTGCTGGTTGGTACGCAAATCGGCCGACAAGCGCGAAAAAAATCCAGCCTTTTGTCGAACGCTATGCAATTTCGATCGATGAAATCCTGTCGGATATCTCTCACTTTGAGTCATTTAACGAGTTTTTTTGCCGCCAACTTAAACCCGGCGTGCGACAAATTGCTCCAGGAAGAAACAAGGTCGTAGCCCCCTGTGATGGCCGATATTTTTTTATTCCGAATCTGGACGCACGGCGAAAAATTTCCATAAAAGGTCGGCAAATTTGTCTCAAAAGACTCGTTGGCGATGAAGAACTTGCAGAAAAATTCTACGGCGGCAGCGCCCTCATTGGCCGGCTATGCCCTATGGACTACCATCGGTTCCACTTCCCGTGCGACGGGATTCCGAGCAAGGCAAAACACGATGGCGATTGGCTGCATTCGGTGCATCCATTGGCCCTGCAACACATATCCGTTTTTGGAAAAAATAAGCGCATGCTGACGCGCGTGGTGACTTTTGCCGGAGAAATGCTTATATTTGAAGTAGGCGCCATGTTCATTGGAAGCATCTACCAAACCTATACTCCACATCGGCACGTTAAAAAAGGCGCGGAAAAGGGATTTTTTTCCTTTGGCGGTTCGACGGTTATTCTCATTTTTGCGCCGAATGCATTCACCCCATGCGGCGACATTCAGCAACTCAGCGGAAGGGATCTGGAAACCTATATTCGTATGGGTGATCATGTGGGGAATTTCATCCCGGCCTGCCGCCAGCGCGAACAAAGCATATCATGACAATATCGATGAGAGAATCTTGGACAAGGAAATATTCGACCAATCCCATGTATTTTCAGAACTAGCCACCCCCGCGCTGCTTGCGGTCGATGTTTTTTCAGGGTTTGGATGCGCTTTTTCCGCTTCGATTGCCTTATCCGTTTGGTGAACGGATGTCACGATTCCGACAACGGACCCAGCAAGTGTGAGCCAATAGAGTGGAAAAAACGGAGAAAATAATATGCTGCTAAGAGCTATCGTCGCAACACTTATAAGCATAATCTTATTAGTAACTAGGCGCGTGATGTATTGCACGCTGTCGGCAGAGGCGCCAAATTTTGTCGCAACTTTTTCCGCGAAATTCCTCATTGCATCCATGGCTGCATAGTTTATGGTAAATTTTTATAACGGCAAGAAAAATTTTTCAATTTATTAAGTTGGTTAATATCAAATAGTTAATAATGGAGGCTTTGCCTTGGCTGGTAATAGTCGCATTCTTGACCAGCCCTGGCAAAGCTTGTTGAATTGCGCATCGTGCGGAGTATACGTTCGGATGGTTTTGCGCTGTTATTGGTGTTAGGGGCACTAGCGGTACTTGGCGCACTGATGATGACCGCGGAACGGTTCGTCCGCATTCAAACCTTGAGGACGCAAAATCAACTGCATCGAGACATCGCCCGGCAAAACGCTTGGACGGCTCTTCGAGCCGCAATGCTTGAACTAAATGAAATCTACAATGAAGGATGTTGCGTCACCGCGCGTGCGAGAAGTGGTGGTGAAGAAATTTCCGAAGCCCATGCCCACTGGACGGGAGTTTGGACTATCGTCGCCGGCAAACCGGTCTTTAACCGTTGGTTGGTATCGCTTTCGGGAGATATACGCTTTCAAAAAGATGCTCCACGGGACATTGCTGGGGATGAGGTGGCCATTTTCGATGACCTTGAGCTCGTTGACAAATGCCCGCGGTTGCCCATAAATTTTAGCGGGAAAACCGTAGGACACTTTGCTTATTGGGTGGAGGACGAATGCGACAAACTGCGTATCAATCTTCCCTTTTCACCCCTACCACAAGATCGCATCTTACAGCAATTTTACCCCAATTCACTTAGTCTTAATTTCGAAAAGATGCAGTCGCTGGAAAACTGCCTTTCATTTTCATCGTTGCAACGGAATCTCGGCAGAGAATTTGACAGCTTTTTCCATAATTTGACGCTGTGCGGCCGCTGCTTGCTGAAAAATACCGCCGGCGAATGGCTGCGGGACCTGACGCTGAAATTGCAAAAATTTCCATCCTCAAATGTGGAGTATATCTTTCCCGGAGATCCGTTCTATCCGGAACCACCGCCGACCTTCAATCAGGTGGCATCGTTCTTCCATGCAACAAAATCCATGTCCCTATCTGGCATTTACCCGTGTGCCGGCGGCCCTGTTTACCGCATCGTTTATCCGGCAACCAATGCGCTTAATTACGAATTGGGAGATTTGTCTAAGCCGGATTTTGGACTTAACATTCCGATCCAAAGCGGCATTTATCCCATTCCCGTTGCCCTATTCATAACCGTTTCTGCCGAAGTTGGTGCCAATCAGGCGATTATCCGCCTGTCGCCGACGGTCTCCATTTGGAATCCATACAACGTACCATTTCTGCCAAGCACGTACGTGTTTCAGCTGCTTTCTGCGTCTCCAACTAACTCGGCTGGAACGCTGCCCGGCTTCCTGGTGGAAACGGCGGCTGGCAACAAAACACTCATCCGATTTGGTGACAATAGCGCAAAAATTATTTTCCAGAGTGAAATACGAACCGGATTAAACGCCGGCGAAGTGCGTACCTTTACCATTGACGACCCAAATCTGACGGCGGCCGTTACGCTCAATTTATTGAAAGAGGTGCCGGCGATTACCATTCAACGGGTCAATTCCATGACTGGCGCAGTCTCTTGGTTTAATCTTTCCATGCGACTTTTGGATGCTGATGGAAATTTACTGCAGGAAATCAGCGATTTTGTTGATTGGGATGAAACCCAGTCCTACGAGGTTCCGCGGGACGGCAAACCTCATGAGCTATTTTCTTTCTTGGCCTGGGCCAATCTCGGGACTGGTACCAATCAGTGGCTGGCCCATTACGATCCGCGGGCACCGCAACTCCGACGCAGTACCTTTGAACATACGTCGTTGCTTGGTTTATCAGGACCTTTTCGCCGCTACTTCGCTCCTTGGACGGCACAATTTTACAATTTAGCACCTGCGGTTCAATTTCCTGGGTTTTTCGGAGACGGTTCCGCGTCGGCCGTTTTATTCGACCTGCCCCGCGAATTGCTTTCCATTGGTTTTCTCCAACATGTGTCGCTGGCGCCATTTTCCTATCATCCGGCATATGCCGTAGGTAATAGCCTTGCCTGCCCGTTCATGCCACTCGATGAGATTTTTCACCATTACGCATCGACAGTGGATCTTTGGAAAAACCACGCCTATTTCCGCCAATCCATGCTCTTCGATTATTCACATCTCCTCAACGAAGCCCTTTACGACCATTATTTTGTCAGCGGTTTCAGCGGATTTGATGCAGATGTGCCTCAATTTTTTACCACATGTCGGCCATGGGGACCTGGAGGCAATTTTTACGATTGCACTCAAATCGCTCGCGATCTCGTCCTTGAAGGCGCCTTCAACGTCAACTGCACCTCCGTGGAAACGTGGAAGCTGCTCCTCCGATGCATGCCATATGATTCCGGACGGCGGGCTTACTATTTGCCGCGTTTTAACAGCCAAAGCACGCTGGGGTCTCGATTCCAGCGGCAGCATTTTTTATCCGAAGACGACCTAGATCGATTAGCCGAATGTATTGTTGGAGAGATCCAAAAATGTGGACCGTTCCCGACTTTGAGCGCCTTTATCAATCGGGAACTATCCCTTGGCGAAGCGGCACAAGCGGGACTGATTCAGCGGGCCATTGATAAATCCAAAATAAATGAAGACTTGGAAAATTTTTCCGCCCAATCGACGGATCTACGCGAAGGAGCGTGGTTTGACTCTCTCTCGGCAAATGGTCCAACAAATGCACAAGCACCGGCCTTTGTCACACAGGCGGATTTTTTGCAATTTTTTGGCAATCAGTTTGTCGTCCGCTCGGATACTTTTTCCATTCGCGGGTACGGAGATTCTGTAAATTCGGTTGACGGCACCGTATTTACCAAAGCCGTCTGCGAAGCCATCGTCCAACGCATGGCCGACGGGAAACTCCAAATGCGATCTTTTCGATGGGTCCAGTGAGTCGACCGATGCCATAAAACCGCTTCGGTACCGAAACCAGCAATTTGTTTTACAAAATTGCCTGCCTCATTAAAATTCACGCAACCAATGATTGCACGCTCCACAGACACGCCCTATACTATTGGCGCGGCACCGCAAAATAAAAGCACAAAACTCGAGTTAGGCGCAACGGACGCACGCGGTATCACGGGATATATCCCAGTCATGAATTTATTACAAAGCGAAAAAAGCTTATCGAGCACGGTGCGGAATACTTTGAACTGGGTACTCACAGGCATTTCCGTCGCTAGCAATATGATTTTTTTGGTTCTCAAATTTTTGGGAATCGGTGTTGCAATTCTTTCTGGGCCAATCGGCTGGATCATCAGCGCGGGATTGTTGGCCTTATCTGTCGTGCTCTCACTTATTGCCTACAAAATTGCCAGCAGAGATCCGGAAGCGGCCTTCAAAAAAACAGGTTATCAGCTTGACCCAATACCGTTTCATGCCAGCAACTTTTCCGCAGAGGATAAGAAACACATTCGATTTACGAGCGAACTTTGTGAAAAATTGGCCCATGGGAAAAGCCAGCCCGTATCACAAAATCGCACCTGGCCAAATCAACTTGCCAATCAGCAAATTGCTCTTCAAAAGGCTGGGTTCGAGTTTGTTGGCGGCTCAAGCGCGGTCACACTCGACAACGGCCAGGATATCGCCGTTCATCGATTCGAAAACGCCGCTTTGGGCATTGGTTTTGCAATCGCCGTTGAGCAAAATGGTGCCACGTACTTCCTTCCCACGCTTGACACAAACCGTTCGGAACGGCTGGCTGCTTTGGCCTGCGCCGCATGCCCATGGCAAGATGCGCGCACAGAAGCTTTCGATGCGGCGTTTCAAAATGTGTTGATGGCTTATGGAGACGACGTCATTCCAGCTGGAAGCTACATTGAAGGCATGTTCGCTCAATTTCTTGGGCTAAAATACGGATGCAAAGCATTTTGCTACAACCCCTATGGAATAGGTCCTGTCCACCAGCAAATCATTGGCCAGGCGCGGATGGCAAAAAACGCTACCCAGGTTTATAGTTTCATCATGCCAAAGCTGCAAACCCGTCTGCAAAAATTTGCAAATGTTGCCGACCTCCCGCTGACGTTTCTTACGGGCTATCAGAATCCAGGCGTTTTTGGGCAGCGTTTTAAATTGCCTGATCCTCCGTGCGCGAATATGCATGACGTCGTAAGCGCCATACTCTCCAATGATGAATCCAATGTGCCTACCGCCGGCGAAGTAATCGCGACGTGAATTTTTTGGGGCAGATTCGGTGCCGATGCTAGAATTGCTTGACTTTTCCACGTGTGCAGCATGCACTTCATATAGGGTTAATTTCCGTATGGTACGTTTGGACGAGGTTGAAGAGAATAAATGCTGTTGCATCCGCTATATCGAAGGCGATGGAATTTCTCTCGGCAAATTATTGCCCTTAGGTATCTCTGTTGGGAATCATATTGAGGTGGTATACAACCGCCGGTTTATTCCCATCCTGCTCAGCATTGGCGACAGCTTTATTGCCGTAAGTCGGCGAAAGGCGCAGACAATCTTTGTGGAGGAAGATGGAAATGACCGCTAGGGGCCGCCGCAAGTGTTCCGACCACGCACAAACTGCCCCACATATCGCCATCGTCGGGCAACCTAATACTGGAAAATCGACAATTTTTAATTTACTTACCCACGGTAAACAACACACGGCTAACTGGTCAGGAAAAACTGTTGAGCCTCAGGAGGGTGTCTGCCGCTCTAGTTCCGGAGAAACCTACACAGTTGTTGACCTTCCGGGGGTCTTTAGCCTCAGTCCACACTCGGACCGGGAGCGGGTGGCTTGTGCATATCTTCAAAAAGAAAATCCTATTGGAATTGTTTTGGTCCTGGACGGATCCCAACTCAGCCGGAGCATGTACCTGCTCACTGATTTTATGGGATTGAACATCCCCATTGTGATCGTTGTCACGATGATCGACATCCTGAAATTTCAGAGGCGAGATGTCGATTTTCAAAAATTGGAAATCATTCTCGGCGTGCCAGTGATTCCTGTTATTGGAACGCACCGCCGCAGCCGGGCGAAAATCATTGCGGGTCTGGAACGGCTTATGGGCAAACGCCCATTGCTGTGTTGCGAGGAATTTACAGCTGCATGCAAAAAAATTACTGGGGAAGGTAGTGACGCACTCCGAATCGCTGGCTACCGACACAAATGGATTCGCGACCGCCTGATGGAGATATGCGCGTGCCCACTACAGCATCGGCCGTTGAATAAATTCGACCACGTGGCACTGCATCCCGTTTGGGGGATAATTTTGGCCTTCTTCTTTCTATTTTCGGGATTTGCCATAAGTGCCGTCGTTGCCGGAAGGCTGCAGCATTTTCTCCAAAAAATAGCAAATTTTGGAGTGAAAGCGGGGGGGGCGTCGGGGATTCCTCCATTGCTGGCGGAAATACTGAACGGTGCGATTTTCCCCGGGCTGACGATTGCCGCGTATCTGCTCATTTTTGTCGGTGTGTTGACCTTAGTCATCGGAATTATGGAGGACGTTGGCTACGTGGCACGTATTGCCTACCTTTTTGACGGACTAATGGGCCGCATTGGTCTCCAGGGAAAGTGCGTCATTCCGTTTATTTCCGGATTTGGATGCACTGTCGCAGGCGTTTGTGGTGCTCGCGTCATCGATTGTCCGCACCAACGTCGGCTTACCATTGCCGCCTGCTGGGTCGTTCCCTGCTCCGGCACCTGGGGAACGGTTGGATTTGTCGCCGTACTCTTTTTCGGTTCCCGCGCCGTTTGGGTTATCCTCGGCTTATTTTTACTGATGATACTGCACATTATTCTCACCACCCGCATTTTTCGAAACGGGTGCCGGTCGATGCCAGCGGAAATGCTCATGGATTTACCACATTACCACCGGCCCCATTGGAGAAATATTTTTGGGATAGTGTTTCGCCAAATGGGCCAGCTGCTTTTTAAATCCATTCCGGCCATTCTGTTAACCGCATTTTTATTGTGGTCATTTTTGCGCCAATTTAACTCCATGCAGACAGATGTCTTCACGAATCAATTGGCAAGATTCTCCGCCATTTTCGGACTTCATTGGAAGCTTTTTGTGGCACTCGCGCTCTCACTAATTAACCGCGAATCCGCACTGGGAGGCATTGCAGTTCTATTCGGTGAAACAAGTTACATCCTGTCCGCCGCCGATGGTATGCTGGCACAAAATTTGCAGTGGGCATCAATCGGAACGTCGTTGGTCAAATCCGTATCACCCCAGGGAGCTTTGGCCTTTTTGTGTGCATTTTTTCTAAGTCCGCCCTGCTGCGCCGCCATCGCCGTTACCGCCCACGAGATACGTTCCTACGCATGGACCCTGCGACTCCTTGCCTACTATTTTCTTGGTGCGCTTCTTGCGGCAGCTATCATATCCAGGGCGGCCTCGCTATTTTTTTAAAAAAACTTAGCACATGCCCATAAGTTAATTTTATCCAGTGGATGGAATTCGAGCACACTCCGCACAGATACAGTTTGACAAAATGTTAGAATCTAATGTATTAAAAACTAGTGGTTTTCAAGCCGGCATATCCTCAAGATTTGACGAATGATCTAACAAAGTCAGCAGTTGTTGCACTGAATAGGCCGACTTTTTTAGATTTCTGTTGGAATTTTGCCACCCAAACAAATGCTGGGCGTTGTTTTGTTATCGCCATTCTTGCCCTTGGGTTTTTCTCATCTCTTGGAATTGTCTTTACCGTCCTTCCCATTGGATCGATTCCAATCGTTGGATATATCCTTACTTTTTCTACTGGAATCGGATCTTTTGGGGCATTGCTCGCGATGCTAGCATTTGCAACACCAGTTGTTTTTACTTATGTCAAAAAAAGGGATATTTGGACGTTTCCATCTATAGTAATAAATGGATTAAAAACGATCACGCGTTGCGGTGTCGCGATAGAGCTTCTTAAACAAATTGATTTAAATTGCCTGCAACTTGGTGAGGCAGGAAGCAATATAAAACAAATTGTATTCGATTTAACCAGTGCTCTTGCCACTCGAGCGGCAGACGAAAAAAAATATGGCAATGCGGTCACAAAGTACCTGGAGAAGCTTCTGTCAATAAAGGAGGTGCCGCAACTTGTTGGCGCTGCTATTCGTGCCGCAGACGCTATCATGCGTTTGAAAAGACAGGAGTGCCTCAATTTTGAAGTTCTCGCATTTTTTGATCTCATCTTGGCTACAATTCAGAACGTCAAAGATTATCTCTTCGGCAAATTTGATGATGTCATTCACATGGAACCGATACCTCCTGTAAGCGGAGTTACGCAAACCATTCTGAAAATAACCGACGGTTCGGCAGTTGATCGAAACGTCCAGTACAAAGACGCTTCGCTGAAAATTTTGCGCGAAGAGACCGTCAAAACAGCAGATCAAGCGCAGCAGGTTGCTGGAATGTTTCCTTTTCCCGTAGACCCATTGGCTATGATAGATCTAGAAACATTCAAAGATAGTGAAGGCAAAAAAGAAAATATTGGAAAGGTGAAAGCTCAGGTCGAAGCATGTAGACATGCGGCCACAGCTGAGCTTCGAGAACATCCAGTGCCCGTTTCACCGCAAACTGGCATGGATCTACTTCGACGATACGGATGCGTAGATCGCATCACAATTAAGGAACAAGACCAAACAATCGGAGGGTTGCCGATTCCAGAAGAAATTCAAGAAATTCTTAAAACGAATCCATATATTGACAAAGTTGTTAGCGGTATCACTTCAGGCACAAAGAACGAAACGGAGATGTCGCGTGGCATCGCACTTCCAGGAGACAACGTGGATGTAGATCGATCGGTTTGGGCGGTCATAAAAGCCGATCGTCAAGCTGTGGATGTTTTTTTAAAATTTTTTAAGAATTTGCCGCAAGACAGTTTGCGCGAAATGCATGAAAAAATATTTTCCGTTCTAACTGGATGGATTTTCCTGCCCGTGCAGTTTGGCGAAAACACATGCGGGATTGCACTGCCAACAATCAGTATGTCTGACACGAACGGCAACATTTGGTTTGCATTAGCCGGGACAGAGGACGACCATTTGGTTCGGACAAGTGAATGGGTTAAGTATGATCCAACTAATCCGGTTGGGACCGGGGCTGCACTCTGCGAGATGGCTGTCGGAAAATCGCTACGAGAAAGTCAAAAAGAAGAGGTGGCTGCACAGAAACGTAATCGAGAATTAATTGAAGCGCATAATAAAAAGGTGGCAGAATACGTTGGCCGAAAATCGATGTCCCAAAAACCTCTCCCGCGCAAGCGATAAAAAAGTCTATGATTTTTTATCCATTGCCCAGTGATAGCAATCCAAGTACCGCTTGGAGGATTGATTCCATGAAAAGTCCTTGCGCATGCCGTTTTGGCGCATGATAAGTGCGTCATAGGGATGGTCATAGTAAGTGGCGCAGGCCCACCCAATAACGTCGTAAAGGGCCTGATGGGTTAAATCGTTGAAGGCAAATCCCGTGGCGTGCTCTACTCCCTGCGCGCGAGAAACAACGCTATCTCTCAGCCCGCCCGTGGCGCGCACGATTGGTAAGGTCCCATAGCGCATGGAGTAAAGCTGAGTTAGGCCACAGGGCTCAAAACGGCTAGGCATGATAAAAAAATCCGCCGCCGCAGTCATACGACGCGCCAACGTCTCGTCATGACCCCGATAAAACCAAATACAATTAGAAAAACGATGCGCAACCGAGGCCAAATGCTCTTCTAAAAGCCAGTCGCCGCAGCCGAGAATTGCAAAGCGTACGGCCATGGTTTCGACAACCCATGGAAGAATATCTCCCAACACATCCAAACCCTTTTGTGCGTACAGTCGTGAAATGGCAACCAAGAGTGGACGCTTGTCTGTTGTCCTGTCGCCAAATTGTTCGCGACAAAAATCAATTTTGCAGAGTTCCTTACCCTCCAAATTCTCGATATCATAGTTTGCCGGCAAGGCCGCATCTGTGGCTGGATTCCAGAGATTTTCGTCGATACCGTTTAAAATTCCAACCATGTCTCCACCGCGAAATCGGAAAACATCTTCCAATCCACAACCGAAGGCGGGCGTGCGGATTTCTTCGGCGTAGGTTGGGCTTACCGTGGTCAATTTGTTGGCGAAATAAATGCCGCCTTTAAGAAAATTCACACCCCCACAGGCTTCCAATTTATCCGACCGCCAGAGGTCATCTGGGAGCCCCGCATAGTTAATGATGGATCGGTGCGCATAGCCCTGATGTTGCAGGTTATGGATGGTTAAAACACTGCCAGTGTGTACCAATGCCCCCTTCCGTGCCACTGTTTCTAAATAGACGGGAACCAATGCAGCCATCCAGTCGTGTGCATGGTAAACATTTGGTATCCATTGGAGAAATTCTGGTAAATCGATAGCCGCACGGCATAAAAATGCAAAGCGCTTGGGGTTGTCTTCAAATCCCCCATAGGGACCGTCATAGAGCCGATCGCGGGAAAAAAAGTGGTCATATTCGACGAAATAATAACGCGGGCCATTGGGTGGCGTAAATTCCCATAATCTAGCCCAATGTTCCCATTCCAAGTGGACGGAAAAAACTCCAGGCAGTGGCTGAAAATTTTGCCGTAGATTCTGCGGAATGATGGAATAAAGTGGCAGTAACACGCGTACGTCATGACCAAGGGCGACAAGGCTGTTGGCCAGAGAAGAAACCGCGTCGCCAAGCCCACCCGCCTTGGCGAATGGAACCGCTTCCGAAGCGACCATGAGGATCTTTAATTTTGGCCTAAGCATGGAAGATATTTTCCATCGTTGGGACAACTTTGCAAGATTGGTGTTTGCAAACGCCAATGGCAAAAACACTAAATGTGATGGCGATAGCAAAAATGCGACTTGCAAAAATTTGTGCTCCAAGTACTAGAATTGCCCAATTGTGTCCAGCCCTCTAATCGGCAAATGGCCTTTGGATGGTCTGGTGGAGTGTTGTATAATGTCCGCTTCGTTTTGTATGGCATGCGTTATATCCCCATTGAGCTATTTCGGGCTGTCAAGTCGGGCCGTTTCTGAGATTTCGAATTTATGCCGTATTTGCGTTACCAAGTGCGAATGGAGCGCTTTTGCGGCATGTAACGGCGCAACCACAATTTTAGCCATTGTTTTTGCCGTCGGATTTATTTATCTTTGTGTATTCGGCATTTACTGCAAAATTAATAAGATCCCGCTGTCGCAAATCTTTTTTTCGTTTCTGGGACGGGCTAGACATACGAAAAATTTGACGGTAAAGCAGGAGAAACAAGCGTCGACTATTATTCCGCAGCAAGAGGCAAAACCAGTACCCGAACCGACCCCAGACCCAACACCAAATCCGACACCAGACCCAAAACCAAATCCAACCCCAGACCCAACACCAAATCCGACACCAGACCCAAAACCAAATCCCACACCAGACCCAAAACCAAATCCCACACCAGACCCAAAACCAAATCCCACACCAGACCCACAACCAAATCCCACACCAGACCCAACACCAAATCCGCGTCCAGTGTATGGGCTCCGAAATCTCGGCGCAACGTGTTACATGAACGCGACCCTACAAGCCCTTGCCAACTGCCCTCGCTTTCACGCCATTGTTAAAGTTTTGGCAAAAGTGTTTCATGGAGACAACAAATTTTATGTTATCCGTCTCCTGGGCGAGATTTTTGGACACATTTATGGAACTAGGCCGGTAGAGCATTCGGAGGATTTGATGCAAGCTTTTTTAGCCATATTGGCTGAGCGCAATGTATGGAACAAGCCGTCGAGCATGCAGTGCGATGCTCATGAATTTACGATTACGCTTTTAAGGCATATTGAAGAATGTTGTGCCGCAATGTCCCAAAAAGATGCTAATAATCGAGTGGATGAAGCACTAGCCAACGGCGACATAACGAATGACGAAGTGGCGGTGCTTGCTGATGCGGAAGTCTATTTGCCGAAAGGGGATCTAGCCTGTCCGGTTAAAGTCAATCATGGATTTACGGTTGCCTACCAAGTGCTTGGGTGCCGACTTGCTGATGGGCGGCCATGTGGAGAACAATTTGTCATGGGTTCTGACGACAGATCAAACTGTATACCCGTTGATGTAGAGGCGAAAGATCTTCCCAATGGCATTGGCGCATGGTCTCGTACGACGGTCGACTACCGGCTTGAAGACAATCAATATGGTCAGGTCCTGAAGGAAATAAAAATTTTTGGCTGTCCGAATTATCTGATATTTCTTATAAATAGATTCAGCAAAAGTGGGCAAAAAGATAACAACCAATTTGATTTCGGCAGGAATCTCGACATACCAACAATAGAAGGAGATGTGCCCTATGAGTTAAGGAGTGTTGTCAGCCATCATGGAGGGCCTGACTCTGGGCATTATGAGTGTTTTCAAGTCGTCGGTGGCGAGATGCAAGCAATGAACGACAGTTACGTTCGATGGTGTACAGATGCTGAAATATCTGATTTATGCGGTGACGGAACTCATAAAATGAATGCATATATGTTAATTTACTCAAAAAGTAAAGCAGACTCGAGTTAACATCATCAACGCGGCAAGTCTCGAAATGCAAAATTTTTTATTGAAGATCTAGTAGATAACATATCAGAAAGTCTGGAATAAATCTAGTGCGAGGCAAGACTTTTGCATAATTTGCTTTACGCTAGATCAAGGAACGTATAAAATCTACATCGTGATAAAAATGCCTCCGTATGTTGGGACTGGATTCAGTCCACCTGTCGCTACCGCTGAGGCGTCTCAGCCTAAAGCGGTAGTTGACAATTCGCGCACAATAACCTCTAACAATTCGACGCAGCATGTGGAAACAAAGTGTAGTTCGCCGCAAACGTCAACAAGAAAAGAGATTTTTCAGAAGATAGTCAATTGCTTTAAAGAATGGTGTTCATGCATCATGCCGCAGTGCGTAGAAAAATTTTTCAGCAAAATAATGCCATCTATTACCTCTTCAATTACGGACATGTTAACAATTGACCATACCAAGGGTCCATGGGCGCAAAAAATATCGCGTCTGTTTCCAGAAAGCCGCGCAGTTCACGAGCAAGCGGTTAATGCTGAAATTTGCCGGAATGATGAGCTCCGCGATACTGCAATTGAATGTTTCAATGGGGCAAAAACAGTCGCCACTATGCAATCTCCTCAGGATGCGCTTATTGCTATTGCGAATTTGGGCAGTAGGGCACGTGAAAGTGCCGGAGAAAAAATACCAAATGGCCACAAAGAGATTCGGCAGCAATTTTTGGACCCAAACTCCGGAATGGTCGAGTTTATTAAAAAACAAGCCCCCGATGCCCAGATAATTATTCTTCGCGCCTTGGCATCAAAAAATGGAGACATAGCCATGGCGGCACTTCTTGGCGCGTGCAAGATTGGCATGGAGCTTGAGTCGGAGTTTTTCGAGGATTTATGCGCTAATACCGTCGGTGGAACGAAGTTTACCAATTTAAACATGAATGACTATTTACAACATTCTGAGTATTCAGTAAGAAGCTTTTCCGACCGCGTGTCCCGCAAAAGTAATGATGCTCTTGTGGGCGAATCTGCCATCGCGGCTTTAACAGCGGATCCCATGCCTGGTGGGGCAAAATTTTTTGAAAACACCGAAATTTTCAACAGCTATTTGGAAGAAATAAGCGACAAGATTGGGACACATATGCTTTTTAGCGACATTAACCGCATGTCCAAGCATATCATTATAAAAATCAATGGAATCCCTATAAATATGGATGAGTATATAAAAGATAAGAGGAGTGATGGGAAAACCGCCGCAAAATTTATCTTATGCAAGTTGAAAGATTCCGGTCTCAGCCCAGAACAGGCCTTAAATGCATTTAAGGCAGTATGCCGATTTCATTACATGCAAGGGGAATGTAGCCGTCCAATGTCAGCATATCACATGGAACTATTGGACGACGGAAATGCTGCGGTGGCGGGAGCTTATAGCAATAATATCAAAGGTCACGCTGTGCGCACAAGCACACTCAACTTTGACATAAGCGGAAATGGGACCATGGAAATTAATGCTGGACTCATGATCTCTGAAAAATTCATAGATGATTATGCGAAAAAAAATCCAGCAAGAATTACGGCTCCACACTGCGCCCATGCATATGGGATGGCTTTCACATCGGCCATTTGCGATTCAGAGGGAAAGCATGAACTAAAAAGCTCGATGATGGCTTGTCATTTTTAGTGAAAACTGTCACACGTTGCGGCCAAACCGTCTGGGCCAATGATTTTCGCAATGGATAATGAATTGCCGCTTGGATTGGAGCAGGATGATATTTGGCAAGGATTTCGCAATCTGGAAGCCGCGATTACCCGCCATGATGGACTTTATTACGGAAAATCATCACCGGAAATTTCCGACTGGGAATATGATCAGCTCAAAAAAAAGCACCGGGAATTACTAAAAGAGTATCCTTTTCTGCGGACACAGGCGTCGGCAGCCGATGTTGGTGATGATAGAAGGAAGGGCTTCCGGAAAGTTCCCCACCGCATTCCCATGCTCAGTCTCGGAAATACCTACAATGCGGACGAGTTACGGGCCTTTGTGGATCGGGTTTGCGACTCTTGTGGCGCGGAGGTTTCCTTCGTCGTTGAACCCAAAATCGATGGCGCGGCGCTGAGTCTTATTTTTGAAAACGGCGCGCTTGTCTGCGGAGTTACCAGGGGTAATGGAAGTGAGGGTGACGACGTTACTCATAACGCGAAAACCATCATCGGGCTTCCGCATTCCATTGAAAGGAAAGATTTCCCTGCATTGTTGGAAGTTCGCGGGGAAGTCTACATCACGCTGGCAGATTTTGAAGAAATCAATGATCAGCGTCAGCGGGAAGGACTAGACGTGTTTGCCAATGCGCGGAATTTGGCCGCTGGAAGTCTTAAATTATTGGATCCAAAGTTAACGCACCAGCGGCGTTTACGATTTGTTGCCTATGAAATTGGTTCCTGTTCCAGGGAATTTCCTAAGCATGAGGAAGTCCTTTACTTTCTGGAACATTGCGGAATTCCGACCAATGTGCATCGGGTTGCTCAGAATTTTGCAGACATTTGGTCGGCGGTGGAATACTACGACCGCGAGCGGAGATCTTACAAATTTGCCACCGATGGTGCTGTTATCAAAGTAAATGAGCGCGCGCTACGTGATAAGTTGGGGGCCATTTCGTCGGCACCGCGGTGGGCAATGGCTTATAAGTATTGCCCCGAGCGGGTCGTCACACGGTTGTTATCCATTGAACTTAGCGTAGGTAGGACGGGAATTGTTGCCCCGGTCGCCCATCTGGAGCCGATTCCAATTTGTGGTACGATCGTCCGCCATGCCACCCTACACAACGCCAATGAAATTGCTCGCAAGGACATACGTGTGGGAGATTTTGTTGTCCTGGAAAAAGCCGGTGAGGTTATTCCGGCCATTGTTGGCATTGTCCCCGGCCGTCGCCCGATTGATGCTAGACCCTTTATTTATCCGGAATTTTGTCCAGCGTGCAATGATTCGCTAAAACGATTGGATGGCGAAGTGGCCTATCGCTGCCTGAATCCCAATTGCCCGCCGCAAATTGCCCGGCGTTTGGAGCATTTTGCCTCCAAGCAGGCGCTGGATATCGATACCCTCGGCCCCCAACGTATTGAACAATTGCGTGATGCGAGGTTGCTGGAGCGGTTTAGTGATATCTTTCGGTTGACAAAAGCAGCGCTTTTGCAGCTGCCAAACACAAAGGAAAAATCCGCGAATGCACTTCTAGAAGCCATCGAATTGGGTAAACATCGACAACTCTGGCGTTTATTGCACGGATTGGGAATTCCCCACGTGGGCGCGCAAACGGCAAAACTCCTAACCCGGAGGTGGAGTTCCATGGAGGCACTCATGGCGGCTAAATTGGATGAATTGCAATCCTGCGAAGGGGTCGGCAATATCGTCGCCAGCAGTATTTGTTCTTTTTTTGGCGACCCAGCGAATCGCCAACTCATTGGCGAACTGGCGGCATTAGGCCTTTCCATGGAAGACTCGATTAAAGAGTCGAATTCCGCCGATAAGGCCTCGTTTTTTGCCGGAAAAAATTTTGTCATCACCGGAACCTTTCGTGCCTACACGCGGGAAGAATTGAAGCAGCGAATTGAACGGGCGGGCGGGAACGTCAAGGGAAGCGTTTCGGCCAAAACCCACGCGGTTCTCGTAGGAGAAAGTCCAGGAAGTAAGTTGGCTGATGCGGAACGGCTTGGCATTCTCACACTTGACGAAGAGCAGGTGGTCGCGCTTTCCGGTCATTAAAAATGAATTGCGCCGTATAGATCATACATTTATCTGGGATATGTTGTGTTTCGATCATTTAGAAATGCGTTCCTCGCGGGGCTTTTAACATTTCTGCCCCTTGGGATAACCATATTTTTGGTAAAATTTCTAGTGGATAAGGTTGGTGCGCCGGCAAGTCAGGTTTTTTTTCACGCCTTCCCGCAATTCGTTCCGTCGAAAACCTTCATGGTTTCCCTGATTAATTTTTTCGCAACGCTTTTGGTGCTAGTGTTCATTGCGCTAATTGGGCATGTTTCACGGTATTTTCTGGGAAGGCTCTTCATTCGTGGAACGGAAAAAATCATCGATCGATTGCCGTTTATCCGCACCTTATATAACACTTCCAAGCAAATTGTTGGAACTTTTTCCAATGGAAAAGGCGTCCTTTTTCAAGAGGTTGTTCTGGTGGAATTTCCGGCAAGCGGGTCCAGCGCCATAGGCTTTGTGACGAGCAACGCGGAAGGGGAATTAGCTGGTTTTTGCGGAAAAGACAGCCTATGCGTATTTGTTCCGACGACGCCGAACCCAACCTCCGGGTTTCTTATTTTTGTCAAACGAAGCAGCTGTAGGCCGCTGCACATGTCTATCTCCGATGCCATGAAAGCTATCATTTCCGGTGGTGCCCTCGTTCCTCCGCCACCAACGGAAAAACCATCGATTGGAATAAAATAACCGACTTTTGCTAGTGATTCGCTGGAATCAGTCCTGCATGTTGGCAATAAGTCCTCCATGTATGGCCAACGCACATGTGTATATGTGCCGACTCTGTACAATTTGGCAAATGGAAGGTTTTCACGGGCATCTTTTGAAAAATAAATGCGTTTGGATCAGATACATGGCAGCCAGCGACGCTTATTTCGATATTACCTGGATTGCCGGCCGTTGCAGCCTTGCGAATCGCAGAATCTCCGACATTTTCGTACAATTCTGAACCCCATCCCATTGAGTTAAAAGTAATTGAAGATATACCCTCTTTGACTGCGATGGCAGATGCAAATGCGCCACCCATTGAATGGCCAACCAGGACGGGCACATAACGATATGCGGTCTGGGTGGCATTTTTTCTGTTAATTTCTTCCTGTGCTTTTGCCACAAAGGCTTCGATCGGGGCAAAATTTTCTGCGCGGCCGCCGAAAAAATTGTACACGCATTCGAGCACTTCTAATCGATTACACGTCCCCCGAATACCAATAAATAGCGGGCGAATTGGACGAGGATCGTTAGGGTGCGGATCAATGATTCCAGCCGCCTCGGCTTCTTCTTTGGTAAAGTTGTGATCCATTTCTCTGCACGTGGCACCGTTCATGTTGGGCCACGTTGTTTGGCTCGTATCACCTGTAAAATTCCATATATCCTCAGAAAATTTTGCAGCCGTGCCGATGACCCTTACCCTCGTGGGGTTAAACTCTTTGGGAATCTCTGGTTTGCCCTTGCCGCCAGCGGCGGCAAGATTAACGAAATTCGGCGAGTTCGTAACATTGCGGCGGACTGGGGAAAGGAACGAATAAATCCTATATGGCAGCAAAATTAAAGTGACCGTGTTTTTCCAATAACATTCCAAGGAATTGGAAGCCTCCATAGCGCGCCCAATGGCAAATAAATAAAGACTTTTCACTAAAATAACAACCAGCCAAACCAAGCGGATTGGTATGCCAATGATGGCAATGGGTATGGCGCCTATGACCGAAGCAACAATCCTGGCGGTCGTTACGCTATTAGTTGGTGCTAATTGGTGCTTCGGAGGTGCAAGTGGCGAACTTCGCACGGCTCCAATTGTTCCTGGCATGAACGGAAATTTCAAAACATTAGAAGAACTTTGTCAATGTGAAATTTTTCTGCAATGTTGTTTGGCAAAAAGAGCATGAAAGCAATTGCAGTTGTCCAAGATCTTTAAACTTCTTTGAGAATTTTATAACTCTCCAGATGAGAAGTTTCGTCCCCCTGGAAAAAAAGTCTGGCACCGTAGGCATCCTCCAAATTTTCGAGAATTTGCCGCCCTTGCTGCCGGAGAACCTCTAATACGTGCGGATGGAGAAAAATTTTCAACGTACGCGTGCGACCGTCGTTACCATCCTTGCGCAATTTGCCGAGGGTGCGTAAAATTTCCAGTTGAAGGACCATGGCCGTGGCCTGTGGGGACTGGACAGTCCCCCGACCAGAACAATAGGGGCAGCAAATGCGCATCTCCCGGCTCATACTTTGGGAATGGCGCTGTCGGGTAATTTGCATGATTCCCATGGGCGAAATGGGTAAAATTTGAAACCTGGCGCTGTCCTGGGCCATCAACTCCTGCATGGCATCAAAAACTTGTTTCTGGTCGGCCTTGTTTTTCATGTCGATGAAGTCGATGATGATAAGCCCGCCCAGGTTTCGCAGCCGCATTTGACGAACGATTTCCCTCGTGGCTTCCAGGTTAACCTGTAGGATGAGATTTTTCCCATCATCCTTTGCGGCCTTGTGCGAGCTTGTGTTTACATCTATGGCGATGAGCGCCTCCGTTTCCTCCAAAACAATTTCTCCACCGGACGGCAGGGGTAGGCGCCGGCTGAATGTGCGCTGTATCTGCATCTCGACATTAAAATGTTCCAAAATCGGCGCATCACCTTCATAGAGTTCCACCTTTCCCCGCAGCTGCGGCGCGATTTCATTGATTTCGGAAACGATTTCGTCAAAAACCTGCGGCGAATCGGTCACGATGTGGTCCACGTCATCGGTCAGAAAATCCCGAACAGACCGGCCAATGAGTCCCGGCTCCCGATAGACCAATCCCATGTTTTCCATTTCACTCGATTTTTTTGAAATGGCCTTCCATCGGGAAAGTAAGATGGACAGGTCGCGCATGAAAAACTTCAGCTTCTTTTCTGCTCCAGAGGAACGGATGACGATTCCCATGCCACTGGGGACGGCTAATTTTTCCAAAATGCCCTTGAGCCGCTCCCGTTCCTTTTCATCCTCGATCTTTCGCGATATGCCACACTGTCCATTGAATGGGGTGAGTATGAGATAGCGGCCGGTGATAGTGATATTCGTGGTGACCCGGGCACCCTTGGTTCCCATTTGGGCTTTTGAAACTTGTACCAAAACTTCCGTACCAACCGGATACATGCGGGGAATGTCATCCGGGGTAATTTTAGATTTTGCCGGGTCTTTAGTGATAACTTCAAAGCTATCATTGGCCGCCGGGAGCATGTCCCAGTAATGAAGAAATGCATTTTTCTCCTGCCCAGTGATGACAAAAGCCGCTTTCAGCCCATCCTCCAGCTTTTGGATGCGTCCTTTGAAAATGGCTCCGACCAGGTCCGCGCCCCGGTACGCATCCGTTTCAAAATTTTCCATTATGCCGTCGATGAGCACGGCGACGCGGGTTATGCCCAGCTGGCGGCTAATGACGATTTCGCGAAATTTCCGGTCACTGCGGGTTAAACCTTTTATGATGCGCTGGAGGAGCGACTGGTCCTTTGCCCGTTCCTTCGAGCCGTCCTTGAGCTCCCGTTCGTCAATTTTTTCTCCGCACGATCCTGAATCTTGGCACGGTGAATTGTTAGAGTTTTTCATAAATACCAAAAATTTTCATTTCCACCCTATCCCTCGCGGTCCACGTTACGCCGCCGCCGATAGACGCTCTGCACGATTCCTTGCAAAATGCAACATACGATAAGGAAACTCCCGCCGTAACTCAAAAATGGCAGGGGCACGCCGGTAATCGGCATGAGGCCAAGGGTCATTCCCGTGTTAATCAGCATGTGCATGAGAAAAAACACCCCAATGCCCACGGCCAAATAGCGGCCAAAGCGGTCGTGGGCCAGGCCGGCGATGCGAAAGGTATTTCCTACGAGCGTGCTCAGAAGCAACAGCACTGCCGATGCCCCAAGAAACCCCCGTTCCTCGCCGAGCACGGAAAACAGGAAATCATTTGTCGATACCGCCTTTGGCAAATAGCCCAGTTGCGCCTGCATGCCGTTTCCGTACCCCTTGCCCCAAAATCCACCGGATCCGATGGAGATAAGTGACTGGCGCAGGTTCCAGCTAATTCCCGTTCCCTGCGGATCCACCAGCTCCGGGGCAATGAATCCGATGATGCGATTTCGCTGATAGTCCTTCAGCGGGAACCAGGAGTGTTTTTGATAAAGTCCCGCATGCTCGCCCGGGGAAAGGTCATTTGCGTCTAAAAAGTTGCGGTAGCGATAAAGATCCCAGGTAACCGCACTGAGCGCGAGGATTCCGAGGGCAAAAATGACCAAAAAAAAGCGACTGGATAGGTCGGAAACGTAGAGCATGGCCAAAAGAATGGGCGGCAGGATGAGCGCAGAGCCTAGATCCGGCTGCAGGAAAATAAGAAACCACGGAATGGCGAAAATCACAAATGCTTGTATGAGCGGTGACTTCGATTCGCGAATGGGCCCCATTTTGGCCCCCGTCAGCGTTCCCGCCAGCATAATCAGCGTTGAAAACTTCGCAAACTCCGCCGGTTGAACGCAGAGACCAAACAGCCCAATCCACCGCAACGCACCATAGCGGCGCAGGCCAAATGGCGACCAAAGCATCAACAGGGAAAAAATCCCGAGGAGGTAAATCCAGTGTGCGTAGCGTAAAAAAACCGAATAATGCCACCGGGCGCATAGCAAATAGCACGCGGCCCCTAGCAGGAACCAAATCAGCTGCCCACGCCATTGGCTGCCGTGAATCGCGAGCTGCGCCGATCGAATGGACATCACGCCCATGAATACTAACAGGACTATGCAAACTGGATTGATCCAGTCTCGTTCCCAGCCTTTGAGCCCAACCCCTCGCACGGTCTAGGTTCCCTACACGCTTTTGCCGCAAATGAGAAGATTTTTGTCTCTTGAACAGCAGGGCTTTTTAGTTTATTAATGAAAAACTTTTCGAAGTAATCTGATTTTTACAAAAAAAATGGACTCCTGAACAAAATCAACTAGACTTGAAAAAGGATAGATGATTTTGTTCAGGAGCCCATCCACGCGCCCGCCGCGGATTCGTGCGTAAATCCATCTGTCATTCCCGCATGATGATTTTGTGTGGCGCTGCAATTCAAGCAAAAAAATAATAAATTTTCACAAATGCGAGAATTGCGGTGTCTATTTGGCAGAGATTCAAATTAGCCATTGTAAGCGATAGGCTTTTTGGTGGACATTCGATGGGATAATCGCCAAAAGCAAAAAATGGGTACCTCGAAAATTTTTATGCAAAACAGACTTTGCGCCATCTAAAACTGGTTGGCGCAAGTTAGCTTGCAAATTTTCATGCAAAACACTTGATGCGAGATGAGGGGGAGTAGCTCAGCGGATAGAGCAGTGGCCTTCTAAGCCAAAGGTCGAGGGTTCGAGTCCCTCCTCCCCCGCCACTGCTGGAGCGGCTTCCCGTCCTGCGGCAAAAAAGCCAAAATTTTCAGGCGCCGCCCAGACACGGAAATGCGTTGCCAAAATCCCTTCAGATCATTTTTTTTGAATTTTAGGGATGGATTTTTTATGACGAACCCGTCAGGCCGCTCCAGCAACGGAATAATTTTTGGGGTACTAAAATCCCCAAAATTCCCCCCGCGAAAGCTCTAAAATACGTCCAGTTGTGTGACTTTTGGGGATATATTCGGCCGTGAAGCCACTGATAATGCAGAATCAATGTGTTTCGCACCAGGAATCGGCGAAACACATGGCTCATCCAGATAAAGCCAACGACGGGAGGCCTTCAACGAGGTCGGCGCTCTTCACGCGAAAGAAATAACGTGCGGCGATGCGAGTTAACAGATTTGCCGCGTGTTGTATGTTTTTATTGAAAAACTTATCTCTCTTAACGAAAATATCTCGCACAATGAAAAGTGTCGACAGCGCGAAGCCATTTATAAAATGAATTGGCGGTAAACGTTTAATTTTAGGCGAATTACTTGCGAGAATACTTTCGGAATTTGGAACTTATTCCTTGGGGGGAAATAGCTAGAATGCGGAAAATCAATCTATGACATGGACAGAAGGTGTGACTTTTTGATAATAAGCCCAGCAAAGCATCCGCAGGGTTTGATTATCGAATGCAAGTGGCAGGAAACAAGTGGGAGTGTGAATGAAAAATACCCGTTCGCCGCGCTAAACATCGCAAAAATCGGCACGCCAACCATCAATCGACGGGAAAGGCTATAAGCAAAAAGCCTTCAGATGGTTTAGAAGCCAAGCGTCACACGAGCAGGCACTCAATGGTGTTTGCGCCATGAATGAATTTCAAAGGCTGGTAAACCGCAGATTTTTATAAGCCAACCATCGCCCCCCCCAAAAAAGGTACGTTATCATCCATGTCCTCGGAATCTTGGGCTTTGGCTTCGCTACGCCGCTCGGTTCATGCGGCGCAATGACATATGTAAATAGTTTTGTGCTTGTTCGGCCAAACTTTTGCCCGCAAAAATATCACAAGATATATTTTCTAAAAAATTATTAAGTTTTGCATAATCGGTTTCCGCGTCTGCCGTTTAACATCGAATATGCAGCGGCATGAGTGATACGGCGACGCTGGTTGCAAATAGATTTGGGATAAACCCGGCGGGGCTTGTGCGGGATAGCGTGAAGTTCGATAAGTCGAATCCAACGCATGTTGGCGTGATTAGTCATAATACTGGCGTGGTCACTTTTCGTGATGAATTCGGATTGGCAGCTCTTGCCCAGAATCTCAAATTTGTGTTTGGTATAGGTGTTTGCTTAAGCAGAGCATTTATGTTAAGTTCCGATATTTTGGTGATACTGACCAGAAAATTCGTGAGTGTCGGTTGAGAAATTCGCATGGGTCTTCCCCGTGGAAATGTGAAATATTACACTAATCTTGTAGGGTGGTGATGATTGGTGAAGCGTGCACTGGTGGGAATGATTGTTTTTTGCTTCGAAAAGATGGTTTGGGTGTTTTATAGTCAAACCTGTTGAATCTTGACGCCAAAATAACAACTAATTTGTGTGCATATCGACAAAATGCTTCCGGTGAAGTTCTTTAGCCAGGCTTTCAAGTGTGCCCAATAATGCTCTATTGGGTTCAATTCCGGTGAATATGGCGGCCAAAAAAGCACTTTGCAACTATGCCGCTTGACAATTTTAACAATTTTATTCCTAACATGGAATAGCGCATTATCCATTATGAGCACATCATCCGCGGAAAATTTTGGACACGCTTTAGTGTCGAGCCAAGTATTGAAAAGCTCGCTATTGCATGTTTTTGCAATGCCCCACAGCCAAAAAACGAGTGTGCCAATTACGGACAGATTGTGTCGAAATTCTAAGTTCTTTGCGCACTTGTGTATAAGTTTTTCCGTCCATAACTAGCCGCACAGCCGCATTTTTCAAGTCCTGACTATATTTCACGGCGGATACGAATTTGGCAGTAAGTATCTATGATGCAACAAAAAAAATTTCCGCTCGCATCAAAAATCATCAGGCTTTGCTATATAACTTTATGGTGAGGGTGTGACATGGAAACGATTTACTTCGATGAGAACAAGGGCGCGCACGGGCATCCGATAAATAGCTGCATGGCAACAATAAATTCGAAACTGTTGGACATTTATTGCGATAAGAAATGCGGCGTTTATTGGGATGTTGCCAACGGAGAATTTGTCCAGCTAATAACCCAGGAGCAGATAAAAATTGAAGAGGCAAAATCGCGAAAGTTGAATGAACGAGATCGAGCTTTCGACGAGGTGGATTGGCGCGTTCAGCGACTCAATGATTTGGAAAAAATCGGATGCACACCCACGGACAAAGGAATCGCACTTGCCTATTATCGCCAACATTTACGAGA
Source organism: Puniceicoccales bacterium (assembly GCA_031278455.1). Taxonomy (GTDB): domain Bacteria; phylum Verrucomicrobiota; class Verrucomicrobiia; order Opitutales; family JAIRLM01; genus JAIRLM01. The sequence goes on along the minus strand of JAITKJ010000006.1, from coordinate 3,854 downwards.
TTTCACACATCTAGACAACTGGTGGACCTTGCCCATTCCGGACCATGAGCAATTTTTAAAGGAAAATCCATGACCACAAAAAATCAAAACTACATCGAGCTGCCGGTGCAGGCGGACGTTGGCACGCCGGAGGCGGGCTACATATCCCTTGGCTTTTATTCCGCGGAAAGGATGCGGATGGAAACCCGCTTTATTTCTATCCAAAAACCTTCTCGGATGCGGTTAGCGTAAATTTCGATGCCGCAGATTGGACCGGCAGCAACCCGGAATATCAGTACGTCATTGGCTCCGTCGGACTTCCATTTGACGGAGGTGAAAATCTTAACGTCCAAGTGCGGGACTCCGCCGGAGATTTAATTTTTGGTGGCGTAAATGTCGACACGGCCGGAAATATCACCCTCTCTTCCGCAGTGCCCTACGCTGGAACCTCCACCATCACCGGGGTGGTTAATGCCGACCAACGGAATGCTTCGAAATTTGATTAATGGTCTTTGTAATGGCCATAGCATGATAGAAATACGATACAATCATCATTGTCTTTTATCTCATAGACAAGCCGATGTTTCGCTGTAATATGCCGCGACCAGACTACCCGTGGCCGGTATCCTTTGAGTTGTTCAGGATGGCCGATTCCAGATCTGGGAGATTTTTGCACTTCAGACACCAATCGTTCCAATTTGTCTAACGCATGAGGGACGCTCGATAGAAGTTTTTTGAGCCCGTTATCGTAGCGCCTTTCTGTTTTTAATTTCACGGTCAACCTCGCGCATATGTTTTATCAAATCTTCAGCCGAACCATATTCGATGCAATTTTTCGGATTATCTGCGCTTCTTAGTCGATCTTCTAATTCCGCCTTTGGGAAGTATGGACAATCTTCATTATTTCGTTCGCAGTCATCTTCAAGGACACGGCACACGTAGCGTGATAGCGACACACCCAAATCGGCGGCACGGTCATGCAGGCATTTATGCACTCGTTTGGAAACATAGGAGATTACTGGAGCACTCTTCATCGTGATTCGTAAATAAATTAAAAACGCATTGTTTGTCAACAACAACTTCCCGTAAAAATAATTTTACACTCGTTAGTTATTGGCTAAGAATGCCTTAGGCTCATGGCGCACGTAAAAATTAGAACCACCATTGACTGGGTAGATCTCACCGCGGCTCCGGCGACAAGTCCGATTAGTGGCGAAAGGACGCTGTTTTTTCTCAATGGCATCTTATCCGCCAAGGACGACGAGGGAAACATCGCACCGATAAGCTCCGATACGCGGGCGGAGGTGGCCTTGGAGGCAACGGATTTCACTGATGGCGCGGCGACAATCTCCGCTTCCGCGATTCCGTTCTCCTACGATTACCCGGAAATCACCGTCTATGAGGCGGGTGGCAACCTCATCCAGGTGGGCATTTCCGTGGACGGCACTTTGCATCGACACGACCGCGCAGCCCTTTATCCCGCCGCCCACCGCCGAAAACCGAATCTCCCTGGCCGACCGCTACCAGACCGTTTTGGCGGCATTTATGGGCGTAGTTACTCCGAGAACGTGATTACCGCAGCCGCCGGGCTATCCGTGCTCATTCCCAGCGGCCTCAATGGGAACGGCACATTTTCCGATGTACAAATCACCCTTGCCGCGGATGCAATGGTCACCCAAAACCTTGGGCCGTCTGCTTTTGGGATCATTTTCACCATGGCCAGTGGCAGCCTGCAAGTTCTCCTCGCCAACCAATACGTGGAAAGCTCCCAAATTCCCAGGTACCTGGCCAACACCGTCTGGTACAACTCCTTCGAAAATCTTGCCCGGAAATATGACGCATCCGGAACTCTGACGGGCATCTTTTCCGGCGCCCCCATTGGAACCTTTGCCACGGACGCGGACGGAAACATCAATTCCATCGAGGCCTACGGCGTAACCCGAATTAACAACCATAGTCAAGCCCGTTGAATTTTGACGCCAAAATAACAACTAATTTGTGCGCATGCCGACAAAACGCTTCCGGTGAAGTTCTTTAGCCAGGCTTTCAAGTGCGCCCAATAATGCTCTATTGGGTTCAATTCCGGTGAATATGGCGGTAAAAAAAGCACTTTGCAACTATGCCGCTTGGCAATTTTAACAATTTCATTCCTAAAATGGAATGGCGCATTATCCATTATGAGCACATCATCCGCGGAAAATTTTGGACACGCTTTAGTGTCGAGCCAAGTATTGAAAAGCTCGCCATTGCATGTTCCGACAAAACTGGCCAATGCAATCATTTGATTGCCGCGCAATGCCCCGATAACATTTACGCGTTCATGGTGATGTCCACTGCGTATTTTCTCGACATAAACTGTTCCGCGTTTCACCAATGATCGGTCTCGTGTTAAATTTTTTTGTATGCCAGTTTCATCGATATATACACGTTTTTCGGGCGGAATTTTTTTTATGGCCTCCTCAAAAATTTTTTGTTTTTCTGGACCGGCCGCATCGTACCGGAAAAGTTTTTTTTAGTCTAAATCCAAATTTCATATACCAATACTGTATGCCCGTTCGACTAATTCCAAAATACGCGGCCGCATCTTTTTGCAGAGCATTCGGATATGCTTTGTGGAATGCCATGAAAGCTTCTTCAGTTACGCGCGGTCTTGCCCCTGGTTGTTTCTTGTTTTTGCAATGCCCCACAGCCAAAAAACGAGTGTGCCAATTACGGATAGACTGTGGCGAAATTCTAAGTTCTTTGCTCACTTGTGTATAAGTTTTTCCGTCCATAACTAGCCACACAGCCGCATTTTTCAAGTCCTAACTATATTTCACAGCGGATGCGAATTTGGCAGTAAATATCTATGATGCAGCAAAAAAATTTCCGCTCGCATCAAAAATCATCAGGCTTTGCTATAGTTGCCGCGAAAATGAAATCGTCACAAAATGAAATGACTGCGGATTTGCGAACAATTCTCAAATAAGCGGGCTTGACAAAGCCGGTCCCATGGTTATATACAATGTTAATTATGGCAATCGCGGCGCAAATTCGGCCGAAGAGGAAAACGCTAACTTCGGCGAAAGCAAAAAAAGAAAAAGTTCCGCTAACACCATCCTCTGCTGATGATGAAGAATTTGACGAGGAGCTGGAGAAGGAGGCCAACAGTCCCTACATGTGCGCATTGCGCGAAAAATGGGGTGTTCTAACACGGGAAGAGGCGGACCGAATTTCACTGGAAGCACGGAGCGACCCCATGCTCCTAACATTCGCCGATGATGGCGAAATGCTAAAGTATCTACATGGACTCGCCAAAAACTAAAATAGGATTCACTAAAAATGCAAAAAAACAATACGCAAAACCCCAAAAGAGATTTCGCGATAAACTAGATGGGTTTTTTGTTGAAATTCGAAAGAACCCAACCGTTGGGACTGGAAAGGTTGAGCGCCTTAAAGGATATTACGGCAAAAGGTACAGCCGGCGCATCAGCGAAAAAGATAGATTAATCTACGATTAGTTTCCCGAAGAGAATTTGGTCGTAGTTATTTCGTGCGGCGGCCATTATGACGACCATTAACCGATCTCACTTCTCAAACATCCGCGCTAGGCGATTAAGTTCCTGCCGCGCTTCCTCCGGATTCGTTCGCGGCATGGCGTAAGCCCGCTCGCACATGGCGATGCGGTCTCTATTGGTGAGGTTTTCGGCGCTTTCCTTTTGTGGGGCATAGGTGGAGAATTGCCCAGCTTTCATCCGATCCGCGGACCGGAGCACCTTTGACAGAAGTCTCACGCCATCGGCGGTTTGCGTTACGGACTCTAGTGTTGCCAGGTCTTCCGGGGTCCAGTCGGACTGTTCCTTCATTGCCGCATGGAATTCAGCACAATTTTCGTT
>JAITKJ010000020.1 GCA_031278455.1 Puniceicoccales bacterium | reverse complement strand
GGTTTGTTGGCGTTTGATTTGGATCTTGGAGTTCTTTTCCGGGCATTGGAATCTCCCACACATGGCGAAAAATTTTTGGGGGCATCGGGTGCCCAACGCATGAAGTGCCATAGAGCGATAACTGGCCAATGATATTGGCGGTAAAATCACGCTAAGCAATTTTGGCAATAATCTATCTAAGTAAGCAAAATAAATGCATAGAAATAAAAAACTTCTTCGCGCCACCGCCGTCTAATTGGCTATGCCGCGCGAAGTGGCGGCATAGAAATCCAATACGGGGCGCTTAATTTTTTCGGATACCTGGGACTCGCCACCAATGGCATTTACAGCATCGGTTACGTTTAAATTGTTTTCATATAAAATTCGAAATAAATGGCGCACCTGGCCGATTTCGGCCTCTGTAAATCCATTGCGCAGCAAACCAATTTTGTTGTAAGCGCGAATGCGCGCGCGGTTTCCTTCGGCAATCATATACGGCGGCAGATCCTGCACCAATGCGGAGCCGCCGGCGAGCATGGCATAGGCACCAACCTTGCAAAATTGATGAATGGCGGAGGCGCCACCGATATTGGCATGGGAATCAATTTGCACGTGTCCGCCCAGGACCGATTGGCTGCTAATAATGATGTGGTTTCCAAGTGTGCACTCATGGGCAACGTGGGCATAGGCGAGAATATGATTATCATCCCCGATAGTCGTCGCCACTTCTTCAAAGGTCGCACAGTGGACACTGGCAAACTCGCGAAAGGTATTCCGGTTGCCAATGCGGAGGGGCGGGTCTCCGCCGTGATACTTCAAGTCCTGCGTCCTTCCACCAATCATGGCGAAAGGAAAAATCTCATTTTCCTTTCCCAATACGGAGTTGCCCTGGACCGTCCCATGGTGGTGCACGGAACATCCGTCGTCCATGACCACACGGCCACCGATAAAAGCATAAGCTCCGATTTCTATGCCATCGCCGAGCTGTGCCCCAGGTTCTACGATTGCCGTCGGATGGATTTTTTTTGCCATGGCCTTCCACGCTGACGTAAGGAATGTGTGACTCAAGCCCAATTCAGGACAACCACCGCAACAGAGCGGTCGCATAGGTCATCCCCGCGCCGAAGGTTGCGAAGGCTATGAGATCGTTTGCTGCAAATCGTTCCCCCTGATACGCCTCGGCGAAGGCAATTCCAGCGGATCCGGCGGACATATTGCCCGTCCGCGGAAGGATGACGATAAATTTTTCCTGGGGGATGGCAAAGTTTTCAGCGACGGCCTCGATTATGCGCAAATTGGCCTGATGTGGAATAAAATGCTGCACATCCGCCGATTCGAGCTGGTTGCGCGCAAGGATATCCTTCAAGACCGCCCCAGTTCCTCGGACGGCTCCCTTAAAGACCTCCCGGCCATTCATCTTTAGATAATGCAGGCGGTTTTGCACGGTTTCAGCGGATGCCGGATGGCGAGATCCTCCGCCCGGTTGCATTAAAATTTCCCCGTCCTTCCCCTCCGCCCGCAAAAGAGTGTCAATAAGCTCCGCCCGGGCACCGGATGCCTCCGTACTGAGTACCATTGCGCAGGATCCGTCACCGAAGAGCACACACGTGGCCCGATCCTGCCAATCGGTTATGGAGGTCAATTTATCCGAGGCGATGACAAGAATGTTTTTGTAGTGTCCCAGTTGGAGCAGTCCAGCAGCAACTTCCAAGGAATAAACCAGCGCGGAACACCCGGCTTCGATATCCATGCAAGGACACGCGGAAATTCCCAAATTTTTTTGAATAATACACGCTGTTGCCGGGAAGGCCATGTCGAAGGTAACGCTACATAACAGGATGCAATCAATCTCCAGAGGAGACATTTTGGCATCTTCCAATGCCCGCCGGGCGGATTGTGTTCCCATGTCCGAAGTAAATTCATCGTCCGCAGCGATGCGACGTTCGCGGATTCCCGTGCGCGAGACAATCCACTCATCACTGGTTTCGACCATGGCCTCCAAATCGCGATTGGTTAAAACGCGCGCTGGTAAATAGGAACCAATTCCGCGGATAAAAACTTTTTTTGGATTCATTAAACTTTCTCCAATCATGCTAATACCTCCTCCGCACGGGAAATGTCACGCTCCAATTGCTGGGATGATTCGCCGCGAGCGAAGCGAGCGGCAATTGTTATAGCGTGTTCGATGGCCTCCCGATCGCTTGATCCATGTGCCTTGAACACGGGCTTGTTCAAGCCTAAAAGGGGTGCGCCGCCGTATCGCTTGGGATTTAATTCGCAACTAATATTTCGAAGGGCACGGCTCAGGAAAAGGCATCCGAAAATCCGCAAAACATTTCCAAGCAGCTCCTTTTTCAAATAGGCCTTCAACTGGCTGGCAATTCCCTCCATGGACTTCAGCAGGACGTTCCCAACGAACCCATCGCAAACAACCACGTCCACCTCACCGGAAAAGAGCTGAAATCCTTCAACAAGTCCGACATATCGAATGATGCCGTCCATGGTTTTTAAAATTTCATGTGTCTCCTGCACCAGTTCATTGCCCTTGCCCTCTTCGGTGCCGATGGAAAGCAACCCCACGCGCGGGGACGGGAGGCCCATGGCCGTGCGGCAGTAATGGGACCCGAGCAGGGCGTTTTGCGCCATTTGGCGGACCGTTGGCGTCGGATTAGCGCCGACGTCAAGGAGAACAAATTTGCTCTCCAATGCGGGAATAACAGCACCCAAAGCCGGGCGTTCCAAATGTGCCATTGGTCTCAAACGGATAGTCCCAAGCGCCACCAGTGCCCCCGTATTTCCACAGCTTAGAACCGCGTCCGCCTCACCTTTTTGCACGAGCTCAATGGCCCGCACCATAGATGCATCCTTCTTGTGGCGAATGGCCTTCGTTGGAGACTCATCCATACCAATTGTTTCTCCGGCGTGGAACACCGTCAACAAGTGCCGAAACGGAGCGAAGCGCCGGCCATTGACGACCGGATCCAAAATCTCCCTATCCCCAATGGCGATAATTCGCACGGAATTCCATTTGGCGTGCCTAAAAAAACGATAGACGCCCTCCAACACTTCACGGGCGCCCAAGTCCGACCCCATCACATCGACAGCAAGGGCAACCTGCCCGTCCGAGTACATTTTATTTCAAAACTTGCTATTCCACCTCGACGACCTGCCGCCCACGGTAAATCCCCGTGGTCGGATTGACGTGGTGTGGCATGAAAAGCGTCCCATCCCTATCCTTCGACAGCTGGGGCGCCGCGAAGCGATGGGCGCCGCGCCGTTTATGACTGCGTTGTTTTGAGTTTTTACGTTTCGGCTGGCCCATAAAAGATTCCCTAAAAGTTACCGCACGGTGGAACACATCACATACCAGAGCAAGCAAATTCACAAAAAATTTCCCAGATCGCAAACATGGAGATCATCGTCACATTATTGCTGTTCTGCAATATTATCGCAAAGGATATGTATCCGTTTTGTTGTGCCGGAGCGTTGCCTGACCATTGCCAAAAATTATTTAACTGAGATGCGTCGACGGTTTTACATTCGTTGGCAACTACCTGCGTCGTCCACAAATTGGCCACACGGGTAATATTAAGACGGTGCTTCGCCGCCGTATTGCCAACTGTCTTCGATTTGTCCGTCTAAATTATCAATAACCCGTTTTTGCCGCCATGGTTGAATGGATGGCATCCGCGAATTTGTCATTAGGCGTTATGTTGATGAATTTTTGGTATTCTTCCACAAAGGCCTTCTGAGCCTTCAGATCGCACTCTGCCGGAGCTTGCGCAACTCTGTTGCATAAAAAACCATGTTTTTTGGACCAGCTGGCCATGCCGTGCTCTTAAAAATCAACACGATGTCTATCTCTAACATACGTTGCGATTTTCTTGGCCGTCATTTAGATATGATTTCTTAGGTTTGCTTTTGCCGCCGCGATTGCTTCCCTCGAAAAGCATCCTTCCGGCCCGCTGGAATGTAGCGCGAGTATTTTTGTTGCTTGTATATTTGCGAACATGACAACTAATAGTTTCCCTATCCTAAAACAATGCCTGTGCAATATCTTGATAGGACCATTCCGCCATCGGACATCAAAACCGTTTTGATGCGGTCGGCAACACGACGGTCTTCTTCCGCGCGATGCTCCCTTGCGTAAATCCATCCGTTGTTCCTGCGTCAAAAATTTTGCAGACATTTGCACCCCACGTCCGCCATAAGAGGGGTCACGGCACGTATTTGCCAGGAAAATTTATGAAAGCTGATTTTCCGCGGCGATCGAGTATAAAAGTCTAAAATGGGCAAACGCCGAAGGGCACATTTAAACATGAATACTATTTGAAAATGCGTTGAAAAAAACCATCCTTTTGTTGGTCTTTGTACGTTTCACCGCAGCTTTGCGCAAAAGCTTCCAATTTTTCCCGCTGTTCCTTTGTCAAACACGTCGGAATCTTGCACTGGACTTTGACGAAATGATCCCCCCTGTAGGCGACTCCCATGTGCGGCATTCCCTTGCCTTTTAATCTAAACGTAGTACATGGCTGTGTTCCAGCTGGAATTTTAAGCACTCCATAGCCATCGATGGTTTTTACTTCCAACTCACCCCCAAGAACAAGCATGGCAAAAGAAACATCCGCGGAAGAGTGCAAATGTGCACCGTCACGCTGAAATTGCCGCTCGTCATTTTTGACGTGAATAACAACGTAAAGGTCGCCGGCGGAACCGCCGCTGATTCCACCTTCGCCTCCGCCGACGGACCGCAATTTGGTACCATCATCAACGCCCGCGGGAATTTTAATGCGGATCGTGTGTTCTGATGTGCTGCGACCACTTCCGCTGCACGCATGGCATGGATTCTTGTTCAATTTTCCCGTGCCATGACAATGCGGGCAAGTTTGGGATACTTGGAAAAATCCGCGGTTGACATTAATGACCCCATGGCCGCGGCAATGATGGCACATAACGGGTTTGGAACCCTTCGCAGAACCGCTTCCAGCGCATTCCGGGCAGGCGACTAGACGGCGATATTCCAAAGTTTTTTCTGCTCCAGAAAACGCTTCATCAAGTGATATCTCAAGGTCATATCGAAGATCATTCCCGCGATTATTTCCAGGCCCACCAGCCCCGCTTTGGGATCCAAATCCACCAAAGACTTCGTTGAAAATATCAAACGGATTGGAAAAATTATTTCCGTCAAAATTAAAGTTCCCTCGAAAATTACCCATACCACCGCCAGCACCGCCATCAAAGGCGGCAGAACCGACTTTATCGTATGTGGCCCGTTTTTGCGGATTTCCGAGGACTTCATAGGCGTGAGCAATTTGTTTAAATTTTTCTTCGGCGGATTTATCCCCTGGGTTTTTGTCCGGATGATATTGAACGGCCTTCTTGCGATAGGCTTTCTTTATTTCCTCCGCCGTAGCATTCTGGGAAACCCCTAAAAGGTCATAATAATCGGTCGTCATTGTCGTTCATTTACTCCGCAATATCATTTTTATCCGCGTTGGTTTCATCGGACAATTGTCCGCTTGATACGGTAACTGCCGCAGGCCGCAGCAATTTCTTTCCCAGAAAGTACCCCGCCCGTACGACATCAACCACGTGTCCTTCTGGGATATTCGCACTTGAAACAAGCGTTAACGCATCGGCGATGTTGGAATCGAATACATCGCCGATTGTTCCAACCGAGGAAAGTCCGCGGGTACTAAGAAGTTGTTGCAGCTGCCCCAGGATAAGATTAAAACCTTGTACGACTTCTTGATTCCCAGATTTCTCCGCCGCCCGCAAACCGAGGGAAAAATTATCTAAAATGGGTAATAGATCTCGGATAAGCGACTCACAGGCAAGTTGTATATTATCCGCATGGTCACGCGCCACACGTTTTCGATAATTTTCGTAGTCCGCCTGTGCCCGCAGTAGCTGATCTTCGAGTTCTGCTACACGTTCCCGGGTCATGTCCAGCTGATCCTGCAACCAATCCTTATTCTTTTCCTGGCACGTCGTACAGTCTGCCGTAGCCTCTGACGTGCCGCACATGTCGCCATGTTCGTATTCGTCCATGGCAAAGTTACTCAAAAATTTGGCCCAGCATTGCAATCATAAATCGCCAAAACATAATGCCACATGCCCATTTATTCTACAATAAAATGACAAATAAGCGTTGACAATGCCACAAAAATAATTGGCGTCATGGCGCCATGAGTATTCCATTCGATATGCTATTGCGGAAGACGCTGAGTCAACCGCGTACGCTAGATCAACCCACCGATCCGTATGGTGTCCTATTGCAACTTTTTGGGAATGAGAGACTTGCAAATTTGATGCAAGTGAACATTCGGAGGTTTGTGTCTATTTATGGAACGACTGAAGAACAAACCCTGTACATGAACTTCATTAGTAATCCAAACTTTGAATTGGCCTGGCGATTGCTGCGAGCGTTCGTTGAGTGCTGTGGCCGCGCCGCTAGATCTGGGGGCATGAGCCAGAAAGATTTGGCCATATGCACCCGAATATTATCTCAGCTTTCTCTTGAATTTGCAAGATCGACAACCGTTACGGATCCAAATTTAGCTTGCCGCGTGGCTGCGGCAAGAAACCACGTAGCAAGGGCGATTCTTTACCGGCATCTCGGCATGACCGTGAAGTGTCTAGACGGTGCAACATGCGGACGGCGCGCAGTCTATACTGTTGGTCAGTGCGGAACACTATTAATGGCATTTTATAAAAATGGGCTGCGGTATACAGAGTGGTATGTCATTGGCAATGACGGCAGTGAATCATCTAATCGGACTGACGCCGTCTCTGGCCAACACGAATCGACGAACGATTCTAATCCAGAGGATGACACTGGTAGAGATCCCGTGCCAAATTTTTTTAACGACGGTCCAGCAAAAACTACCAATGAAACGCAAGACGATTTTACGCTGGAAGGCTCCGAAGAATGGGAAGACACCGGAGAAGGTCATGTAGCTGGCGCTGCAGTAATCGGCAAAACGAGCGAGGAACAAGCGGAAGGCTCCGACAAATTGGAAGACGATCCTGAACAGGCTGATGTTAGCGCCACCACAACGGGCGACCCTGACAGCGATCATGCGGAAATTATTGCTGAGTCGCAAAACGATTCTGAGCCGAAAGACACCGAAGCGGGTCTTGTAACCGACGTTGTAATCGATAAAATGCACAAAGAACAAGCGGATGATTCCAACGAGTTGAAAGACGATCTTGAACAGGCTGATGTTAGCGCCCCCACAACAGTTGACTTTCTTGACAGCGATCATGCGGAAATTACCGATGAGTCGCAAGACGATTCTAAACTAAAAGACGGCGAAAATGATGACGTTATAGCGCACAAAGAACAAGTGGATGATTCCAGCGAGTTGAAAGACGATCTTGAACAGGATGATGTTAGCGCCCACACAACAGTTGACTTTCTTGACAGCGATCCGACGGAAATTATCGCTGAGTCGCAAGACGATTCTGAGCCAGAAGACGCCGAAGAATGGGAAGACACTGGAGAAGGTCATGTAGCTGGCGCTGCAGTAATCGGCAAAACGAGCGAGGAACAAGCGGAAGGCTCCGACAAGTTAAAAGACGATCTTGAACAGGATGATGTTAGCGCCATCACAACGGTCGACCCTGACAGCGATCAGGCGGAAATTATCGCTGAGTCGCAAGACGATTCTAGGCCAAAAAACATCAATGAAGATCTTATACCCGTTGAAATCGGCCAAGTGGGCCAAAGGCTCCCTGATGCTCAACCACCTGGTGCTCTCGGAGAGCCTATTCCTGGCTTGGATTTTTTCGTGTCCAGTGAGTCCGCAGTAGCCAACGTGGTAAATATAAATGTGGCAACGGAACACGAAGATGGCGAAAAACCCACTGGCGATGAATCGCAAAACGGTTCTGAGCCAGAAGACGCCGAAGAAGGTCTTGTCCCCGACATCGTAATCG
>JAITKJ010000001.1 GCA_031278455.1 Puniceicoccales bacterium | reverse complement strand
TGGAAAGCTGCCTTCGTGCGGGCGGGCAACGCTTAGTACGATCGGATTTTACTCATGCGACCCTAAACGCGAAATACATGGAGATGTGGCTAACTTTTATGATATAAATTTAGGGTTTTGCTCACGTGCCATTAGGACGTTTTCCTATGATGACGGTAGCACTGAGGAACGCGGTAATGTGTTATGCGAATTTTACGTAGATCCTTCCAGCGGGGATCTAGTGAAAGACATTTTGTCTCGTTTAGACTGCAATCTTCCTGACAGAGTAGAGGATGGCTCCTTCTTCCGTGGCTATAACGCAAAAACGCGCTATGTTACCCTTCCAAAATATATGATGGTTCGCATGAAAAGGCATACTGACGGTGAGCAACGTTATAGAATACCTGACGAGTATGAATTCGAAGAAAAATTAGATTTTAATGCGCTGATGCACAAACCAACTACTGAATCACTACAGTACAGCCTACATGGTGTTGTTGCCTATTGTGGTTCAGGAACATACGGGCATTATATCGTGTTTATCAAAGGCCCGGATGGCCGCTGGCGTGTATGCAACGATAGCCACGTCGGGCCAGCCGGGCCTGATTGGTTAAAAGAAATATCCGGGGCCAAAGGAGGCGGATTCATATCCATGTACGCACTTTATAAAAGCGATTAATTCCTATGACATAATCTGTAAAATTAGAGATAAAGCATTCGATAGAATGCCATGCGCCTATTCCTCTTCCTCCTCTTCTGAGTATATATCTAAGTCCTCGCGTTCCATATCGACTTCGATGTCGCTTTCGCCAGATTCCTGCAGATCAGCTACCCATCGCAATACCTCTGCCACAGCTTCTAGGAGCTGGGAAGGAACATATTCCATTACGTTCGCCGAGTCCATTAACGCGTGAGCGAGTGGAACATTACGCATGATTGGGATACCCTCCGCACGTGCAATGGCGATCATTTCCGCGGCAAGAGCGCCTTCACCCATGGCTAATACAACGGGCAAAGGAACAAGTTCCTCTTCATAGAGTATGGCAACGGCAAGATGTGTTGGGTTTGTAATCAGCGCAGAAGAACGCTTGGTGCGCTGGGCCGGCCCTTCATTCATCATTTCTTGGTGGATTTGCTTACGCTTACTTTTAATCTCTGGCGAACCCTCCATTTCCTTGTATTCGCGCTTAATTTCGCTCTTGGACATCATCATCTTTTTGTTAAAGTCCCTTCGCTGAAAAAAGATGTCTGCGACAGCAACCACCATATAGGCGAAAATAACCACAAAAGCGAATTTCTTCATTATTGGGCCAATGAATGCCATCAGCCCCTGTACCCCCGAATATGGCAAAAGAATCATCTCATCCAGTTGTGATTTAATGAGCCGATAGATTAAAATGCCCAAAAAAGTTACTTTCAAAACGGACTTAAGAAATTCGAAGATGTTTTTTTTGGAAAAAATCTGTTTAAATTTTTCAATCGGGTTGAGTTTTTTTATGTCTGGTTTGATGGGTTCCGTTGTAAAAATAGCTCCCACTTGCACGAATCCAGCCGCGATGGCAAAGGCGGCCACGATACCTAATATTGGCAAAAGCAGGTCGACTAGTTCTGCGAAACAGGCAGATATAACTGCACTCAGCCCTTGGCGAAACGGAGCGCTAAAAAATGGCATGGGGAGAACAAGAAACTCCTGCAACTCATCCACCGCAGTCCACCATTTCAGGCCAATGTAGGCAAATACGCCGATAAGCAGGATCGTTGATGTGAAGTCTTTGCTGTAGGCGACTTGTCCCTTTTTTTTCGCATCTCTCAGCCGTTTGGGTGTCGGCTGTTCTGTCTTATCCTCGCCTTCTCCCATGGCAGCCTATCTCCAAAAAATCCTCACAAACTGAAGGACACGGTTTTCGCCGAAGAAATGGGATTTAAAAAATCCCATGAGAAATGACAAATAGAGAATGAGAAATAACGATGAGAGTCCGCTTTTGATGCCCATGGACAGAAAAAATACATTAAGCTGCGGCGCAAAACGATTGACCATGCCCAGACCAAACTCTGCAAGAAACAATGCGAATAAAATTGGGCCAACGAGAGCAAAGACGACATTTGCATAGTCGCTCGTCAGCTGCACGAAAAATGACGCAACACCTCCGTCGAACATTGGGAACAGAGAAAGTATCGGCCACAGGCGATAACTTTCGTAAAAAAGCTGTAGTAGAAAAAGGAATCCCCCGGAAATAAAAAATAACAGAAGGACAATTTGAACAAAGAAATCTGCCATCACCGTTGTTTGGCTTTCATTGAAGGCGCTGAATAAGGATGCGGATGAAGCGCCACGCTGCACATCAATGAGGTTCCCAACGCCCTCCACCACGTAAAAAATAAAACTGGCCAAAAACCCAAGGACGAGTCCGATGATCAACTCTTTTACGCAGAGTATGATGATCAGCCCTAAGCTGATATCCGGGTTAATAAACTCTTTCTGAATCAGAGGATAAACGAAAAGCGTCAAACCAAAAATCCACGCATTGCGACCCATGCCCATTACGTTTTTCTTTCCAAAAAACGGAATAACTGAAAACATCGCGGCCGTGCGCACGATGCCCATGATCATCGTAAAAAAAAAGCTGCGAAATACGAAGAGGAAGGAATGCATGGTGTGTCCCGTGGTTTAGTGAAGCATGCTCGGGAAGTAGGCGAATAAATAACGGGTAAACTGCATTACCTCTGCGCCGATCCACCGAGCAGTAATCAGGAGTACCACAACCACTGAAATGAGTTTCATGGTAAACCCTAGGGTTTGCTCCTGGATCTGCGTAAGCGCTTGCAGGAGGCTCACGATAAGTCCCACACCCGTTGCCACAAGGATGGACGGCAGCGACAAAATGAGCACCAAAATCATGGCGCGTATGCTAAAATCTAGGACGATGCTATTTTCCATGGAACAACCTCAGCGCAAAGTGTTGGGAAAAAACACCACACTGCAACTCTTTTACATAGATCAAAAACCAACCAGAAAAATTTTCGAAACCCACCATTGGAAATCGTTAATACCAAAGAACCCGAGACCTGCGCAATTTGTGCCAAATCGTGCCGCGCCATGAAAAAACTCAACCAACAAATCAGCCGAAAAGAAATTTCAGTGATTGCTTTGCCGGTCTGTTTCGATGGATTTTATACGGCCAAAAGCTTGCTTTCATTGAATTACAAGCTCAATATCACTACGTCCGGAACGTTCTATTGCTGTACGAATCATGCCTTCTGTAACTTTTGCGCCAACCTGATTAGCGTTACTAAGTGTAATTCTTTTTAGCCCTTTGACTCCTTTGCACATATGCATGAGATCGTCTTCCGTAATGCCACTCGTGTGTGCATCAAAGGAAACGTTTTCAACACTTTTAAGCCTTCCAATTTGCCGCATATTATATAGCGGGCGCGCGGAATGTACGCCTTCTCCTTTAATGGCCATAGGGGCTCCATGCGTCGTACGCAAATTGCTAATTATCACAGATGTGCATGCGCCAAATTGTTTCTCCGTATTATGCAAAAATGGGATGCCAATATCCGGAGCTGTAGCGATTGCATTGCGCAGATCATTGAGATCGCATTTTTTATACATTGCATCCAGTCTTTCACAGACTGCGTCCGAAAAACCTTCAATCTTTGCATAGTGGCCAAGGGTAATGGCGCCAGGAAAATCAGGTCCGTACGAATTCTCCTCACAACATTGCGCACTGAGCATCTCGCTGAGCGTCTTCCCTTCATCAATGTCATATAGTGCGTCACAGAAAGCACCCACATACTCGCGCATAAATTTACTCGAACCTAAAGTGCTAAGAAATGCATTTTGGTTATCAAATGAATTATCAAGCCAAGCGGCAAACTTTGTCGCTTGCTCCGGTGTTAATGGCTTATTGGGGTCGTATTCAATTTCGACAAGCATTTTGGCGACGGTAATTTTACTGTTCTCTTCCTTTTGGTCCGCCATAAGTGTCCCCAGGCCGTATCCGTGCAATTCCGTGTGTCCAATACGCTTTGCGAGCACATCAACCACGTCCTGGGGACTAATTTTGACATCGCAGAGTTTATATATCTGTCGGGCGGCTGCATCAACCTTATCATCGCCGGATCCGGTTGTAGCGGCAACATCCGCAAATAATCCCTGGCCACCTAAAATTTCCCTTCTTTGATCAACACTAAGTTGCGGTATCAATTCCCCTAAAACAGTTGCGCCTGTCTCGGAGGTTATTAAGGCTGCGCAAAGGGAAGTTCCATTGGCATCCTTTTGTGCCAACGCCGCATACATTTCTTTTGGTGATTTCCTGGCGCCTTCCTTCAGCGCTGGAACAACCTCGCCTTCTATGCTCTCCTTGTCGAAAACTATACTATGCCAAATTCTACATTCGCGAAATTCGGCAACCGTAATTTTCCCAGTAATCAACTTAACAACGGCATCTAGGAGGCTTTTTACTTCAACCTCCCCGCATGAAGCTTGCGAAGAAGCCGTCGAAACAGGTGGGGTCACCAAGCGATTTACGCCGTTCATGATTAAATTTTATGCGCCTCGTCGCAATATGGCAAGAAAAATTTGCGAAAAGCTAGTATTTTTTCAATAAATCTATGGCCATATCCCATAAGATGGCTTCTGCGAAAAATTTAGTTAAACTTCAGGATAGAATAGGCGCTTCGTATTTATTCGTTGGTTTTTCGCAGCGTTTTTTCGAAAATCCCGCGTAGGACAAGCCTTCTGCAATAGGCCTATTGACAGACAAACGATTGGCGACAGCATGTAGACAGAAATTGAATTCATGGATACGGCAAACGAAATCATAGAAAAAATCAGGAAAGAAATCGCGGCGCTACAGCCGTCCACCGTGTATGAAAATTTCGGGCACGTGCTTTCCTTAGGTGATGGCGTCGTATTTGCCAGCGGACTTTCGCAGGTAAAACTCAACGAGAAGGTGCAATTTGCCGACGGCTCACTGGGCCTAGCACTCAATTTAGCCGAAGACTGTGTGGGCATTGTTGTGCTTTCCGATGGTGCTAAAATCAACGTCGGAGACGAGGTGAAATCCACGGGAGAACTTCTTTGCGTTCCAGTCGGGAAAGCACTTTTGGGACGGGTGGTCAACGGACTTGGAGAACCCATTGATGGACGTGGGCCAATCGCGCCAGCGGCACACTACCCCGTTGAAAAAATTGCCCCTGGGATTCTCCCCCGCCAATCGGTGAGCCAACCGTTACAGACCGGTGTCATCGCCATTGATTCCATGATCCCCATTGGTCGAGGGCAACGAGAACTCATCATCGGCGACCGGGCAACGGGAAAAACTTCCATTGCCATCGATGTGATTTTGAACCAGGCGAAAATTAACCGCCAAGTGGAAGTGTGTGGGGACCCAAATTTTCGCCCGGTCTACTCCATTTACGTCGCCATCGGCCAGCGCCGATCAGCCGTGGCCAAAACCATTCAGCTACTGGAGTCCCATGGCGCGCTTTCCTATACCATCATTCTCGCTGAGGACGCATCCAATAATCCCGTTGGTCAATACATTGCCCCGTATGCGGGAACGGCCATGGGTGAGTGGTTCATGGACAACGGCATGGATGCACTGATTGTCTATGACGATTTGTCTAAGCACGCCGTCGCCTACCGGCAAATTTCGCTCGTTCTCAAGCGGCCAGCCGGCCGGCAAGCCTATCCGGGGGATATTTTTTACCTACATTCTCGACTCCTGGAGCGATCGGCGCGGCTCAATCGGGACAACGGCGGCGGATCCCTGACGGCCCTGCCTATTGTTGAAACGCAGGAGGGCGATGTTTCTGCGTATATTCCAACAAATATCATATCAATTACCGATGGCCAAATTTACCTGGACACAGACCTATTCAACCGTGGCGTTCGTCCCGCCGTTGCTACGGGTATCTCCGTTTCCCGAGTTGGGTCTGCCGCACAGGTGAAAGCTTTTAAACAAGTGGCCGGGAAGATAAAAATGGACCTTGGGCAATATTACGAATTGATGGCATTTGCGCAATTTGGTTCCGAGTTGGATGAGCGTACGCAGCAACAGTTGGATCGCGGGGCACGCATTGTTGAGCTTTTCAAGCAGCCAAAGCTCGCGCCGAAGTCCATGGAGATGCAAGTTTTTCTCCTCTGGGCGATGCAAAATGGATTCTTTGACAAAATTGCCATTGGCAGAACGAAAGCTGCAGTGGATGACCTGGAGCAGTGGGCCTTGGCAGCGGAAGTGCAGTTACTGGAAGACATTGCCGCCAAGAAGGAGATTGATGATGCCGTTGGCGCCCGATTACACCATGCGCTGGAATCCTGGCAGGCGGCACAAGAAGGAGGAGCAGTGGCGGGAGCGTAGGACGGCGATGAAAGGTTTTAAGGAAATTAAACAACGATTGCGGGCCGTGCGAAATACGGCGAAAATCACCCGAGCCATGCAATTGGTTGCATCCTCGAAGATGCACCGGGCGCAGCAACTGGCCGTCGGGGGTCGCTCCTATTCCATGCGCTTGGCCGAACTTACCGATCGGCTTTTGGCAGAGCTTGCCAAAAATCGTAGAAGAAAATTTTCCCATCCCCTCTTGGGAGAGCGTGAAATTTGCTGCCGGGGGATCATTTTGGTTAGTACCAATAAAGGCCTTTGTGGCGCTTTGAATCAAAATCTCTTTCGCACATTACCACCAGCGGAGGATTCAGTAAAATACGTTGCCGTTGGAAAAAAGGGGAAACAATTCCTGGCATCCAGGCACTTGCCATTGCTTGCGGAATTTCCACTTGCGGACAATGTTCCATTCCATGAGGTGCGCAGCATTGCCGATTTCATCCGGGATGCCTATATCAGGAATGAAATCGATAGCGTCGAAGTGATCTCCACCGTGTATGTCAATACCCTGTGCCAACGGCCCGTACTGCAAGCACTTTTGCCACTGAAACTGCTAGGGCGTGGAGTAGAGGAACGGCGAAAGTTTTTCGGACGAGAGCTGGATGTGATGCCGGAGGATCCCAGAAGTTCGATCATTGAGCCCTCACCGGAGGCGGTTATGCGGGCATTGGTGGAGAGCCTCTTCCGCGAAACTCTTTATCATCTGCTATTGGAGGCAAAGGCTGCGGAACAGAGTGCCCGCGTGGTGGCGATGAAAACAGCAACCGACAACGCCGAATCCATTGCCCGAGCGCTAAATTTGGAATATAATAAAGCCAGACAAACGGCCATTACTAACGAAATTATTGAAATTTCCAGCGCGTCTGCTGCTGTGCAGTAAAATTCTCCGCATTCCGCTTGTGAAAACGGCGAATTTCAGCCCAATGTTTTGGGTATGTTCGAAAAACTCTCGGAAAAGCTGCAAAGTTCCATGCGCACCCTGCGTGGGCTTAATCATATCTCGGAGCGCAACATAAAAGACGCATTGGCTGAAGTTCGGGATGCGCTTTTGGACGCGGATGTTTCCTTCGACGTCATTAAATCATTTTTGGAAACGATCCGCGAAAAATCCATGGGCGAAAAAGTCTTCAAATCCATCGCACCAGGGCAACAGCTCATCAAGATTATCAACGATTCCATTATCGAGCTCTTCAGTAATACGCAAAAGTTTTCCGAAGAAAAGCCACTCCGCGTGTTCATGGTCGGGCTCCACGGATCCGGGAAAACTACGTCCACGGTCAAACTTGCCTACCATTTGCGCAACAAGGGTTATCATCCGGCCGTGATTGCTTGTGATGTGTATCGGCCGGCGGCCATTGATCAGTTGGAGCAACTTGCTAGGAGCGAGGATATTACAGCGTACAGTGATCGAAATGAGAAAAAACCCGCGGCCATCGCCAGGGATGCTTTGGAAAAAATTAATGGAGACGCGTTTATTTTTGACACCGCTGGACGCCTGCAAATCGCCGAAGATTTAATCGATGAGTTAAAGGTGCTCAAAAAAGTTGTTCAACCGCAAGAAATCCTCCTCGTAGTCGACAGCGCCCTTGGCCAGGAAGCCGTTTCTGTAGCAAAAGCTTTTCACGATGCTATCAAGCTCACGGGAATATTTCTAACCAAGTTGGACGGTGATACGCGCGGTGGCGCAGCGCTATCCATGAAATACGCCACTGGGGTACCCATCCAATTTATCGGAACCGGCGAACATGTGACGGATATGGATGCGTTTCGGGCGGAGGGCATGGCCCAGCGCATTTTGGGCATGGGAGATGTGGTTTCCCTGGTGGAGCGTGCCAAGGAGCGTGTCGACAAAGAAAAAGCGGATC
This sequence comes from Puniceicoccales bacterium, assembly GCA_031278455.1. GTDB lineage: Bacteria > Verrucomicrobiota > Verrucomicrobiia > Opitutales > JAIRLM01 > JAIRLM01. The sequence goes on along the minus strand of JAITKJ010000001.1, from coordinate 22,175 downwards.
GTTTGGCCAAGCGTTTTCGTAAGGCCGAATTTGATTTCGAGGATTATCTTTCGCACATTGAGCAAATTGAAAAAATGGGATCCATGACTTCGCTCATGCAGCTTCTCCCCGGCGCCAGCAACCAAACCATATCGCCACGGGAACTTTCTCAAATTGAGCAAACGAAGGCCATAATTCGTGCCATGACCCTCCAGGAACGACATAAACCGTCCATTATTGCAGGAAGTCGCAAGTTGCGTATCGCAAAGGGCTCTGGCGTCCAGCCGAAAGATGTTAATCATCTGCTGAAGCAGTTCGAAATGGTCAAAAAATCTATGAAGAGGATGAAAACACCACAAGGTCAAAAAATGCCGCAAAAGATGTCAGGGGCTAACACCGTACAACAAATTGCCAAACTGTTCGATCGCAACGAAATGTAGATTGTGAAACTCATTTCTATAATAATTTTTTTATTTAAATTCCTGGATCTTATATAGGTATATCAACGACACTTGTCGCCTATACCGCATTCCAAGGCTGAGAACGCGAAACGCTATTGCCGGCAATCCGCTTCACTTTCTAAAAAACACGCTCCGTAATATTGCGTTGTCGGCAAATGTCTTTTTCTTCATTCGCATTTCCGTTTTTCATATTTTTGCGCACACTATGTAAAGCTTAAGGCAAAAAACCTTACGCGTCGGAAAGTACGCCCATTCGGCAAAATCCGGAAACGGGCCGTCACCGCAAAAAACATCCGAGGAGGCCTTCCTGTCTCATGCGAAAAATCGAGCGAATAATTTCCTTGCAAAAATGTCGGATGCATGTGTGCATGAAGTTCATGGCTAGCCTAAGCGTATTAAGCCGTGGCTAATTAGCCACGGCTGGCATTTTTAACCAAAATCCTGCAAATTGTTTTTTTATAAAATCTAAGCCGAAAAATTATTATAGAAATTAATTTTGCAAACCGCATTAATTTAAAATTAATACTTTACGATCGGCTTGTTATTTGCAGGCTGATTCCATGACGTCAATAGCTGGTCGCGCGAAGCGTTATGATCCATACAGAATACCTCCCGTAGTTATTGACTACAAACAGTGTATACCCGTGTCCCATCCGAACATGCCGCCAAAGATAGATGGGATCGATAACCGCGCAACAGCATATTCGATAGCTTTGAATCGCAGGGATGTTGTTATAATCATTGTCGGCATCGTCATCAGCGCAATGAGCCCAATGTTTCTTTTTTTAGTACTATTTTTGCCGTTTGGCGAACTAGCAATTTGCATACTTTGTCTTGTGGCAATCATACTTTTATCCGCCATATCAATGTATGTTGTCTGCAAGCTTATATGTAACATGTGCATAAAAAAACGCCAACCAAAGTTGTTGCCGTATCCAGTGCCACAAAGATGCGCTTTGAAAATTTCCGACGAGCATCGGGAAATGATTAACTCCATCGAATTCAATTACGATGCATTGGGACCTGCCGCGAAAGGAATCTGCGACAAATATGGCATCCGCACGGCGGCTGATTTGTGGCATTTTATTTTAAAGGCCTTAAAAATGGTGTATTTTCAGCCTGGCCCTAACTGCTTTGCAGCGGCTATGGTTATCAATTGGCGCGCCGAATATCCAGATCTTATCGTCGATATATTGAAACAGTTTTTCACAAAGGGCGAATTCGAATTTCTAGACGGCGAAAAAACTTTGTCGACCATGAAAGCCTGCGTGCCGAGAAGCAACCCGTCGGCGCTTGAATTGATAGTGCATTCTTTGTGTAAACTTTTCGAAGATACTGCGCGCAAACATGGCGATATCACGCAATTTGACAATATCGCTAAGGCGATGCAGGACATTTTAGACGGAATTAAGATTCCGTTTTTACGTGAAGCGTACGCTGACGTACAAAAAAAGCTTGAAGGCAAGAAAATTGGAGATGTTTTTATGGCGCAGTATGAGCGGCTGGGATGCACAATGAAGCACAGGACTTCAGGATATTTTACTCTCAGCATGCCGTTAACGTCCTTCCTGCGAACTTCTGGCCTCCCTGGTCCGGTGCGTAAGTATCTTATTTGGGCGCTTGCGCAGATGCCTGGCAATGTGCGCATTCGGCATGATGATGTGTATTTCGGTGGGCACTGCGGCAGCACGCGTTGCAAGATTTTTTCCGGTATGGCATGTACGCCGGTAATTGAGGCATGCCAGCCTGGTGAATTTTTGAGCAAGATTATCGCGCTGCAGAATTCGGATGGATTTCCCGATATGAAACTTGCTCCAGCTGAGATAGTATTTACACGCGATGATAGGCGGATTCCGGAATGCCACATGGGAAATGCCATCTTTCCGGGCATAAGTGATATCAATAGCATAAAAGACGGGGAATTTATTCCTCTTTTTTGGACTGGCTGGGATCCTCCAAAGTCTCAATTTGGTGTGATACGGCGCGGCGGTAAATACGAATGGGTGGACAGCACCGGTCAACACGTTGACATGTTGAAAATAGCTGTATTTGATCCTCGCGATAATAGATTCTCCACCCCTACAAGCGAACCTTAGGTTGCATTTTGGCGCAATCCATTCTATTCCACTGCTCAATGACATATAGGGTAATTGCCCGCCGGTGGAGACCGCGGCGATTTAGTGAAATTGTTGGTCAGGAGTGTGTTACGCGGACTCTCACTCATGCTATTGAGCAAAATCGCATTGCCCATGCCTACTTATTCGCCGGTTCCCGTGGTACTGGAAAGACTACCATGGCTCGATTATTTGCCATGGCCCTTAATGCTCCGGGAAAGCCAACGGTGGACTTTGATCCCGATAATCCCATATGTGCAGCCATTTGGCAAGGAACGCATTTGGACGTGCTCGAAATTGACGGTGCTTCGAACAATTCCGTGGATGAAGTGCGCGCCCTCCGGGAACAGTGTATCTACGTGCCTGCGGAATGCCGGTACCGTATTTTCATCATTGATGAGGTGCACATGCTGACCAATGCTGCGTTTAATGCGCTGTTAAAGATTTTAGAAGAGCCTCCAGGTCACGTAAAATTTATCTTTGCCACCACGGACGTGCAAAAAGTTTTGCCTACCATTGTATCAAGGTGTCTGCGATTTAATTTTAGGCCCATTCCGAGTGAATCGATAAAAAAACGACTTGAAGAAATTTCTGACGCCGAGGGGGTTATAATTGAGCCGGGCGCCATTGGGGCAATCCTTCGCATGGCCAACGGCGGCATGCGTGATGCCCAATCCATGCTGGAGCAGATGATCGCATTTTGCGGGAAAAACATTTGCGAGCTGGATGTGCTTGCCATGTTTGCGTTAGCCGGCGAAGACGAAATAAATACCCTGGTTGATGCACTTGTAATACAAGACGATAAATGCGCTCTTGCCACTGTTGAGAGATGGAACAGATTGTCCATTGATTTTCCGCGTGCCCTTGGCGATGTGCTTGAGGAATTGCAAAGGCGGCTTTCCGTAGCCGTTGAACGTGATGCGCCAGAACGGCCAACCATCGTTTCAATTTTGAATACATTATATGGTTATGAGCGACAGTTGCAATTTGCCGTATCACCCGAGACCACATTTGCCGTTTCTTTATTGCTAGCTATCGAAAATAGCCGCAAGCGGCCCATAGAAAAAATCATGCGCACATTAAGCGAGCTTTAATTGCGCAATTATGCCCATAGCCACAAACATAGAATCGTTTTTGTGACAAATTGCAAGTTTCACAGATTGGAAAATGGAGCCTTTTTGGCCAAAAACGCTTGTTCCCGCAAGCGAACAGTCGCGATTTATTTTTGTCATTGACGTACGCCCAGCAATTTTCCCTCTTGAAAAGAGGTGCCAGCATTTTTTGACTGCATTGCATGAAATTGTCATGGCGTGGAGCCGCGATTCTTAGCATTCCGATCATTCTTTCTCTAGCCGTTCCCTTTGCCGTTGGCGCATCGAATGAAAGCCCTGGTAAATTTTTGGATGAACACCACTTGAACGGAATCGTTGCCGTAGTCAATGACAGGGTCATTACAGTCGGTGAATTGCAGCAGGAAATTGCACCAATTTTGACAAAAATCGAATCCGAGACGTTGACAGAGCAGGAGTATTTCGAGCGGTCTGCAATGGCATTTCGTGATTTACTCGATGATAGCGTAGTGAGAGCCCTCATCGTTCAAGATTTCGAGCGCTCTGGCATGAAGATTCCGAATGTGCAGAAGGAGTTCCAAATTGACGAATTTATTCGGAATCGATTCGGCGGCGATCGCGTGCTTTTCACGCAACAATTGCGAGCATATGGGAAATCCGTGCAGCAGTTTAAACGCGAAATGGAAGAAGCGCTCATCGCTGGATGGGCATTGACCCGCTTTCATTACTCGCGGGCAGCCGTCAGTCCGCGGCAAATCCGTGAATACTACGACAGTCACCAGAGCGATTTTATGATTCCATCGGCGGTTCGTCTAGGATTGATATGCCTGCCGGAAAAGGTGCTTGCCAATTCTGGCCGTGAGTCTGAAGACGTCGCAAATGAGTCGATGAATTTAGTAGAAAATCCTGAAATCGCACAAATTGCCTCACGTTTAAACAATGGCGAGCCATTTGCCGCTTTGGCCGAAGATCTTAACAAGTCATTCATCCCATTCATTGACGAGTGGCTTTCCCTGGAAGATTTACGGGACGAACTGCGCGCGGTGGTTGAACGTATGCAAGTTGAAAGTTGCTCAAAAAAAATACATTTGTCGGATGGGAAAGTGGCTTTTCTGTACCTCTATGAGCGTCGCATGGAGATGTTTCAGCCAATTGAGCATGTACAGAGTTCCATCGAAAATACCATCGTGCAATCTCGCAGAGAAGCAGATCAAATCCGTTGGATAAATGATTTGAGGGCCAAGGCCTATGTTAGAATTTACGGGCAAACCCAGTGAATTTTAAAACAAATACTCTAATGGCGGATCATGACCTTGTGTGATATGATGATATTTTGTTAAAAAACTTCCGTGTATCCGGGGCATGTGTTGCGTTAAAGTGCAAGCCAATTTTCAATGGCGGCAGTAATTTTTCCCAATTGGTCATTGGCGATTACGTATGCCGGCATGGTATAGATGACATTTGTAAGTGGTCGTAGCCAAACCCCATAGTCAACGCAGTACTTTTGAAGGGATGGCCTATCGATCGGATTGCGTGTCTCGACAGCACCCATGGAACCCAAAATCCTGACGTCCGCAACGTTCGCATGATCGACCAAATGCGCTAATTTGTTCCACAAGAATTTTTCAATGGAGTATGTTTTTTCCCGCCAGGTTCCCTCGGCTATGAGATCTAAACTGGCGCAGGCGGCGGCGCAGGCTAACGGATTGGCCATGTAGGTTGGCCCGTGCATGAGCGGGCCGTCCCTGGCAATGGCCGATGCAACTGCTTGCGTCGTCATGGTTGCAGCCAACGTCATATATCCGCCGGTAAGACCTTTTCCAACGCACAGAATATCGGGCTCGATGCCCGCCCATTCACAGGCAAAAAGTTTCCCCGTGCGGCCAAACCCCGTTGCTATTTCATCGGCAATGAAAAGGATATCATATTCGTCGCATAAGTTTTTAAAAAGTTTCAAATAATCGGCGGAATAGAACCAAAACCCTCCGGCGCATTGGGCGATGGGCTCCAAAAAGAACCCAGCGATTTCGATGGCGTGCTTTTTAAAAAACGGCTCATAGCGCCGGCGCTCCAGCGCTTGATCGATTGTTTGGCCAAAAGGGACGCTTGGTCGTGGGAGAAAAATTTGTCGCGGTAAAATTTCAGAAAATCGTCGATGCATCCCTTCTGACGGGTCGCAAAGGGACATGGCTCCGGATGTGTCCCCGTGATAGGCCCCATTCAGGGCGAAAAAGCGCTGTTTTTCAGGTTTTTCAATTCCTCGCGCCCGTTGCAGTGCCATTTTCATCGCTACTTCAACGGCGATGGATCCAGAATCAGCGTAGAAAATTTTTTGAAGATTTCTTGGGGCTATTTTAAGCAGACGTTGTCCTAATTCAACCGCCGGATCGTGTGTCAATCCAGCGAACATGACATGGGCCATGGAGCGAAGCTGGTTTTCGATGGCTCCGTTAAGCTGTGGGTGGCTATATCCATGAATAGCACACCACCAGGAGGAAATTCCATCGATGAGCAACCGGCCATCGGCGAGTTGCAAGCATGCGCCACGGGCGGAAACAACGGGGAGCGGTGGTGATGACCGTGCCAAGTCCTCGTAGGGATGCCAAAGATGTTCGCGGTCAAATGCCAGAGTGGTGGTTAATCTTTCCGCGGAAAATGCCGATATCTTTCGAGTAAAAAAATTTGATGGCAATTGATCCCTCAGATACTTTTCCATGGTGCGCACACGCGCATTTGCCCCACCAAGGCAGAATGGAATTGAGATAATGGGAACGGATGGAAAGTGGTTTTTTACTTGGCAAATGTTGTCTTCGCAGTGCCGTAGCTCTTTCGGTAAAGTATTTTTAATCGCTTGATTCAGGACAATAGCAGCCACGGCTAGGGACCTGCGCGCCAATTCTGCCATCGTAAGAAATATATGATTAAGAACTCCTACGCGGTTAGGCGCCACGAGCACGATTGGAACATCCAGCGCGGCCACGATGTCAGCCATGGTAAATCCGTTGTTGTTTATTGGAACAAGAATACCGCCAGCTCCTTCAATAAGCGTGACAGCGTTGGATTCCACTATTGCACGCAGTCTTTCCAGCAATGGTTCTATTGCGATTATTTTTTCCTCCAGTGTGGCCGCCAAATGCGGCGAACAAGCCGCTTTAAATTTCTGCAGGCAATCCACGCGTACGCGGCAATGGCAACTTGTCAGCAGATCGGCGATGGCCTGTCGGTAGATGTCGATGTCCGGCGTAATTTCTTCACCGCAGCCCGTTTGGATAGGCTTAATGGCGGCAATTGGTCCTGCGGATTGTTCGCGTGATGATAGCAAATGGCGCAGCAACGCCGCCGTTATCTGAGTTTTTCCGACATCCGTATCTGTGCCAGTTACAAAAAAAGCCGTTGAATTTCCCGATTTCATATGGCAATTTCAAACACATTTTACTTCTTTACCGCAATACCAGTTTTATAAAATGCAAACAGTTTCGTTGCGCATGCGCGAATGTAAAAAACGAAAATACGGAGGGGAAAAAATATCCTCCAACAACGTAATATTATGGAGCGTGTTCTTTTGAAAGTGAAGCGGGTTGCCGGCGATAATTTTTCGCGTTTTCAGCCTTGGAGCGCGGCACAGGCGACAATCGCCATTGGTATGCCTTTAATAAATTCAAGAATTTAAATCGAAAAACCATTATAGAAATTAGAGCCTGTTGCTACTTCTTGACACTGTAATCGCCAGGCTTTCATGTAAGTGCATGGAACTAGCAGAGGAGCAATTTTTAGAAATTGAACCATTTCTGCAAAAATGTTACTCATAACACGCGTGCTGTGTTGAATGGCATCCTTTGAATCCCTTGGCATGACGCCTGTTGTGTCGCCAAAATCTAACATCAAAAACCAATGGAGTTATGACGCCGAACGCTACAAAAATCGCAATGAAATTGAACGTTACTTCCGGCGACTCAAAGCGTATTGACGCATCTTTTCCCGCTTTGATAAGCTCGACGTCATTTATTTGAGCTTCTTGTATCTCGCGATTTTTATGGAGATTGTACGTCATGCGTATAATTAGCGGTAACACGCCCTAGTTCTGTTTGTCTGGGTTCAAATCTTGGTCGGGCAACGGGTCATTTCTTGTCGGATTCCGTTCCGTAGACGACGACGGGAACGGCCGTTTCCATAAAGCCTTCCGCGCGGAGGAATAGGGTGCCACGGGCTGGTGCAGCACCTTCGATGATGGCAGTTATCGAGCTTCTACCGCTACGCACGATCAAATCCGGAACAAAGATGGCATCTGGGATATCCGTTGTCACCTCGATTTCGACACCATTGCCCAAAGCCGTGGAAGAAAGGTTGATAACCAATTCAACCGATTGCCCTTTAGGAATTTCGAGTGCTCGTGGCGATGTTTTAATAATTCCCCGATCAATGAAAATTTTACCGACATGGAGGGTTTCGTGGGAATCTGCCAGCTCAACGATATAGTAACGATCAGCAGCAATGGGAGGTATGCGGAATTGGATGGCAGTTGGTGAAATGAGCTTCGTTTCCACGGCTTGGTTATTCACGTAAACTGTGTCCCCTTCGCGAAGCCCCCTCCCAATGACCGTCACGACGGTTCCCGGCGTCCCGCGCTGGGTATCCATGCCAAGTGCGTAATGGTCGGAAAGGAGCAGCTGATAGGTGGGCGATTTTTCGCAAATATGCTGCAGTCCTGCATCGGTTTGCCTAGTGTAGTTGACTTCGAAAAAGTAGGGAACTGAAGCGCGATCGGCGGGCATGTGGTAGTCATAGGAAAAGTGCCCCCTGGAAATGCGTTTCATGGACATCATTCGACCATCTACACAAACGCGCGCAACTATGCTACGTTCATTGACGCCGCTGCTTGCCACGGCAAAATCCAAAGTGAGTGGATAAACGCCGGATGCATTGACCGGTAGAATTTCCGGTGTGGCATTTTTTATGTGAACGTGCGCGCAACCAAAAAAACACACCAAACTTACACCTAGCAGGCCAAGCCTCCTTAAAATCCTCATTGCAGAGGCGATTGAAACCGCAACTAATTTTCTGTCAACCAAGATCCCAACTACGCCACCTGAAGGCCGGGGCGTCATGGCGCTAAAACTTTCAACAAGACAAATAGCGGTATTGTAATTAGATATATCGGCATGTTAATATCGCCAAGAAGAATTTCAAACATTAGAGAGGGAGACACCGATTTCCCGCGGATATAACCTATGGTGTCGACGATACAACTTCGGATGCAATAGCGCAGATCAAAAAACCATTGCGGCCAAATGGGTAAATATGTTAGAAGTCCAAATTGGAGTGTTTGCACTGCCAAAGCGAGGTCATTTTCCTCGGCAATGAAATTTCTCTCAATCAGAGCAGCAAGTCCATCGATTGATGCGCGACGCTCGTAAGATATTTTGACGCAGAACCATAGCGCATTTGTAACGGCAACTCCAACGACAATGTGCGCTATCGGAAAAAAGAAGCTCGCAACAAAGCTTGCGATAAGGGCAATTGCCAAAAAGTTGCGTATGAGTAGATGTACAACTATAATTACCGGCTTGTTTATATGCCCAAATTCGTGGCCGGCAAAAGCAAGTGCGCACGGATCAGTTGAATTCGCAAAACCCATTGGGAGGAAAACCGCCCTCATTAATTTATGGTTGCTTACTGATAAAAACATTGAAGGACCTGTAATTTCGCACTCCTTAAAACACGTATGAGGACGATCCTTGCTAATTTCTTTAGCGGCAAACTCATATACGGATCCCGGTCAGACATGATTGGCCGACACAACGCAAAATGCGCGATGTGAGCGGTCCATTTTTGCCTTTGAACAAAAAAGCGGTGAGCATTTGGCGTTGTCATCGATGAGATAAGTGGCATCGATTCTGCAAATGTGTGGTATTGCGGCATATTTGGGACAACGGTTAGCGGTGGAAATTCTCATGGATGCGCTGCGGAGGCTGGAATATCGCGGTTATGACTCCGCGGGAATCGCGACGTTGGAACATGAAAAAATTCATTGCTGCCGGGCCGTTGGGACTATCTCCGTGCTGCAGCGGAAACTTACAGACAGCCCCATTCCCGGCTCGATGGGCATTGGGCACACCCGTTGGGCAACCCATGGTAGTGTTACGGAATTAAACACGCACCCCCACTTCAGCATGAATGGCAAGTTTGCTATCGTGCATAACGGAGTTGTGGAAAATTTCGCCTCCATCCGTGAATTTTTATCCCTGCAGGGGTATGTCTTTTATTCGGACACGGATACGGAGGCCCTGGTAAATCTTATGGCCTATCACTATGCAAAAGAACCGGCAAATGCCACAAAGGATCGCTTTCTGGAAAGCGTCCGCAAATCACTTTTACATGTGCGTGGAACCTACGGCATTGCCGTCGTTTGCCAGGAGCGGCCCCGAGAAATAATTGGCGCACGGAACAGTTCGCCCCTAGTGCTTGGCATCGGGAAGGGTGAACTTTTTCTCTCCAGCGACGTTGCTAGTTTTACTGCCCACACCCGGGATGCGGTCTTTCTCAATGACAATGAACTGGTGCATATCAAGAATGACTCTTTTGCCATCACCACACTAGACCGGGAGGAAGTAGAAGCCGTCCGGCAGCAGGTGGACTGGGATACGGTTGCCGCGGAGCTAAATGGCTATCCCCACTTCATGCTAAAGGAAATTTTCGAGCAACCGCAGGCGCTGGAAAATGCCCTCCGCGGACGCATTGAAAATGAAACCGCCACCGCTCATTTTGGTGGATTACAGATGACGACGGACGAATTGCGGAGCATCAATCGTATTATCTTTTGTGCCTGCGGAACTGCCTGGTGCGCGTGTCTGGTCGCCGAATACCTCATCGAGCGCTTTGCCCGCATCCCCGTAGAAGTGGAATATGCCTCGGAGTTTCGCTATCGAAATGCCCCGCTGGATCCGAAAACATTGGTCATCGTCATTAGCCAAAGTGGTGAAACGGTCGATACCCTTGCGGCCATGCGAGAAGCCCAACGGCGCGGGACTCGCGTACTGGCTATTACCAATAGTGTTGGGTCTACCATTGCCCGAGAAGCCAACGGAGGTATATATCAGCATTCGGGGCCGGAAATTGGCGTCGCCTCAACTAAAGCTTTCACATCCCAACTGTGTATCGTTGCACTCCTGGCCCTGCATTTGGGCCGTCTGCGGGATCTGTCGGAGGCGGAAGGTATGGAAATCATCGGCGCATTTAAACAATTACCATCTCAGGCGAAAAGCATCCTCGACCAAAGTGCCCACATCCAAACTATTGCTGCGCGTTATCAGAATTGTAGCGATATGATTTTTTTGGGGCGGCAAAGTATGTTTCCCGTTGCCCTGGAGGGCGCATTAAAATTGAAGGAAATTTCTTATATTCACGCGGAGGGTTACCCGGCGGCGGAAATGAAACACGGCCCAATCGCCCTCGTTGCCCCGCAGTGCCCCGTTTTTTGCCTGGCGTGTGGCGAAGAAAATATTTTTGAAAAAACTCTGTCCAACATGCAGGAAGTGCGGGCTCGAGGCGCTAGAACCATCGTTGTTGCCCGGGAAGACAGCCCAATCGGCGCCACGGACGACGTCATTTGGATTCCCCCGGCGCACGCAGTGACGAGTTCCATCCTGGCAACCATTCCCGTTCAACTATTCGCCTATCACATGGGCGTTTTGCGCGGGTGCAACGTTGACAAACCCCGACACCTGGCTAAGTCCGTAACCGTGGAATGAGGCGTGGATTTTTGTTTCTCTGGTGGTTATGTTTTTTGAGCCAAGGCGTGCCAGGTCACGGTCAATCACTGGAGGGGTTTGTCAAATTTAACAGTTTTCAAGAGCTTTGGGATGCCCATCAACGGGAATTTTTGGAGGAAAAAATGCAAGCGACACCACAAGGGATGCCATCGAAGGAGGGGGAATTCGTTCTTATTGCTATCGACGGAGGAGCCGGATCGGGAAAGACTTCAACGGCTCGAACCATTGCCGAGCGGAACAATTTTGCGTTCGTTTCAACCGGTGAGCATTATCGTGTCCTTGCACGCCACTTGGCTGAAGAAAATATCTCTCCGGAGAACGTTAAAGCCATCCAGCTGGCATTGGGTGAGCTGCGGCCCACCACACAATTCATCGGCAATCAGGCGCATATGTCCCTCGATGGGAGCATCGTTCCTTGGGAAGAACTCCACAATGGTGCAATTAATACTATCGTTGCGGATTACGCCCAAAATCCATTCCTGCGTGAATTTCTTCACGACTACCAGCAGCAGTTACCGCGGGCAGTACAATCAGCAGGATATGGCGGGCTTGTCATTGAGGGGCGCGATATGACTAGCGTTGTTTTCCCTGAGGCCGATTTGCGCGTTTTTCTTGATGCGGATCCTCATGCCCGCCAGCATCGCCGGCAAATGGAAGGCATAGCCGACGACATTCATGCCAGGGACGCTAAAGATTGCCGGCAGCTGCAACAGAGGGATGGTGTGTTATGCATCGATTCCACGGAACTTACATTGCCAGAGGTGATTTCTATAATTCAAAAGCAGATACGGATATGCTTGCCGTAAATATTTAAGTGTTATAGGTTTGTGGCTCTAATGCATATCAAACTCAAGTGTGCAATTCCGCTTGGCATAATTCCGCCATGACGCAAAATATTGGTGCTGTGACAGGTCTTTCAGCGGTTCGAGCGCGACCGACGAAGCAGGATGATTGGGAAAACAATCCTCACCCGGCACACGTACAGCCTTTGCAGTTCCGCTACGGCAAAAACTTTTCTCTATCCTTATTTGGCTACACAAGTCGCACCTCTACTGGCCTTTATTCATAAGGCAATTACTTAGAGGCCATCACTTATTGGCTTTTCCTAACATGAGAACATTCTTTCGTGCCAGGTGAAAAAGCGCAACAATCCGATCATGCCCAAGTGCAATTTATGCAACAAATGAAGGTGCGCATTGCCAAGGAAACTTCCACCACTAAAGAAATTATGACAAGTTTGGCGAACAACCTAGCATGGATGCTGGAACAACATTGGCAATTTAAATTTATTGAGCTATTTATGGATATCTCACTCAAAATGGAAGTAAGTAAGATCTTCGATACATTAACAGATACGGTGTCAAATAAATGGTTTTTAATTCCTCATGCGCAGGCAAGCTGCGGGAGAATACCTCCCGAAGAGTTAACAACTCTTGGGCTCCGGGAAGGCGCCCAGCAAGATGCGCTTGAGAAATGTGAAGAAAAGTACAGAGCCTTTTTGGCGGAATTGATTTGGGAAAAACTGACGTGCATGCATGGCCATTCCAACGGTTCTCGGTCTGGTAATACAGTCCTAGATCCGTTTTTTGCCGCAATAGATGGCATGATTTATTCTTCTGTTCCGAAACCTGATCGAAAAGATTCATTGGATGAATTTTTAAGTTCCAATACCATTTTGCCGGGTAGAGTCAGCGATTGCCTCGCTGCGAAATATGCATTCGCACAGGGAGAGATGCGTCATATAAAAAATTTTCCAGAGAGATCTGGCGAGGAAGTTTGCGTATTCGGGCGCAGCTGGCCACGTAAGGAGATGCCAAGTTTTCTGCTAGAAAAGTACGGTCCATCACTCTACATATGTGTTGCATTTTGCGCATAAACATATTCGATCATTTCATGTGGCATGTTGTCGTATTGGCTGAAAATGTTCTTACGCCAATTCAATTTGCGCCCACAGTTGTTTCAATTTTGAAATTTATATTTCGGATTGTCACGTGGCCACTATGCTGGCCCATGGTTGGCGTGCTGAAACTTGCGCAATGCATAATGGTATCAAAAACCATTGAAAGATATCTTGCGGCAATGTGGTGGTGGATGTTTTTCACACCAGCCGCGAGAAACATTGAACTTGAATCTAATGCAGTTCCCAAGCGCGATCGAACTTCTGCAGACCATACTAATACTTCGCCAGTTAGCAGCCACGTGGCATCTATCGCCAAATACCACAAAGATCAACCCACACTAGAATCTCAGGATGAAATTTCTGCAGTTCATACTGTTACTTCGCCAGTTAGCAGCCACGTGGCATCTGTCACCAAATATCGCAAAGATCAGCTCCCACTTGAATCTCTGAATGAATTTTGGCAGGGCCCCCGAAACAATTGTTTCGCTATTGCCCTTTTGACTTGTTTGCAAAAAACGTATCCAGAGAATTATCTAGAATTAATATGTCAACTATTTGAAAACGACGAGCTGCATTTTCGCGCGGATGGCCAAGAAGTGAAATTGCTCGCCAATTTAACTGGAGATTTCGAGGGCGTACCAACCGATCGTGAACCCTACGAAATAGCCGCCGCTACTATTATGCAAGGCATGCAGCAGCCGTTGGCAAAAAAAATGCAAGATAACCTGGCTGAGTACGCGTTGGCAAACGGCATACAACTCCCACCAAATTTTTGTGAAATATTTCATCCGGAGTTCCGATGGTGGCAAAATCTTGGGCAATTCCTGGCGAATCAAAAATGCATCGACGAGCAATTACACGCATTGCAGTTAGATTCAGAACAAATCGATAATTTTTACAATTTCTTAGAAAAAAAGTATACTCAAATCCATAGTGGCGAATTGGTGCTCACATTGCAGCGAGTGCCAGCTGGACAGCAGCTATCCAGTAGCATATTTCAATTTGCCCAAGAAGATTGCATCATCTTTCGTGGTGCGCTAGGCGGTGAGGCCTTTAAAGTCTTTTTTGGCGAACAAGCGGCACAACCGGTTGCGGTCATTGATGGACAGCAGTTATGTGCACATGCCCGGCAAGGTGATTTTGATTACGCGCCTCGGAAATTTTTGCAAACGCTACTGGACATTAAACAAAAGTATGGATTGCCTGGTGGGGCCTTTGTTGTGGCGGAATGCGTTAATTATCATATTATTACGTTTCGAATTCCAAAGTGGGACACCATGGAAGAAATTGAAGACCACCTCGTGAATGGTGGGTGCGTTGTCGCCGGATCCACAAATTGGGGTCCGAATATGCATATCTGCGTAGCCTATGACCAAAACGCCAAGATGACTTTTTATTATGGCACTCGAAAAGGCGTGCAAAATGCAAACTATCGAATGGGGCAAAATTTTTTCTATTCGTTCAACGCCCGCGACACTAGAATATATAGTCCAACGAATTTTAAGTTTGATTTTGTTGGCCGATGAAAAAATTTACAGCAATTTGTTTGGCAATTCATCGAGGAAATCCTGCAAAATGAGTGTGGCTGCACGTGAATCATCCCGGCCGGTTTCTCGATGCCGCCGTATATCTTTTCTTTTCGCACGCAATCCATGGCACATCAAATCGCTGTCCACTTGGAACGATGTAAGTCTCTCGTCACTTTTGTGCACTGGAAGTGCGTGTCGCTTGACAAGCCCTTCGATAAAGTACTCAACACAAAGTGTCCATGCCGTCGGACTACCGTCCATGCCAACCGGATAGCCGACTACGACAACATCAATTTTTCGCCCATTGATGACCTCATCCAAAGACTGCCAAAGATCTCCGTGTGCCGCAATAATAATCGGTGTAAGCGGAATAGCCACGGGCACCCCATCGGCGTAGCTCAAACCAATTCTTCGTTTGCCGTAATCAATGCCCAGGTATCGCATGGCAAAAGCCGTCCAAAAGCGTATGGGCAGCATCGTTCAGTATATGGTTGTAAATCAATGGCCGACATGCAACCTTTTTATCACGATGTGGTTTTGTAGACCATTGCTGACATGCATGTTGATTGCATGTTTTTCTAACACGACCGTTGGGATTGAAGAAGTTCTTCCCTTGGCAGCACCCGTTTGGGCTCGCGTCCAAGTGTGCTATCCGCAGCAGCTTTTGGCCAAAACCCTCGACCATGCGCGTAATATCTACCCGCATCCATCATTGCACATTTTGCCTATCGTTCTTCTTGGCGCTTGGGGCTATCCGGATTTCAATGGTTTCTTGCCGGAAGATCCCATTACCGTCACGTTCTTGCGTGGCACGTCTGGCGACAACAAGCTCAATTGGGTTGCTTGCGCAAAATTGGCTGCCTTAGGTTCTATTAACTCGACCCTTGAAATCCAGGGATTAAAGACGCGAAAAATTGGAGAGTGGACGATTGTTGGTCGCGACGAAGAGATTCTTTCCTTGGCTGAAGCCGGCCGGGATGTGTTTTTTCCAGTCGTACCGCAGTCTTTTCGATGTCCGACCATACGCATTCAGTTGGCAGATGAGTTAATAAAATTATTTATTGGCGGACTAGAACGCATGGTATTGCAGAATATTGCCAGGGCCACGACCTTGGAAGGCAGTATGCCGGCGATTTCCATTCTCAATCTTGCGCTCAATCTCGTTAAACAGATTGATGCCGCAGAGTTCAGATTTGGCTGTTTGGACGAGAATCTTGAAATACAATTCTCACTTCACGCTGCTGACGGTTCAGATTTGGCAATGCTATTTGATGCTCCCTCAGAAACCGTTGAGTTGGCATGGCTGGAAGCGTTTCTTCCCTGTGAAGGCAGGGTGCGGTGGTTTTGCAAAAACAATCCCGCGACGACGAAACTCATCGCACATCATTTCCTTGACGCGCTTTTCGTTTACGATGGAAACCGTTCCATAGCAGATACTTCCGATGGGGACATCTACAATTTTTTTGATTCCGTTTGGAATCTGTGCGATGGATTAACGGTCGTACAAGCAAATTTCACTTCTGATGGCAAGCCGTCACTATGTAAATTATGGGCAACGTCTCTAACCCAGGACCAACTAGAAGTATGGGTCGATTTCGTTTATAATAAAATTATTCCTCTCGTGGTCGGAGAAACCGCAAAAATGCTTTGGGGCGGGGAAATTAACCTAGTTACGAAGGCTGCACCTAAGGCATTTTCCCATAAAAAACATACAATTAGTCGGGCAAGTATTAAACTGGATCTAATGGAAGGAGGCATCACGAAATACCAATACGTTGATTCGTACTATTATTGTGCGTTTGGCGATTTTGTCGCGATGACAAACTCTAAGAAATCCATGCGCTATTTAATTGACGAAATAACTAGCGGAAATCTACCCCATGTTTCAAAAAATGGATCGGCGAACGAAAATGGAATTGTTTTTTCCCTCCAAGCCAACTGTGAACCACAAACACAAAAATGGATCTTTCATTCATTTAATTTCAGCTTGAAATTTGAAAAAGGGGCTGCAATATTCAGATTAACTGCTAATGGCGGCGATTGCAAGACTCAAGCCAGTAAATGCCCCGCTAGTTCCGCTTACTCAGCACATTTAAGCGTTTCCGAATAAGAAGGATGAAGAAATTACACCAAATGCCTTGGCCGCTGTATCGGCAACCAATGTATGCCTTACGGCGCTTGGGTTTATACTTTTGGCGGAATGTGCTGGTTCTTTACTTTCAGGAAATTTTTCCAACATTTACTGCCAATGACACGACATAGGTTATTAATCTGGAGCCTGCTGGGTACGACTGTTGTTTTAGGGTTTTTCGTCCAGAAAACGCGCCAGTTGGTTGGGCCGAGTCAAGATGTGCCCCAGTCAGGTGATATTATTCCGGCGTCTGATGGTTTTGCGCCTAGAGATTTTCCCGCCGAATGGCGTGCTCCAGACAGCACGTGGGACCTTTTTACGCCGCCGATGGCTGAAACCAAGTCGCCTCCGGAAATGGTGAAAGAGGGTAAAAAAACACAACCGAACATCATCGTTGATGGATATATCATTGTGGGCGACTCACCCACATATGTGATTCTGCAAGATACGGCTAGGGAACGAGCGTATCGATTGATGCGGCAAGAACCAATTCCAGATACAAATTTTACAATAATAGATTTTTATTTTGACGGCCCTAACTTGCTAACCGCAGTATCCGATGAAAAAGGCCAACATTTCGTGATTTCAGGGGATTGCGACGTAAACGCCTCATCACCAACGATAAAAAATACCCCCTAGGATAATTCGCTTTTTCTTTGTGCCAACTTGGTTCCGGCCGATTGGGCTTGTGTTATCCAACGGCGAGATGGGTGACATCTATGCTTGGACTACTATAAACTGGAGGAATACCACGCTCGATGGTTTCCTTCGTTATAACGACCTTCCTCACATCTGCACGTTGGGGAATTTCAAAGGAAACATCGAGCATGGCCTTCTCCAGAATAGACCGCAACGCCCTGGCTCCAGTCTCCATTTTGTGGGCCTTGGCGGCGATCGCTTGAACGGCCTCTTTCTCCACGATAAACTCCACGCCATCCATAGCAAGGAGCCGCTCGTATTGCTTGAGAATTGCGTTTTTGGGCTGGGTCAGAATGTGAATTAAATCCTCTTCCGTTAGCGCCTCCAGCTGGGAAACGACTGGAAGCCGGCCAACAAACTCCGGAATGAGTCCATATTTAACCAGATCCTCCGGTTGGACAAGCTTTAGCACGGTGCTTGTGTCATTATTTCGTGCCCGTTTGGCATTTTCTCCAGTGGCATCGAAGCCGAGAACTTTGACCCCCGTACGTGCGTTAATGATTTTTTCCAAATCCACGAACGCTCCGCCGCAGATAAACAGTATATTTTGCGTGTCCACGCGGACATATTCCTGCTCGGGATGTTTACGACCGCCCTTGGGAGGAACGTTGCATACCGTTCCCTCGAAAATTTTCAAAAGCGCTTGCTGCACCCCTTCTCCGGAGACATCCCGGCTGATGGATACATTTTCGGTACGGCGGGCAATTTTATCGATTTCGTCCACGTAAATAATGCCGCATTCCGCACGTGAGAGGTCATAGTCCGCTGCCTGTAACAGCCGGAGAACTATATTTTCCACGTCCTCGCCGACGTAACCCGCTTCGGTGAGCGTGGTAGCATCGGCGATGGCAAACGGAACATCCAAAGCGCGCGCCAACGTGCGAGCTAATAAAGTTTTACCTGATCCCGTGGTGCCGATGAGCAAAATATTACTTTTTTCGATTTCCACATCGACAAGGTCGGACCGCTCGAGCGGCGCGTGCGCGCGTTCTTCAATGTGAATCTTCCCCGCGGAAGCCAGGCGTTTGTAATGATTGTAAACAGCCACGGAGAGCGCCTTTTTAGCCTGCTCTTGGCCAACGACATAGGCGTCCAAGGTCCGCTTGAGGAAAGCTGGTGAAATTTCCTTAATCTTGAGCGGTTCGGCACCATCGCCTTTCGTCGATTCCTCCTTTTTTGATTTTTTCCTTGCCTGTCCGCGTTTGCTTAGATGCACCGTTGGTTTTGGTGGTTCTTTTTCCGTGATTGCATCATCCAGCAAGGCCGCATGGCAAATAGCCACACAAGAATCGCAAATAAAGACCCCGTCGGGTCCTTCAATGAGATGGTCCACCACGTCCTGCCGACGCCCGCAAAACGAACAATAGCTGGATTTATCTAGCATTTTCCAAAACGCTCCTGTGTTACACCCGGCGGGTGATTACTTGGTCAACAATTCCATACGCAACCGCTTCCTCGGCGGACATGTAAAAGTCCCGATCCGAATCGGCGGTGACCTTTTCAGCGGTTTGCCCGGTCAAGTCAGCTAAGACCTTATTAATTAGCTTTCGCCAATGGTTGATTTCCCTCGCCGCGATGGAGATATCCGAACTCTGCCCCCTGGCGCCACCGGATGGTTGATGGATCATGACCCGGCTATTGGGAAGGGCATAGCGCTTTCCCTTCGTCCCAGACGCTAACAAAAGCGTTCCAAAGCTGGCCGCCTGTCCCACACAGTAAGTGACCACGTCACAGTGCATGAAATTGATCGTGTCGTAAATTGCCATGCCCGCGGTAATACTCCCCCCGGGACAATTGATATACAGGTGGATATCTTTCCGTGCATCGTCCATCTGCAAAAAAAGCAGTTGTGCCACAACGGCATTGGCGACCTGATCATCGATGGGCGTACCCAGAAAAATGATACGATCCTTCAACAACCGGCTATAAATATCCCACGAACGCTCCGTGCGGCCATCCCGCTCATAAACATACGGCAAAGGTAAATACTGTCCCATAGAGGCCTTTTCTTCAAAAACGCACCAATCTTAAATTGGAGTTCACTCCACGCCTGCAATTTCCACAAGTCAATCTTTCTCGCACTAGTCACCAACACTCGCCGTCGGATTCGTGTCCAGTGGTCCTGCGCACGAATGGCCCGACCCATCTTCAATATTTCCCGACTGCTGTCCTCCCGCAGAATTTCCATCCGCGCTGTTCAACCGCCGCAGTTCCTGTTTACGTACAAGCATAGAGTCGACGACGTTCCTTGCTGGGAATGGCTTGTCTTCCGAGGAAACATTGGCAGGCGACCGCGACAAATTACGCTCGTAAAGCGTGGCAATAACCTTGTGCGACAAACATTTCCTGCGTATTCTTGTCAGCTTGCGGGTATCATTTTTCAAAGTGCGCAACAGGACTTCCGCGGGTATTCCGCGTGAGTAGGACTCGGCAAATAAATAGGCCGCCATTTCTTCCTTTGTGATACCAATCGATTCCTTTTTGGCAATGGCTTCCATAATAAGATCCACTTTGAGCTTGTAGCCCGCCGATTCCATATATGACAGAAGCAACCTATTTCTGTCGTCTCCATCGGAAATGGGCAAATTACCACGCTCCGCATCTTCCATGAACAGGTCAACTGCCTCTCGTTCCAAAAGGCTTGCCGGGAGCGGGAAATTGACGGAGCTACACAGAAAATCGACGACCGACTCCTTGCGCTTCTCATGCTGCTCAAACTCCTTTTGCAAGTAAATTTCATACCGTGCTTGCTCGCGCAGAACCTTCATATCCCCAAGATTTTTTTCGCCGAGAAGCTTCACGCGCAACTTTTCGTCAATTTCCTCATCCGAGACTTCCAGTTCCACGTGCGCTGGAAGTGGAATATGATTGTAGTCCGGCAACTCAAATTCTGGCGAAATGTCAACGCGCACCACAACCGTAACGTCGTCGCCATCAACCATATTTTGTATATCCGGCATGATCAATTCTACCAGAGCTACGATATCACCGCCTCCGTGAAACATTTCCACGTGGTGCATCACCTGGGACCGTAACTTCATGGCAAACTCCTTGCTAACCTCCCTCTTACCACGTTGCAAAACCAGCGCGTCAGGGGCCTTTCCCGGGCGAAAACCAGGAACTTTTATATATTTGCGCACAGCATCAAGCGCACCTTTTCTTATTGCTGCGACCTCAGGCACACTTGCGGTGACTTTAATCTCCCGGCGCACGCCCTCCGTTTTACCAATCTCGATTTTCACTGCACTTCACCCTTATATTCGCCGACAACCACCTTTGTCGGCTACTTAACGACGACGTCAAATCTCGGAACTCAGCCGACAAAAAGCAAGCGATTATTTGCCATCACTAAACGCTAACAAGACGGCAATCATTAGCTGGCATTGCAGGGCGAGAAGTACAGCCACCACACTTATATGCTTCTTAACCCGTAACTGCATACGACACACCAAACCCGTCACCTGTGTATAAACAACAGCGGATTTCTGTCTTTTGGCCGAAAATTTTTTGATCGAGCATGACGGATTTTGTTGGCGCAAAGCTACGCATGCACGCCTTACAGGGCCTGCGGACGTAAGTTTCCCCACGAGCGCTACTGACACCGCTACGAACTCAATGGCGTTTTGGGGGGACATTGGGATAGCAATGACCCAACAAATCGTGTACGCGCTTCACGGTGTAATAGATGGGTCCTTCATGAGCCCGAATTATGTCTCGTGTTTTCTGACGTAAAGCTTGAATTTTCCCGAAATTCGGATGCGTGTCCTCAACTTTGATACTGTCCGAAGCAATTTTGTTCACAGTAAGATGGCTTTCATTGAATATATATACATCACGATCAAACAGATATGCAAAAATCGTGTCTGTGTCGGCAGTTCCCATGGATGTGCCATTGAGCAATTGCATGGCAAAGCATAACGCTACTAAATGCATATTGTAACCCATAAAATACATAATCTGTAAATACTGACCCCCTGTGCACGGCGTGATAGGGTAGTTCCAATCACGGTTCGGCCCAAATGTAAAAGTGAGAAGATCTGTTCTTAGCCCAAAAATCGTCACTCCAATCATGCGCATAACATTATGCAGCTCGTCTAACATTTTGCGCCCCCCAATATCGAATCTATCAAGCTCTTTTTGTAATTCAACAAGATAATTATAGAGCTTGTTCAGCTTTTCGTCGTGACCAATGCGATGGATATATTTGGAATTATCAAGAATGTCATTATAGTTGACACGCACCGAATGAGACATCCATTGCTCATTTAGGGCAACGCAATCTTGTATAACTTTTATATACCGTTTCAGTTTCTGAAAGCCCCCCTTCACTAGGATTGATTCGAGTGCCGGCGTTTTCCTAAATGGTGCGCCATGAAGCCAACGCTCCAAAATATTACAGGCTTCGGTATAACCGGCAGCATCGAATTGATCCGGATCCTGCCCCATAAGCAGCAGGATAAACTCGTAAACTAGGCGCTTAGCTTCTGAATGTTTGTTCTCATTGCCAAAAGCAATATACGCAT
>JAITKJ010000021.1 GCA_031278455.1 Puniceicoccales bacterium | reverse complement strand
AGGCTTTTGCTTCATCGGCCAAAATTTTTTCGGCCGCTTCCGCGTCCATAAGTGGTTCCGCAGTACAAAGTTTAGCCACGGCGTCAGGGCCAGTCAAAATCGCCTCGATAAGTGCTTCGTATTTCGCGAATACAATTTCGCTGGAAAAGTTTTTCAGTACGTCCTGTCGCGCCTCCTCCCCCAGTCGTCGGCGCTTTTCTGGATTTTGCAGCAAATCCACAATCGCCTCGGCCAGGGCGTCCACATCATTTGGTGGCGTTTGGATAGCGCCTCTTTTCAGAGTTTCTAAATACGGCATTGCCGTGCTCACGACGGGGAGGCCAAAGGCTTTAGCCTCCATTATCATGTTCCCCCAGCCCTCGAAGCGCGACGTGCTCATGAGTAAGGCGCCATTTGAATAAATCGGTACCATGTCTTTTTGAAATCCGACGATATCCACCGCATGGCCAATTCCGAGCTCACGAATGCGCCGGAGGCATTGCCGATGGCAGCGGCGACTTTGGATGGCCCCGGCCATGGTTAAACGAGCGTTTGGAATTTTTTGCAACACCTTAGCAAACACCTCTATGGCCATTTCGGGCCGTTTTTGCCCCGGATCCCATCGGCCAACCCACAAGATATTATTGGACTCAAGTGTGGATGGCGTAATTAAATCCGGATTAAACGTTGGAGGATTCGGCACGAAAATCGAATTTGGTACTCCATTTTTCCTCCATTCGGTGAGGTCAAATCCGGAAAGACAGCTAACGGCACCACAGCATGAGTAAAGCGGTTGGGCATATGCCAGTTTTTCTTGGAAATTTCTAAACGGATTTTGGCAACATATTACATTACATTCATGTGCGAGCACTCTTAGCCCAAGTAATTTACAAAGTAGTATATTTATATAATTTTCAGCATTCCAATTTTCATGTAGGACGATCAAATCCAGCGGATGTTCTTTGATAATTTTTGCCCAGTTATTGAAATTGGCTTTTATAAATTTTACCGTGATTTTTGGATCTATTGGATAATCAAGCTTTCCAGCCTGATTCTCATTTATAAAAAGTGTCACGTGATAGCGTGGGTCATTTGCAAGGTGACTCGCCAGCAATGATATTTGGCGTTCTGCACCCCCATGTGTCAGTCCCCAAGTTTTAAAGCCGATGTTTATCTGCTGCCCCTCTAATAATGGCATAGGCTCAGCGAATTTCAAATGAGGTGCTGCTTTGCATAACCATTTCCAATGTTTTCTAACCAGCGGCTCAAACGCCGTATAGCGCTCACTTTCTGGAAGAGTATCTAAATATTTTTGTAAAATGAATGCGCCTTTTTCTGGCGGCCAGGAGAAAAGATCCTCGGGTAAAACTGGTATCTGCTGGATAGGTTCGCTAATTTCTGCGGCTTGTGGTAAAATAATGTTTGAAAATGGGTTTGAAACTTCGAGGTCTCCAACGACCTCCGAGATCGCCATAAGTCTCTCCGGCTGAGCTACTTCGGGGGGGGGGGGGTAGCCGCCGGCAAGACTCCAACCCGCCGAAAATCGTCATCGATCGCATACACGATGGCAGAATAAATTTACAAACCCACACGTTCAACGCCCATTTGGCGAATTTGTGTTTTTTACGCCGAATCAAGGTTTTACGGACAAATTTTTATTCGAAATCTCACAAAAAACGTTTCCGATCTGCGAAATATCCCGCGCAACGGCAATTCCAGCCGCTTCGAGAGCTTTGATCTTATAACCGGCGCCGCTTTTTGTTCCAGAAATAATTGCCCCCGCGTGTCCCATGCGCCGATCGGCTGGAGCGGTCACCCCGGCAATGTATGCGACAACGGGTTTGTTGACGTGCTTTTTTATAAACTCCGCCGCCGCTTCCTCCTCTTCACCGCCAATTTCGCCAACGAGCACAATTTCCGTGGTTTTTGAGTCGTCATTAAACATGCGAACCACGTCCACCATTGAAATACCATGGATGGGATCTCCGCCGATGCCAACGCAGGTGGATTGACCGATGCCGCGCTGTGTGAGCTGCCAGACGGTTTCGAAGGTGAGCGTTCCGGAGCGTGAAACCACGCCGACGGACCCGGGGCGATGGATATAGCTGGGCATGATGCCTAATTTGACCTCACTGGGCGTGATGATACCTGGACAATTGGCGCCGATGAGAATGGAGTGAGAGTCGCGCAAACGCGCCCTAATTCGAGCCATGTCACGCACGGGAATACCTTCCGTAACACACACGATGAGCGGAATTTCCCCGTCAATGGCCTCCCATATGCAATCGGCGGCGGCGGGAGCGGGGACTAAAATCAGCGAAGCAGTAATGATATGATTCCGGGTCGCATCGGCCACGGTGTCGTAAATGGGAATGCGGTTGTCGTAACGTTGCCCGCCCTTTCCTGGGCGTATGCCGGCAACGATTTTTGTCCCATGAGCCTCGCAATGGGGCAGATGGAAAGCCGCGGCGCGACCGGTTATACCTTGGACGAGCACGGATGCGCTCCCATCGACCAGAATGCTCATTGGACCCGCATCGCCTCCCTAATTTTTTGCGGAATATCCCGCAAATTTTCCGCCACGAAAAGTTTAAGTGTGTTTTCCGAGCGCAGTAGGTTCAGACCCTCCGCGGCCCTGGCACCCTCCATGCGAACTATAAGCGGGAGCCTTACGCGCCTCTTGCTAAAAATATCTACGACGCACTTTGCCACCATGTCTCCGCACATGGCACCCCCAAAGGCGTTAATGAGCAAGCCCCGCAGGTCACCGGCTTGGAGCAAAATTTCAAGCGCCGCACGCACGGCTTCCGCCCCGGAATTATCCCCAAGATCGAGGAAATTCGCCGCTTCCAATCCATTCGCATTGAGCAGGTCCATGGTGGCCATGGCCAGACCCGCGCCGTTGGTCAAACAGCCAATGTTCCCTGTCAGCGCCACGTAGTTGACGCCATGGACGGTTGCCTGCACTTCCCGGGGATCCTCTGCGTTTGGGTCACGCAATTTACTGATATCCGGATGGCGAAACAGCGCATTGTCATCAAAAACCGCCTTCCCGTCGATGGCCAACAAACACCCATCCGCCGTTTCCACCAGCGGATTAATCTCAATGAGAGAGGCGTCATTTTCGTCAAAAAGGCGGTACAAATTCTGGAGAATGACCATGAAAGATTCTTGCGTGGACTTGGACTTAAATCCCATGTAAAAGGCGAGCTTGCGCGCTTGAAATGGTTGCAAGCCGGCCAATGGGCAAACGTATTCCCGCAGAATATTTTCCGGCTGTTTCTCGATTTCCACGCCACCGGCGGAAGATGCCATAATAACCGGCATTCCCGCGGAACGATCCATGAAAATGGCCAGGTAAAATTCCCGGCGAAACCTTGTTGCAGGCCCAACATAAACCATATTCACGCGGCAGCCCACGGGCCCCGTTTGCCTGGTTACTAGCCGATTGCCCAACATCTTCCGTGCCAACTGGACCGCTTCCATTCGCGAATAAACCCGTTGAACGCCACTGCCAATTCCGTCAACGAAATGGCCTTTTCCGCGCCCGCCACTTTGAATTTGAGCCTTAACGATATAGCTTTCCGCGGAACCAAGAGATGAGATAAATGCATCCACATCATCGCCGCAACCGACAACAACGCCTGTGTCCACGGGAATCCCATGGCTTACCAGAAGCTTCTTTGTCTGAAATTCGTGGATTTTCACGGATCAATGAGGCGCACATTGTGAAAAGCCCCCTTCCGCGGGCAAGAACTTTATATTAGGTGAGCTCATTTTGCCAGGGCTTTTTAACTATTGCCCCTAACTACTACCAATCGAAGCCTCCGAAAAAAGGTCAACTCATGGGAACACAGCAAGCGTAAAAAATCTTTAACAAAAGATAGCATCGCATCAGTCCATCTCAAGAAAACAAACTTTTCAGCCTTGCGAACCAGCTCTCCTCTTTCGCGAGTGGCGGCTTTGCCGCCACCTTTGCCGGCAATTTATTCCACCGTAACTCCAGCATTCCGGACTTTTTTTACTCTGTGCTTGTATGGATTGCCCACTTTTACAGAAACCCTCGGCCGGGTCGCATAAACCACGCGGAAAGGTCGCCCCAAAAGACCCAGTTCCAGCGCTACCCTTCCGTATGATATCAACTGCTCCGACACCGGATCCGGTAAGACTCAGGTCACCAAATTTCCCGCCCAATCCCTGCATGGCACAATCCAAACTCCGCCGTTCGCGATCCAACTCCCATTCTTCGTTACATATAGGGCGAGATCCACAAAAAAGTATTTATTAGTTACGTGCGAAATAATTGCCGCCAAAATCCGTAGCAAACCGCGTATGCGCGTGCGGCAGGTTTCTGGGAAAGCAATCAAGTCTACAATGCAAAAATAAGACACCCAGCGCAAACGATGACTTCGATATATTGAATACTTTTTTATTTGCATTTGAAAAGCGCGATCCATAAACTCCGTCTATGGATTTGGATGCGCTCATTTCCGGTGCGAGCCGTCGCATGAACATTTCGCTCAAACTTAACCCGGAGACACGGCGGTGTGTGCTACAGGACAAGGAATCACACCTGGAAATTCTCATTGAATTTCCCCAACGAAACGCGGCGTTGTTCATTTACTCGCCGCTCATGCAACTGCCAAGGGAAATTGATCAGGCAAAATTTCTGGAATCACTCCTCGAGCTCAACCTCTTCGGCCTGCAAACCAACGGGACCACCATTGGCTTCGACCGCAAGCATGGACACATCGTGCTCCATCACTCCGTTCCCTTGGAATTCATCGATGAGCAGATTTTCGTGAACGTGTTAACCAATTTCATCGCAACGGCGCGAAAAATTTGCTCGCGCATAAGCGACCTGCAATTGGTCAATCAAAAGCGGGCAAAAATTGCCAATACCCATTATTCACCGGCAGAGAATGCCAAGCCACGCCAGTCCATGAGGATCGTCCGCATATGAAGGGATTTTGACCGGACAGAGCTGGAAAAAAGAAAAAAGAAGGAAAGAAATGACGGAGGTTCCACCGCAAAAAAATGACCTCTATCAAATTTGCCGATTTTACCGCATTTTGCCTGGTGGTCTTTCGCATTTTTTCGTCCAAGAAGGCCGTGATTTTCAATCGTTCCACGAGGAGTTATCGGCGCTCCTGGGATTTCATTTCGAATTCAAAAGCCTCACCGAACAGGATTTTCAAAAACACTGGCTGCAATTTGAAGCCACCCATACGCATTGTAAAACATCCGGCGAAGAAGTCGATGATGAAGCAAATTTCGACCTGCCACACCAAATTCAACATTGGTTGCGCTACGGCGTGGAATTGGGTGCGGCAGACATCCACTTCGAAAGCAACGCGGATGAAGTTTCCCTGCGCATGCGCATCGACGGCACCCTGCGGACGGTGCGCCGATTTCCAGGAGAATTATCCAAAGAACTTTCTGCCTGCCTGCGGGCCATGGCAAATTTGGATATTTCGGAGCACTTTCGGCCCCAGGACGGCCGATTAAAGTGTTTTGTGGATGGAAAAGACGTGGAATGTCGCATCTCCGTCCTTCCCACAAAAGCCGGAGAAAGCGTGGTCCTGCGTGTTTTGGACAAAAATCGGCGATTTCCACGGCTGGATAATTTGCAAATGTCGCCGAAAACCATGGAAACCACGCGCCATATCGTGCGATTGCCCAGTGGGTTATTCCTGGTCATCGGACCAACCGGCAGCGGAAAAACCACGTCCATCTATGCCGCGCTTCAGGAAATTAATTCCGATGACGTAAAGCTGCTGACCATTGAGGATCCCATTGAGTACGAGTTAGATGGCATCTTGCAGGTGTCCGTTGACCTGGCCGCCGACCGAACATTTTCTTCCATTTTGCGGTCCTTTCTCCGCCACGACCCGGACAAGATTCTCGTGGGAGAAATTCGTGACCGGGAAACGGCGCAAACTGCTCTACAGGCAGCACTTACCGGACATCTGGTTCTCACAACGCTGCACACGGCGACGGTGGAAGAAGCACTTCTCCGTTTGCACGAAATGGGCGTGGATCCGTTTTTGCTCAGCTGTTGCCTGCGCGGCGTTCTTTCCCAACGGTTGCTGCGGCTAAACTGCCCCAACTGCTCGGAAACATGCCCGAAAGATGCAATCGATAAATTTCCCGAAATACTCCGCCACATCCCGCCGGATCATTTGAAGTTTGG
Source organism: Puniceicoccales bacterium (assembly GCA_031278455.1). Classification (GTDB taxonomy): domain Bacteria; phylum Verrucomicrobiota; class Verrucomicrobiia; order Opitutales; family JAIRLM01; genus JAIRLM01. The sequence goes on along the minus strand of JAITKJ010000021.1, from coordinate 48,156 downwards.
GAAGGGTTGCGACCAATGTGGTCAAACGGGACACCGGGGCCAGCGAGCGGTTTTTGAGCTTTTTTCCATGGACGACTCCGCACGAGAAAATGTGGCCCTGGGAAATTTTGCGCGGCTGAAATCCACCGAATCACTGGCGGATCAGGCAGCAACGTGGGTAGCGGAAGGTATTTTGTGCCCGGCGGAATTTTTGGAGCAAATACCATGCTGAGACCATTTCATTTTCCTCGGCCCAAGGTGGACGAGGCGCAACTTTTAGCGTTCACGCGCCAATTGGCGGTGCTTATTCGGAGCGGCGTTGGCCTGCTAAAGGCCCTGCAAATTTTAGAGCGGCAAGAGAAAAATTCCACCCTGCGGATGGTCATCACAACTGCCATTCAGGGACTTACCCTTGGGCAACCGCTGCATGGGATCCTGGAGTCTTTTCCGCAAATTTTCGATGTGACCTACTGCCAAATGGTAAAGGCCGGGGAATCCTCCGGCGACTTGGGAGCGACGCTGGAATACATTTCCAGTTTCCGCACGCGCATTTTACGCACGAAACATCGCACCGTTTCCGCGCTATTTTACCCGATCACCGTCCTAATCGTCGCCTTAGCTGCCGTATTATTCCTGACCACATATGTGGTCCCGCGCTTTGAAAATCTCCTCCAGGCGAGCAATTCATCCGCGCCCATGCCAGCACTAACGCGAACTTTGATTGCCTTCGGAACATTCTTGCGCGCCCATGCCCACTTTCTTCCACTGACAATAATGTTGGCCGTTTTTGGCCTATGCATCGGTGGGCAAACGCAATCTGGCCGGCTTCTTCGAGGTAAAATTGCCCTTCGTCTACCATTTTTCGGCCAATTATTTTTGATGCAAAACCTGGTCATTTTTCTGCGCACCTTTGGCCTGCTACTGGAGCACGCCGTTCCAACCACCGAAGCCCTGGCACTTGCGGCAAACGGTTTGCCAAACGCTGCGATGAAATCATACCTGCTCCAACTCGTGGATCGGGTGCGCGCTGGGGAATCCCTGATCGACCTGCTGGCTCCGTCGCCGTTCATGCTGCCGTTTGTCCACGGGCTTTTGGTTGTCGGCGAGGAAAGTGGGCGCCTGGCGGACATGCTCCTTCACGCGGGAGAGGCAACCGCCGAGGAATTGGATCGCCATCTGGAGCGCGCTGCTGCTGTACTGCAACCGGTTGTGGTTCTCATTTTGGCCGGTGTGGTAGCCCTCATCGCCGCAGCCATGCTACTACCCATGGCCCAAATGCTTCAATTATCTGATTTTTAAACATAAAATTCTGTGCGGCATACTTAGCTTGCCAATATGGATATGGCGGAGTTTGCGATGGCACGGATATGACGGATCTCTTGTAGTTGACACTTGAGTATTTGTCGGACAAACTTCTACGCGTATGTTGCCTACAGTTAGTGCGGCCGGAAAACATTGGCCAATGCCGTATTTCTTTGGATTGCCGGTGGTTGAAAACTTTATCGCGGATTCTATACCACATGACCCAATAAAAGAGGCACCGATGGGAATGCCTCCGTCAGTTCGAAAGTTGCCAGTAAATGGCAATAGTGGGATTGCTACTGGCGTGCGGAGGTATCGGCCGTATTTCATTGAGGCCTCATCCAGTGAGCTAAAGCAGCAAATACGAAAGCTTGTTGCAGGGCAAATAGACGAATTACCCAAACCGCCACCGGGGACGCGCCGGATCGTCATTGCGTCTCCTGCAAGTGCTGGAGAACGACGTTTTTGCCTACAGCTTGGTGATGCAATGGCTAAACTGGGTCACGAGTGGTGCGTATGCTCCAATAGGATAGCTAGTATGGCAGAAAAAATGAATGCGAACCTCTTCATCTCGTCAGCCTTTTGGGAAGGCCCACCGCCGCCGAGAATTTTATCCCTACTCTATATTCATTCGCCTGGCTGTGTTTCTCCGGAAAATTATCATAGCATTAGCGCCTATGATAATTTTCTTTTTGCCCAGTCTGGCACGAATGATTTAGAAGAATATTTTCGCAAAAATGGAAAAAACTTTCGCGCGCTAAAAACTTACTTGACTCTAAGCAAAACAAAGTTTTGCGACAGCCCCAAAAAGCGTATTGTATATGTTGGGTTTTTCAACGAACCTCGCCGGCGCGACGAATTTGCGAAACTTTTTCAGTTATTAGACGAAACTGGTTATTGCGAATTCTATGGGCCAAAGCATGCCTGGCACAAAAGTGCTCCACATTCATGGAAGCGCGAGATGCCACTCCGCGACCTCAGAGATGTGCAAAACGTTATGGAGCCAGCTGGAATTGCACTTCTTTTACACGCCAAGCAGCAATTTGAGTCGGGGTCGCCCGTGTATCGTGATTTTGAAGCCCTTTCCTCGTCCTGCATAATTATCACGGAAAAAACCGCTTTTATGCAGAAAAATTTTGGCGATTGTGTCCTGTTCATTGATACGGATAAACCCGTCGATGAGATTTTTGAACAAATTGACAATCACGTGAAATGGATTCATGCACACCCGGAGGAGGCCGTGGAAATGGCGCGAAAGTCTCACAAAATTTTCTGCGATAAATTTTCCCTGGAAGGGGAATGTGAAAAAATTCTTAAATTCGTCGATGAAATTTCCACTTCTCAGGCTCGCCCGAGCGGCGAGGCCGAGCCCGAGTCACAGATAGCGAACGTGTAATTGACATTTGCATACTTGGTTGTCAAACTCCCGCGTATATGGTGTTTACGCCTAGTGTGTCCGGTCCACGCTGGCCAGTGACGTATCTTTCTGAACAGGCGGCGGTTGAAAATTTAGCAGAGGTCAGCGAGGCAGACTTACCTAATGATGCAGCCACTAAATCGCCGCCCCGTTCGGTATGGCGAATTCGAAACGGTCAGGCAATTACGCCCTGTAAGAATCGGGCTTCATACTTCATTCGAGCCTCATCTCCGGAGTTGGAACAGCAGGTTTGGCAACTCGCTGCGGGACAAATAGATGAATTACCAAAACCGCCACCTGGAACGCGCCGGGTCGTTATTGCGACTCCAGCAAATGGCGGGGAACGACGGTTTAGCTTACAGCTCGGTGATGCGTTGACTAAACTTGGCCACGAATGGTGCGTATGTTCCAGAGCAGTGGCGTGCATGGCGGAAAAAATGAATACCGACATTTTCATTTCATCCTGTTTTTGGACAAAAATTCCCCCTTTCTGCCCCGCATCAGGGATTGTATCTCTGCTCTATGTTCATTCGCCATATTGCGTTTCTCCAGCAAATTATAAACATGTCAGCACCTATGATAATTTCCTCTTTGCTCAGTATGGCATAGCTGAATTGGAAGAACATCTGCGGAAAGATGGAAAAAATTTTCGCCAGCTAAAAACTTACATGACCATGAGCAAAACAGATTTCTGCAACAGTCCCAAAAAACGTATTGCCTACATTGGATACTTACATGATCAACGCCGCCGACACGGGTTGGCAAAACTTTTCCAACTATTAGACGAAACAGAATATTGCGATTTTTATGGCCCTGCGCGTATATGGCGGAATGCTGGTCCGCATTCCTGGAAGGGTGAAATTTACGTAAACGGTCCAATGGATGTACAAAATGTCATGAAACCTGCGGGAATCGCGCTTGTTTTACACGCTGGACAACATTACGAGTCAGGCACGGCCGTGATGCGCGATTTTGAAGCCTTTGCGTCGTCCTGCGTGGTTATCACGGAAAAAACCGCTTTTATGCAGGAGAATTTTAGCGATTGTGTCCTGTTTATTGATACGGAAAAATCCGCCGAGGAGGTTTTTGAACAAATTGACAATCACGTGAAATGGATTCATGCGCACCCGGCGGAGGCCGTCGAAATGGCGCGAAAGTCTCACAAAATTTTCTGCGATAAATTTTCCCTAGAAGGTGAATGTGAAAAAATTCTCAAATTTGTCGACGAAATTTCCGATTTCCATGCTTGCCAGAGCAGCGAGGCCGTGTACGAGCCGGAAAAACTAGCGATTTCAAATTCCGAACCAGCGGTCTGAATTCGATCCCCATTTAGCCGATGACTTTTTCAGAAAGGGGCAGCATCCGACCATTGCGGAAAAGGGTAACCTGGCTGGTGCTTTGGGAAACCACGATGGCCAGGCTGTCAGCCGCCTTTGATATGGCCGCGGCGGATGTGTGCCTGGTGCCAAGCCCGCCGGGGAGGACGATTCCGCGACTGGGTGCGTTGATCATCGTCCCAGCGGCCTCAAAAACGCCGTCGCTGCCAACGATGAAGGCGCCATCAATGGAGGCAAATTCCTTAATCGTTTCATCGATGAACGGGTTGAGAACATTACGTTCTTGGCGCGGATATCCTTGGAATGGATTGAGGATGAGTGATTTGTAATAGCGTTTGATTTTAGCGTGATTCCCGAGGATGAACATCGCTCCCAGAGGTTTACCCTCACGCCCTTCGGCAGCGATCTGATGGGCGATGGCAATGACGCGCTCGAAAACCTCCGTGGAAACGTCCTTTGGAATCAGCCCCCGCCGCGTGTCAAGCAGGGACTTATACCTGATTGCCACATCCACAAAAACCAGGCAATCAAAATGGCCACTTTCACTTCCGCTTCCGATGCAACAAATTTTTTCATCGCGCCCGATAAACCCGCGGGTGAGAGCAATGAGGATGGCACCATGCATTTGAACTAGGCGCGCGCGCGAGTGATTGGACACATTGAGAAGGTGATCCATGCCATATTGAGACGGAAGATCCTCTTGGAAGCGCTCGGTAACGAGGATGCGCCTCATTCCCAGGAAATATTTTCCAAAGACAAACCATTCGCCCAACGAGTCGGGAAAAAGAAAAATGGACTGACACCCGGAGCTGCGGGCGAGGCGAAAGGATTCCTTGAGAAAAATCCGCTGCCCTTTGGCTGAAACATGGACGCCTTGGTTGGTCCGCTTTTTTTCGCCAAAAATTTGCTGCCATTTTTTGTAAAAAGCCGACAGCGACTGCGGATGAATAAGCGACAATATTTTATGCGGATCATGAAGTTCTCGCGCTAATTGGGCTAAAACCTGCAATTGCCCGTCCCACCCCTCGTTGAAGAGAATTAGAAAAACGAGTCGCACATCTTCATATTCAGGATTTTCGCCGAATTTAATACCATTGGGACAGCGTCCAATGGCCAAAATGCACGGGCGCGGAAGGGGAATTTTAAGATGCGGAATGGCAATTCCGTTTCCCAAGCACGTGGAGGCCCTATTTTCTCGGATGATCAATTCCTGCAAAACGGCTTCGCGATCAATTTTTACTGCGGGTGAAAAACGTCTTATGAGCTCACTGAGAGTACCTTCTAAGGTTTGACTGTGAAGATTCACCAAACGCTTGCGGGCAAAGTAGGCGGAGAGGTGCATGCACGTACATGTTGTTCGGCGTCACGCGCGGCACAAGTCCTTTTCGCGATTAGTTCTTCTCCCGTTTCCAAATGTTAAATGAGCCAACTCGCGGAGTGCATAATTTTACAAATATCTATATTTACAAAAATTCGACATTCAAGCTTTTGACCTTTGGGTACATTCATTCGAGCATGCCCATGTTCTGATTTTAACAAAATATGAGAAATGCATCGATTTTGCCGGAAAATTTCAATGACCTCGCCAAAGCAAGTGTATATTGTACGGCGCTCGGCCTAGAATCCGAACGGTTGCGTCCAGCGTACAAAGACTTTGATATAACTGCGAATGGAACGATTCGCTATTATAGGATTACGGCCGATGGCTCGTATGTTCGCGCGCAAAACGGCGCCGGCGATTTTCTCAGGGCTGTTACGGCCGATGGCCGCGAAGTATTTCTTCATTATTCCCAAGCTTTCCAACCAACGCAAGCGGAGCAACAGAAGATCGGAATAACGATGCAAGTGCTCTCTGTTGCTTACCAAAACGCAAATCAGCAGATGGCAATTTTGAGTGAATTTATCCGTGAGGCAGAGGTACTTAATTCCATTATCGAGCGATTTCAGAGTGTTTTTAACAGCCTTTCCAATCTGTACGCTGGCTGTAACCCAGCTAATCCGCACATGGTTTTACCGTTTGAACAGAAACAATTGACTGCTTTGGAAGATTTGAAGATGCCATCCGCCGTTGGGACATTTGCCACGCATGGCCTGCCCCAGCTTTATGCCCGCGTGATAGAACCAGATCTGTGGTGGAATGGCCACAAATGGGAGTTCTTTTTCATTGATGTGGATTCGGATGGGAATCCTTTTGAAAATGTGGTCCATGAGACCAAAGTTTGTTACGGGCGATTTGGATCACCTAATGATCCTCCAGATTACAAGCTGGAGTCATACACGAGTAGTGTGGAACGCATGGAGAAATCGTTCGGGAGTGACGCGCAAAATAGTCCAGATGCCGAATCATACGCCTTCAAAACCTGGTATCAGAAACGGTGGTGGAGCGATGCGTTTACCAGGGCAATTTATTTTCGGTGTACATTTAAGTCCGATGGCAAAGTTGTTTATGAGCCCTTTTGTGGGGGAAGGGCAGACGTTGACATAACCGAGGTCTATAAAATATTCGCGCATGGAGTCAGTGAACACCAAAAGGCTGTTGGTCGAGATTTTTTCGGAGTTATTCAAAAAAAGTTTGAGGAAATCATCAAAGATGACAAGCGATGTTATATTACCGGTGCAAAAATCCAAGAAATTCTAGATGCAGTGCGGCTTAGCATCGATTGTAATAGTAGCTTGCTCCAGGAAACTATTATACGGGTTGGCGCCGTAAATAACGATATGGAGCAATGTTTTTCGGTGGCAACGTCGACCATTGAGGCTACCGGAGAGGGTAGGCGACGGACTTTGGCAAATACGAAATAATATTCGCTGGCGTTCCAAAAAAAACTTTTGACTCTGCGGGAAACAACGATAAATTCTGAACTGTGACGATTTTAATCGATGAGTTCAAGAGTGACTCGATCTACTGGGATCTATTTGCGGCAGAAAAAGATCTTTGCTATCGTCTATATAAAAGCAATGGCGGAATAAAGTCCCGGGGTAAGTTTCTTGAAGATCTCTTCGTCGAAGCATTTCCGGAAGATGAAAGATACAAAATTGACGCCATGGAAGACGCAGAAGCGCTGAACTCCGCATTCAGGCCGCGAGCTTATCGCGCCACAGCCGATGCTGATTACGTCTATGACCCAGATGGTGATTTTTTTCATGTGTGCCGCGACGACGAAAGCGGGCAAACTTGCGAAAGCTTTTATATACACCGTTCTCAGTTTTTTAAGCCAAAACCGTATATTTTGCAAGGGATGGGAGTCGTTGCCTTGGCGATGGCCGCGGCGTTCCAGAATACTCAAATTCAGATGTCGCAGATGGCTGACTACATTCACGAGGCGGAGACAATAAATTCAAAAATCGCTGATTTAAATAAACTCTATTCAGATCTTAACCTTTTGCTGGCAAGTTTTACCGACCTGAGCCGAAAATATGCGGCAACAGTTGTGCAACCCGAGCAGAATCTGTGGTCGCAGTTGGTAGCCTATGGACTTGTTTCGCCCACACACGTCTTGAAAAAGGCGAGTGTGCATTTTCGGCCAATTTTATTGGGGCTCGATGTCGAGGCGGGCGATGATTGCGATTGGATGGCGTTCACTTTGAAATATGACGAGACGGAAAATAAAATTGTTACAAAACAGTTTCCGCGGAAGAATTGGTGGACGAGGGATAGTGCAAATGAGGCAGCTGGACAGCTAAGGTGGGACACTAAAAATCATTACGATGACCCGGAGACCGCGGCTCTTATTCTAAGTCTTGAAGGTACGCCGATTCATTTTCAGATAGACTCTGCTGACGGCTGGCGTCTTGGCTCTGGACTAGCGCTATACCATGACACGAGGCTTACATCAGAGGATGCCGCGACGGGCACAAATTGGGTTCCGGCTGACGCAATTCTGCAAAAGACTATGTATGGTGGGGCATACGACAGCGGTTACAATGCCGACAGCCAAAATGATCCCACGCTCCCATTGTCGCGTTACCAAGTGGACGATAATGACACAGTCGGCAACATCATTGCAAACCGAAAAAAGAGCCTTATTCGTGTTTGGGACGTACGTAAATATGTGGATGATGTACGTCAAAAAATCGAATGTATCAACAATACGTTGCAAACGTCAACTGCCCGTATTCACATGATCAACCAGGATATGCAGGCAAATTTTTCAACAGCTACCAACATGATTAGTAGCGTTGGGCAACAATTAAAGCAGGCGGCAAAGGGAATACGAAGTTAAGGGGGAATTTATGGATTCATTTTCGGAGCAAACCAGGAGGCAAATTGAAAAAAATGAGCAACTCATTGCTGAGGCGAAAGCTACAATTCAGAAAATGCGCGATTTTTGGGGGTCGCTGGGTGCTGATCTAGATTCCGGCGAAAATATTTTTTTAAATTCTCCGCATCTTACTCCCGAAAGTCGTCAACAAGCCGTGGAGGCTATTTCGAAAATGGAGAAGGAGTATGAGTCGCGCTACCGGCATTACCGCGCGACAAGGGTGCAAGTGGCAGGGGAGGCGGATTTGCCGGAAACATTTAGGGCGGTGATGAGCAGTAAGCCGGTGGCCCAAGGATCGGAAAAGGTGTCATCAACGGCGAAAAAGCGTGTGAAAAAAATGCGCATAGGATAATAGGAGGAAGTTGTATGCCAATCAAACTTATTACGTTGCGGCAGAGTTTTGATTCAATTTTAATGGGGAAGAATGCCATCGATTTTGGCGCGTTGTGCGATATGATTGAAATAGAGGATAGCTATAATGCTGGTGCCTATATTTTGGACGACACAATTGCGTCAGATATTGTCCTTATGAATAATTATGAGACGGATTCTGCTGGAAACCCAACTGTTTATTATGAATCAGTGGACGCCGACGGGCAAGTAGTATTTAACCGTATCATAACGCTAGACGAATTCATCCCGGCTAGTGATAAACTTTACCTTAAAAAGCGTAAGCTCGACGATAGCGGAGGGGGAGCGCAAGATGATTTTGTTTTAATTTATTCATTGCGGAAACTGGATACTGGTAATTTTCGCACCGGCTCAACCTATAGGTCTTATTACCGCGATACCGCATCTCGTATTGCCGCTATATTGTATGCGATGTGCTGCTATCAAAAGAAGCTACTACAACTCCACATTAGAGATATTGAGGCGGTCAATCGTGAACAAAAAGAGCTTAATCGGATTTCATCTCTTATTTCCGTTATTCAAAACGATTTGCGAGAGAAAGACACTGGAGTCGACGATGTCGCTAATCGGCATTCCTCTACCATATACGCTGACATTATAGCATTTTTTATCCTGCATGGATTTTTCAATGGAGCGGCGAGTGGTGCAGGATCGGCTATTAGCATCGATACCGTTAATTTATTGAGATGCATTTTGGAGGGCAACGAGGCCATAACAAATATTACCGTGATGACCGGGAATAATCCGATTAATATGAACACGTGCACGATAGATGATCTTATTAAGGCCTTTGAGTATGGCAAGACGGCAAATCCGGCCCTATTTAGATTGTATAATAGCATGGATAGTATTTTCTCGACGAGAATGGGCGTTACCATGGACGATATTTGGGAGGTTTTTGGTCGCTATTATGGCATTACGCGTAACGCAATTGCAACGGACAATCTTGAGCTTTGCATATCCACTAATGATGGCAACAAATTCACATTCTCACCAGGGCGCTTCGCCGATGGCAGCTCCCAAATAAGTGAATATGCGGACCTTGATCAGCTATTATTGCAATCCGAGACGGAGTCGCCGATACAGGTTACCTGGAGGGTTGTGCCTGGCGATTCCACCACGGAAGATCCTATTATCCGTTGCGCATTTAACTTGGATGCAATTACCATCAGATGGGAAATTTTCCAAGCAGCACACGGCGGATATGCCGGCGATGTAGACAGGTTGTTGTGGGATTTTGTCACTATATGTCGTGATGATATTGATTTGCCGGATGATGTCTCTTCCGAGGAAATTGGGCCAGCCGTTAGTGATGTCCTGCGGTACGTTTTGTATAGCCCAGAAATCATATTGTACGAAACTTCGACGCGGGAAATTCCTTATACAACTATTGGCGGGCGCACCATGAGCTTTCCGGATTCCGTTCGCGCGTGGATGCAATTTCAAATGTTAATCGAACACTATAACGTGTTTTTTGGCGCTGACGACATTAAAAATCGTTTTCTTCCTGATAGTCTGAATGAATATAGTTTAGACGAGCTTGATCTCGATCCATTTTCTGGCGCATATTGGGTTAAAGCTTCCGATGCGGAAAACAATACATTTAAGGGCGTTATTGCATTCGGCGATCATTGGGTTTTTGATCCAAGGATCCGCAAGAAAGACGGCACATTTTTGTTAAATGATAATGTAACTGAGGCACGTGATGCACGAGATTACATCTATGTTCGAGGATTTTCAGCAATCAACACCGGGAAAGGTTGCGAAAATCTCGGAAACATATACAATAATAGCAATACGAAAGTTGGAACCAGCGAACCAACCGCAGCTGAAAATTATTCTCCGGAATATTCAGTAAGTTGGTTTAATAAAAACCCACCAACATCAGCGGCTGATTTTGAAAACGGCGTTGCTGGGATTTTATCGCGTTCATACGGCGGGAGATATTTTATGAACGACGGTCTTTTCGTAGCAGGCAACGATGGGCGGAAAAAGTTTTCAGACCAACTCAAAAACGCACTGGTGAACGGCGATAAATCTTTCACAATTGAATATTATACACCTAAAAATGCATCGGCGGTCCAATGCTTCTATATCAGTGCTTTTGACGGAAATGAAAATTCGGCAGGCGATGCTGAAGGAACGAAAACATCTGCCGCGAGAACCATAAACGAGTACAAGGCTGCTGCGAAAAATAGTTATTGGCTTGCACCAAAAGACAGCGGCACGTACGCCGACGTTTATGTGACTGGTCTGAAGGGTATTATTGAGGATAAAACGTCGGGAACAAAAATAAATGCCGAACAAAGCGGCATGTTTTGTGATACCATTCGCATTCACGCCGATCAGATCAACAATCACACGACTGCCCTGTCGACTGGAATGCAGATGGATATGCATTTTTCCCAGCAAAGCTTAAACATGGCAACAAATATAATGAAGGCAATCTATCGGACGATGGCAGATTGCAGTGCAAACATACGATGATGGAGGAAATAAATTATGCCAGTTCAAGTTGTTACATTGCGGAAGACATTTGATCGTATTTTCGTCGGAAAGAATACTTTGGATTATGATGTTCTTTCTGCGATGATTGGCATTGATGACACATTTAATGATGGAGCCTACGCCATAGATGCCACCTTTACAAATAGAGATGTGGCCATGAAAAATTATGAATTCACATTGAATGAAAATGAAGAGTTCGTCGGATTTACCCTTTACGCAAAAAGCATTGGTACCGGCGGTAGGAATGTTTGGACGCAGGTGATGAGTCCAGACATGCGCATACAATCAAGCAGCGAGCTCTTTTTAAAAAAAATAGGCAGCGGAAATCAGGAAGGATATGTGCAAATTTATGCGCTTAATCAATTGAATCTAGATAGCTTTTTAATCGATGGCCGTTATCAATCTTACTATGCGGATGTTTCCGCGCGTAGTGCTGCAGTGCTGTATTCCCTGTCCTGTTGCCAAAAAAAATTGGCGGAAATACAAATAAGGGATATTGCGGCCATAAATAATGAGCAAAAAGAAATCAATCGGGTTATGGCCTTGCTTACGGACATAAAAAATAACCTGTCACAGGAAGACGTTGGGATCGATAGCGTTATCAAGCGGAAGACTGTAGAGATTGATCCAGATGTTTTGGCATTTTTTGCCATGCGTGGGCTTTTGGATAGTTTGGCAACACAATGCGCTAAGCTTTCCGACGGAAAGATAATCGGACTCAGAAGGATATTGCTCGGAGAAGATACGAAGGGGAAACTTGGCAAACCGAATTATTCTGATTCGACTTCTGGCGTTGACTATAGCAGTGAAGACGTGGCAGCAACTGGTGATTTCACCTTAAGCTTAGTTGATTCCTTTATTGCGTGGACCTATTTGCATGCGCTTTTAACCCATTACAACGAATTTATGATACGCGGGCGTGGAACCATTGGAGGCCAAGCAAATTGCGATGTCTATGATCCGAAATATTGGGTGAGAGCTTCTGAAACGCCTGAAAATGACCGCAGGGGAATGATAGGCGTTGGCGATCATTGGATATACACTGGCGATCAGTCCGTACGGTGGTTTGGCAATAATCCGCCAGCTGGACCGGATGACTTTGAAATTGGGGCCGCTGGCGCAATGGCACGCTCGCACGGCGGGATTCATTTTGCAAACCCCAAATATTTTACAAAGAATTATGCCGAGCAATGGACGCTAACGAACGAAGCTAAGGCAATGCTAACTAATCCAGATACAAAATTTGCAGTAGTTGCGCCATTTGATTCTAGCTATAGCACGTTGCGGAAATATTTTTGTGTCGACTTTGATAATCCAAGCCGGGCTGATAAACTCGCTGTAATTAGCGTAGGAAACTATAATCCCGGAAGTTTTTGGAGTATTTCAACAAACATTGATGCTTATGACACTATGCTTAAGGGGGCGGTAACCACGATTCGTGACTACGGTGGCAGTATAAAAATTAATGGCGAAGATTGCGCATTTTGGGAAGATACGTTAAGCCTCTATGCAAGCCAACTCAGGTCCGTATCATCGCAGCGTCTGACGAACATGCAAATGACACTCCAGTCGGCTAACCAATCTGCCAATTTGGCATCTAATGCGTCCAAGTCTACAGCGCGAACGCGTATGGAAACGATCGGAAATATACGCTAAATTGGGGAAACGGCAATGGGAATGGACCAGAAAATGGATGCGGTGTACCGCAAAAATCTTGAGATGCTCATGGAACGTGTGGAGAAAATAAAAAAGGATCTTGAAAAAAAAGGCACGTTGGCCCAGGCCGTCGAGATCGCGACCGGAGAGAAGCAGAGTGCTTATACACTTGGTTATCAATTCTATCAGCAGCAAAAATATGACAAGGCGCTTATTATTTTCAATGCCCTCCATATGATCGACCCGCTCAATAAGGATTTCGCAAAGGCCCAGGCGGCGACTACCCAGATGAGCGGGAATCCATTCGATGCCGCATCACAATTTCTCATGGCATATTTTTTCCATCCAGATGATTTGGAGTTGGCATTTCTTGCAGGAAAAAATATGATGCAAGCGGGGGAGTTTCCGCAGGCCTATTTTATTTTGAAAAATATTCTTGCCGCACAAAAATTTCCAATGACAGAGGCAAATAAAAAGTACTGCGATTTGATCAAAGATCTATTGCCAGCCATAAAATATAAAGGCGATGCCATGATGGATAAGCATGACAAACAGAAGAAAACCGGAGGTGCTCCGATGGCCCAAAAAGCCGCTAAAACAGACAAAGCAGCACTTTCCTAACAAGGCTGACCGGAGGGACAAATTATGCAATACGAACAAGACAAGATTTATGAAATTGTTACACCACTCTACGGAGCTTTGTTTTTTAAATATAATAACACGGCCGGTGGTATGTCCCAGGTTTTTTCATCCGTTGATGGGAATGGTGATGCATTAAAAGTGCGCATACATGGAGTTGATTCGTCGGATGGAACAATAAAGGCTGCAGAAGTAAAACAACTTGTACTTTCCGCAAGTGATGTGCAAAATAAAGGCTATACCATTGGTGCAGTTGATGATTGTAAGATATTGAAATTTTTTACGAATCCTTCGCTGGGCGATGGGGTGCAACTCAATGTCGATCCGACATCTGATAAATATGAGTCTGATGTGATGCAGGCACTAATGGAAGATTCTGCTACGATGACGCTTTACACATGTGTGCAAGCGATGATGCCGTACATGATTACTATGGCCAACGCTACGAAATGCCTTTCGTCTTCGCAAATATCATTTGACATGATAAACATGCGCCACTCTCAGGAAGTGCATCAGAAAAATGTGGCAATGGCTAAAATGATGGAAGAAATCCGCAATTCGAAATTAATGAAATTTTTATCATCGCCATGGTTTACACTTATATTAGTATTAGCTGCTGTGCTCATTGCGGTATTGTGTTTGTTAACTGCTGGCGCGTTGGCTGTGATCCTCACCGTCGTAGTTGTTGCCGTAGTAATAGCCGTTATGGTTCCGCTGCTTAGTGTGTATTACTCCCAAGACAAGGCGAGCATGGAAAAACTTAAAGAGGATCTTGGATATAGTGAAGGTGTTGCCATGCAAGAAGATATTCAAGAAATGTACGATAAAGCGCATCAGGCTTTGGATGTTGCTTTTGGTGTTGCACTTGCCATTGTCGCGGTGAGTGTCATTGCGATGGCGGTTGGCGGAGGGTTTGTTAGCTCGACAGCGACAAAAATAGCACAGCAAATCGCGCGAACTTTTGCGACGGAGGTAACAAAAGGCATACTTAGGGCGGCGATGGTTGTCGCAGTGGCTGGGATGGCTTCCTCCTTAGCAACGGCCGTCGTTTCCATGACGTCTGGGCTTTATTCAATTGTAGAGGCAATTGTCATGAAGGCGGCAGCCGCCATTGAGCGGGCCATCGGCAATGTGCGGGCGCAGATAGATGGGCTGTCGGCAATGTCAAGATTGTTTAAAGATCTCATATCTCGAATGGAACAATCGTTAAGAGTATTAATGGAAACGCTTCAGGACCTCATCAAAAGCCAGGGGGAAATTATAAAAACGCTGGGCGAGGGATCACGCGCAATCACGCGTAATCTGGCGGGAATCTAAATAATCTGATGGAGGAAAAGTTATGTCAGGGGGAATTGGTGTTAACAGTAATCAATCAACGTATGCGGTCACTACTGCCGAAGTTTCTGGTGCACGGGTAACGACAATCCATGTAAATAATCCTGACGCACCCGTCACAGACGAAGATGTGCTGGCGTTTGAAAATTTGCTCAATGAAACTTTTGGGAGAAGAGTTGATCTTCCGGCAGCGCATGAATTTCAAACTCAAGATGAACTTATGGAGTTTGCAGCAGGAATGATGAATGCCATTGATAACATAACTGCTGATTTCGATTTGGTTATCGATGAAAAAGGACATATTGCTGCAAATCTTGTTGTTACTGACGCAAACATGCAAAACGGCCAACTTGATTCCTTGCGGACTTCAACTGCTAGACAGAATAACACAGTGAACCTTATGCAAGAATTTGTCGCGATAATGGCGCAAATTATTGCCACACAGTCTGAGACGCAAACTATGCTCGGGCTATCATCACAACAGGATATATTTAATGCGTATGATGCTAATTTGAAGGCAGCGGAGCAGAAAAAAAAGGCTGCGGAAAGTAAATATGATGCGGATATAGCGACGGCCAATTCCAAGATGCTAGAAGGCTGCCTTCAAGTTGCTGGTGGCGCGATTGGCGCATTTGGTGGGGTCGCCAAGCCATTGGATGGGATTGCGCAGTCCGTAAGTGGAGTAGGAAAAGTAGCTGCTGCGGCGACATTTGACAGGACTGCTGCTGACAAGAACCGCGAGGCGACACTTTTAAATATTGAAGCCGAAAAATTTCAGTCGGCTGGGCAGTTGCAGCAAAACATGGGGGGGCGCAAGGAACAAGCGGCAAACAACATACAGCAATCCATAAATGCCACGCTCCAATCGCTCAAAAGCTTTAGCGATGTAATGCACCAGACAACGATGAACATGGCTGGCAATTTAGGGCGTTAGTGAACCATCGCTTGACACCCGGCGAAATTGAGCAGGGAGTTTTTTCCTGTGAAGTTTCGTCTTGGGGCTGAGATCCGTTTGATGGCTGTTTCTGCATTGTTTGCACTTCTATTCACCTGCGGCTGCGCCTACCACCGCGTCGGATGGAATCATGCACCAAGACGTATTGTCTACGTAGCTCCATTTGCTAACTGTCCGAGCCATGCGGGAATTAGCAGTATTTTTCTGCAGCAACTTGTCCAAGAAATTAACAATCGGCCCGGATTGACCGCTGGGACGCTAGAAGATGCGGAATTTATTTTAGACGTGAATATTGATGATTTTTCCAAGGCCATTGGAACCACGTCCACCAAAAATTCTGATATCGTGCAATCTTACGCGCTAACACTGAGTGCAAGTTGTACGCTCGTGGAACGAAATACTGGCAAAGAAATTTTTTCCAAACAAACCGCACAAGCCACGGTTACCTTGCCCACGCATCCAAGTTTCATTGAGGCACAAAGGCAGTCGGCCGGTCAAATAGCTAGTATTTTGGCTAAAAAGGTCTGTAATTTGCTTTCTTCAGCCATGGATTTTCCGGAGGAAATTACCGACACAGAAGCAAAATAATTGCACAAAACGTGTGTGTGCCGTAGGCAATCCCATGATTTTCCTGCTGGTTACGGCGCTGCTGTGGGGAGTTTCCTACGGTGTCAACGACGACATAATCCGTTTCATCCCGCCCCAGTGGATGAGTTTTCTCTATGTGCTTTTGGGTGCGTTGATGTTCGCACCAATGCTCTTCCGCCGGGACACGGCTGGAATTCGCTTCAAATGCATGGCCATCGGCGCTATTCAGCTGGGACTTATGTACCTTTTTTCCCAGTATTCCTATAAGTACCTCTCTCCGGGGACCGTGGCGTTGCTTTCCACAACGACGGCGGTTTATGTGCCCCTGCTCAACGGCATTTTTCAGCGGAAATTTTCCCTGGGACAATTTGCCATTGCCCTGCCCACACTTGCTTTTACCCGCCTGGCAATGGTCGTTGACGGCACGAAGCAATTTCCCTGGCGGGGCATTTTATACACACAACTCTGTAATATTTGCTATGTTTTGGGTCAAATCCTCTACCGTCGGTTACACGAACGCTTCCAAGTGCGGGACAGTTCCGCCATGGCGTGGTTCTATTTGGGCGCAACAATTGCACTAATCCCGACGGTGGTCTTTAGTCCGTTGCCCCTGGGGATCTTAAATGTTCATTGGAAGCACGTGGTCGGTGAATTTTTCTTTCTTGGCGTGCTGTGCTGTGGTCTTGGGAATTATTTGTGGAATCGGGGGGCCGTGCGAGTGAATTCGGCCGTGTTAGCCATTTGCAACAATCTGCCCATTCTTTTCGGCATTGTCCTGGCCATCGCCTTTTTTGGCGATCCCTTTGGTGGGTGGAAACAGGTGGTTGGTGTGGCCGGCACATTGGGATTGCTTTTGGCGTGCTACCACCTAGAACGAGGGCAACGTAGCACGTGCGGGAAAGGGTGAGTGATGCGAAGAAGAGTCCGTTATGGCGCCATGCTGAAGTACCTTGACGGGCTGCGATTTTGCCGTTGGCAGATATTCTTTGCCCTCGTCACCGGACTTATCAATGGCTTTGCCAGTGGGTTCGGCATTCCCATCCTACTGAAATATCTGGTTGGTGGGGTATTTTCCCGGGACAGCATTACTCTGTGGCTATTGGTTTATTACTGCTCCTTGCCATTTGTGCTTATTTTTGTACGCAGTGTTTGTGGGTTTTTGAACACCTACCTTTTGGCAGTTGTTGGCCAGGCTATTTTGAAGTCCATACGGCTTAAAATATTTCAAAAAATCCAGCGGCTGCCCCTGGCGTTTTTCCACAAAACATCAGCCGGAGATGTTATTTCGCGGGCGGCCAACGACGTAAACATCATCCAATCCTGCTTCGTAAGCATCGCCCATGAAATCTTCCAGCGACCCATAACCCTCATCAGTGGCATAATTGCGGTTATTTTCCTTTGTCTACGGGTTGCCAACGGGGAAACCATGCTTCTGTTGCTTATTTTAGTGGGACTCAGCGCCATACCCATCATTATTTTCGGCCGCTGGGTATGGGAATATAACCTGATTGCCCAGGAGAAGATTTCCCATCTGACTTCCCGCCTGACCGCCAACCTCAGCACGGTGCAGGAGGTTCGTGCCTTCGTGATGGAAGATCGGGAGGTTCGCAATTACCGCCGCAGCAACAGCGACTACTCCAAGGCCTATTTGCGTACCTGCATGGCCTATTATTCCATTGTTCCCAGCACTGAAATTTGGGCAGCCGTTGGCATCGGCATCGCCGCCTGCTACGGGTATCATCTGCGCATCCCCGGGGATACCTTTCTGGCCCTTGGAACGGCGCTCTTTCTTGTCTACGACCCTGTGAAAAATATCGGCCGGCTTTACGGAAATCTGCAGTGCTCCTTCTCCGCCCTATCCCGCATCGAATCCCTTTTGGACGAGGACGAGGTTGATCCGCCGCCGCATAATCCGGCCGTTCTGCGCGATGTTTGCGGAGATATTCGCTTCGACGACGTCACCTTCTGCTACGACCCAAGGCGGCCAGTGCTGCAGCATTTTTCCTTACATTTGGAGGCGGGTCGCAGCTATGCCCTCGTTGGCCCGAGCGGTGCGGGAAAAACCACGCTGGCAAACCTCCTTCTGCGGTTTTACGGGGTTCAGACCGGGTGCATTTCCATAGATGGCGTTAATATTGCCCACCTCACGACGGAAAATCTGCGCCAACACATTGCCTTCGTGCCACAGGCGCCGACGTTGGTAAGCGGAACGGTCTACGAAAATATTCTTTGGGGTCGGCGGGATGCCACGCAGCAGGAGGTGGAAAAAGCGGTTCGCAATGCCCACGCGGATAAATTCATCGACGCCCTTCCCCAGGGAATTCACACGCCCATCGGCGAGGACGGCCATTTGCTCTCCGGAGGACAGCGACAGCGTATCGCCATTGCCCGTGCTTTCTTGCGTGACGCTCCAATTCTAATCCTCGACGAGGCCACGAGCGCGCTGGACACCCAATGCGAATCGGATGTGCGCGATTCCCTGAGATCCCTTTTTAGCAACCGCACGGTGATCATCATTTCCCACCGCTTTAGTTTGCTTTCGTTCGTGGACGAGGTTATCGTTCTGGACTGCGGCGCCGTCGTGCGTCAGGGAACCCACGGGGAACTCCTACGCGATGGCGGCCTTTACAAACAGCTCTATCTCGCCCATACTCACGGCTATGACCTGTGACCTGTGTCACGATGATCCCCTTGGCGCCTTTCCGTCCCCGGCTGGGACGCTGTTCCGTGTTTTTGCACCTAACGCCCGGGAACTTTCCATTCGCCATGGGCCCCAGTTGGAAAATTCACTTCAGGCACGCGAGGTGAAGGAGGGACTTTGGGAGGCACAGGTGGACCAAAATCTTGACTGGATTCCCTATGCTATTCAAGTCGTTCCCAAGAATGAATTTTCCATTTCGCCGGAGGATTATGCACACATTCTCGATCCATATGCTCTGGCGGCTTGGTCCGCGCGTGGTCCTGGAATTGTCATTGACCGCAACCGCTTATCCAAGCCCGCTGAACGCCATGCGCCGATTCCGATGGAAGATTTGATTATTCTCGAAGGCCATTTGCGGGACCTGCTTGGATTGTACGAGGAGAAACACGACCGACCCACCTACGAAATTTTTCGCCGCTGGCTGACCGATCCCGGGTCTTATTTACACAAATTGGGTACCAATGCGTTGGAACTGCAGCCATTGCAGGAGTTCGACAGCCTTGAAGACGCCGAATATCATTGGGGATACATGCCGGTGAATTACTTCGCCCCAACCCGCTCCTATGCGATGAATAAGGCCACCGGCTCCCAAATTGCCGACCTTGCCGCCGTCGTTCGAGCATGCCATGACCGGGGTATTCAGTTTATTTTAGACGTGGTTTATAATCACGTGGGCGAGCCGAACCATCTGCGCATGTTGGGTGGGGATTACTTTTTCCGCACGAACGCGAACGGAACACTAACCAACTTTAGCGGTTGTGGCAATGACCTCCGTACGGAAGCGCCAATGGCCCGGCGGTTGATTTTGGATAGTCTCAAACATTGGGTGCAAATTTACGATGTGGACGGATTTCGCTTCGACCTGGCCGAATTAATCGACGCGGAGACCCTCAAGTGCATTGAAACCGAACTGCGAGCCATAAAAGAGGGCGTTTATCTCATCGCTGAGCCATGGAGTTTTCGCGGCCACTGCGCCCTGAAGCTTAAGCCCACCACATGGAGTTACTGGAATGATGACTTTCGCGACTCCATCCGCCGTTACGTGTTGGACACAGGTAATCGGGACGCACTGCGCTACTTCCTTGGCGGCTGTACGTCCCATCTAACACGCGTGCCAACCCAATCCATTAACTACACCGCATCCCACGACGACCGCGTTTGGATCGATGGCATCACCGAAACTTACATGCAGGACGGCCGTTTTCCGCGCCCCAACGACTTACAGCGCACCCGGCTCATGTTCGCCATTCTGTTCATGAGCCTTGGCGTGCCCATGCTGACCGAAGGACAGGATTTTCTCCGCTCAAAGGGCGGGGCATCTAATACCTACAGAGACGGCGAAACAAACCGCCTGTCACTGAAACGGTTGGAGCAGTTTCAATACTTACATGCCTACGTATCCCAATGGATTCGTTTTCGGCTTTCACCCGCAGGGACACTCCTAAGACAGAGCGAAGCCCCGGAGAAAGGATTTTTTCAATTTTTTCAGACAGATAACTCAGAAAGCGCCCTCGGCGCGCTTTACAATGCAAACCTGTCCCATGGTCCGCAACGGTTGCTTTTTTTCGTCAACCCAGACCTGCATACCGTGCATTTTCCTTTGGCCGATGTTGCACCCGATTCCTTCCGGCTCGTCGTCGACGGGAACCAATTTTATGAAAAAAACTCCCTGCAGCGCCTCGCGGATTCTCATCCGCTCGGCCCGCTTTCCTGTCAGCTATGGATTAGCGACACAACGAAGGATGCGCCTCCTTCCAAATTTTGAGATTGTCCCTATATGCCGCATCTCCACCAGTCCAGGTTGCAGGATCGTCTGAAGCTGCATAACTTTGTCTCGAATTAAATCTTCCAAACACGGCATACACCGGCGACTCATCCACGGGCGGCGGATCTGCATTTTGCAAATTGGTCACTAGAGAGTCGAGAAATCCGTTAATGGCCGACTCGGCGCATGCCACCGGATCTCTGCCATAAATCGCCTCGGAAACCCCTGTAATATGGACGGAATGTGCATTGATTCGGGCAAACTCCCTGCCGAGGCCCTCATAGCCTGTCTTTAATTTAGGCATATCCGCTTCATCTGATGGTCCTAAAATATGCGTCAGCGCTTGAAACCCATGTGGCTTGCCGTGGTCAGCGCCTTCATTTGTTAGTACTTCTCCACAGGCGATTTGCGCCCCGTGAAAATGTGCTGGAATTGACTCTTCCATCTTTCTGAAATATTCGGCGTGCGTTATGAAATATTTTTGGCGACCTTCTTGGTATGCACGGAACCTCTTAAAAGTCAGCATTTCTTTCCACCCATTATTTCCATAGTGGTTGTATGTTATACCCGCGGTATTGCCTCCAGATACCAAATTTGGGTTTGCCGCCTCTGTTATGATGTCCCAATCCTTATGCTGACCGGTAGCGTTCCCGCGATCAGCCATTAGGTCATCGCCGCGGAGAATCATAACATACACATCCTTAGATCGACCATTTTTCAACTTAATTTGTAGATGTATTTTTTGCGAATTGTCCGCGTGGTCGTATGCATTTTGCAGCCAATCCGTCGGCGAATGTGTGCTCAATGGCGGCATCAACTTATCAAAAGGCGGATAGTCTTCAGGCCTGAGATACTTGAGGCTATCAGGCACAGGCATTGTTTTGGGGTTGGGCGGCTCGATAGAGGCTGGTTGAGGATTTGGCTTTGGATCAATCGGTTTTGACGCCGGATCAGCTGGTGTCATTTGTGATTGATTTTTGATTTCGACGGGCGACTTTCCAGAATGATCTTTCTGCGATGGCCGCCGAGTAAATAGGTGGTAACTGACCATCGTTACGCCGACGACAAAAATGTAGCAGGCGAAGATAAACGCGGGTAGCAGAAATGGGCCCACCGAGGATAATACGGCTGGGATGGAAAGCAATCCAAAGCAAAGCGGAGCCGTGGCAATTGCGCCGATGAGCCCGGTAATGGTACAGATTGTTCCTACATTTGGACGATCTAAATACCGATGCAGCAAAGATGTACTAGCGCGGATTTCCATAGATACCTTGGAATTTAAAATTTGCCATGCGAATTGTCGGATTTGGCACTGCGCCTTTGGCTTTGTGCGCAAGATTTATTTTTGGCGACAAACATTATACGGCCCGAAATGCTTGTTGGACCCGGAAACAATGCGTAGACACTATCAATTTTCGGCGAGAAATACGCTCACATCGTTGCCGCTCCTATCGTTGCCGCTATTTTTCCCGTGCGCGCATTGAGTGCACCAAATGTTTTGTGCGCCCCATCAAACGCGCGATTTACATCCACGTCGCCCACGATGGTGATTTCTATGTAACCGTCGCGCAATTCCTCCACAAACCAATCTCGCACATCTTCCATGGTATAGTCGGTCATCACCTTTTGGCTGGGATAACCCAAGAATGGGCTATTATTTTTAAAAAATTGTTGCCCCTCGTGCCCTGAAGCGCCTTCAATGACGCTCTCCGCTTCTGAATAAACCCTAGTAATGACTTTTTGTGCCTCATGTGCGCCAGCTTCAGAAAATGCCGGATCTACGATATATGCCGCCAGAAGCATTAGTTCGTCATCCAAATCCTCCCGTATGGTACGCCCCGAAAGTATAAATGCGTCTACGCCAACGTCAAAGCACACATCCCAAGTTCTGCCGGCAAAAATATCTTGCAGGTCATCGCAACTATGCCGGTCCAGGCCACCTTCTACGAAGGACCAGGCGGCAAACTTGGCTAATCCCTCCTTTCCTCGGGGCTCGGTAAGTAATCCACGCCCAAAACGCACGTGTACAAAAACTTTTCCAGCTTCGCATGTCGTTGGCTTAATATTGAGCCGCACGCCATTTTCGAATGTGTAACAATACAGATTCAATTCTTTATCGTAGGAATTCAGGATAATCTTTCCCGGCTTGCCGAAGTCTTTATAGGCAAATGTTTCCGCAATTGGATGTGCATCAAAGCGGGAAAATTCCCGCTGGGACTTGGTATAAGCGGCATGGAGGGAGAGTTCTCCGATGTTTCTCGGCAAGTTTCCAGACGCATAGAGCAGGCGATTCGTGGGAGCCCATCTCTCACGATAAGCTTGCCATGCATCGGCTGATGTCATTGCGGCCATCACACCTTTGGCAAATTCATAATCCCACTCAAGTGACGTTGGGACATGGTTATTTCCAATGGCTCGGACCCATCTATTGGCCAATTTGGTGGATTGCTTAGATTTCGACTGATTCAGTTTATCTGCATAGTGTTTTAAGATCGCCGCTTTTGCCTTTTCAACCTCTGCCGGTGAAAATTCTGTTTCCATAGCCATGCGTAGAGCTTTTTCCGCTGTTCGCATGGCCTCGAGAACACGGTCTCCGTCGGTGGTAAGAGTTATTGAGGTCATACGTACGCCATTGCGCATGCTATAGGTGGTACTGCTTTCTCCCGCATCAAAGGACGCATTCGGCTGCTTGGAGAGCCGTTCTAAACGTCGGGTGACCACGTGATTGCCTACCCGATCATAAATATTTTTTCGTCGCAATTCTTTAGAATCGCGCATCCCTTTCAAAGGTTCAACGGCATTAATGGACACGGTCACCTGCGGTAATTCTGCATCTCGGTAAACGTTTGCACAAATCCCTGAGGCTTTAATTTTGCCCGTGTCCGTTGGTTGGGAACTTCTTCCAGGGGGAATATCCCCCATGGTATGCTTGAGGCATCGGATGACCATTTGCGGATCCACGTCTCCGACAACGACAACGGCGCTGGCATTGGGCGTATAGAATTTTTTATAAAAATTACGTACATCATCTACGGTCATTTCGCCGATGGCATTTTCTGCTCCAACTGGAAAACGCTTTCCAATGATGCTACCCGGAAAAAGAAAATTATAATTAGCTTGCATATCACGGTGCTTGGGCAGATTTATATCGCGAAGTTCATTCAAAATAACCATACGTTCCAAGTCGAGTTCTCTGGGGGCAAGCTTAAGGCCGGTTAGATAATCCCGAAATATCAACAGTGCGTCGTTAAGCATTTGTCGAGTTCCCATGGGCAATTCCAACCGGTAGACCGTTTCCGTGAAGCCCGTGGTGGCCGCGGTGTGGTACCCAGACTGCATTCCCATGCGATGTAGTTCGTCAATAAGATCATTCTGGGAAAAATTTTCTGATCCGCAAAATGCCATGTGTTCCAGAAAATGCGCTACCCCCCGTTGGGAATCTGATTCCATTAGTGATCCAACGCCTACGAATAGCCGCATGCTTACCTTGCCGGGCGGTTCCTTATTTGGCAGAATATAATAGTGTAGGCCGTTGTCTAAAACTCCGCAGACGGCATTTGAGTCCGTAGGGATATCCCCGCCAACCTCAAAAAAAATCTCATCCATAGCTGCCACCGGTGACACCAGCGGAAAAAATAGTAGTGCCCATAAAAGCCATTTTCTCACAGGAAACTTTTAACAATCCACAGAATTCCTGTCAAGCAGAGGCATCCGACACCCGATGAAAAATAGAGGAAAACGCGGCCTTTAGTTTGCTGATGCCATCCCCGGTTGCACAGGAAATAGGAAAAAACGAAATGTTTGGAAATTTTTCACAAAACTCTTCCATTTGCCCTTGCGCCCCTTCCAGGTCCATTTTGTTGCCGATGAGCAGCCGGGGTCGTCCTAACAGTTGCGGATCATAGCATTCCAATTCATTTAACAGGATATGATAGTCGTCCATAGGCGATCGTCCACCTTCGGCACCCATGTCCAAAATAAATGCCAGTAGCGAGCAGCGTTCGATGTGGCGGAGAAAGCGAAATCCAAGGCCACGATTCCCGTGGGCACCCTCGACAAGTCCGGGAATATCCGCGATGGTAAGCATTGGTAGTCCGCAGCCATAATCAATGGCCCCAACTTTTGGATGGAGCGTGGTAAATGGATATGGGCCAGTCTTACGTCGCGTGGCTGTGAGCAGGTTTGTCAACGTGGACTTTCCCGCGTTGGGAAATCCAACCAAACCAATTTGGGCAATGGATTTCATTTCGAAGCGAAAAACACCATGCTCCCCTGGAGTTCCAGGAATTGTCTGCCGAGGCGCCTGATTGGTCGCCGATTTGAAGTGTTCGTTGCCCAGTCCGCCCTTACCACCTTTTAACAAAATTACCCGATCGCCATGACCCAATAATTCGGTTGCCACTTGCCCTGTTTCTAAGTTGTGAACAACGGTCCCTGAAGGAACTTTTAAAATACAATCCTGGCCATTTTTTCCATGGCACTGAGATCCCTTGCCAGCTTCCCCGGACTGGGCACGGGCGTGTGGTTTGAATTTGTAATCAATCAAATCACCAACATTCTGATCACAAAGCAAAACCACATCTCCGCCATCCCCACCGTCTCCGCCATTTGGACCGCCTTTTGGGATATATTTTTCTCGCCGAAAACTCAGGCAACCGTTACCGCCATCCCCGGCCCTAAGTTTAATCTCCACCTCATCGACGAACATGCTCCCGTATGTTTGTGAAGAACGGTAAATGCAACTTGTTTTTACTTCGATCCGAGTATGAAATCGCGGAAAAATTTATGCCCAAGGGGCGATGTTGACAGATAAAGAGGTCGAACGTTATCATTGTGCATGTTGGATATTCTGCCTGGTAAACCGTTGGCGATGGAACGAGAATTTTCCTCCAATCCGATTTCGTTACCGGAGGAAATGGACGTGGCGCCAAGGGAATACCTGGGAGAGGGAAACGATTTGGCATCTGAAACTTTCCAAACTGATTCGGGGCAATTAACCGGGCAAATGGCACAAATTTGTACCCAACGATCAAACCTTTTTGATGGAGTGTTTCCCTCGTTACCTCCCGCGTCAGCAGATAACTCCATCAAAACTCCTGAAACGTCTCACCAAAATGATGACCATGGTGACGAACGCATTTCCGCGAGTATTGCCCGCATTTTACAGAAAATTGATGAGGCACGACAAACGCTTTTAGATCACGATTGTACCCCAGATGACGTGGACAGACTGATCAGAACGTATGACAAAAAGAGCAAGAATTTTTCCGCTGCATTTTTGCACAAAAAGCATTTCAAGGGCTTGAAGCATCTGAATGAAAAACAGATACATGGAGCAAATGCGCATGCGCATGCCCAAAGCAAATCTCAATTAAACAAAATATCAATAATTATAGATTATAACAACATTTCGAGGCATAGGGATGATTTTCGTAAATTCGTTGCCAATAAACTTTCTCGGCTCCACCACATGTCGGCCGAAGGCGTTTGTTCGGAACTCTTAGAAGATGGTTTTACGAAAAAATATGCGAAAATTTATACGGCCATGCGCCGGGAAATATTGACCGATCCGGATTGCCTCAGGGAGCTGGAAAATATTTGTTGGCGGAGCTATAATTCGTTTCCTGCGGCCACCGCCGGACTTATGGACGCATTTTACCAGCTTTGCGAGAAATTGTTCGGTACCGATACTTACGATTATCGACTACTGTTTTCTGGTTATTATCGCAATTGTTCTAATCGCAGCCCAAATGGTGGGACCCCAAAATTCGCCCTTTTTCAAAGTTTAGCATATCGGGCGCGAGTGGTCGATGAAAATGCCTATTATTGGGGAATGTTGCGCAGTCTTCCCAACAGCATAAACGTCGCCGCCATGGTGTATACGGGCGATAACGATACGCTATTCCAAATATTTGCGATCATGCACGCGTTAACTACGATTGTTTTGGATCTGTGTGACGTACCCGGAAAATCGGCGGATGGGAAAAAAATTACCATATGCCGCATGGAAGGTTCCAATCTCATCGGCAAACATGGGGCAGCGGCAAACGTTCCCAAAAACAAACCCGGCGAAGAACAGTATGTAAAGCATACACCTCTCATATGCGGCAGCTTAGGTGGCAACTCTCGGCTGGTGGGGAGAAAAATTACCATTTACAAGGATATACCCTTACATCGCATTTATAGTGGCTATTTCCTTGAGGATGACATTCTTGGCCGAGTCCGAGAATTTAGCATCTCCTTTTTCAGCGAGGGGCTGAAATTTCTTCACATTGGGAATTTACGTGGGAAAAATAGACATTACGGGCCTATCGTGCGCTACGACGAAAGCTTCGATGAACTCTTTCATTTCCCGCCAGCTACCCATCGGTTGGATTCCGCTGGCAACAAAGTGTTCACACCGTATGGCGCGCTGAAATTTCTCAAAGATAATTTCATGCAAAATAATTTCCCCGGCAGGGAGTTTATCAACATTGAGCTGGATGAAGGGTCCGTGGAAAAATGGCAAAAAGCTGTCAAATTTTTACACACCGT
Source organism: Puniceicoccales bacterium (assembly GCA_031278455.1). Classification (GTDB taxonomy): domain Bacteria; phylum Verrucomicrobiota; class Verrucomicrobiia; order Opitutales; family JAIRLM01; genus JAIRLM01. The sequence goes on along the minus strand of JAITKJ010000021.1, from coordinate 20,767 downwards.
GCGCAAAAATTTGCCAGCAATGGACCCGCGTTCGGTAAATTTTCGCGAATCCTGTGATGTAGTTCTTAATTTTGCATGTGGAAAATTTATGGAAAAGCCGACGATCGGCCGAGCGTTTGCCCACGCAAGTCACCACTATCACAAAAAATTTCCGCCATACGAAGAAATTCGAGTCATGCGGGAGGGGAAGGCGGAGTATTTTAGCCAGCTCGCCCCAAAAGTTCAGCTGCAACTTCTGAAGGAAGGCATACGCGGAAACGGTGGGAGAAAGACGCTCAATCAGATTGAAAAAATGCTTTCGCTTCCCGATTCCCAGTGGGATTTTCCCAAACTCACCCTGCTAATGAAAAATGCCTTGCATGTTGGGCCGGGAAAAACGTCGCGGGTGCATTCGGCGCTTCATGGCGCACGGGCGGCGGTATTTGTGAAAATTTTTGCCAATATTTATCGGCGACTTTTCGAGGAATTTGAAAATCTTTCCGATGAAGATATCTATAATGCCAGCATTGCCGCGCTGTTTCACGACTCCGGCCGGGAAGCGGAAGGCATCGACATTTTTGAAGAATTAAGCGCGCAAAATGCTAGAGATTACCTATTCCAATCTGGATTTTCCGATGAGTCCGCCGAAAAAGTCCGACAAATTGTCATACACAAAGACGTCCCCGTTTCCGACAAGGATTTGGCAACCATTTTACTCCACGAGGCAGATTGTATCGAATATCTGCGGCTTACGCATTTTGATCCACGATACCTGGATGTTTACGGTGGCACGGGACAATCGAATCGCTTGGCTTTCACAACTCTGAATAACGTGACAGACGAAGAAATTCGTAAAGTTTTGATCCAATTGGTGGAAGTGGCAAAAGAAATTATCGGTAGCTCAGCTCCCGATCTCGAAAATTTTTCCGATGAGATGGCCTACACAGCGCTTTACGCTGAAATGATTGAAAAGACAAAATTCCTTTGGGAAGGACTTGCATGAGCTATTAATTCGTTGAGATTCGTTTTGTCAGGCCCTTCCGGAAGTCACTTCGGGAAAAATTGGACAGATCGTCATATTCGAAAATATCGCGGTCCAGAATATATTCGAAAATGTCTTCAATAGTCAAAACCCCGATGGACTCACCATCCTTTCCTGCAATTATGGCAATTTGTTGAAATCGTTGAAGGAGGATTTCCAGCGCCATAGAAATTTTCGTATCCCAAGAAATGGTGACCATTTCTCGGACAAACTCACCGACCATGGCCTGATGTCGATCGGCAGCAAGAGCCTGAAGCAGATCACGGCGCCGGACAACGCCGATGAAATGGGCTGAATCTTTTTCGTAAACCGGGATACGCCCGTAGGGAATTTCTGGATATTTACTGGAAATTTCCGCGACGGTCTTTGTCGCATCCAGTGAAAAAATAGGTTTTTGCGCGATAGTTTCCACGGCCACGTCGTCCAAGGTGAGGGTCTGTTCCAACATCGTCCCCTCCACGGAAGTTAAAACTCCGCCGGCCACACCGCGCTTGGCCGTTAGGATAAGCGTTTCATCGGAAAAGTCCTCATCTCCATGGGCTCGAGGGACAAATAATCGGACGATGAGCGAACACGCCCAGGAAATTGGAAACATGGCCCAGACGATAAACCGCATGGGATAAACCGCCCAGCGAAGCAGGTGCCGCCTGTGGTAAATGCCTAGCATCTTGGCAAGTATGTCCGTGAAAACAAATTCGAGAACCGTGATAATAACGGAACAGGGCAAAACAGAGGCCTCTCCCCAGGTTTTAATAAACATAGCCCCCAAAAAGATGGAAAGGATGGACGTGGTAGCCGTATCGATTCCCAAAAATGCCGCCAGAGCGCGGTCCGAATGCTCCCAATAGTGCGCAAAAAGTTTCCCAAGCCGTGGGTGTTTTTGTTTAAAAACCTCGAGTTCGGACACGGTCGTGCTCACCAGAATGCCTTCAAGGAGCGATGACACGAAAGAAACGAGCAGCATTATGCCGCAGGCAAAAAAAATCGTCCCCATAGGTTTTCCATTACTCTCTAAAACAAAGAGGCCCCATTCTGGTTAAAGCGCCGAATTGTCAATTCGATTTCCATGAAAGAAATTTCTAGAATTTTTCCATCTCGCAGCAAAACTCGATCAAGCGGCCACTTGAGGAAATTTTAGTTCCGCTATCCAGTCTGAATCTTGCCGTGACTTTGCCGCAAATTCACAAGCCAACTTTCTCCCATCGCACGACATTTTGTTCAAACATTGACGCCATTGCGGATTTTTTTCAAATAATTCCCATGTAAGTGTTCCATTGAAGATGTGGAGATACATGGCGCCCTGCTTCGCCGTCGCATCGGTCTTTTCTAATTCTTCCTTGTGAGCCTTTAGATATTTTGGTGATATACCTGCTGTTTCCCCTGGCGGTTTCTCCGACGCAATTCGATCACCACGGATATCATAAATGTGTGCGCCAATTAAATAGCCGTTATTAATCAGTTTGCAATAATCGTCCGCTTCTCTGTCCGACAGAAAGATTATTCTGCCATCTATTGTTATGAGCATAAATTGACCATTGTATGTGTCAGGTGACAAAGGGTCGTTATCATCAGAAAAAAGATGGGCAAATCCCTGCGTAACAAGAACCTCTTCTGGAAAAATTTGTGCGGATCCGTGATTATATTGTTGTATCCACGCGTTGATCTGCGTTATGCCTTGCGTGGCATTGACGACTTCGTTTCCCTTGCAAATCATAAGATCATTCAATGGTTTTCCGCCCAATGCTGCAACATTCTGTCTTACTTCTTGGAAAAACTCCGCTACCTTTTTTCCGAAACCGCCGACGCCGTCCAAAGTTTCCACAGTTTTTTTGAACACTCCCCCAAAAGTTGCCCATCCCAACGCAACTTCAACACAATATGATTTATTTGGATCATAGGAATCTCCGAACATCTGTGTGCCAAGAAATGCTGCCACTTGTTCCGGTGTACTGCCTCCTGGTTTAGTAGCACTTAAAAGTATAAGTTCTGCGAGCGATTGGGCTGCATCATCACCAAATGGAGGCGTGATAGCATTAAAACATGCTTTAAGTGTGTCACATAAAAGTTCCGTGTCCAAAATGTATTTAGCGCATATCGGCTTAAGATCCCCATCTATCCACGCATTGACTTTGGCTTTATCTGCTGCGCCAAATTCATCCTTAAGCGATATCTTACTCATGTCAAGCAACATAGACAAATCAAAGCCTTCCGTAATAATACGTAATAATGGGGTTATAATTTTCTGCGCAACCTCTTCAGGAAAGTCTTCTCGGATCGTATCGCGTAAAACGCTAAATTGGGCGTCGTCCCTGCTAAGTAGATCTTCTAGGGCAAACGGATTGACAACTTTCTGCCCAGACGGTAAATTGCTTTTACGCTCATCCACACCTGCGCACAATTTCTCAACTCTAGCAGCGAATTTGGCAAAATGCTCAATAACTTTTCGCTGAGTGGTATAGTCATAAGTTTTGCTAAAGTACTCTGCAAACCCATGTTGGAACCCAATTTGCAACAACTCATTCTGCCTTGCTTTTTCGGCATTTACATCAATTGTTTGCTCGTTGCGTGGTTGAGCCTTTTCGTAGATAGCAGCGAGTTTATCCGAAAATTCCTTCATTTCGGCAACGCACTCAGCTTTAGGCACTTGCGCCCGCATTAGTTTATCGCGGTAAACGTTATAGATCTCAGACGGTATTTGATGGAATATAGCATCGTCTTTGGTATCGAATTTTGGCACACGGCGATCTAAAAGAGCTTGTGTTTGGCTTTTCTGCGATTGTACGGAAATAATCGCTTGCATGAATCTCGTTTGGTGTTTCGGTTCGTTAGTGACATTAAAGAGAAATCTGATTAATCCTTGGGGGTCCGGCTGAGCTGCTGGCTCTATTGATCGTCCCGGCACTGCGGATCCACGAAATCTATCAGGGGAGGCATATTCTTGCTCTACGTTTGTTTCCACATCAACTTCTTGTTCGGCTCCCGCATTTGTCTGTGTCGCGCCTCCGAGTGGCGCTACAAACGCGCGTTCATTCCCAAGTATCTGCCGCACACGTTCGACAATAGTCGCAGTTCGCTTGCGAAACGATCTCCCTAATCCAAAGCGCCCCAACCGCTTCTCAATACTAAACCTTACGGCCTCTATGTAATCCACGGCTTTTACTTCACGCTTTAAGTGAGCATACCATTCCGTTGGCTTAAACGGCGATGACGTGATGGAAAATTCTGCGCATCCCTTTACATACCACATCCAACGCCTGTAGAACCAGCCGAGAATTACTACAGTACGAAAGTTCGAGATAAGCCAGCGAAATATTCGAAAGAACCATCGAGCCTCTTCCTCAATAGTCCGCCTGGCCACCTCCATGAGCTCTTCGGTAATGCTCTGAAGACGACGCCTTCTAAGTATGCTTCGTTCATTTCCGATGAGGCAATCCATTAAGTCGCAAAAAAACTTAGGTGTTGAGTGACAAATAGTGGAACAACCGGGCTGAGGCACAAGGCATATATCAATTGTCTGTGTGGTTAAAAAATTTCGCAGCCGTAACGCTGCCTGCATGAATTTGGAACTAGTTGTTTTTTCTTGGGATACAGTCAGAAGACCGCGTCCCGATGGTGCAAGCTGGAAGTCGACACCAACACAATGACTTTGGTCGAAGTAAACAAAGTGCTGATCACGCGCACACCCAGTGAGTCTTGCAATTGTGTCTGAACTATTGTCCGGGAGTAGTATGATATTATTCCCTTTCAATGCATACCAGCCTTCGACATCAACTCCGTTACCAGCTAGCGAGTAAAATATGTATACCCCATATTTCGTATTGCCGTTCTTTATGTGAAGCGCCTGCATCGCTTGTGCAACACTTTTCCCTGACAAGTCTTTCAGTACGCCAGCCGCATCTATAATGGCACAAATGTCACTGGCGCTCTTGTCGTCAGAAAATAATCCGTTAAATGGACCAGAATCTAAATTCAGTGGCCGGATTTCGGATTTACCGCTATGTATATCCCTGACAACTTTATTGGACACCCGTACGCCGACCGTTGCATCCATTTGCTGAAAACCTACTCGAAATGGATTTGCATATGAATCTTTATTCCATATAGTTCCCGAACACCCAATGTTTATGGGCGACATGTATGCTTGAGTCTGCGAGGTACCTTGAATCATGTCAGAATATACTCTGATGGCGTCGTTGCACAACGCAAAAGTAAATTTGACGCATTTTCCCGGGTCAGAAAAAAGTTTTATACATAAACCGCGAACTGCGGCAAGAGTACTTTCTCGCGTATCTTGATTATTGTAACTCGTGATCCATGAATCAAACTCTTCAGGACTAACCTGTCCCTTCATATACTCGCCTTCGGGGGATTTTGGATGGGCTAGTGCTTTTTTAGCAAAATTGAAAAATTCAATGTTAATTGGCTTATCCTCTGTTGGCTGAACAGGCGTTTGCATGTGCGCCAACATGGCATAAACCAAGCGTTCAAGCGGATGGGCATATTCTCCCGTTGACGGCGTATTTGCCGCGACATATGGCACAACTGCGACAATCCTATCTGCTTTTTGGTGATTTTGCAACACAATCTCGCCTGCGCCTTCACCAGCCGGGTTTGTGGGAAGATGACTATTAACACGAAATCCATATTCCAAATTTATCTCACGTGCGGTCGCGATTTTGATCACGCCAAGCACCCCGTGTAACAAAGCAAGCTCTTCGAGGAAAGATGGTTTTTCTCTGCGCAATTTCTCCAGCTCAGCGTTCCAGCGGCCGCGAATATCCTCCTCGTCTTGCGGCCGCCGATGCTCGTCATCAAACAATACGAACCCTATCCATATGGCACGTTCATCGCCGGATGTTTCTTCTTCGGGCGGGAGCATTTTCTCGACTAGACGCCTCAGATCGTCGTCGGAAAATCCTTCTCTGTTTTTAATTTTCATCTGAAGGTCGTTGTCAGTATTTATCTTCTCAAAAAGGCTAATAAGTATTTTCTGTACGCTATCTGAGAAACATGTTTTTTCTCCGAACGGAACATTGAGCGAAAAAATTGGGTCAAGATTCATATGCACCTCATCGTGAATCACCGCACAGTTTGACTCAATATATTCCAATAATTCACTCAATTTTTCTATCAGAAGCATTAATTCATTAGTTTCTCTAGATGAGCGCGGCGCAGCGAGCTTACTCATAGCTTGTCGAAATGCGATTTGCACGAGCCGCAAAGATGTATTCGACATGGTAACAAACGAACCATCTCTCTGCGCGCGCTTGAGCTCGTCCAAAATCTCCACAACGCCATTTGGAGAGTTAAGTTTACCTTGCGATAATCTCATCTCAATGACAGATCTTTCAAATCGGTTTTGCGCGTACCTGATCATATCTCGCGTCATAGTTGACTGTAATGGGCTGATATTCACGAAAAGCGGAACCATGCCGACGTCAGCGAGCATTTCGCCAAGAATGACATTTATAACAGATGTTTTTCCTGCACCCATCATCATTTCGTACAAAAAAGCTATCGCCTTTTTGACGCCGGGCTTCCGCGGCATTGACTTGAACAATTTGCGTAAAACATCTACTTGGTTTTGGCGCATGCGTAATCCAGAAGTACATTCGAAAACGAGGAAAAAAAGCTCATTATTTGCGTCGTATGCTCGGAAGGTGCTTCCTGCATCGACCAAAGCGTTGAAACTTTCCCGCATGAGGCCCGCACTGACACCACCTTCACCTGCGAAATCATTTGCTGTGACGGCTAAAAGATTTTTGAGCGCATTAATTTGTCTCCTGAGATTGTCGCATATCGTTTTCGCGAGCATATAGTTTTTGAGCGCAAACATCAGTCGCACCGCATCATCCACGGAAAGCAGTAAACCAAATCGCTGCATGCAATTTTCGATAAAGGCGTCCGGATTTGGCTGATTATTTCTGTAATCAAACTTGCCTAGTAAACAAAAAATAAGTCCTTCCACAGTGGGGCGGGCATATTTGCCGAGTACACACTTCTGCTTTGCGCCATCGGATAGGTGTCTATTGACTGAATCATTGATAGTTTTTTTTGTGACATCAACAAAGTGTTGTATTTTTTCAAGACGTGTGTTGGCTTGTTTGTCTGCGTCATCAAAACGTTTGGCCCGTTCACGCTTCTCCTTCTCGGAAAGAGTATCATTAACGTTTTCATCGGTTAGCGTGTATCCATTTGCCTCCATAAAACTCCCAAATAAAGGGTTCGCAGCTTCACCATTTCCGCGCCTGCGCCAGGCAGTTATTTGTTTCGCCGTTTCTCCATCTCCAAGCGAATCAAATTCGTCCGCAGGTGGCTGTTCATTTTGCTGGCGACTGTCGTGACGACCTGGTGTCAGAAGATCTAAGATATCAGCTCCAAATTTGGCATAATCATATTTTGTGCCATCGCCTAATGTTACATTTTCGCAAAATGTATCAGTGCCAGTATGCGTTCCGAGAGCGATAGCTTGGAAAGCGCCAGCGCTTTCATCGGGCAAACGCCTCCCGCAATGTGCTCGCGTTGATCTGATACGCAAACCCATATCAAACTGCTCCTGTCGGACGTCCCTTGGTTTGAGGCGGAAATAATCTGACCGTTCCTTTGGAGCAAACAGCACCACATCTATTTCTTTCGGACAATTTTCTCGTGCGAAGTCTAGTGTTAACGCATCCTCCTCGCAACTTTGCGCAGCTTGTGCCGTTGCACAGACTCTGCATAATTGTTTTTCGACACTACGAAATAAACCCTCTTTCGCTTCAGCAAGTCTTTTGCATTCTTCAGCATTACCTAAATCTTCACATGCGAGCATGTTGCCATTGCACGCAAGGATCCCCATAATGGCCTGACACCATAAAACGTACATTTCATAGTCAGCAGATCCTTCGGCCCCGGCGCAACGCTCCATGATTGCCTTTAGGTCGGAAAACACACCTTCTGGTGGGCGATGGCGACTATGTGTGCGCCGCAGATAACCATTAGGATCTATTTGTTGGTTTGCATAAGAAATAACCGTCCTCAGCTGTTGCTTGGCCTTTTCGCGATTTTCGCAACTTATCCCGTTCGCGCACATGTCGATAAGGTCGGTTTCAAGTAGTGGCGGACAATGATACCCGTAATTTCCAAGAGGAGCGACGAAACTAATACTGCCATTATTTATGCGAAAGTGTATATGCAGAGGGTCGTCTGCTTTGGCACAGCTAAAGTAATTAAGGGGCAGCACAACAATCTCTCCAGTGTCGTGCAGTACCGGAATTCCATTAAGTTTGACGTTGTCCGGCAGCATTTCTTTTAGAAGATCCACGCGCACAAAATACCCACCTGTCGCTTTGCCACCTATAAATACCGCCATTTTGCCGGTAAGGTCATCTCGAACAAGACTAGGTGTTCCAAACCGAATATCGCCATTCGCATCCTGATACTCATAAATCGGCATTCCGAGATATTGAACCTCGACAATTTCATTTTTTTTATTAACGCCAATCATCACATTGCAGTCATAAAACGTGGGAATGCCTGTCGCCCTAGTAAGCTTCTCTGCTTCAGCGGCACTAAGTCGTACAAGCCGCGCCCCGGGACACTGTACAGAAGTTATTTTTCCATTTTTAACGCAGCCCAGTTTGTTGCGAAAATCAAAAGTTGAATTGATACGCAATTCGTCCCCACCGTCAAAGGCTGTCGCGTTCGGAATTGGGATTCTCCCGAAAATGCACTCTCCGCCATATTCATCTAGCGCCTTTCCGGTTTGTGCGTCGATGCGTACACATCCGTCGATGACTACGACATCGCCGTGCGAGGTGAAATCAGTTGCATTCTTAGCCTTATGAGAAATGTTTTTTCTGCACGTCATAGTCTCTTGCAAAACTCGTAAATCACTTCCTGGTTTCCAGGCTAACTCTCCATCAGCATCGGTTATGACTTCATTCGAAAAGTTTACAGTAAAGCCGTTTGGAAGTTCGAGTTTGCGTGCAGCGATGCGAGCTTCGGTTAAAAACGAAAATGGATTTTTGACGGGATCAAGATCCTGGAATGCCTTCAGGGCGACAGTCCCACTCTCTTGATAATATGCGGACATTTTAGGGGCGTTGACATCAAATTTTTCTCTTACATCGCAAACATGTTTGAAGCCAAACACGCTTGGATAGATGCCATTTGTTGGATCAATGCTTATAAAAGCCAGCTCCTCTGCTTCTTGCTGTGTTAATTGAAGGCCATAAGTCTTCTTAATCAGGCCCCATAAGAGAACGAAGCGTTGTTCGTGAAAGCCGATTTGCCCATTTTCATTTTGTACAAATGCGGCAATTATTTCATCTAAATTTTGGGGCAGTTCTGCAACTACAATCTCACGGGCGGCCGGATCAATGGTGATCAAAACAAGTTCCAAAACAGAACAAAGCTGAATTACGTTTTTGTGATTCTGCTCTTTTTTGCATAAATCTATCCGTTGTTGTAAAAGTTTTACAAGATCAGCATGCGCCTTGTCCCCAAAAGCAGCCAATCTACAGCCAAAAAGTTTTAACGCTCTGCTGTCCGACGCGTATATGGCGAGATTGTCACAGAAACTATTAAAAAATGCCGTCGGAGTATAATAATGCTGCATGAACGGATAATTGGGATATTTCTCAACTGCTTGCTGTACGACATCGTCTCCATTCAGGCCTACACCACTATTATACGTGTTTTTATTAAAAGCTAGGAGGTTTTTACCCGCTTTCTTCGCCTGCACTGGATGAAAATCACGCCGTCGCAAATTAACATTGCCCCAGGTCAAGTCCGTGCGGGAACGTAACCATGTAAATTCTTCGGTTATAAAATTAGTTAATCTATATATCTCATTCGTCTCTTCAGGCGCCGCCGCCGCCGCGGCGCAACAAATCAAAATAAAGCCATCCAACCTTTTATTATTATTCGCTGCGCCAGATATTTGCAAATGGGCAAGTACTTCATTGCGCCAAACTTTTTTTTCGTCTTCCGAAGGCCTCCCCGGGGCGCTATCATATGGGAAGACGCTTTTGATGTGCTGCAAAATATTTTTTGCCGTAGCCGCGCTAATGCATATATTATTTATGCTGCGCTCACAATGTAATTCATACAACCTATGCCAGTCGGCTACATTCGCATTAAGCGGTGGCGCCAGAACTAATGCTGGAGTTTCCGGATCGTCCTTCTTAGCTGCTGCGATGGCCCGCGCTGCTTGTTCTACTTGTTGAGCGAGAATGCGCGACCGTTCTTCTACCTCGCCATCAACTATATTCTCAACTTGACATCCAGTGAAATTCGTCAGGCGATCGAGATCGCCTCCTAGATCGTTCGGCGCTGGCATGTTGCGGTAAAGAGTCGCACCGGCACCTTGCGTTCTTTGAAGAAACTGGTCAAGGACGTGAGAAAGCGTAAAATAGCACACTAATTTGCCGATCAGCACCCATACGACGAGCGTAAAAATCCCGACGATACTCGAGGTATGCTGCGGAGATTCAGCAACGTGCGTACCAACGTTGCATATGGCGCGGACATACCGGCGGTAAAGAGCGTCGGTATGTTGTATCACGCCATCGCAGACTTCTTCCAATTGCGCTTGAGACATTCTTTGCAGTTCTTCCTGTGAATGTTCGCACCCAGCAAGTAGAAGATTCGCAATCATATCATCCCGTTTTTCTTCGATTGCCCCCCCGCCTGCGCGCAGATCCGACAAATTGCGCAACACGGTAAATAATTGCGCGTAGGCTGCACCAGCGTATGTAATCGTAGATCGATATGCATAAATCCGATATATCTGTTCAAGCAATGAAGTAGTACCAACATTCATGATTGCGGATAAATCGTCCATGCAGGTACGAACGCGGCCTGTGCACAAAAGTGTCATATGGGTAAAAACATGTAGTAAAATATCACATTTGTCAATTTTGCAAATATTCGCGGATTGGCACGCATTTTTCTGCCGCACCAACTAACCATCGTTCGGCTGCTATGGCGGCTCTTGCGCCAGTTCCGGCGGCGATGATGGCCTGCTGGTATAACGAATTCGAGCAATCGCCAGCCAAAAAAACTCCGTCCATTGGGCTACAACTGGCGTCGTCAGCGCGCGGGATAAAATATCCATGTGAATCAATCGGAATAACCCCGATAGCAAAACTTGAATTTGGCTTATGTCCTACGGCAATAAATACGCCAGAACAGGATAAAATTTGTTCAATATTCGTTTTTACGTTGCAAATACGCAGTCCTGTGACGCGTAGCCCATTCCCCAAAACCTCTTCCAGAACGCTATTCCAAATAATTTGAACCTTTGGGTTTTCCACTATGCGTCGCGTCATTGAAGCCGATGCGCGCAGAGAATCTCTGCGATGAATGAGGTAAACCTTCTGGCAAAAACGCGTAAGAAAAATTGCCTCTTCAACTGCGGAATCTCCTCCACCAATGACGGCAACATCTTTCCCGCGATAAAATGCCCCGTCGCATGTGGCGCAGGTGCTCACTCCCTTTCCGCCAAAATATTCAGCTTCTCCTGATGCACCCAGCAGGCGTGGGGAGGCTCCGGTGGCGATAATAACAGCCTTGGACTCATAGGTCGTTCTTGTCCCATCCAGATAAAAAACTTCGCCTTCGTTTCGCATGGCACGAATATGGTCGCTGACAAATGCGGCCCCAAAGCGCTCTGCCTGCTTCCGCATGCGGTCGACCAACTCATACCCGCCGATGCCATCGGGGAACCCTGGAAAATTTTCAATGTCGGTCGTTGTTGTTAGCTGACCGCCGGGTTGGTTGCCATCAATGACCAGCGGGTATAGTGCGGCGCGGGCGGCGTAAATTGCTGCCGTCAAGCCCGCGCAGCCACTTCCGATGATAATTAACATTTTTTTCTCAATTATTTTTGTTGTGAGCATGGCAATAAATCTCCGAAATAAATAAAAGCGGGTGGTTTCCAATGGAAAAAGAGAGAAAGTGCTGCGTTCCGACTGGATTTCGCATGAAAGTGGTTCATTCGCGAATCCACGTTGACAACGTATGCAACGGGCAATAACTTCGCTACGAGATCTACTTATGATGGATGATACGGCAGTCGAAGGAGACAGTAAAGCGCCGCAAGCTTTTCTACTGCGGCTTCTCTCTGGCCCACACGCTGGAGCGGAAGTGGAATTGGATGAGCATGATAAGGTTGTGGTCATTGGAAGTGACAATTCCTGTGATTTGGTGTTGGCGGATGCGTTGGCTGCGCCAAAACATGCATCTTTCCAATACGAAGGAGGAGGTATACGCCTGACACCACTTGATGGGCAGGTATTTCTTGACGGGAAACTTGTACCGAAGGAGTCCGTTAGTGTGCCAGCTTTTCGCTTTATTACAATTGGGACGACGCAAATTGTTGCTGGAGCAACTGACGCGGAATGGCCGGTGATTTCGATAGCCGATGCGCCACCATTGGAGAAGCCCTTGGAAATGCCAGTGGATATCGCAGATAATCCTGTGGGTGTGGCGGCGGGGAAACATCCGTCGGCACCGGGCACCAAGAGCGAAAAAGAACGGAAAAAGCGACGTAGAATCGTGTTTTCTGGCATCGGGGTGCTTGTTGGCGGGCTCGTGGTATTGATGTTTTTGCCGGACAGGAATCGGCCAAATTTAGTGGTAAACGAAAAAATTATCCGTGCGGAGATCGCCAATTTGGATTATCGATCAAGCGTTGATGTCCGCGTTGAGGCTGGTCGGATTATCGTCGACGGATACGTTCCGACAAATGACCAGTTGCGCACTTTAAAAAATGAACTTTTGCAAATTACGACTGCCATCCAATTTAATGTACGTAGCGAAGAGCGGATCATTAAGGCCATTGAGGATTCCATCCGAGACATTGATGGCACTGTTCGTGTTATCCCAGTTGCCCCAGGGGTATACTCCATTTCCGGGTACGTACACAATACGGATCGCTGGCAACGTATTCGTGGGCGACTCAATCAGGATATTCCTGGAGTCAAAAAGATTAATTCCGACATTATGACGCCGGAGAGCGTGCATACGCTTGCCAATACTACGCTGGATGAATACGGGCTCCGCGAACACATTTCGGTTTTCCCGGAATCTGGTCGTGTGGTATTTCGCGGCGCTGTGAGCGCGTTGTTGGCAGAAAAATGGAGGATGGCAGCCGAAGATATCATTCAAACCTTTGGTAATGTCATTCCTGTCACTTTTGACGTGCAGTCGCAATCTGCGCAATCGGATCCAGCTGGGAATAGCCTTTTCGCGCAACCGATTCAGGCTATTACAGTAGGCTCCTCGGGGATGAGTTGGGTGACAACTCGGGATGGGAAAAAATATTTTGAGGGGTCTTTTCTTGCGAGCGGCTGGCGCATTGATGCCATTGACGTCAGCGGGCTAAAGTTTAGCCGTAACGGCACGCAACTTGCCCTGCGACTGGAGGCGCTTCAATGAAATCAGGGGACGCAAAGGTCGAAATTTGTATGGTTCCGTTGGAACGTGAACTTTTAGATCCGGCACGCAGAAAAGAGGTGGTTGATCTTTTTTACCAAGAACTCGGAAATGTTAAGAGAATCTTGCGAGAAGGGCTTGACAGTCGTCGTTTTCATGGATACAGTCGCTTTATTAAGTCCTTGGAGGCAGGGATAAGGGTAGTAAGAGGTTATCGCGCCTAATGGACAATTTGGGGGTTTTATGGAATTTGATAGTGAAATTTGGGCGACTGACAGCAATGGATCGTGTAGTACGCTGGACATGCTATATAGACTGTTAGGACAGGTGGTTAGTAACCAAGAGGGTGACCTAAATTCGGAAATAAGCGCTTTGGCCGAAAGTGGGTCTTCTGTTGATCAGGGCCAACTATTGAAGGTACAGGCAATGGTGCAAACATGGGGTATCCTTTCGGGCCTAGCAACTGGTACCTTACGTGCGGCTGGTGATGCATTGACAAAGACAACGCAAAACATACGTTGATAGGCGATGGGCTCATCGGGGCATTCCAGCATTGAGATTCCGGAGGAGTTTGCGGAGGCGTCATCGGATGTCTTGCAGCTTCTGATGCAGGCTGGGTATGTGGCATGTGGTTGCGGTGTGCCGTCACTGGCAAAGGTCATTTTCGATGGAATCGCAGCCGTCCGGCCAAAGAGCGAACAGCCGCTTATTGGTCTAGCGTTGGCGTATATCCATATGGGAAAATTGGCAGCAGCGTGCGATGTCCTCGTGAACCGCGCAACACCTATCAGTCCAGGCAACCAAATTATCAAAGCGATAGCTGCCATGGTTTTTCGCATATCTGGAGAATTTGCTGCTAGCGATAGATTGCTCGATGATGTCATTGCTGACGGGACAGATCCCCAGGCGATTGAATTTGCACGGCAACTTAAGGTAGAAGATTTCAGTTATTTACGGCGCAAAAAATTTAAATAGGAACGGAGCATTGAGATGACAGGTGAACCTGTAGATGCGGTTGCAGCAATGCAAGGCGAGGGAGCGATTGATAGCGCACAGCTTTTTGGAGCGGTAAAGGTTGGAGATGTTGCTCAATTTCAAGCGGCATTTGTCGCCACTGCGGGAACAGCTGGGGCGGAGTCCGTTGATAGAAGCGCGCAAACACAACGGGCAAATGTTTACAATATGATGCTGAACCCGCTCTATGAGTTTCGGCAAAATTTTGACAACATTGTCGCCAATATTTCAGATCGTGTTATGGGCGGAAATATCTCGATGGCAGATCTTTTTTCCACTCAATTTGAGTTGATGCAGCTTGGATATATGAATGACTTATCGGCCAAAACGGCGGATAAACTTTCACAGGGACTGCAAACGCTGTTCCGAAATCAGGGGTAAAATGATGAAAATCGCTAAAAAACTGCGGACGTTGGCACTGGGTGCTATATTACTGGCGGGAGTTGGTTGCGGAAAAGCGCCGCTCTACTCCAATGTTTCTGAGCGGCAGGCAAATGAGATGATTTCAATTTTGCGTACTCGCAACATGGATGTTGGTAAAATTGCAGGGGCGGAGAATATGTGGACGGTCGTTGTGGCCAACACGGACTTTTCCAGTGCCGTCGAGATTTTGAATCTATTTGGCTACCCGCGTGATGACTTCTCAACTCTTGGAAAGGTATTTCAAAAATCTGGGCTGGTCTCATCACCAACGGAGGAACGGGCCCGCTTCATGTATGCCATATCGGAAAGCATTGCCGAAACCATTAGTCACATTACTGGCGTTGTCACCGCGCGAGTAAATATCGTTCTTCCAACAACTAATAGCTTTACCGAAGCCATCACACCGTCATCGGCGTCAGTTTTCATACTGTATCGGCAAGGAACCAATATAGAGGATTCCGTGCGCGACATTAAAAATTTGGTCACCAATAGTATAGAGGGCTTGAGCTACGATAAGGTTTCCGTAGCGCTTTTTCAAGCGCCGGTTGTAAGCGATGCGATATCAGAAGGAAATCAGATGATAAATCTTCTTGGCATCCATATGACGCATTCGTCAATCTGGGTATTTTTGCTCTTATTTTTAATTGTTGCAGTGGCTGTCGCAGCGATATCCTTCGTTGGTGCCAAAATTCTTTATGACTATATGACTGTGAAACGCGACGAAAAAGAACGCCTCAAGGCGGCCGCGCTTGGCGATAAGCCTGCAGAGGCGGTAGCGGGGGAAAAATTCGCCGAATCTCCGGAAAAGAACGAACCCGAAGAAGAGTAGTTGGTGAGGATGTATGTGCGCAGATGTCGTAGAGTTTGAACCTTTTCTGAAAAGCAATATGCCATTGGCTGGAAAGGTATTACAATTTCTTTATGAACCATTGCGTTATTTGCACCCGTTGCGATTGCGCCAATGGGTCGCAGATACTGAGGCACAGAAGGCTATTATGCAGACTCAGTGTGGTTGGGATGCACTTAACGGCTATCTCCTTGGACAATTGAATTTGGCTTCAGAAATTGTTCTACCGCCCCTTCTTCCAAGGCAACAATTGCTTTATGCTCCGGCAGAGACAATCCGACGACTTGCGAAATTTGCTGGGGCTGCCATCTGGTCAGATGAAATTCGGCGCACTATTTTGAAAAAAGAACGGGAGGCGCTCATTCACGTGATTGGGAATGAGATTTACCGTTTTTCCCTCCGCAAAGCGCTTTTCTTCCAACCCAAAAACATCCGGCGAGACCAGATTCCTGGGCTGGATAAGCCGCTGCCAGTGCGTTTGATGATTGCTGGAAAATTTTGTGTGGCAACATGTCTGTGTGACCTGCCTGAGGCGCTATTAATGCGCTTTCAGCTTAAATTTCGGCCCGGAGAGAATTGGGCTTTTCCGAAATTCAGGAAAGGCTTTACGGACCGTGTTTGGACGTTTTTGGAAAATATTTTAACCAGGTACTGTACGAATGGAGACAAAGGAGACGATCATGTGGATGGTTAGAGAAGGCGAAAAAAAGCTGCAAATTGTTCCAGGTAAAAGGATTTTACGCGCCGACGAATTCATGGCTTTTGGTTCCGTCGGAAAGGTTATCAAGGAGACGGAGGTGTTAATTCGCGAATCTCTGTCTTCAGCGGAGGAAAAGGCCAAACAGATTGTTAGTGCTGCTCAGACGGAAGCAAAGAAGATTATTGCTGGCGCCAAGGATGCATTTGAGGAAGAGCGCAAAAAAGGCCATGAGGCGGGAATGGCCGAAGGCAAGCAGGAACTTTCCGAGTTAATGATGGCAATTGCCGCCAAAAGGATGGAAAGCTTCGAGAAATTTGAGGAGAGCATCGTAAATATTGTTATGCGCTCTGTAAAGCGAATCATCGGTGAGATTGATAATACACAGCGGCTTTTAGCAATTGTCCACAATGCGTTGCTCACCGTTCGCAATCAAAAAAGAGTCATCGTGCGCGTGAGTCCGGAACAGGCCACGGCCGTGCGCGAAAGTGTTGGTGGTGCTGCTAACGGAGATGATGATATGCCATTTGTGGAAGTTGTTGCCGACGGTCGATTGCAGTCGGATGACTGCATCATCGAAACGGAAATTGGCACGGTCAATGCAAGTTTAGATATACAACTCAAAGCAATCGAAAAATCTCTGCAAAAGCATGTGACCCATGAATGATTATATTTAAACACGGAACGCCATTTGTGCCTTATGCACTGCTATCTGTCCATTTGGCTTACAACCAATTTCTGTGAAGAGGAATATAAAGGGAGCTCTGCTATGGCCAGGCATATCTGGCGGCAGAAATCCTGGAGCTAGTGGTCCTCCATATGCAGCCGTAGACTGAATGACCACAGATCCATCGGGAGCGAAAATGAGTGAAATTTTTGTTTCATTTCTGCCTGCGTTAAGAAGTGCAAATAGATGAAAAACCAGTTCGGATGCATTCCATCTTTCTTGAATAATTAAAAGAAGGCGTGCGCACTCGCCTTGTGTCCATGGGTACTGTATTACAGCAAGCAAAGCATTGCGTGCCATATCTAGTGGAAGATTTTGTAATAAGATATCTCCCATAAGCGCAATCGCACCAAGGGGACCTTGTGGATATTCTTCCGCATTTGCGATCATTGGATTTATGTCGCTTCTCTTGATGTTGTGAAAATCTTTATACGTGTTATCGCCGACTTTTATTTCAATTTGAGGCTCGCGGCGCAGATCTTTGAAAAACGTGAGATTTTGCAAAGCCCGAAGCTGTTGTCGTCCATCACCAAAATGGGCGATAGCAACCATCAACTCTTCCAGGCCTGTTTGTGGTGGATTGCAATGCCAATCACGTACTAACGCTTTTAAATCGAAATTCTCGCCTACGTATATCGGAAAAATTTGCTCAAGAGCAAGTGCGCACCAGAAGGGCTGATGAAATATTACTCTGCAAGAAATTGAAGCGAGCAATGCGTGCACAGAAACAGCAAAATTTGCTGATGCAAATGAACGCAAAATATTAACTCGCATATCCGCGGGATACAGAGACAAGCCTTCATGCAATTGTTTGGGGTCTACGGGAAGTAAAGGCGCATTTGCTGCTGGAGTGGGGCTGTTGCGGCGAAGTACTATGCCAATTCTAAGTAAAAATACTATGGCGTTTAATGCGTTATTGTCGGCGTCATTTACATAAACTTCAATGGCGAAATTTGTTAGGAGAGTGAGGCTAAGATATGGATCGGCACAATAAGGTATTTGGACGGAATCTCGCCCGTATCCAATAAATGGGAAATGACGTTCGCCGACGAGATTTTGGACAAAAAATGTTAAGCAACGTTGGCGATATTCTAGAAAAATACGTTGCGGTATGTATGCGAATCCACTAGCCCAGAAAAGGTGTTCTTGGATGTACCCTAACCTTATTGCCAATTCTCCTTGAGTTGAGGCCAGACCAAGATGATCCATTGCAGAATCTGCCAAGATTCTGTAAAGTGTGCTTAAGCCTTGAATGATGAATTCAATGGTCGTGGCGGACTTCTTGGCCGCGTTCTGTAGAGAAGTTGTATTGCCGGAAGGAAAAAGTACCATAAGAAGGCGAAGGCGGTCTTCTTGATTGTAGAGATGAGGGCATTCACGTAGATTTTTAACGACTTGCTCGTTAACAATCTGTGCGCAATAATACGGATACTGTAGTCCGCACACAAAGTTTGGTGCAGTGAACTGAGGATTGGATCCATACGTGAGTGTTGCAACCCATTCGCGGGCATCTGGCGAAAGGGCGGGGGGCATACTATTAAAAAAATCTTGCGCAAATGTACCCGCAGCCTGTATGCCTTGAGGCGTAAGAAGGGAGCATGAAATTCCAAGAGTTGACATTATGCGTTACGCATATACGCAAAATGGCGCAGATGTCAATCCTGATTTTACTCCATGACTCAGTTAAATTTCCGGCGTGCCCGAATCGGATGATCGCTCCACTGCATAACCAAAATTTTGCCGGCAAAATTGCACTTGCCATTCAGACTTCAACGGCACCGTATGAAACCGGGCTCCCATAGTTCAATGGATAGAATATTGGTCTCCGGAACCGACGATTTGGGTTCGAATCCCGATGGGAGCGCCACTGATGTCAGTCCAAAACGCTCAAAAGCTCGTTTGCGGTAAAAGTTTGCACGCTGCCCGAGGAAAGATTTTTCAACGTAAAATTCCCCGATGCCACTTCGTCAGTGCCGATAAACAGCGCAAAATTGGCCCCGGACTTACTTGCTTCTTTGAGTTGCTTGGCGAACGACGACTCTCCATGGAGGTCGTAGCATAGGGATATCCCACTGCGCCGCAAGTCTTGGCAAATGGAAAGGGCCATTTTTCGAGTTTTATTGGAAAAAATAACGAATACGCGTGGGGCAGCGTTATACGCGGGAATTAATTGCTTTTCTTGCAGTAAAAGCCCGAGCGTCACGTCTCCAATGGCAAATCCACAGGCGGGTAATGGTGTTTTGTGAAGTTTTTTCAGCAGATCGTCATACCTCCCGCCACCGGCCAGCGCCCTTCCCTGCTCCGACCGTTCAAACGCCTCGAAGACAAAGCCCGTGTAGTAGGCAAGGCCGCGCACGATACCAAGGTCGATTTGGATAAAAGGCATCAATTGCAGGTCGTCCAATAATTGCAGAAGTTTTTCCCAATCGTCCATGCGGGGCAAATTTTTTTCGCCCATGACACTTTTGATATTTTCCAACGTGCGACATTGCCGCAAATCGCTAATTGCCGCAAAAAGCTCCGAGCCCACTATTGGGCAGAGTTCCGCCAGCTTTTTTTTCAATTCCCGTGGACCTTCCCGTTCAAACCTGTCGATGATCCCTAAAATTGAAGGTATTTGTCCGCTGGAGAGGCCGAGTTCTGCCAAAAAATCCCACCAAAGCCTCCGGTCACTAATACGAACGACGAAATCATCCGCGCCAAGTTTAACCCCGCGGAAAACGGCAACCAAAAGGGCAATCATTTCCACATCCGCGGAGACATTACCCTCCCCTAGAAGGTCGGCGTTCATTTGCCAAAATGAGCGCAACCGGCCTCTTTGTGGGCGTTCATAGCGGAAATGCTCCCCGACATTACACCAGCGAATGGGGCGTTTTAGTGTCGCTGCCTGTGCGGCAACCATACGCGCAAGCGTTGGGGTAAATTCTGGCCGAAGCGCGACTTCTCGGCCGCCGCGGTCGGAGAAACTAAACAACTGGGAAACAATCTCTTCTCCGGATTTTTCCACAAAGAGGTCCAAAGGCTCCAGAATCGGACCATCAATCTCCTCAAAGCCATATGTCCGAGTTACTTGGCGAAAATTCTGAAGGAGATAGTTTCGAACGGCGCAAGAAGTAGGATAAAAATCGCGAAATCCAGGCAAAATTTGCCTCATTGCCAGAAGGTGTGGTCCTTCAAATCTATTGTCAATGCTTCCTAAGTGGTGGTGAGGGAGGGATTCGAACCCACGAAGAGAAACCTCGGCAGATTTACAGTCTGCACCCTTTAGCCACTTGGTTACCTCACCGGTTCGCAAAAACTTCATCAAAGCCTTGCGGAAGAAGGATCAGGCGAGAAAATTCGTAGAAAAGTCAATTTCTTTTTATGCCATCCCAATTGCCGCGATGGGGAGTTGGGTGTGCAAAATCTGGATCCCTCGGATCGCCGAACAATGCAATGGGGAAATTTTTTAATTCGCCCAAAAAAGCATTGAAACTCGCGCGCAAGATAATAAACTTAGGCGGTTTTATGTTAAATCGGAACAAATCGGAACAAATCGGAACAAATCGGAACAAATCGGAACAAATCGGAACAAATCGGAACAAATCGGAACAAATCGGAACAAATCGGAACAAATCG
>JAITKJ010000003.1 GCA_031278455.1 Puniceicoccales bacterium | reverse complement strand
TTCGAGAAGCGATTTTCACATTGCGTAAAATTTTTCCACAAGCTGACAATCCGCGCACAAAATTGCTGCATGCTATAGTTGCCTTGTTTACACATCTTGAAACGGGCGAAGGAGCATGCCCGAAAAGGGCGATGAGGGATCTCTTGGATGCCGAGTTTGAGCTTGGATATCTGAAAGCACGCCAACAGGATGACTCGAATATTATGCTTACAGATATTCTGAGGAATTTGCGGGATCTAGTAAGGCTCATAGCGGATCGTGAAATTTCAGCAAAAATAACCAAATTATTTCCATGTCAATTTCCGTTGCGTCGTACTGTAAAATCGTCTGACGGTGAGAAAATACTATATGATAGCTCTTCAATGAGTGCCGATGATTTCTTTGGCGTTACTCCAGACGGTGGGACTCTGGAAGATGCGTTTCGGGCGGACTATTGTCGGTGGCAATCTAGAAAATATAGGGATGTTGATGGTGCGCTTGAGATGACTCGACTCGAATGTCCCATGCCGGACAACTTTACCGTCAAAATTCACCGTGTACACGGTGATGCAAACGGGAAAAACACTTTACGTTGTGAGTTTCCAGAATCTATCGATATGAGTCAATTCACGTCAGATTCTAGTTCAGAATCTCTTGAGTATAGATTAATTAGCATTATTGCGCACTGTGGCACTATGGATGGCGGCCATTACAAAGCCTATGTATATCGCAATGGGAAATGGTTCGAATGCAATGATAGCATAATTAGGGAGGTGTCATGGTCCGACATTGAAAATGCATACGGCGGACGAAAAGATGGTTTCCACGCGACTACGCTGGGATACGAAAAAAAGCCAAGTAATCACTACGACCGCCCGCCGCTCCTATGAGATATCCTCCGGTATAATTTGCTCTGACGCCTCCGATTAGAGATCATTTGTCCATGGCTGCATCATAATTACAAAATTAGAATAGTTCTTTTTCGCAAAAGAACCACCAAAAATGTGCATTAATTGCGCGGAAGAACGATACGCCCGAGTGGTTGAATAGTGATTTCCTCGGTGAGTTCCTGGTGGGAGAGCACGGGAAGGTCGTAGAGGTCCAGCTCGATAAGCTTGCGCACATAGCGGCGGATATCCATGGAGGTGAGCAAAACTGGCTTGCGCTCCAATTTGGACAAGTCTCCCACCTCCCGTTTGATGCCTCGCAGGATACGCTTAGCCATATCCGGTTCCAGCGCCAAATAACTACCCGCGGAGGTCTGGCGGATGGCCTTGCGGACCACGTCTTCAATGGATGGATCAAGCAGATAGGCAGCGAGAATGTTTTGCCCACCGCTGAATTTGTAGCTGATGTAACGTTTGAGATTCGTTCGCACGTAATCGGCCAGGAGAACCGGCTCTTTTTCCTTTTGCCCCCAGTCGATGAGGGATTGGAGAATGGCCTTGAGATTGCGAATGGAAATTTCCTCCTGCACCAGGCGCTGCAGGACTTCCGTAATTTTTTGCGCAGGAAGAATGCGCATGACCTCGCGGACGATTTCCGGGGAGCTTTTCTCGAACTGCTCGGTGAGGAAGCGAGTCTCCTGCAGGCCGAGGAAGTCCCCCGCATAGCGCTTCAAAACGAAGGACAGGTGATAGGTGAAAATTTCCGGTGTGCGCAGGAATTTGATTCCGGCTTTTTCCAGCCGAGGAATGTGTTTTTCGTCCACCCACAGGGCGAGCAAATTTGGCAGAAACGGTTTTTCCTCCTGATAGGGGACATTGAGAATGTCCAGATTCTCCTTGGTTTCTCGCACGATGACCGAATGGGGGACGATCTTTCCCTGAGAAATGGGAACTTCCTGAAGAAGAATTTGATAACTTCCCGTGGCCAAATGATCGTTGAACCGTAGGTGAATTCCCGGAAATGGCACACCCAAATCGTGGTAAAGCGCCCGGCGTACCTGCATCAGCTGCTCGTTCAATGTTTCCGCCTCGATGGAGGATTCGATGGAAGTGGCCACGTCCAACATGAGTGGGACGGTGACGGAGAACGGCTCCTCCTTTTCTTCGGTAATTTCCAGGCCCGCCGGCTCCGCATCGCCCTTCACGCCTGGCTTTGCCTTGCCCTTCTTCTTGCCCTTCGCCGACTTGCCCTGGCTTACGCGGAAGAATGTGCGCCCGGCCACGAGAATGCATCCGCCCAAAATGAGAAATGGCACCTTTGGAAATCCGGGAATGGCCATAAATAACGCAGCCATGCCGCCGGCGATCATCATAGCCTTTGGTTGGCCGATGACCTGTTTGAAGATTTCCGAACCGAGGGGCGTCTTGTCCTCGGAGGCCACACGGGTGACGATGATTCCAGAGGTGATGGAAATAATTAATGCTGGTATCTGTGAAACCAATCCGTCTCCGATGGTTAGAATGGAATAGACCTTAACGGCCTTGTCCATGGTCATACCCTTTTGGCTCACACCGATGATGAGTCCGGCGATGATGTTGATGGCCGTGATGATCAAACTGGCGATGGCATCACCCTTGACGAATTTCATGGCACCGTCCATGGCACCGTAGAGCTGATTTTCCTTTTCCAGGTTGCTCCTCCGCCGTTTGCCCTCATCGGCGTCGATAGTCCCTGCACGCATGTCGGCATCGATGCTCATCTGCTTACCGGGCATGGCGTCCAGGGTGAATCGGGCGGCCACCTCGGCCACACGCTCGGAACCCTTGGTAATCACGATAAATTGTACGATGAGAATGATTAGGAATATTACCGCGCCCACGACAAAGTTCCCCGCAACGACGAAGTTTCCGAAGGTGTCGATGATCTTTCCCGCATTGGCATGGATGAGAATCATGCGCGTGGTGCTGATACTCAATGATAACCGAAACAGAGTGGTAAACAGTAATAAACTTGGAAAGGTGGAAAAAGCCAAAATGCCCGGAATATACAAAGCCATCATCATCATAACCACGGAAATGGTCAAATTGATGGCAATGAGCACGTCCACCACGCTTTCCGTAATTGGCATGATCATCAACGAGATGATCATGATCACGAATCCCGCCAAAAAAATGTCACTAAAACGGCTGAGGCGAAGAACGCCGCCCTCAATTCTATCGGCTAAGCTCACGACTTATTTCCTTTCTCGCTATAAATCTCAAAAATTTTTTCCAAAGTCCCTCTTCCGGTGGACGCATCTTCACGCTGACAACCCGCTCCACGCCACCTATGACCAGCGGCTGGATATTCTGACCGATAACAGCCGGACGCGGCTGGCCATTGGTTCTCAACCGCTCCAGTTCCAAAAAGCGCCGCAACTCCGTCCGCGCTTCCCGATCTCGATGCATATGCCAAAAAATATTCCCGCGGAGCAGATGAAATCCGCTGAGTTCCTGGAGATTCAGCGTCTCCATGGAAATTTTGTCCATTTCGTGGAGGGCCATGGCATAGCTTCCATCCGCGGCCAAACAATAGGCATAGGCTAGCAACACTATACTCGCCGGATCCGATAACTCACAGAGCGTGTGATAAATCACCCGCGCCGGATCGTGCTTACCGTACTGCAGATAAAGATAGCCAAGCAGCTCCAAAAAGTCTTTGTCTTCCTCTCTCACGCGTCTCCTACCCCATTAAAATCATTAGTCGGTACTGTTCAAGTAATTCGTTTCGCCCGGTTTCTTCCGTTAGTTGGGCTTCCAAGAGCTCAAAAATAGGCTCCATTTCGCCAAGCATCCGCTGGCCCTTACTGTCACGGGCACGCATGAAATAGTCGCGCAGTTCCGAAAGGCGCCGTCGGAAATGTACTGGAATCAGCTGTTGTTGATTTTTTACCTTTGGCCGCAATGCATCTACGAGGATGGACTCGAATGTTTTCAAATTGATGATATCTTGCAGGTGCTCCTCGATGCGCCCTTCGCTTGGGCCAATTTCAACGGACTTCGGCAGTCGCAGAATTTTTTTTTGATTTTTATTCGTGGTAATTCGCGTCAACCCCATGTCAAAACTGTAGGTCTTTGGGTCAACCGGCTTTAGGGGAGGAGTCCGCTTTGCCTGCGACGACTTGGCGCCAGATTGCTGTGAGGGCGTATCCACGATTTCTTCACAACTGTATTAGCCGCAGCAGAAGCTGCAAGACTTGATTGAATGCTTTGATTATCGCGGCCACGTAGCAATCACTGGCGGGCAAAATAACTAAAAATCCAACCCGGCCATTTTCATCGGCAATAAAATGCAAAGGCACGCTTCCAACGGACCTTGATGGATCACAGAACTGCAACGTGCGTAACACCTCCTTGGCGGTCAGGCGCGGCCGGTCGGAAAACAGGTACATGTAAACGCTTTCTTTTTCAGAAATATCAACGAAAAGCTCGCCAACGTTCTCGATTTCCATAACCGCCACATCATTTTCGCCAAGATTTGGTTCCGATATACCCAAAGTAGCGCAAAATTTTTGAATCTCTTCCCAAACGATCACGGCACACCCCTCTTTTATTCCTGCACTTCTTCGACCATCGCATCCTCTTCCTCAATGTAGCGATCCAATAACCCTTGAATGGAATTGATCACATACTCGCGCACCTCCTCCGAGCGGTAGGTTTTGAGAGAAACATCCCTTGCCAATTCGGCCAAACGTGTGAGAATAAAAATCCGCGCCTCCAAATCATCCGTCGGTATTTCAAAAAGATTCAATAGCCCCTCAATTTGAGCAATGCTTACTACCGAGCTTTGAAGAATTTTTAAAAATTCCCGTGTGATACTTAGCCGCTGCTTCACCGTAAGCACCATGGCTGGTCACTTTAGGGGCGAAAGCGCCACTTGTCCATAGTTAAAAATCGCATTGACACTTTTTGTCCAATCCATTGGCATGTGGCAAATGACGAATTGGGATCGTGGGCAGTGGGGAGAGGGGGTCGCGACACGCTTTTTGCAGAGAAAACGCTACGATGTGCTTGCTCGCAATTGGAGATTCGGCCGCGACGAAATCGATATCGTTGCCGACGACAATGGCGTGTTGGTCTTCGTGGAAGTGAAAACCCGGTCCTCCGCCAGTGGCATTGGTGCTTATGGCGCCGCCCGGGCAACCCGTAAAAAGAGGGCTCTCTGCCGTGCCCGCAATGCATTCCTACAAACGCGTGCGGAGTATGCCCAAACTTACCGATTAGATGTCATTGAGGTTTTAACGCCCAAATTTACCAATCGCGCCGATAAGATTGTTCACTTCGAAAATGTTGGATTTGCCGGATGATCTTCGTCGCCCAGTGATTTTGCTAGCGCCGCATAATTTTTCAACTGTCGTTGGGCTTGGGCAACGGGACAAATGGTAAGTCCGCCGCCCACGCACCCCCCCGAACAACACATTACCTCAATCATATTTCCCTTATCACATTCTCCAGATCTGGCATAGCCCCGCAACTCCTTGATCACGTCTTGATCCAAGCCGTTGATGGGGACGAAGTTAACTCCATCCAATTTCCCGCGCGCGGTCGCTTTTATGGCCCCGGAGACACCGGCACTAAAGCCAAATTCCCGGGCCTCCTTCGCGCTGTCGTAGGGAAATCCCGCCTCTTTACAATCAGCCGCGTCGATTTCAAATGCTTCGAATAGGGCGTCGATTTCATCGAATCCAAGCACAAAGGAAACATTTTTATCAGCATGTCCTTCTCGGAACTTCGCAAGACAAGGGCTTATGAAAACGAGAACGGAATCCGGATCCTCCTTGTGCAATTTTTCAGCCGTATAATGCATTGGTGTTCCAGTGACTGAAACGTAGGGTTTGATTTCTGGCATATGCTGTTCCACTAAATTGTTATAGGCAGCGCAGCAGGAGCTGGTCATAAATTTCGCCCCTGATTCCAGCCGTTCGTGCAATTCTCCCGCCTCTTTAATAGCGGTTATTTCCGCACCAATGGCAACTTCCACCACATCAGAAAATCCAATTTTCTTAAAGGCGCCGCGTATTTGTTCCGGAGCGTACTTGAAGTGGCCGAAAATGGATGGCGCGAGCATCGCAATTACCTGCCTGCCTCCGCGAATGGCTCTTAGCACGTCAATGACCTGGCTGCGCGGTTGGATGGCCCCAAATGGGCAGGCTGAAATACACTTTCCGCAACAAATACATTTAGAAAAATCAATGATCGCGCGGCCATTCGCATCCCGGAAAATTGCTCCGACCGGACAGACATTTTCGCACGGCATGATGGTTTTTGCTATGGCCCCGTAAGGACAAGCGCGCAGGCAAGCGGAACATTTTTTGCACTTTGTCCCATCGATGGTCGTTCGGCTGCCATCGCTGTGGATGGAATCAAATTTACAGGACTGGATGCAGGGCTTTAGGGCGCAGTTTTGGCACAGGTCCGTTACACGGATTTCTCCACCGCTGCATCCGTTGCAAGCACACGGAAGCGTGGTTAATGGCGGCATTTCCGCCAGAGTACGTCCCTGAGCCAATTGGGCAAGGTTGACCAAATCGATTTTTTCCCCATCCGCGGCAAATCCCAACGCCGCTGCAATTAATCCCCGGCGGACGTCATTCGGAAGGGGGTAGCTTTTTTCGCCCTCCAATGGAAATTTTTCGAAAATTTTTTCAACTTCCGCGGGAAAATTTTCTCCCCTAAAAGCGCGAACAATCTGGATAAGGACCGCACGCCGTTGTGTTTTAAAGCCAAATGCCATTGAAACGATTTTCCGCTGCCGCGCGGATATGGCAATGGCAAATTGGCAGAATGGCTTGACAGCTAGGTCGCGTTTCCATGCATTGCCGTCAGAAAAATATGGCGGTAAAAATTCGTTTGCAGAGACAGGGAAGGGCACACCGTCCGCTCTATCGGGTGGTGGTGGCTGAATCGAGTTCGCGGCGGGATGGCCGGTTCATCGAAAATTTGGGAAATTATAACCCAAGCCCACGGGGACAAGAGCAAGAGTTGGTGCTCAATCTTAGTCGGGCGGATTATTGGGTTGGCGTCGGCGCCCAACCGACGGATACAGTGCGAGCGCTGATCTCAAAGGCGCGCCGCTGCTCCGTTGCTTAAACTTTTATCTGATCCCAATGAACGCGGAACGCGCGTTGGCCGTGGATGTTTTGTCCCTGTTTCCGAATGTATTTTCGGGGTTTGTAGCCGAGAGCATGCTGGCGCGGGCCATTCAGTGTGGGATTCTTCGTGTTACCTCCCGGTCCATTCGTGAATGGACGACGGATCGCCATGCCGTTGCCGATGATCGTCCATTTGGCGGTGGTGCTGGTATGGTTTTAAAACCAGAACCCATCGCTTTGGCCTTGAAGGATTTGAAAACATCGGGAACATCTACCATCTATCTCTGTCCCGACGGGGAGCTCTTTTCTTCGGAAATCGCCCGAGAATTGGCCAAAAGCAGGCATCTTATCCTTCTGTGCGGCCACTACGAAGGTGTTGACGAGCGCATTCGGGAAAAGTATGTGGATCGGGAAATTTCCATTGGTGATTATGTTCTAACAAATGGAATTCTTGCGGCGGCGGTTGTGATTGATGCGGTGGCCAGGTATGTGCCAGGCGTCCTGGGCGCAGAGCAATCTCTTGAGCAGGACAGCTTTAGCGATGGTTTGCTAACTTTTCCCCAGTACACCCGGCCGGAAATCTTTGACGGCAGCTCCGTTCCGGAAATTTTGCTCAGTGGACATCATAAGAAAATCACCCAATGGCGCCATGAACAACGCATGCTCCGCACCCAGAGGCGTCGCCCGGATCTCTGGAAACGCTTTTTGAGTTCTGCAAAATCTCCGTCAAAAAGCTCCGTACTCGATGCACAACCGTGATTAACGTAGATTTTCAGCGTATATTCTTCGCCGTTTTTTGTTGTGCTTCTTCGGTGGCATCCAGGGCCGATGTTGCCACTGAGTAATTTTGCTGTAGATCCTGATTATACATGCCGAGCGTCGTACTTACCACGCTGAGCTTGTTGTTCAATTGGTCAATGGCAATGCGGATTTGATCCAAGAATGCATTAACTTCTTTTTGGCTAAAGCAACCAATACTATTTCCGCCAAGCACAGCATCAATGGATGTCGTACGCGAATAGCAACATGCGCTCACGTCAATATCATAGCCAGAATCTTCGATTGGATATAATTCATATGGCTTTGTATAGTCGATGCTTGAAGGCGGATCGTTGAGGCCGAAGAAATATTCATAACTCATGTTGCCAGCCATATCAAACTTGCATTTCGCATAAAAGATCCCCGTATGCAGATTAAAGGCGAGGCGAACGCCTTCCGATGTATATGCTTGGAGTTTATATTTGGCGGGCGATGAAAATTGTTTTTCCATGAGTTGTGCGTTACTCATTATTTCACGAATCTTCATGCTCTCAAGGCATTCGTTAAACGTGTGCGTTGGCGCTGGCTTTGGAGCATTAGGCACAAAAGTGTGAGGAGAATACTGCACGCGATGCGACCACAAAACTGTTTGCTCTGGACTAGCCCCGGTATTGTTTATAAAGAAAAAATCCCAATCAGCATGATAGGCCATAGCTATATTATCCTGATTTATTCTAACATAAATTTGCGGCATAAGACCGTCGCATATGCCACCTGCTGGAAATCGCAGGCCATTATCAATGTAAAGCTGCAGTAGCCACGGTTCGATCCTCAGCCTTTGATTTGGCGCACTGCTGTCATAGTTTAGGGCGTTAGCCGCAAAAGAGGAATAAATGTCGTTAAACTTGCGCATGGACTCATTCAGCGCTGCAGCCTCGTTTATGAGGTCA
>JAITKJ010000012.1 GCA_031278455.1 Puniceicoccales bacterium | reverse complement strand
CTCATCCCCAATGGACTCAACGAAGACGGCACCTTCGCCGATATCAACGTGGCGCTTACCTCCGCGGCGACAATTACCCAAAGTCTTGGTGCATCAGCCTTTGGCATCGTTTTTCTCATACCGGACGACGGCGCCTGGGCCTATCCCCAGTGCGGGGTAAAAACCCAAACTTCCTTCTGGCTGCGGGCACGACTCAACACGACAATCTACACGGAAAAATGCGATTGGGTTGCCATCGGTATTGGACTTTAAAAGGAGCAAAGGAGTTAAAAGATGCCCATAAAAAAAGTTAAAGGCGGATACAAATGGGGAAGCCGCGGGAAGGTCTATAGGACGAAGGCGGGGGCGGCCAAACAGGCGCGGGCCGCCTACGCCAACGGCTATAAAGAAAAGGGAGGGAAACCCAAATGATACCGTGGCTCTTTACCGCCTTGGCAATAATGGCAACTTTCGGTTGCTTCCTCCGTATCAGGGATAACATGCTCTGGTGCTGGCGGATATTGTCCGTGGCTAACGTTTACTTTTTTATCCATAACCTGTACATCCACGAATGGGCTGAGGGTATATTCATTTTTGTCAGCCTTTGCTTCACGATCTATGGCTGGTGGGAAGAAGAGATTGAGAAGAGAACGCGGCTATAGGCGAAAAATGAAGTTTGGCTTAAAAGTCTTACAAATAATTCTCAAATAAGAACGCTTGACAAGGCCTTACTCATGAATATAAACAAAGGCAATCATGGCAATCGCGGCATCGGTTCGGCAGGACAGAAAAACTTCTGTTCCGGCAAAAGTGAAAGTAAAAAAGGTTTCATCGGTACCGCTCGTTGATGTCGATGAGGAGTTTGACGAGGAGCTGGAGAAAGAGGCTAACAGTCCGTACATGTGCGAGTTACGCGCGCGTCTGGGTGTAAATACCAGGGAAGAATTAGAACGCATCGCCGAAGAAGCGCGAAATAATCCAACGCTCACATCATTCACGGACGACAAAGAAATGTTGAAGTATTTGCATGAACTCGTCAGAAACTGAAATAAGGTTTACTGAAAACGCAAAAGAGCAATACGCAAATCTTCAAAAAAGGTTTCGCGATAAGCTCGATAGTTTTTTGGTTGAGATTCGCAATTCGCCAACCCGAGGCACTGGGAAGGTCGAGCGTCTAAAGGGCCACGGTGGGCGTAGATATAGTCGGCGAATCAACGAAAAGGATCGATTGGTTTACGAGTATTTCCCGGAGGAAAATAAGGTGAATATCCTTTCTTGTTTGGGCCATCATGGCGACCATTAGCCACTCTCATTTCTCAAACATCCGCGCCAGGCGGTTTAATTCCTGCCGCGCTTCCTCCGGATTCGTTCGCTGCATGGCGTAAGCCCGCTCGTACATGGCGATGCGGTCTCTATTGGTGAGGTCCTCGGCGCTTTCATTTTTTGGCGCATAGGTGAAAAATTGCCCAGCTTTCATCCGATCCGCGGACCGGAGCACCTTTGACAGAAGTCTCACGCCATCGGCGGTTTGCGTAATTGTCTCAAGGGCGGAAAAGTCTTTCGGGGTCCAGTCGGACTGTTCCTTCATTGCCGCATGGAATTCAGCACAATTTTCGTTGTGAATTGGTTGATATCTCCCACGCGTTCAGGGATTTGGATGATGCCGTATTTCTGCATGAGCCGGAGCCCGATTTTGAAAAACGGTGTCACAAAATCCATGTTCACCCGGCCATGAGCCGCAAAATCCGATTTGCCCGCTGTTGCGTTTCATGGGCGGTCATCACGTTTTCGCTGGGCAATTCGATGTCCTGCGGCTGGTGGCGCACGGCCTGCGTAAGTTCCGCTGTATGTCTTCCACAACAGGTTAAGCGACCGAATGTCCGCCATGGCCTCCAAAATTGGCCCGTGTCCCATGCTTTCGCCCTCAATGGTGCCCCAGCGGAAAACCACGTAGGGATTGTACGCCAGCCGTCGATCCGTCGTGCCAGAGCAGGGGAATTTCCTCCCGGCGCACGGTCATGTCTCGGAAAACGCCGTAAATTGCCCCGTTGCTGCCCGTGTCCAGTGATAAGTTACTGACGGGCACGTAGATGAACTCAAAGGGACTTGCGCTGCCAGACTGCCTCCCCGGCTTCACGTTATTGACGAGCAGGCAACCCGTTCCAATGCCGATGGATAGAACAAATTGCTTGAGCACGGCGTAAAAGTTGGACGCGTCCAAACACTCGAAAAATTTCTTGGTTATTTTTTCATATGCCACGTCCAGCTGCGCCCTTATCATGTCAACGTCCGCCGCATCGTTTTCCCGGGCGATTTTATCGACCAGGGAGTCGGTTGGCTTCAATTCCGCCCAGTGCCGATTCATTCCACAATAGATGCCATGGCTAAATTATTTAGCTCCAGGGCTTTATGTCAATTGCCCTTCCAATGAAACTCCGCGAAATAAAATTATCCTCGGTCATTGTGAGCGCGCAAGCGTCGGCCATGTTCGGACTCTTGGGCAACTTATGCTTCGGTTCCAGAAGTAACCGACCCTCCCTCCGTTCATTGATTTCGATGGCCAGCAACTCGTGCACTAGCGCCGTGTTCGCTGGAAGACGGCCGCCCTCCACAAGCCATTGGCGCAGACCGTCATACATTTCCGCCCGCATGTTGAAGTATTTTTCCGCGTTTCGCGGCTTCGCGCTAAAGTCCACGGGCGCAATGAATCTCCTGGCCACCCGCCGCAAAACGTCGATGAACGCGGAACCCATTCCTCCGGAATCACAATTAACCACGCTCACCTTAAAATCGACGATGTGCGCCAACACCGTGTCCGCCAATTGGTAAGCGTCCTCAAGCGGCGGTATCTCGCTCACCTCCAACATATTCTTTCCCTGGCGAACGGCTATGCCTGTGGCATCCCGCATGCGCGAAGGGTCCAAGCCCATGATGATTGGCTCCTTTTCCTGCATCGGCCACGGCTGGCGTGCCATGGACTGCTCAACCAACCTTGGCGTTATCAACGACTTAGACCCAGCCACGGAAAATGCATCTTCGATGCAAAAGGGATATTCCCGAAGGGCCATCAACTTACCGCATTGGCGGGAAAAATCCGCCCAAAAATTAATCCGCCCATCGGTTAAGTTGTACTTTTTCTGCAGCGCTACCTCATTACTGTTCAGCTCGTTGCGGTTATCTGAAACGTATTGCATCTCCTCATACCACGGAAAAAACACGTGCTGCCATTCCGAATTTGGTGCCAGGCTTTTGGTGTACAAATCATAGAGCGTTTTTCGCCCCTGGCAGGTGGATTCAACGATGAATATGGAGCCCTTGCGCGGTATGGCGGGAAGAACACCGCCCAGGTAACGGTCCCAGGTCCCGTCGAGGAGGCTCTAGCGGAGCGAGCGGCGGATTTCTGCTTCCGCCTGTTCCCGGACGGTAACGTGAGGTATGGTAAGTTTTATGTCGGAAATTTGCACGGAGATGCTGGGAAAAGTTTGGTTATAACTGTTGATGGCTCGCGCACTGGGATGCGGAAAGACTTCGCCACTGGCGAGGGAGGGAGTATTCTACTCGAGTTGCTTTTTCGCAAACTTTTCCTTCCCAAAATTTTACACTCGTTTTGTCATTATTTGACCCAGCCCTATGGTTCCTCCTTGCGTCTTGCGGTACCTATCTAAAATTTAGACAAGGAGTTAGGCAAGGGAAAAATGCCTATGAATACGTATGGATTCATAGGGAAACGGTAGGCAAACTGAACGAAACCCGTGGCAAGCATGTAGTGGCCAATCATTTAAGTCGCATCACCACTGGTAGGCCGGCAGGGATTCGAACCCTGAACCAACGGCTTAAAAAACCAATTTTATACACATTTTCACCGTTTCACCATGTCCCACGGCGACGCCATGGATGCGCTGTTTATCGGGGCTTGCAAGCTTTTTCTGTAAAATTGTCACAAAGCGAAACGGCGTGAAATTTCAGGGGCTTTTGTAGACACATCCATGGACACGTTTTGGAGGCATAGCTTCCGTTTTTTAGGCGGATGCTCCTTTTGCTGGGGAAAATTGTAAACAAACTCTTAGGCATTTGGAAGGCTTTTGGGAGGATTTCTCTACGCCAATAAATCGAGGTACTTTCGAAAAATATAGGTTTTGCCATTCCGGCGCGTGGAAATTTTTTCCAGAATACCCATGGATTCGAGTGCTTTTAAGGCCGCTCGAGCCGTTGGCGGAGTTAATTTTGCTTCATGCGTAAG
>JAITKJ010000026.1 GCA_031278455.1 Puniceicoccales bacterium | reverse complement strand
AACTGATAAACTACTCACACTCTTATTTTATTCGCGGTACGAGAATTTCGCAAATAAAATCACGTAAATGAGCAAAATTCTTCCATTATTTTACCTCAAAAGCAGAAGCCATTGCAATCAATAAAATCCGTTTATGGCCCGCGATATCGGGTCACATTTTTTCTAAAAAACCAATTCCCAAAAGGTTAATCCCGGAGCGGAGGACGGTGAGCGTGCGGGCGCAGAGCGAGAGGCGGCTAAGGAGAGTTTGCTGGTCTTCAGCTAAAATCTTGGTGCCATTGTAAAAAGCAGAAAAGACCCCAGCCAATTCGTAGATGTAGGTGCAGATGAAGTGCGGGCGCAAGTCGGCCAGTGCCTGGCGCAAAACGCATGGATAAAGTAAAAGTTTGCGGGCGAGGGCGATTTCCTGGGACTCCCGCAAATGGATTTTGTGGAATTTTCCCAGGGCATCGGGGGAAATTTTTGCCCGACGAAATATGGCGTGTATGCGGGCAACAGCGTATTGGAGATAGGGGGCCGTATTGCCCTCAAGGGAAAGCATTTTATCCCAGGAAAATACATAGTCGCTGGTGCGGTTTTGAAGCAGATCGCCGTACTTAATGGCGCCAATTCCGACGACTTGGGAAATGCGCGCCCGTTCCTCTTCGGTTAAATTTTGATCTTTTGCGGCGATTATTTCACTGGCCCGTTGTATGGCCTCCGTGAAAAGTGTTTTTAGCCGAATTGGTTCACCGGAGCGCGTCTTAATGGCTTTGCCGTCTTCGCCGCACACGGTTCCGAACCAAACGTGCTTTAAAACGGGACGCGTGTACCCTT
Source organism: Puniceicoccales bacterium (assembly GCA_031278455.1). Taxonomy (GTDB): domain Bacteria; phylum Verrucomicrobiota; class Verrucomicrobiia; order Opitutales; family JAIRLM01; genus JAIRLM01. The sequence continues at coordinate 64,589 of JAITKJ010000026.1, read as the reverse complement.
TGGCGCTAAACCAACGCTCCGCGGTGAGAAATAGCTGTTCAAAATGATCCCGCTGGCGGCCATCCGTGACGTAAATGATTTCATCGCAATGCCATTCTTCTCGGCGGTAGAGCACCGTTGCCAGGTCTGTCGTGGCGTAATTGGACGCCCCATCCCGCTTGCGAATGATGAACGGCTGCCGGCAAAAGCGCTGATGGTTTCGATGGAATACAACAAGTGCGCCTTCATCTTCCTCTGCGATGCCGCATTGGGAAAGTTCGTCACAAACCCGGCTGACTTTGTCTCGATAGAAGGATTCGCCAAGTACGTGGTCGAATTTAATCCGCGCGAGGTCGTAAATTTCCTGGAACGACGCATAGGAAACGGTGTTGATCCATTTCCAGATGGCAACGTGTTCCGGATCACCATTTTGCAACGCGACCAATTCCGCCCTGGCCCGTTCCATGGCGCCTTCGGAGACCTGCGTCGCCTGAGTTCCGCGTCGATAGACGTTTTCCAGGCATTCAAGGGCTTCATCGGGAGACAAATTTTCCAACTGAATTTTTTCCTCGCGCAGCTGCATGAGAAGAATGCCGAACTGGGTCCCCCAGTCGCCCAGGTGATTGTCGCGGATCACACGAGCGCCAAAAAATTCGAGCAGATTGGCAATGGCATCGCCGATGACCATGGATCGCAGGTGGCCCACATGCATCTGCTTGGCAGTGTTTGGGCAGGAGTAATCCACGACGACGGTTTTCCCCGACAGGTCCCCGGCGGCTTTGCAAAAATCTTCTTCGGATGCATAGGTTTCCAACCAGATTTCAACAGCGGAAATGGCTATTTTGAAATTAATGAACCCCGCTCCAGCTAGTGATAAATCAAACAGCTGTGCACCATCCGAGGCCTGGAGTGCCTTCATTACCTGCTCGGCCAATTGCCGAGGCACGACACCATTCCGCTTGGCGTGGGCAAAGATGCCATTGCACTGAAAATCGCCAAAACGGGGTTCAGACGGAAGAATTTGTGGGTCGAAGTCCTCGGACAAATGACATCGGGAAACGGCAATCTCGCGGACCCAGCCATCGATAAACCGCTGAAAATCAAATGGGCACGCCTTCACCGGTTACTCTCCCCAAGAACGCGCAGACAGCGAGGGCAATAGTGGCCGTCTTCCAGCGTGGTCCCGTCCGCAATCCAACGCCAGCAACGGAAACAGCGCTCGCCACCGGCTCGCGCCACGGATACATTTAACGCGTCACCATCGCCTTCAAGAAGCTCCACCTGTGATACGATGAAAATCTCCGCCAAGTCATCCCTATAGTGTTCCAACAGACCACGATCCGCGTGCTTCCGCGAAATCTTCAAAGTTACCGCCGCTTCAAGGGATTTTCCCAAATCCTTCCGCTGCCTGGCCAATTCCAATTCCTTGTATACTTCCGTGCGCACGTCCAATAATCGGTCCACATCCCCGGCAATTTTTTCATTCCCGGCAAATGGCTCGGTCTTTGGCCAGGGGAGTAAATGAGCCGATTGGGGCGCGAAATCGCCGTTCGATTGCAGATGCGCGTAGGCTTCGTCAGCGGTAAATGGGATGATGGGCAGCAGCACGGCGATGAGCGCCATAAGAATTTCGCGCATAACCGTTTGTGCCGAACGCCGATCCTTCCAATGGGCACCCAGGGTGTACAGCCGATCCTTCAAAATGTCGTGGTATGTGGCAGAAAGCGTTACAGTGCAGAAATTTAACACCGAACGATAAATTCGGTGAAATTCATATTTTTCATAAGCATCCGTCACATTTTCCAACAATTGGCGCATTTTTTCCAATGCCCAGCGGTCAATGGCCGGCATTTCCCCATGCGCAATTGCATCCCGGGCTGGGTCGAAATCGCGCAAATTGCCCAGCTGGTAGCGCAGGGTATTTCGGATGGTTGCGTAGGCGGCCACCACGTGCTGTAAAATGCCGTCGGAAACGGTGATGTCGTTGCGGAAGTCCTCCGAAGAAATCCACAGGCGGATCACGTCCGTACCATAGGTTTCCACGTAGCCATCGGAGGTCTGCGGCTTGCCGTCGTTGCTCTTGGAGACCTTTTTTCTATCCTCGCCCACGATGAACCCATGGGTAAGAATCGTCCTGTAAGGTGGTTGGCCGCAGTCGATCATGCTGCACCAGAGGGAGGATTGGAACCAGCCGCGATGTTGGTCGCTGCCCTCCACGTAAATGTCCGCCGGGAAGCGTTGGCCCGGTTGTGCCCGTAAAACCGCGCGGCCACTGGAGCCGGAGTCAATCCACACGTCCAATGTGTCCGTTCCGGCGCGTAATTTTTTTCCCCGCCATTCGGTCGGCAGGGAAACGCCGGCCAGGATTTCTTCGGCGGATTTCTCAAACCAACAATCGGAGCCAAATTTGCGAAATTTTTCTGCAACCCATCGAACCACATCGCCGTCCAGGAGGGCGTTCCCGGATTCGTCGAAAAATACGGGAATGGGTGTGCCCCAGCAGCGCTGCCGGCTGATGCACCAATCGGGTCGGGCCTCAACGGCGCCGCGGATGCGATTTTCACCCCAGGCAGGAATCCACTGCACTTGTCCGATGGCGTCCAAAACTCGCTGGCGCAAACCATTGTGGTCCATGCGGATAAACCATTGATCCATGGCCCGGAAGATAACCGGACTTTTGGACCGCCAACAATGGGGATAGGAGTGGCGTATGGGTTGCGCGTGGACCAGGGCCGACCGCCGGCGAAGTATTTCGATAACCGCATCGTCCGCGGCACATTTTCCATTCGCATTGAGCACGGAAACACCCACCAATCCCCCGGGGATGCACCCGTCGGCCACATAACACCCGTCGTCTCCGATCGGGCTATAGGCTTCCAATCCGTTCCTGGTGCCTAAAATGTAGTCCTCCATGCCGTGTCCCGGGGCGATGTGAACGCAACCCGTTCCAGTGTCGTTAGTTACAAAGTCAGCGGCGAGCACCCGGCCCATGCGATCGATGAATGGATGCCGTACGCTTATCCCCGCCAACTGGGCTCCGGAAAATTGCGCCACGGGCACCGCCCCATCCAGCTGGCAATCTGCCATAAATCGCTGCGCCGAAGAGGCTTCGACCATGTAAATTTCATCTCCGTATCGCAGGCCCACGTAGGAAAATTCTCCATTAACGGCAACGGCCAGGTTTGAAGGCAGTGTCCACGGCGTGGTTGTCCAAATGATGATAAATGTGGGAAGTGGCAGGCCCAAATTTTCCCGGTCCGCATCCGCCAGGGTGAATTTCACCCAAATGGACAAATTGCTGATTTCCTTGTATTCCACCTCCGCCTCCGCCAGCGCCGTGCGGCAAGGAATGGACCAGTAAACCGGCCGCTTGCTGCGATAGACCAGGTTCTGATCCACGCAGCGGGCAAAAAATTCCATGATCGATGCCTCGTAGGCCGGATCCATGGTGCGATACTCATGGGCCCAGTCGGCGAGCAAACCCAAGCGCTCGAACTGTTTGCGCTGCTTTTGACTATATTCCCGGGAAAACTCCGCACACCGCCGGCGCAATTGGAGGATGGTCAGCGTTTCCCTTTCCCCGTGCATCTGCCGCACCACCTTGTGCTCGATGGGCAGTCCGTGGCAGTCCCATCCGGGAACGTACGGTGCGCGAAACCCACGCATGGTCTTATAGCGGATGATGATATCCTTGAGTACCTTATTGAGCGCGGTGCCGATGTGTACGTCGCCATTCGTAAATGGAGGACCGTCGTGCAAGATGAAAAGCGGGTCGTTGGCATGCGATTTTTGAATCCGGCCATAGAGGTCAATTTCCTGCCAATGGCGAATGCGCGCTGGTTCACGGATTGCTGCGGATGCGCGCAGCGGGAAATTTGTCTCGGGTAAATTAACTGCTTTTTTCATTCTTCCTCCGCCACTTGGTCGACGACCCCAATATTTTTTTAACGGCAGCACCCTGCGGCGCCGCTGTCAATGGCGAACCCTGTGCGAAGGCGAAATGAACACTCTGAGGTTCGTATTTCGTGCGATATAAGCATACTGAACTTTCTGCAAAATCCGCCAGACAAACGCCATGTTCTTGGCCCCAAAATCAATCCTCCACCCACGACAGCAGTGCCTGGCTAACACAACTATCCCGTTCCATCGCCGTCTGCATTAGGGAAGGCAACTCATATTTCAGTAGAAGCTTGTAGAAATCATCATTCCGCCGGGCGGGCACTTCCAAAATCAAAGGTTCCGCCGAGAGGTTAAAGCGGACAAGTCGCTGGTTCCGTCGCAAAAGTTCTTCGTCCTGATGAAGTTGATTGTGAAGTTCCGCTGGTAGCTCGTTGGCGTGCGCCAAAATGCCATCGATTGACCCATACTGTCGCAGTAACCTGCCGGCTGTTTTCGCGCCAACTCGGCGTATTCCACGGATGTTATCCGCCACATCGCCCACGAGACTCAAAAAATCCACCATCGCTTCTGGCGGGATTCCCCACTTTGCCATGACCCGTTCGCTATCCATGGGTTGCCAATCGCTCTTTAACGGTGTAACCACTGGGGTCCATTGAACAATCGAGCCTCCGATAATTTGGGTAAAATCCTTGTCCGCACTTGCGACGGCAACGGAGGCCCCGGCTTCTGCCTGTTGAACGGCGAAGGAGGCAAGGAAGTCGTCGGCTTCAACGTTTTCCTCCATGAGGACGCCAATTCCCATGGTCTTGCTAATTTCCAAAATGGGCAAGATCTGTTTCTGCAGATCCTTCGGTGTTGGTGCCCGATTCGCCTTATATTCAGGATAAATTTCCAGGCGCGCAGTGGATTTTCCCAGGTCAAAGAACGCAAAGGTCTTTTGCGGCCGAACCAGGTCCTGTAAGCGCCATATGGTTTTGACCCAGCCATAGATTGCATTCACAGGGAATCCATCCCTCCGCGAAAGTGGTTTTATGCCGTAAAATGCGCGAAAAATAATATTGTGCCCATCGATAAGCAGCAAATCGGCCATCCCGGCCAAGGTTCTGAAATTTTACTAGATCGCAAGATGCCAAATTGTCTGTATCCACAAAACCCTGTTGCCGACCGCATCAAGGCGGTTTTGATGGCCGATGGCGGATGGTCCCATCGGGATATTGCGAAAACGCTGCTTTGAGATAATGAGCCCATCAATTGTCATGTCCGTGAATATGCATAAGCGACAAAAAGCTCACGCTAAATTCTGGCGGGCCGAAATGTTGTCTTAAGTGCGATTGGAAGATCCAGTAGAGTAGGCCTCTGCGAAAGAATACCAAAAATTTATCTGCACAATGTCTGAGGATGACCCCATACTATTCTCGGATGCCGTCTGCCTAACCATGGCAGCAAAAACTGGTTATGGATGATTTAGGCCTGGCAAAGCGGAATGAGGATTGGGTTGCCGGAAAAGTTTTCGGATCAGGAAATCCCATACCATGGGCAGTTTGAGTTACTGCCTCCAGCGTTGCCAGGTCTTTCGACGGCCAATCTAACTGTTTTTCATGGCCGCGCCGAATTAGCGTAGTTCAACAATCAACTTCCCGCAATCCTTCGCAAACTTTTCCATCTCCTTCCGGTAAATCGATTGCCTTCCGCGGAGATCTGCCGCATCCGAACAAAAGGTTTGATACGGATTTGCGGATTTTTGAGGCAATATGAACCACCATATTGCGCATCGTATCCATTACCCGCGGGGTAATGATCCTCTACGATTGGGTGCTCAATCCTCTCCATGAACAGATTTGCAAATAGTTTGATGAAATTTTCCACGCAAGCATTCGAAATTTCTTGCATTTTATAACAAAGCCAATACGAGTATAGTTAATGGTTACTGCGATCGTTGGTGCTTCATCTCGTTTTGCTGTATCTGTGCGGAATTATGCCATAACTGCAGTTGGATTTCTTGTCGAATGCGTGTGCGTACTTATACGGTTCGCAGCAAGAATTTGGAACCGGCTCGCTGCATGGTTGCACCTGCCAAGATTTTTGACATTCGTCATTGCGGCCCGACAACCAGATCAAGCGCAGAATACTGACTCGGCGACTGGTTCTGGACATCAAGGCGCAGCGCCAATTGGTGATGCGGCCCGACAACCAGATCAAGCGCAGAATACTGACTCGGCGACTGGTTCTGGCCATCAAGGCACAGCGCCAATTGGCGATGAGGCCCGACAATCAGATCAAGCGAGGGCTCTCGATACGACTAATATGGCGCCGATTGATGGTGATTACCTTCCGCGGGTAGATTCATCTGATCGGGAGTGTGTCCAAAACATGGTGTCTGATATTCTCAGTCTAGGTGATGCGTGGCCGCAATATCGCGCTGAACTAGAACGTGAGGTTGCATTACTTCCGCTAATTTTTAACGAGATAAAGCCAAAAAACCCGCAATTGCTACGCGATATTGAGGTCAGCCTAACAAAAGAATATGAAGCAGAAAAAACTCGGAAGGGCGATTTGGCCGGGCCGTCCGAAATTCTTATGGCAATATGGCTCCAGGGTAGTGATAGCGCCAAGGAGGAATGTGCGCTTAAATGTTTGAGCAAAAAAACGTCTAATACATATTTGTCAGTTTTACGATCTGTATATATCCAAAACCCGGATAAAGCAAGGAAAATTGCGGTTTCTTTGCAGGAAAATATTGTCGCCAGAGGTAGGTGGAGTCCCCCTGAAAACGTGCAGGTATGGCTCGAGTTGTGCGACAGTGAGGCCCCTTACAAACCATTTCCATGCAACGATGGAGGGTGGCCAGTCGTTGATGCTTGGGCCATACTGGGGGCGCTGCCAGCCGAAGTCGCAGCCAAGGTTTTTGCGCAAAATTCGGCGGCCATGGGTTTGCTTCGCGGGTCTGAGAGGGGGCGTGCCCATGTTTTGTGTGGTATGGACCCAGGAGAGGCTGCCGCATGCTTATCGAAAAAGCCAGAGGACATTAACAACAATTGGGAGGCGTATTACCATATGTGGAGTCGTCCAAAAGATATGGTAAGAATCTTAGGGCGTGCATCGGAAGCTGTCGCAGAAAAAATCGCCCTTTTTAAAAATATCCCACTTCGCCTTTTTGCTAGAATCGCATCTGCTGCGAAGGAAAAAGGTTCCGGATGGCCTCATAGATTTCTATTCTCTCCATCTGACGTCCAACATGTAAAGGAGTATGCTGAGGCTCATGAAGGTGGGTGGCAATGCAGTGGGGTAGAGCTTTTTGTAGTAAATCTTTCACCGGAAGAATTTGTTGAATTCATAAATCTCTATGGCATTGACCGCGCGATTGATATATTGGAAAATGTGGTGTCCTCGTGGGAAAATGCACCCCCGGAATTAGTTATAGCGGCCCTTCGTAAATTACGCATGCTTATGGATGATGGACGTATGGCCACCGGGCGCACGAATCAATTTACGCAAAACACCGCAAGCCATACGGGGCTTCCCCTCATTGCTGAACAGATTCTTCCGAAGGATGTGTATGAAGCAGGACGACGCGCGAGATCATAGGTTATCCGCGTTGCGATCTGATGCGGCATGGACCAAAGCCCCATGGTGGCCTGCGTTGAGTTATTGTAATGATTTTTTTAAAAATTCGCCGCTGAATAGTCCATTGCAATAATGCTTGACCTTTTTATGCAAGCGTGCCCTAAAATTTTCAGGGCCGGGGAAGGAACGAAATTTAGCATTGGAGCTTTAAAAATGATAAATAGATCCGAGTGTGGCTGCGCCGCTCCATGAATGCCTTTGCAATGTTACATCGCAGTTAAGGGCAAATTCCCAGGATTTGCGCCAGGGAACAGAAACTTGAAACTTTCCATCAATGCGGTCGCGTGTCCGGAAATAGGCCGGAAGAATCGTGTAATTATTTTCAGACGAAGTCGCCGTCGAAAACCCTCCGCTGAGCCGAAAATCGTGACACAGAGATAAATCGCCGATAAATTGCCAGGTTTCTTTTCGCATATTTACACAGGCCCCAAGTACACCTTGGAAGAATTTCGTGCGGCATGGACTAATGCCCATATTTCCATTATCGATGGCGTAATTTTTGTGGTAAACGTTATCGAAGTTACTTTCCAGTCTCGGGGAAACAATCCAATTACCATATTTCAAGTCGTAGGACAAATTTCCCGCGAGGTTATAGCTGTATCCGTTAAAACGCACATTGGCAAGCCGGCCCGCATTGTGTCCATAGCGATGGCAATTTTCGTTCGCAATGGCGCTCAAACCAAAGTGCGCGGGCCCGGCAACAAATTGTCCAATACTTCCCAATCCATAACCTTTCATTCGGCAGCGATAGGATTTGCTGTTGTTCCAAACGCGGAAGTGCGCATGCGACATGGCGTAGTCTGCGGCGACGCTCAGGCGGTGTCCATTTGGCAAATTGCGCTCCACGCCAATGGTCGATCCGGTGGTATTTGCAGAAACGGCGTCGATGATGGGTCCTGTCCGATTGCGGCGCAGAAAACTCGCATAACTGGTCCGCGTCAGATGCCAATTTTTTCCATCGGCATTGGCAAAATTGCCGTTTTCCAATCCAAGCGCGTGGCGAAAAAGATCATTCTGCTTACGGGTTACGTTTGCCTGATGCACCGAATAGGGAATCAGCAACCCCCGCTCCCAAAAATTTCGCAGTACATATTCATTCGGCGCGGTGAATTCAACAGTGCGTGTGCCACCGCCAATTGTTCCAGGAATTGTTGCTGTAAGGTTGCCATCTGCAAAATTTATTATCGGCTTTATTCCGTTAATTCTTGTGCCACACATCCATTGTGGCGTACTGGTAAGTCCGCTAACGAGGCAAACTGTAAATTCATCGGATGAGCTCAAAAGACCTTCTGCTAGTTCGAGATTAAAGCACACGCGCACATCATCACCCATATAAATATTATGTAGTCTTTTGCAAATTAGGTATGGAACTTTATCGAAGTTAACTTCGGGGGGGACTCTGGGTGTGTCCAGGCAAAATGTGATAAGTGTTGTATTCACATCCGCGTCCCCCATACATTTAAGCTGTCCAGCGGGGCCAATGGTTAAATGTCCACATTCATCCAGGCCACTTGGCACCTCCCAATATCCATTGACGGTTACATGTCCCACGTTGGAAATTGCACCGTTAAGCTGATTTGCGTGGGTCTGCGTTCCGCCGTTTAAAAATAACTGCGTGGTTTCATTTCCGCGAATGGCTGTTGTTTTCTTGTTGGAGGCCGGGGCAATTTTCGACCCGTCAATTGCATAATAGTAGAGATTTAATGAATTTTGGAGGTTGATGACATTTCCATTACCAATGACTTGCCCATCCTTTGGCCACTGGCGGGGAGCCTCGCCAAGCGTCAGGCTGTTCCCGACAACGCGGATACCCACAGGTTCGTCGGCGGTTCCGAATTTACTTTCATCGCACCCGGCTATGCCAATGGAAACAGTGGTATTGGGTTCAACTATAAACTGGGAATCCCCACCAAGAAGGATGGCTTCCGTCTTAAGTTGCGCGTTCCCCAATATTGGGTTGTCATTTCCAACGTTTGCTGCTTGAAACCCATTGGAAATTTTAACTGTAGCGCCGTTGCGAACGGTGATTTTGTCCTCCCCTGCGTAAACATGGTTAAATAGTGCATTGCCGGTCCAGTCGATGTCACATCCCAGCAAAAGTAAATCGCCCCAAACGGTCAGGTTGCCCTTCTGCACCATTTTTCCCTTCTCGATGCGCAAAGTCCCGCAGGAAGTGTTGCCGTGAATCGTCCAAATACTTTCATTGTTGGCGCCGTTGACTATTAATTTGCCCACATTTGAAATGCCGCTTGTTGCGACCCCATCCGAGCCAATGCAGCCGCCGGCACCCTTGAGGGCAACGGTAACGTATCGATCCGCCATAGGGGTAGTGAAGTCGGCTTCATCGGAAAGATTTCCGCTAATGCCTTCCGGCAAAATGGCCGACGAACTATTCTCGGTGGAAATGTCAATGATTGCACCATAGGAATTTGTATCATCGCCGACGGCCGCAAAGGACGCGTCAATTTTAGGTACGCCTTCAGCGGAAACCGTTCCCAATACGTTCTCCGCATGATTAATGGAAAGTTTGCTTGCCGCACGGGATTCATTATTAGATGCATCGGGGCAGAAAATAATTCCATTGGGGATATGAAGTGAAGTGCTATTGCCAAATTGCGCCAGGCCAGCCAGAAAGAGCGTCTTGCACTTAATATCATTCGATTCGCCTAGATTTAGCCCCGTGACGGCGATATCCATGCCGGTTGCATCGAGAGAACCCGTACCATTCAGTTGAATGGACAGGTTGCTTCCACGCAAAAGCGCGAGGTTGTCCGCATCCACCGAAGAAAATTTCTCATCTGCCCCCGCTGCGTAACTAAAAGTTTCCAGCGCAGTCACTTCCGTTGTGCCGTTGCCATATTCGTAAGTCGGCACACATGGTGCAATGGCGAACTTTGCCATTGATGCCACAACTAATGTGGGACTTTGGATAAAGCGGAAATTAGCATTTCGACCGCCAATGGCCACCTTGCTCGATTGCAACGTGGCATTATCAAGTGAGATCGGCACATCCAAAGCGTCGTCTCCAAAACCATCAAAGACCACTGCGGCATCTTTGCCCTTGATGGTACTACCGCTTTCAAGTACATAGCAGGGGTTACTGGCAAAATGAGAAGCATGAGTAAGAACACCAATACGCACGTTTTCATCGGCAATATTTTCGGTGGTTGCATCAATATTCCCGCTAATTGTGATCTCGGCAACATCAAGTTGACTGATCGGAGCATCGATCAATAGACCAATATAATTCCCGGCACACTCAGAATTTGCTATGATGTCTCCGCCAATGGAAATAGCACTCATATAAGAGTTGCTATTCGGCCATGAGTTAAATGAGGCGCAAATGCCATAGGTGTCATTAACTTTTCCGGTGATAGTGCCATTGATTGTAAGACTATCCATATAAATGATTGCCGTTTCACCAGAAACCGTCCCTCGTGTTTTCACAGATGCATCGAGTAGAAGGTGTCCACTAAGACTTGAATGATGGTGCAGTATAAACGGATTAATCATATAGCAGCAACCGCCCAAGTTGGCATTTTTATCGCCAAAGTCCCCATCGAAGAGTCGCATTTCAATGGACCCGTCCATGTGGGTTGAAGTGTACGTGTCGCCGATTGTGAGGCTGCCGATGGTTACAACGCTCCTGTTTTCCGTGTAATCCGCATCGGGTGTGACTTTTGTGGCGCACATCTTAAAAGACCCGGCACTGCCATGAATGGTACCAGTGCCAACAATACTCACATTCGGCGAAAAAAAAGCAGCATCCCCTGCAGGAAATGGCGACCCTCCGCCCTCTGCGCCCTGTCCAATGGCAATGCCGTTCATATTTGAGATTGCCACGCTGTCATTTGTTTCCAGGGTGATGTATATATTTGAGTTTTCCCAGTTTTTACTCGTATCAATGAGAATAGGTATTTCACCGGTGGACTCGATGGAACCACCTGCGGATACGCTTAAGCTTGAGCCCGGATTGACAAAAAGATACCTGTCAACACAGTTTGTAGTAATATCCGGCGTATCATTAACGGGAATAACGCTTGATGCTAAAAATTTTGCATAGACTGCACTCGGGTCTGTCGCATAATCGAGGACCCATCCGGTGAGGGTGGATGTACCATGCTCGACGGTCAGGTGAAGCAAACTTTGCAAATCTTCCGCTTTACTTCCTGCCATAAGTTTAATCCACTGTGTGGAACTCGGCGGAGATGTGTCCTCGTAAAGATTTTTAACGTCCAACGCGATGTTAAGTTGGTTATTATAAGTAATGTTGGTGCCGGTGCCAAAATTTATGTAGGTCTTGCCGTTTTCTGTGTAATCCGTACCAAGGGTTCCCGTATTTTTTTCAGTCGCAAGTGGAATGAGACGAATGGTCGCGCCGTCGGAAAAAACCACGCCTCCTTTCCCTGTCTGAGCCGCACTTGAAAGATCGAGCAATCCAGTCACGCCAAGGAATGAAGCGCTATTATTTTCGAGTTTAAATGAATGCAAATTTTCAATGGCTTTTCCGCCAATAATAGACCCGCCAGTGCTAATATTAAGCTGTAAATTTCTAGAACCATCGATGGCTGTGGTTCCAGCGGTAATATCGAAGGTGCCACCTTGTAGGTTTATCACATTTTTAAAATCAGATGAGGATGTTGTGGCAATGGCTGGACCGGTGACATTTTTGACAACAAATTGGCCGCCTTCGCCGAGATTCAAAGTAACACCATTTTGCAATGTGAGTGCTGCATCAGACGAAGAATCCGCAATAACTTCAAATTTAGCGCCATTGCCTTCAATGACGACCGAGTGATTTTCGCCAATTGCCGTATCCGTACGTTGAATGGTATATGGCCCAGCATGTGCAAACGTGCCATAATTCTCCAAAATCGTGTCCGCAACTGCAACCGAATAGGTAACAGTTGATAGCAAGGCACATACACACCAAAAGAAAATCCTAGAAAAATTCACATTGGATTATGACAACAAGCTGGAATTGAGGCAAATTAAAAAATGGATGACATTGTGAAAGCTGTGATTTTGTTTCCATTGTCAGCCGAAAAAAGTGAAGAGCAATGACTTTTTTACCAAAGAACTTTCGGGTAGACACCTGACAGCGTGGCACTTTCAACGCGCCGGGCAACTTCTTCAATATCACTCGAATGAGTAATTCCCGCCCAATGAGATTGGGTGTTCACGACGGTGATGTCAATTTTTCCTTCGTCCAAAATGTTTTGAATAGCAACGGGGAGCATCCATTCCGCCTCTGCCAAATTCATTCCATCGGCAAAAAATCGCCCGAAATCCATTTTCTGTAAAATTTCCGGCTGAAGATACCAGAAATTGAGCGACGTTGGTTCATCGCCAACGAAGTGTCTCCCTTGATTTTGCACATGGATGGAACCATTAACGCATGCGATATTGGAAAATTCTTCGATTCGCACCAAATGGTTTCCATTCACCCGGCAAATTCCGCGGGCAACGGGTCCGCTTGAAGGCAAGGTGCGATCCAGGCGAAAGGCGAGTAATGCGTTTTTAGAAGGAGTTTTTTCGATAAAATTTGCCATCTGCTCCCATGCCTGCCGGCCATAAAAATCATCGGCGTTTATAGTTATAAATGGCGCGGGCAAATAATTCCGAGCAGAATAAACCGCGTGGGCGGTCCCCCAGGGTTTCGTTCGATGGAAATTTGAAAATTCAACGGGGACATCGTCTAACCGTTGGTAGGCAAACTCGATCTCTATGAATTCCATGAGCGGAGCCAATAATTGGTTAAAAAAATTTCGATGGATTTCTTGTATGACGCACACGGCATGCTGAATCCCAAGCCGGTGGGCGTCAAAGAGTGAGTATTCGAGTATGGCATGCCTTCCCGGGCCAAAGGTCATCAACTGCTTCAGGCCGCCGAAGCGACTACCAAACCCAGCCGCTAATACAAGAATAGAAACAGAATTCATTCTTCGCGGAGCTTCGGGTCCCACCAGTCGTAAGGAATGCGATGGCAATCCATGCCAATTGCCTTAGCCGCCTCTTCGCCCAATGGGCTATCCTCAAAAACGATGCACTGTTTCGGATTCATCCCAAGAAGCTCGGCAGCCTTCAGAAATAGGTCTGGCGCCGGTTTTGCATGCTTCACATCCTCCTGCGTAACCACGGCCTTGAAAAAGCTCCGAATCCCAATTTTATCCAGTACAAATTCAACATTTTCGCGCTTTCCAGACGAGGCAACGGCCATGGGACGATTTTTCTCTCGCCTGATGAGTTGCACAACTGGGATAATCGGCTTAAATTGAGGGAGTATTTCTCGCACATATTTCTCCATGGCGGGCATAAGAACACCGGGATCTAAGTTGCTATTGGTTGCACGGTTGTACTCACCAATGGTCTCTCGCAAGCAGCGGCCACCGCTGGCCCGAAAAGCTTCCCATCCTATTGGGACCTGCCCACCACATTCGGCGACAGCGCGGTTCCACGCACGATAATATATTCCCATTGTATCCGCAATGGTTCCATCGCAATCAAATATAAGCGCCGCATATTTCGATGTTAAAAACTTGCCTAACATAAATTTATAATCGCCGCGACGATATTACCATCAAAACTTTTTGTTTCCAAATAGAATTGCAAAACGGCCACAAAATCTACAAAAAAATGGGCAAAGCTCCATTCCTGAAGCCGCCCAACACGGATTAAAAATATAGATCAACCTAAAAAGAAGCTTTCACCCCGCAAGACCACCATAGGGCATTCTGATGTCCGCCGGGAAAATTAATCCAATTCCCCTTCGATGCGCCATTGCCGGCCAGACGCATACCAACCCACATGTCAACGTTGTCGTTGAAAGCATAAACACAGTCGCCCCTCAGCGCATAGTACACATGAGCTTTTTTGTCATTGGCCATCGCGCCGCTGGAAAAAAAGTCTTTAATGCCCCCCGGACGCTCGCACCGGTCACATCCAAAAGTTGCTTTGCCGATTAAAGTGAAATCACTCATTCCGACTGAACTAAGATTATAACGCCCGGAAAGCTCTGTCTCTGCACCAAACTCCCGTTCATCGAAATTATAGGTCACAAAAAGCCCCAGCGGCATCCTCGGCCCAAACCGCAGATCCAACGCAAGTTCATTGGTGTGATGCTTTTCGCCTGTCGGTATATTGCTATAAAAATACGACTGATACTTCCCGCCAAAACTTAACCAATCAGAAATAACATGGGAATAACCAATATACGGCGCCATTTTACCAGAACCACCGCCGCGGGCCTTATAACGCGTATCAAAACCAGCGTATAGCTGCCCTCCGCATAAACTATCGCCAACCTCAAAATTAAGCGACACCCTCTCCTTACCCGTAATAGATCCACATGCAACGCTCTCCGAATCGAACCGCGTTTCCATGCTAAAATCAAACCCGGATACGGGCAACGCCGCAAACACCAGCGCCCCAAGCGCCACCATCTTTCTAATCGATTTCATCAACTCTTCCTCCTAGATTCATTGGCTCCTGCTGGAAAGACTCACGCATCCACCGGTAACCGAAACTCACGCAAGTTTTCTAGGTGAGAGCCAACCATGCATTCAAGAAAAATTTTTGTTTTTTAGAAAAAATTTCGAAAACATTCCAAAAATACATTCCATCAGGGTAGTGGTATAACCGATTTACAATTTACGCACGGCGTGTAGAACGTTTCTTTTAACAATGATTCAATAAATAGTAAATTATTAATTTGTCCTTTGATGCGTACCACTTCGCCTTCCCCGAGAAAGGCAACGGGCGGGACATTTTCGCTGGGAACATTATAAACCGGTGATGGACGTACGATGATGGCGTCATCGAGGATGGAATCAAGGGTGTCCATGCCAATTATAGCGGCGCCGATTAAAAGAAGGCTTAAAATTCCGGCAAAAAGCAAATATCGTCGAAAACGGGTTGCCATAGGATAACTGCTCAGCGCAAAAAGCCCCAACCAAAAGGAACAATCGAACAAAAAGATCCACCCATTTGGTGAAAACGTGCCAGCAAACCGATGCTTCCAGCAACGGCAAAGGTGAGGCAGGCCAGCAAAGTCGTGCACGGCGTCGAGTGCCCCCCGGAGGACGGGGTCATTTGGCGCCAGAACGAGGGCATGGCGCAAATTGAGAATGCAAAATCCCAGGTGGCCCAAATGTGCCTCGGCAAGAGCAACATTAGCAAAAATTTCTGCGGACTTATCCCGAGTTGAAATTCTGGAATAGAGCTGGACTGCCTCCCGATAATTACCTCGGTCGCAGGCAGCATTGGCGGCGCGGGACAGCGTTTCGTCCTTTCCGGCCATCAGAGTGGAAGCATTCAGGAGAATTAGGGAAAAGATTCCGGCCATCATTTTCATAGGTCGACCTCCTGTATGGTTTCGATGAGATGAACCGCATCCGCCCAATTCTTTTCATACTGGCGCCTGCCAAGCCACGGAACATGCGGGTTGTGGATATCTTCCGCGGCGACGAGAAACCGACGGATTTTCTCAAAGTATCCCATCCATTGCCGATCCTTTGACGACCGAAAAATTTCCAAAACACCATAAACCGATAGACGCGCCCGATTACGGCGTATCATGTAGGCCAACGTGGACAGGATGGCCTGCCGTAGGCTGTCATAAAAAAGTTTCTGGTCGTCGTTCGCAAGGGCCCGGCGCGCCTTGAAAAGTAGCGCTTTTATCTCCGGCGATCGTATCTTGTGCAAGTGAAAAAAGCCATAGCGTTCCTTTTGATGGTACTTCCATAGCCGCAGAATTCCCCAAACATAGAGCCACAGCATGAACCCCTGGAACACCCAAAAGGTGTAGCTGGTTAAAATGGATGAAAAGCTCCCGGCCGTGGCTTCACGCGGAGTTTGCAGAGGGAGTTTTTCTTCGAGCACCGAAGCAAGTGTGTGCTTACTTTTGCTCATATTGTTATCCTTTTGTTTTCGGGCGGCAAAGACTAGCGGATTTTCGATTTCATAGGCCAATGTAACATATTCACGCGCGCGAGTATCAAAGTACGAAAATGAGAAGGATGGAAATTGGAGCGCATCCGGCTGCTGGGGAATTAATGTGTAAATAAACGTGATCTTCCCGGAAAATCCGAGCCGATCCGTGGGTTCCACGATCTTCCGCGAACGATAAAGCCGCCATTGGGAATTCAAGGGAAGTTCGGGGATGCCTACGCCCTGCAAATTTCCCTCGCCGGAGACGATAAAGGCCACCTCCACGGGCTTTCCAACCTTCCGCGCCGTGGACGACTGAATGCGCGCCGGCAGAAGCTTAAACTGGCCAATGGCACCTGAAAAATTTTTAGGCCGCTTCTCTTCAGGCAATGGGACAACAGAAATCGGGCATTTGGGCGATGTTATGGACAAAGGTACCCACTTGGCGCCTTGCTCGAAGAAACGAGCATAATTTTGCGGCACGGCATTCTCTGGAAGGACGACGGAAATACCACACGCAAATGCGAGTTCACGCACACCTAGGCGCGTGGGGGTGATGAGCGCCTGCCAACGCTTTTCCCGGGAATTATCATCGGCAATCTCCGCGTAATTACCAATGGGCGCATCCACTCCGCTCCCCACGCGGAACGGCCCCAGTATCTTTTCCGGATTCGGCTCATTCATGCGGAAACGCACGCCATTCTGCAGGGAAAGGGTGATTTCCGCTGGAATTGTCTGCCCAAGAAATAGGGTCTTCTCGGGAACCTCCACGCCAAGTTTGGCAATGTGTGGATGTTTTGCGATGGCTTCTTCGACGGTGGCGACGTCTTCGCGGACGACCAGAGTCGCGGCAGGAATCGCCATAGGTTGTCCGCCGACCAAGACAAAGGAAGAATTGAGCGTAAATTTTCCAGCGCCCCAGGGAGCAACACGATATGTAAATCGGCTGTGAAATCGCCCATCCGGGTGCGCCTCGTAAATTGCCTGCACGCGCTGCACGTTAGCGTCCTTTAGGCAAATTTGCGGCTCCGCCGCTTGCTGCGTGGTTCCGTGGATGTCAACGATTAATTGAGAACTTTGCCGGATAAAAATTTCCATGGGTTCGAAATGTGCCTCAATTCGCACGTCCGGTTCTGGCGCGGCAACAATAGGAAAGGTCAACCCACAAGCCCCCATCAACAGCGCGACAAGGATACGGCCCACCAAAGCACCCATTAGGGGTAATTTTGCCAGAAACACTTCTCAAAAACAAGGAAAAACAACGTAGAATGCTTTTACGTTTTGCGGTAAAAGCAAACACGAAAGACACCCACTTGCCGGCGTATCGGTTGCTCCGGTTATTTAAGGAAAGCTGAAGTATGGTCACATTGTTCGAAAAAATCGCAAATCGGAAAATTCTGTCGGAAATCGTTTACGAAGACGGTTTATGTTTCGTCATTCGGGACATTGTTCCGAAAGCACTGGTGCAACATTTGCTTATCATTCCGCGGAAACCCCTGGAGAATTTGATGGCGGCGACCGAAGGAGATGTGTCGCTTTTGGGTCATTTGCTGTGGGTGTCTCATGGAATGGGGAAAAAACTTGGCGGCGACGGCTACCGCATCGTTATCAATAACGGCAAATCAGCTGGACAAATCATACCGCATCTAACGCTCTTTATCGCAAGTCCTTCCGGCCTTGGCCATATGATTGAATAACTTTTCAACGGAAACGCAAGACCCTCACAGCGACACTAAGGACCAAGCATTAAATTTCTTGCGAAGGTCTATTTCGGCCATTTTTTGCCGTATGAGTTGCCGAATAAATTCTGAAAAAATACGATTTTTGAAATTTTTATAGGAATGACTTTTGCAAGTCGTACGCTTACCTAAGTCTTCGCGCATGAAATGCCAATTTTTTTGCCATATGGCCGAAAAACTATTATAAAAATTGACTTTACAAGCCATACGTTGGCAGCTGAAGCCAAAGTTCGAACATAGGCTCGGCCCCGTGTGCCGCTCTATCTTTTTGTGATAATTGCCATGGAGCAAACCACGCCCAGGAGTCCCAAAACGGTCGTGAGCATATTGGTAAGAACCCAATTTTTGAATCCATTAACTTTTTCCTCTAGACCATCGACTTTGTTTCGAATGTAATTTACGTCACATTTCAACTCAGCCACATCGCTCTTTAAGACAGCCACATCGGTTTTCAGGACAGCCACATCGCTCTTTAAAATAGCCACATCTGTCTTCAAAACAGCCACATCTGTCTTCAAAACAGCCACATCGGTTTTCAGGACAGCCACGTCACTTTTTAAAACGGTAACTTCTTTGTCGATATTATCGATTCTGCCATAAATATTTCTGATATCTTCTTTCGTTGCAAATGTTGTAAGAAGAAAAATATCAAAACTTACATTTCCAAAAGCCGCGGCTTGTTTTAAGCCGGCTTCGAGTGCTTCATCCTTTCCTTCGGGCGAGTTCTTCTGTAGCATGATTATCGAATTTCCACCAAAATCTGCTACCCGTCAAGATAAAGTGTGCCAGAGACTCTGATGATTGCGCCTTGTGGAATAGAATGAACTTCTTGCGAAAGTCTATTTTGGCCATTTTTCGCCGTATGAGTTGCTGAACTCATGGCTGCAATTTTGATTTCTGTAGGAGGTCCATTATGGCTGATGCTCTACTCCTGTGGTTTAAGCGAGGGATAAAGAATGGTGTCGCGGATGTTGGAGGCGCCCGTGAGAAGAATAACCAATCGATCTATGCCGATGCCCATGCCGCCGGCGGGTGGCATGCCGTACTCCAATGCGGCAAGAAAGTCGTTGTCTAAGGATTGGATATCCTCGCCGACCTGCGCTTCAAACATTTGCCGCTGGACAATGGGGTCATTTTGCTCCGAATAGGCAGGGGCGATTTCCTGGCCATTGATGCAAAGCTCAAACACGTCCAATAAACCTGGATCCTTTTGATTCAGCTTGGCCATGGGGCATAGCTCCCTTGGCAAATGGGTTACGAAGGTTGGTTGGATGAGGTTGCACTCCACCATTTTTTCAAAGACGTCATTATCAATGGCAAAATCCTCCAACTCCGAATTAACCTCGATGCCGAATTCCCGACACTTTTCAAGTTTCTGCGGCTTACTCAGATCAAACCAATGGGGATCCTTCGTGGCCTCTAGAATGAGATCCCGATAGGTCGCCTCTCGCCACGGGCCGCCGAGTTCCACCACTTCTCCGTTGGCCTGCGGAAATGACGTGGTTCCCAGGACCTCCGCACACAGGTATTGGACGAGATCGTAAACGAGCGCCATCATATCCCGGTGGTCCGTATAGGCCTGGTAGAGCTCGAGCATGGTGAATTCCGGGTTATGCCGGCGGGAAAGCCCCTCGTTGCGAAATACGCGGCCCATTTCAAAGACCCGATCAAATCCGCCCACCAGCATGCGCTTTAGGTATAATTCCAGGGAAATGCGCAGGAAAAAGTCATGGTCCAGGGCATTCATATGGGTGATAAATGGCCGAGCCGCCGCCCCACCGGCCACACTTTGCAGCATAGGCGTTTCAACTTCGACGAAATCCCGCTCCCAAAGAAACTCGCGAATACCCCGCAGAATTTTACAGCGCAAAAATGCACGTTTGCGGGATTGGGAATTGGTGATCAGGTCCAGGTACCGCTGCCGGTAAATTTGTTCACTGTTTGCGAGGCCATGGAATTTTTCCGGAAGGGCGCGCAGGGATTTGGAGAGAATGGTTATTTCTCGGGCGCGGACCGTCGGTTCTCCTGTGCTCGTATGGAAGGGTACCCCGCGAACGCCGACCATATCGCCAACGTCGAAGGTCTTAAAGCGCTCATAGGCCTCATCGCCTAGCTCATCTTTTTTTATATAGCACTGGATTGTCCCGGCGCGGTCGAGCAGGACCAGAAACGCGGCCTTTCCCATGAGGCGAAAGGACAAAATGCGCCCGGCAACGGAAACTTTTACATCGCATTCGGTCTTATTGCCTAAGATTTCGCGTATTTGCTCGCTTGTGTGCGTTTGCGCAAAATCCTGCCGGTAGGGGTCAACGCCGGCCGCCCGCAAATTTGCCAATTTTTGCAAGCGAACTTGGAAAATATCGCTGGTGTTAAAATCCGTATCCATTTGAGGACATCAGAGGGTGCGCTTGAAGTAACTTTGCAATATTTTTTGAGCCACTGGCGCCGCTTCCCGACCGCCGCCGTACTCTTTGCCGTCAAATGGCTCACAGAGCATGATCGTAACCGCTACCCTTGGTGTCTCCCCGTGCCCCGCCGGCGCAAATGCTGTAATCCAGGCGAGATGGCTATTTTTACCATTCTGGCGGATTTGTGCCGTTCCCGTTTTTGCGGCGACGGAAAGCCCATCGACCCTACAGCGGCGTCCGGAGCCATATTCCACGCATCCGCGCATGCCGTCTAAAAATGTTTCATAGGCTTCATCGTCGAGCTCCAGCGGCATATTTTGGAGCAAACCATACCCATTCTCCCTTCGAAAAATAGTTGGGGTGGTGCGCAGGCGGCGTCCGGCCAGGGATGCGGTAAACATATTGATTTGGAGCGGGGTCACGAGGAGATACCCCTGACCAATGGCCAAATTTGCCGTATCCCCATCGACCCAACGGCTATAACCATGCTCCTTTTTCCATTCCGGTGTCGGAACCAGCGACCGGCGCGTTTCGTAGGGCAATTCGATGCCCGTACGTTCACCAAAGCCAAAATCGCGGATTTCATGGAGAAAGGTTTGCAGCGGAATGTGGCCGAGAATGAGATCAATGGGCATGCTGTTGCAGCTTTTGGCAAGGGCTAAAATGAACGGCAAATGTCCCCGCTCGTAGTGGTTATTGCAGCGGATGATCCGGTTCCCAACGGACGTATATCCGGCGCAAACATGCTCCGTTTGCCGATTTACCACGTTATGGCGCAGAAGGACGGCAGCGGACACGAGCTTGAAAATGGATCCGGGCGGGTAAAGCCCTTGGATGCACTGGTTAAGCCACGCGCCCCTATCGGTGATGGCCTGGTAGATCTGGTTTGGAATGCGTGGGGTGAGGTCGTTAAGGTTAAAGGACGGCCCGCTGGCCATGGCGAGGATTTCCCCCGTTTGCACGTCCGATAGAATCGCGCAACCAACCTCTCCGGAGAGCGCTTCCTCGGCAACTTTCTGTAGGTCAATGTCGATGCTTAGCGTTACATCTTTTCCTCGGGTCACATCCTGGTGAAAAACTCGCTGTGTCTGCCGCCCAGCCGGGTCAACGATCCAAATGCTGCCGCCGTTTACCCCGCGCAGGGTCTCGTCCATGGATGCCTCTACGCCGGCGCGACCGACTATGCCACGTCCGGCGAAGGTTTTAAAATTTTTCCCCACCAGGTCATCGGCTTTTATTTCCGTTGTCGGTGATGCGTAGCCGATTACATGCGCGGCGACGGATCCGTTGGGATAGAAGCGCACCGTTCCCGTTTCCACCTGCAATGGGCCATTCGGTGGTAAAAATTCGACAATTTTTGCCAACTCCTCCGCGGAAAGATTTTCCATGAGAACCATGGGCAGAAGAATCTTTTGCGCCTGATGCCGATCCAATGCCTTGCGCTCCAACGGAATTGGGTGGTTGATCCACTTTTCGATGGGTTCTAAATACCGGCAAAGGACGGCAAAGCGTGCCTGTGAGCGTTCTTCCCGTACGTCCACGGGCAAATCGTTTTTTCGCAACTGGCGGACACGTTGCCGATACTCGCTTAAAAATTGTCCTTGCAGCCCGGACAGATAGGCAACTAGAGAAAACTGCGATTTATTCCCCGCCAAAAGCCGGCCATTGCGGTCGTAGATATTCCCGCGTGGGGAAGAAACGATGATGCGCCGGTGGTTTTGCCGCTGCTCTTTTTCGAGAAACTTTTCGTGCTGAATAATCTGCCGATAAAAAAGCCCGCCCTGCAGATAAGCACATGTTGCTGCAAGAAACACATAGAACACCCAAATTCGATTTAATCGTGACATTATGTTGCGCTAATAAGTTCTACACGCTCTTTAAGCGCGAATTAGCCGTTTGCAACGTATCTTTCTTCATTTGCTGCGCCTAATGGAAATTTTTCAATGGGTGTAGGGTTTTCTGCTGCAATTAAACGGATGTGGCTCAAAACACTAATAATTTTGCTTTTGCCTTCGAGATCAACTTTACCAACGTAGGTGCAAATGGCTACTGGAGTTCTATTCACCGGGCAGGGGGCTCAGCGGATCGGCATGGGGCGCGAATGTGCCGATTCTCCAATTTTGCTCAATTGCCTCGAGCAAGCTTCGGATATGCTCCACATTGATTTGAGGCAAATTTGCTTCGATGGCCCCCTTGAGGATCTTACCCGGACCGATATATGCCAGGTGGCACTCTATACCGTTGGCTACGGCGTGTTTAAAACTTTAGAAGCCCGAGAGCTTTTGCTGGATGCGGTGTGTTTTGCTGGTTTGAGTCTTGGCGAGTGGACCGCCCTTGCCGCTGCCGGGGCTTTTACCTTCGAAGATGGCCTGCCATTGGTTGCAATGCGTGGACAACTGATGGATGAGGCCTGCCGAAGAACACCTGGTGGCATGGTGAGTCTTATCGGAGGCGAACAAAGGGAAGTTTTTTCCCTTTGCGAGCAAACTGGACTTTATCCTTCAAATTTCAATGCGCCTGATCAGGTCGTTGTTTCCGGTTCCATGGCGGGAATCGAGGCAGCCATGGAGTTGGTTGGAAACTTTTCATTCCGCCGCGCCTTTCGCCTCAATGTTGCCGGTGCTTATCACAGTCCGCAAATGATCGAGGCACAAAAGGCCTTCCAACCTGAAGTGAAAAAATTGAATATCCGCAGACCGATCATGCCTGTTTTTTCAAACGTAACCGGGGAACCCCACGGGGACCCCGACGCCATTCGCTGCTTACTGGTGAAGCAGATTACCGCGCCGGTTCAATGGGAGACCTGCATGCAACATGCCGCCGCCCTAGGTGTTAACAATTTTTGCGAATGTGGATCGGGGAAGGTTCTCATCGGCCTGGCGAAGAAAAAAATCCCTGGCGCAACTGGCTGCGAAGCGGCCGAGCTTCTAGGTGTTTAAAAACTTTGTGTCATTTTTGGCGGAGGGAGAGGGATTCGAACCCCCGGTACCCAATGGGTACTTCGGTTTTCAAGACCGACGCAATCGGCCGCTCTGCCATCCCTCCAGTGCTAAAGCACCACACAAAGTGTCCACAAAAGATTGAACCAAACGCAATCAGTTTCTTCCAAAGGCATCCGCCCGCGAGCCACAATACTCATCCGACTGAATGCCCGCAAAGTATAACTTCAACCGAAACAGGTTTGATTTTTTCGGCAGACATTATGCTTAATTTTGTTGAATGCAGTGAACCGCTGGCTAACAAAAAATTTGGCAAAAAATCCGAATGGGGGTAGTAAGTTCAAATGAAGAACTGCTACCTGCACGCTTCCTGGCGGATGGAATACGTTCGGATGCCGCGGGAAAAACGTGGATCGCCGTTTATTGGGCTTCTGAACTCTTCAAACTGGCGGAAGGACCTTCTTCTCTATCGGGATGGGCACAGCTTCATCGTCATGAATCGCTATCCCTATAACGCCGGACACCTACTGGTTCTGCCCGTTCGGGAGGTGAGCGATTTTGAGGAGTTGACAGAGGTGGAGCGGCTGGCACTATTTGCATCCGTACTGCGTGCGCAGAGAATCTTGAAACAAGCTATGCAACCGGAGGGGTTTAATATCGGATTTAACGTAGGGGCGGCGGCAGGCGCAGGGATTGCTTCGCACCTGCACGCCCATGTGGTCCCACGGTGGAACGGGGATACGAACTTTATGCCCGTGGTAGGAAAAACGAAGGTGCTGCCGGAGGCTTTGGAAACGCTCTACGATCGGCTTTTGCCGTTCGCGGAAGCGGAAAAATAATCGGATTATGAAACGGATTTTGCATTGGTTTTCGCCCTCCCGCCGGCGAAAGCGTGTCAAAGCCCCTTTCCAGGCATGGTGGGATTTGGTACGCTCCGTGCTGCGGGAAAATTTTTATGTGAGTCGGGCGATCGGAGTGTTGTCTCTGCTCGCGGCGGCGATTACCACAATTTGTTTCTCCGGGTCTTCTTCCGTTCGGTTACACATCATTTCCGGGCAGGTGTCCACGCAGACCATCCGCGCGGAAATTCCATTTCGATACGAAAGTGAAATCCAAACGCAACGGCTGCGGGAGCGCAAAAAGCAGCGCATTGCACCGATTTACAAGGTGGATACGAGCACCTTCGGCATTTTTCGCGAAAAAGTGGCTCTCCTGGCGGGAGAACTTGAGGTGTTTGGCCAGAAACTTCAGGAAGATGCGTTGAACGCGGCGGCTTGGACAGCTGCCGTGGAAACTTTCACTAAGGGCATCAACCAGCGCTACGATCTGACCATCGACGCCAAGGACATCTCCACGCTATTGACCCACGCCGATGCCCCGTTGCGTGCTTTTTTTTGGGAGGAAGGCCTGGTGATTCTGGCGGAAATCATGGCCCGGGGGGTGACCAACTCCGCCTTTCAAAACCCATCCATGAGTAATGTGAATTACTTTATCAATGTGGACATGATGCCCAATGGAAGGGATCAAAAATTGCGCACGCAGGAGGAGGCGCTGTTTCATTTGCGGGTGCACCTGGGAGCGCTGGAAAAGCAGCGGCAGGCCACCAATGCCCTGTTTCACATCCTAGGCCAGGGAATTCAGCCCAATCTGGCCTATGATCGGGAAAAAACCGAAGAAAAAAAAGCCCTCGCCGGAGCCTCGGTTAGGCCCATGGTCGTATCCGTAGAAGCGGATGATGTGATCATCAGTGGAAATTCCCGAGTGACGTCGATGGAATACGAAAAGCTGCAAGCTTACCGCAGCGAATTGACCAAGAAAAGCCGACACTTTTGGCGCGTGGATCATAACATCTGGAACGACTTTGCTATCACCTTTGCCATTCTTGCATGCGCGGCGATGGCCTTTCACACGGGTGCCATGGGACGCTTTCCATCTCCAATGGGAGAATTTTTTCGGCGGAATCTACTATTTCTCATTGGTTTTGGGCTACTAAACCTCATCTGTTTGCGCGTTCTTTCCAATCTTTGGAACACACGGTTGCTTTTGCGCATACCATATTTTTTCCGTGTTGTCCCATTCATGGCGCCAGTATTTTTCGGCCCCATTCTTGTGACACTCCTACTTGGGTCATACGTGGCCGTGTTCTACAGCCTTTTATTGGACATTTTTTTCACCATGATGATTGGCAAAAATGGGGATTTTTTTGTCATTTTCTTCGTTGCCATGCTTCTGGCCGTGGTCCTATCGCGGAAGGTAACCTATCGCACTCAGGTTTTGCGTGTGGCCACCACCGGTGGGTTCTGCCTAGGACTTGGCGCTCTGTGGCTCACGTCTTTTGCAAATTTTGAGATTTTCGTCGCTCTGGGGCAGTTCCTTGGCGCCACCGCCGGTGGTATGGCCAACGGCCTCTTGGCCATTTTGTTGCTCAATCCGTGTGAACGTTTTTCGCGCATGGCCAGCAACATTAAGCTGCAGGAACTCTCCGATTTTAACCACAAACTCCTGCGCCAGCTGCAAGTTTACGCACCAGGCACTTATCATCATAGCCTGGTGGTGTCCGCCATCGCCGAACAAGTGGCCAATGAAGTGGGCGCCAACGCGCTGCTGTGTCGGGTGGCTGCATTTTTCCACGACGTGGGCAAAATCACCAAGCCAGAGTACTTCATTGAAAACCAAACGGGGGACAATCCGCACACGGAAAAATCACCACGCATTAGCGTGCTAATCATCAAAAATCACGTGCGCGAGGGTGCTGAACTGGCGGCCAATGCGGGAATCCCCCCCCAGGTCATCCATATTATCTGCCAGCACCACGGAACCACGCTGATTCAGTATTTCTATAACAAGGCATGCCAATTGCATGAATTGTCGGACGTGGGCGAGGACGATTCAGGTGAACCAGGGGAACGACCGGTGGAGGAATTTTTTTACCGCTACGACGGCCCCAAGCCGCAATCCCTGGAAGCGGCGGTGCTCATGCTCGTGGATTCCTGCGAGGCGGCTAGTCGAATTCTACGCAAGGTAACCCGGCAAAGCATTGAATCACTGGTGTGCGCCATTTTTAAGGCGAAAATCGACGACGGGCAATTGGATGACTGTTTCATCACCCACCAACAGGTGCGAATCATCCGGCAAAGCATCATCACCACACTGACCAACATTTTACATTCGCGTATCAGCTATTCTTTCCACACGGATGGACCAAATGAGGAAGTCGTCTAATGTTTACGACGTCATCGTCTGCGGAGCCGGGCATGCCGGGTGCGAAGCCGCTGCCGCCGGGTCCAGATGTGACGTCCGCACGCTCCTGCTCACGGGAAATTTGGACACCATCGGCCACATGAGCTGCAACCCGGCCATCGGCGGCCTGGCCAAGGGACATATGGTTTGCGAAATCGATGCCCTTGGCGGATTGATGGGCGAAAATGCCGACGCTACGGCCATACAGGTGCGGATGCTCAACCGATCCAAGGGGGCTGCCGTCCAAGGCCTTCGCGTGCAGTGCGATAAGCGACTCTATGCACAACGGCTTAAGTATCAGTTGGAAAAATTGCCCCATTTGTCCATTACCCAAGGCGTAGCCGAAGAACTTTTAATCGAAGGAGACCGAATCAGCGGCATCCGCACCAACACCGGAGAGGAATTTTACGCCCCTGCCATTATTTTGACGACGGGAACCTTTCTCCGGGGGAAAATGCACATCGGCCCGAAAAAACTCCACGGAGGCCGAATGGGAGATTTTTCCGCGGATGGACTAACCGGCTCCATCAATCGGCTCGGCATCAAAACGGGGCGCATGAAAACCGGGACGCCACCACGAATTCTTGGCTCCTCCATGGATTTTTCAACAATGGAAGAGCAGAGGGGTGACGGAGAATTGGCCCATTTTGCCTTTCGCGATACGCGTACCAATGACCAGGCGGCGGATTTTCCATTTCTTCCCCTTCTTCACTCGCCGGCGGACCAGCGTTCCTGTTTCATCGCCCACACAACGGCACATACGCGGGCGGTGGTTCAGGAAAATCTGCACCTTTCCCCGCTTTACTCCGGAGAAATTACCGGCCAGGGACCCCGTTATTGCCCCAGCATTGAGGACAAATACAAAAAATTCCCCGACCACGAGACCCATCGGTTGTTCCTAGAACCGGAGGCCATGTGGGGTGACGAGTGGTATATCAACGGCCTCTCCACCAGTTTTCCCATGCAGATGCAGCGGCAAATTCTGGCAACCATTCCAGGGCTGGAAAATGCCCACATCCTACGTCCTGCCTACGCCGTGGAGTACGATTATGTTCCTCCAACCCAACTGCGCCCATCCTTGGAATCCAAAGTCATTGAGGGGTTATTTTTTGCCGGACAGATCAATGGCACCTCCGGCTATGAGGAAGCGGCAGCCCAGGGTGTCGTCGCCGGGATCAATGCCGTGGCAAAGGTCCTTGGCCGGAAACCTCTTGTGCTCAAACGGCACGAAGCATACGTTGGCGTGCTCATCGACGACCTGGTAACCAAAGGCGCGGAGGAACCTTATCGAATGTTCACCAGTCGCGCGGAGTTTCGCCTGCTGCTCAACATGGGTAGCGCCGAGGTGAGGCTCATTGGCGAAGCCCAATACCATGGGGTGCTTCCACCGGACCGGGAACTGGCCATTTTAGAAAAAAAAGCGACCATAGAACGCGGGGTGACCCTTGGCGAATCGCTTGTTTTTCACGAAGACCAAACCATCGGAGACGCCATTCGCAGTGGCGAGGACGCAGCCAACATGCTCTGGGAAAATCTTCCACCGGCCGATGATGCGGTTCGGCGGGAAATTCTCTACCGTATTTCCTACGCCGGCTATCTATCCCGGGAATTGCGTCAGATCGAAAAACTTCGGGAAATGGAAGATGCGCCCATTCCAAAAGATTTCAACTACGACATGGTTCCAAGCTTGCGCAATGAAAGTCGGCAAAAATTAAAAGCCATTCGACCGGAAAGTCTCGGCCAGGCGGGTCGCATTAGTGGAATCAGTAGTGCCGATGTGCAACTGGTCTTGGTTGCCATAAGCACTGGCCGAATGGACAGGCCCAAGTGTACCTGATGGCAAACTTTTGTTTTCATTATAAACTAAATGAAATGATATTGCTTTGCGGAGATGAGCAAAACGACGAGTGTAAATGTGTTTATAAAAATACAATTTGCGAAATTTTGATTTTAAAATGTCCATCGGTGGCTAGTTAGTCATAATAGACATTGCGCTTTCAGTCTTTGGATGCGGCATAGACGACAATCGTCATCGGCATGCCCATATTAAATATGGGAATTTGAATCGAAAATTATTATAGGAATTAGTTTTACAAACCGCACGCACACAGCAAAATTTTCATAGAAACCCCACGACGCGCATTAATACATATCGCTTATGTTCACTTTCCGCAAAAGTCCGACACCAGCATCAGCTATCGCGCCAATATCCAGCAGTTCTAGACATCCCCTACGATGCAACAAAAACAATTTCCGCCCGCATCAAAAATCATCAGGCCTCACTGTGTTTTAGGCGCACTAATGCGGTGTTTGGATTGCATAAATTTATGCTGTTTGTATATTGGCTGGCGCGCAAATTTGTATTGGCGCCAAAGGAAAAGTTGTGCAAAATTGAAAACAGTGTTAGGTCGCGGAGAAACTTGAGATCTTGTCTTACCGATCAGCATTTTCGATTCGCTATAGCCAGCAAAATCACGGCACGCCCCGCAAGGGGAGGTGGATCGGTTGGCTGTATTTGACTTTTGGCAAAAGTAGACTTTAACCCATTTTCTGCCGTATGGAGCGCACGCTCGAAAGTCATGATTTTTACTGTTGCAAGAGATTCACTGCGTTTACATGCTAGTGAAAGCGGCGGCACCTTTAGTAAGCCGCACACAGGGGATATGTGTCTGCCTGGCTTAAAAAAAATTGGCAAATAGTATTATCATTGTATCGAAACTCGTATTAAGAAACACTTGCAATGATCGATTTTTGTGGGTTTGGTGCCCGGAGAGGGGGTCGAACCCTCACTCCCGTGAAGGAATCGGATTTTGAGTCCGACGCGTCTGCCAATTCCGCCACCCAGGCAACATTTCTGATCTATTGTTGGTTTAAAGTACCTTGGCAAGATTTTTCGACATCACGAATTTCTGGCAGGGATAGGAGGCAAGGCCATAGGATGTACGCCCTACCCGTTACAGGGCATTGGCTATAGGCTAGACCTTTAATTTATCGTTTTTAATGCAGTCATTTCGCCTTGCTGCGCGCCATAAACTTGGTCAGCGGCCATCTGTTTCGTTATACGATTAATCTTGACATTCGAACATTTTTTGCGCAGATAAACAAGCAAATAAATAGTGGCGCGTCAACGCAAAATAACATACGCATCACAGACATGCCAAGAACTTTTACTGGCGGCGAAAGCAGAGCAAGTTGGGTAATTTTTGAATGGATGCTGTTGACACAGAAATCGCATTTCTGCAGCGCATTTTTGCAAAAGAAGAAAATAAAGCCGCGCGTGATAAGTTTGACTTCTTCGCGGAGAAAACAAGCGAAATAGGCCTTAAGCGATATGTGGATACTATTTGAGCGCTGCATGGCAACAAGGTTAATATAGCCAATCGGGACGAAGTGAAAAACACCAAGAAAATAAATCAAGCATACTACACATTGCTGGAGCTAATACAGGCAATTAACATAAGCTTGACCGTTGATGAAGTGATATATCCCAGTCTAGCTTTGCATGTATTCAATTGTCGCCACAAAGCAAAAGAGCCAGGCTTGCAAGTGAATTTTATGGATGCCGCTCAAGCGCTGAAAGACGAAGGCGTTATAACTTGTGATTGATCAATCGCAAAACTCGCACAAGAAGTAAATAGTGTACTTATCAAGCTGAAGCAAGCGATAATCGATGACGCACAAAGAAGGATGTCGAAATTGAGACGGATTGTTGGCGAAGCTACGATATATGAGGTTATTGCCACAGCGGCCGTTAAGTTGCCTAAAGAGGCGAGCTACTGTAGATGAGATCATCGCCAGCAGCGATTCACTCTATATGGCAAAGTTGGAAGCTCAAAAATGATAGATATCCAAAAAGATAAATTGAATGCCGCAAAAATGGAATGCAATTTATGGTTTGCGCGTCTCTGCAGGCTTGTTGAAGCGGCAAAATGCATAGTGTGTGCCGGAAGAAGCCGTGAATGCTAACTGCGCTGTGTTGAACACGCCGGTTAATATGTATAATTTCGCTAGCATCACAGAAGACGCTAAACTGATCCGTGATGTTGTGATTCCAAGGATTGCAGCGGAAATAAAGAAACATCAGGATGGTTCAGCAGAAAAAATTCAGATTTAAGTTAGGCAAAGGTTTTTTGGCAGATTACTTGGGCGCAATTAAAATTGCCAAAAGTGCCGCTACTAATGCCGCCAAAAATAACACCACGGGAAACATGGCCAGGGCAAACATGATTGTCATGCTTCTTGGCTATGGATTTCGCAGAATAATTGGGGTTGCCATCAGAATTTATGGCCGTTTTTGCGAAAGATTCGCAATATGTCGTGGCCTTTCAACGATTCCCGCCTCGTTGATGCTGGGATGTTTTAATTGCCGTCTTGTACGTAAAATCTCCAAAGGAACGGGATTCAGGTTGCTCAATTTGGAAAAATTATCGGAATATAGGCGCATGCATTCGTATTTGAATCATTTATCGAAGGTTTTCGGCCCAATTATGCACATGTCCAGTGACGGGATGCCGATCGTTTTGTATTCTCAAATACGACTGATTCGCAATCTCAATGAATTTCCATTTCCAATTTCCGCTCCAAAGGATGCACTCCGAGCTGCTAATGAGGCCATTACTGGCGTTGTCGCCAAAGATCTTTGCGATTTTTCAACCCTAGCCATTGATGACTTGGATCAATCCGATAAACGCTTTTGTGTCGAGCGGAGATGGGCGTCAAAGCGTTGGGAGCGGCAAGAAATTGGCTCCGTATCCATCTCGGGGAACTGCGATATAACTATAACCACGAACGAAGAAGATCATATCGGCATCCGTGCGTTGTTGGGCGGGCTAAATTTAATGTCGGCCTATGAACGTGTAAATAACGTTGATGATACTCTTTCTCGACATCTCGTTTACGCCTTTGACGGACAATTGGGATATCTAACAACCAAGCCAATTCGTACCGGGATAGGACTCTCGGCGTGTGTTTGTGTACATATCCCGGCGCTCGTTTGGGGCGAAAAAATTGCGCCCATCGCCCTTGCCGCACGCGCCATCGGCTGTAATATCATTGGATTTAACGGACGCGAATCCTCAACGGATGAGGATCTATTCTTTATTTCAAATCGACCGGGCTTCGAAGGTGACGAAATTGCCATACTTACCCGGCTGAACAGTTTTGCCGAAATGATTATGGAAAGCGAAAAAAATGCACGCAAAGCTTTTCTGGAACGCACGGAAGCTCGGTTGCGCGATCGTTTTTACCGTGTGCTCGCGGTTTTGAAGAATGCTACAATCATTGACCTGAGAGAGGCACAGGTGCTTTTGATGCAAATGCGCATGGCAACAGATTTGCAATGGCTCCCCCCGCAATTTCGCCACAAAATCGATGCACTTCTTATTAGTTTGCGTCCAGCTCACCTGAAGGCAGCGTATGCCATTTCCGATGGACAGGAAGACTTTATTCGTGCGGAAATTTTGCACGAAATATTCGCAAACGCCCAGTTTATCGCTTAATGAGTTGTGTGTAATGTTTAGCGCAAAATCAATTATCTCCGCCGGCATGTTGATTCCTGGCTACAAGCATATTTCTTGCTAGGTTTAACAGTTTGGGTAGACACTAGTGAAAGACTATGTCATCTCTGCGCGCGGAAAAACTTTGCAAATGTTATGAGAAAAAAATGGTGGTTTGTGAGATTTCGCTGGCCGTCCATTCAGGTGAAGTAGTAGGGCTTCTTGGCCCAAATGGCGCAGGGAAAACCACCACTTTCCATATAATAGTTGGACTTATTCCAATCTCTAGCGGACAAATCTTTCTCGACGAAATTAATCTATCTCGGATACCAGTGCACGGTCGCGCACGAGCTGGAATTGGCTATCTCCCGCAAGAAGCGTCAATTTTTCGCAATTTAACGGTGAGAGATAATCTCCTAGCCATTGCTGAAATTTTGAAAATTTCGCAGGCGGAACGGGAGCATCGCACTGAACGCGTCATCGAAGAGTTGAAACTGTCAGCATTATTGTCGCAACAGGCTACAACGCTAAGTGGGGGAGAGCGGCGACGCTTGGAAATTGCCCGCACGCTACTCTGCGAACCAAAATTTTTGCTTTTCGACGAACCATTCAGCGGAGTGGATCCTATCAATGTGCAGGAAATTCAACAGATTATTCGGCAACTCCGGGATCGGAATATCGGGATCCTCATTACCGATCACAATGTGCGTGAAATGCTTGCCGTAGTTGACCGCGCTTACCTCATCCATGGAGGAAAAGTCCTCGTGGAAGGACCTAGCGATTTTCTAGCCAAAAACCCACTCAGTCAAAAATTTTACTTGGGAGAAAATTTCAAATTCTAAGTGTCGAGAAAAATCTAGCCATGCTGCTAAATCGAGAATTTTGCATCTAAATTACATACGGCTATTGCCATGCGAACTTTGTGAGTTTTGCATCGCGCACTGCCTTATTCCTGCTGTTTCATTATGTGCGCTAGTGGTAAAAATGCGTAAATACGAGAAAGAGGTATGCCCCGGGCATGGAAAACGTAAAACTGTCGCATAGATCGAGGCAACCGCCGATACCAGGAATGCATCTGCCGGAATCTTTCACTCCAGCCCACCGTTTTATGGCAGATTCGAGTAGATCTGATGTAGTAGAAAGAAGCGCAAGAAGAAATGAAAGTGAAATTCTCGTGCGAACCGAAAAGTCGACTGGCACCCAGGCCCCCAACCAATAGCCAGCTAAAAGAGCCATACCCAATCCACCAAAAAATCCCTCCAATGTTTTATGCGGACTAAATTGTGGCGCTAGCTGGTGCCGACCTAAAAAAGTTCCACATAATAGCGCTCCAACATCACTTAGCTTACAAACAACTACGACCCAGGAGAGAATTGCAACTCCGACGGAAAGTGACGGCGCACTGCGCACGAGTACGATTGCAAATTGAAATGTAAACGGGACACAAATAATTGCAGCCAGCGACGCCGGCAGCACTAAAGTGACTCGCCGCAAATCACCGCTTAGGACAGCACAGGATGTTAGAAAGATGCCAGAAATGAGAGTTAGGTACCCGCCGCCACAAATCAATGGCATGTACCACGCCCCAATCGGAATGAGCGTAGTCCAGAAAAATACTTGGTTAGAAAAGACATCAACGCCTGCCCTGCGCATGAGTCGGACAAATTCCCTCTGTGACAAAATAGAAAAACCCGTCACCAGCAGCACGACAGCCGAGTCGCCGAAGATAATAAAAACTACGGCAACCGGTAACAGCAAACAAAATGACCCAAGAATTCGACTTCCCATCGGAACAAGATTTTAGGCATGTTCCATCCAGCGCTCAATTGCAATGACTTTTTGTTCCGTCTGCCCATCCAGCTGGATAGCATCTCCGACTTTTTTTCCAAGCAACGCCGCGCCAATTGGGGTTCGGTAGGCAATGATCGCGCGCTGCGGATCGCTATCCCAAGCCCCAAGAATTGCAAACTTTTGAATTTTTCCATCATCATTTCCAAGCGTTACAACCGTCCCAATAGAAACGCTATCAATGGAAACGTTTTGCAGGTCAAGCACTTGCACGCGCGCCAAATCTTTTTCAATTTGCGTTTTCCGGGCCATTAACACTCCCTGGTCTTGTCGTGCCATTTTATATTCGGAATTTTCGCGCAAGTCCCCCATTTCCCTGGCAATGGCAATAGCGCGTTTGTTGGCGGGGATTTTTTCGTTTACGATGGATTCATACTCTCGGCGGATGGCGTTTAAACTCTTTTGCGAAACATACAAAGTGTTGCTTGGGCCATCGGCATACTTCTCGCTTGTCGTGCCGCTGTCATCACTCGTCAAGAGCCCATTCAGGTCTGGGAAAGCGCGCATGAACCGGGCAACGATGGATCGTTTGGTTAAAAGGTCAAATCCTTGGCTCAGCATGATCATGTGAACAAGATCACGAGCAATTTCCGTGGATTCGCCGCGAATGGCTATCTCCACCAATTCTCTATCATTTGCGATAAGTTCGGCCAGTGCAATTTTTCGATTTGCCTGCCTGCGAATTGCCTCCTGATCGATCAAAACCAACGCCATCCGTAAGTGGGCGGCCGTAATCCCGCCCTTTAGTATGGTCGCATACTTGACATTGGCATAATTGCGAAACATCCACTCCAGTAAATTGATCTTAAATGAATTATCTCGCAGCCATCTTTCAAACGTTTGTTGTAGGTCCTCCGCCTGTCCGCTTGCAATACGTGCATTGATTGCACTTCCTATGGTCCGTTGACTGCCATTGCAGATTATTTGGCCAACTAAGGTGTCAAATTTTTCTGGATGAAGGTTTGCTAGTGTGTTCAAAAATCGTCCCATCCGATTCGCCGGCAGCATGTCCGCAACTTTTAGCACAACACCCATGTCGCTGAACGCTTCTTTTAATACTTCAATGGAATGCTGCTGCTTCGAGGGAATAGTAGATGATAAATCCTCGCAAATCCAGTTGGCCATCAATCGATCTAAAACTGGTGCGGCCGACGAGGCGGAAATGCGCTGCATCTCTTCTACAACCAAATGCAGATCCTCAGCGCGACCAGAACCCATTCCATCCCGGAGTAATCGCTCGGCATAGATGATTTTTTGAGCTGATTGCTTAGACATGAGCACGCCATCAATGGCCTCATCCAGTTGCTCCAATGGCTGATCTCTCAGGATATAATATCCAGTTTTTACGTCCGGAGCCGCAATTTTTGCGCTAAGCCCGATGTCCTTGCGAGCTTTCGCCCACCAAGCGCGAACAACTTTTTTATCCCAGATGGCCGAAAGAAGTTCGGTAATCTCAAGCTGGGTTGCGCGATGATCTGGCATGTTTTTAAGAATAATTTCAATTGCCGCCAATGGATCATCTTTGAGCAGTTTTTCGGTCCCTTCGGCGTCGTCTTTATGTCTGGCTACAAGGTGTTCGGGTGGAATAAATTCTAAATGCTTCAAGGCAAACAACAAATCGATAGCATGGCCCGGTTTTTCTAAAAAATCGACAACAAGTTTCCCGGAGTCTGCGTCATAGGCGGAAATCTGCCCATACCCAAATGTTTTGTGATGACAATAGGCCCCAGGGCGTAGAACTGCCAATTTATCGCGATACCTTTGCAGGAGAGGATTTTTTGATAATAACGATTCTATCACAGCCGTATCCATGGTCATGCTTCCCTGGAGCCAATCCAGAACCCCGAGCACAAAGTTCGCTAAAAAAATTGTCAAGATTTTTTCAGAAACATACACAAATCTTGCCAATACAGCAGCGGCATACGGGCAAATGAAAACCTGAATCCAACATAAACGCGGCAAAAATCGCCAAATCTCACGCCATCATGGCCTCCGGAGCGAGCGTTTCTTCAGGTTGTATTTCGTGCCTGTTTTTTATGCAGGTGGGTAAACCCTTCACAGGATCGGGTACGAAATATATCCGCGCCATCCCCATATGAACGAGAATTCCCGGAATTAGAATGTCAGGAGAAGAATACATTTAGAAGAATTCGTCATCACCCAGAGGCAATATACATCACAGAGCTTCTCCAAAAAATGTCAAGGTTTGGAAGATATGCTGGCGAAAGTGACATGTTTTTCTCGCGTGCGAAAAATTTCCGACATGCCGGCCGGTATTTTTCCCTCGCATGGTTTCTTATAGTTGCCATTTTTCGCCCAATGGACGGCGCAAAATTTGGCCGTTGGCTTATCGTGGCAAACGGAGAAGCTAAGGTGTCGAATGTGGGCGATTTATCCCGGTGGATGGTTGACCGCCAAACGGTCATTTTAGACGGCGCCGCGCTGGCTTGGGAAAAAAATTCTTTGCGGCCAAATATGCTCATGGGAGATTTTGACTCCATAGATCCTCGTTTGCTTGAGCGGTGGGGAAGCTCAGGTGTCACTATTTTGCATTGTCAAGATCAAAATTACACGGATTTGGAAAAAGCTATTCAATTTACCATTTCGCACGGCGCCGTTGACATTCTCATTCTCAATGCCCTTGGCGGGCGTATGGACCATACATTGGCAAATATTTTTTTTTTAAAAAAGTACATCAGACGCGGCCGGCGCTTGGTTATTTGCGATGGCGTGCAATATATTGAATGCTTTCATAACGAAACACGCGAACTAATCGCCCCAGCCAGTAGTTATTGCGGATTTTTTGGTATGCCGCGGGCGACTATTTCTTCTAATGGCTTAAAATACGAGATGAGAAACTTTTTAGTTCGCATCGGCAAACAAGAAAGCGTGGCCAATGAATTCCGCTTTGAGACCGCCAAGATTGCCGTTCGCGGGACCTGTCTTGCCGTCTATGCCGTCGCGTGAGAAATGTTTTTTGCTTTCAACACGAAGATTCTTTGGCATAATGAGTTCGTGAGTGTTTCTTCGGGTAAAGGCGGCCCCCCCATCTTAACAAGACTCGACAGCCAAAATCCCGCAACCCCTACCAAAAGGCAAATTGATGAGCGGGTAGATATTGGTGTGGCGACCGGTGGCGCAGTTGGCGTTACATTGATGGCATGCGTGCTTGTTTACACCACCCTCGTTGCCGTAACACCAGCTGGTATTTTTGTCGGATTAGGAATTTCTCTTGGAATTCTTCTCGCTTGCATGGTAATCGGGAATGTAGTTGCCAGAAATTTGAATGCCATATTGGGATTTTTTGGGCGACAACCATCGGCGCCCTGAGTTGGATTAGACTTTTTTTGTTTAACATCTTGCGAAAGTCGATTTTTCATCCATCCTCCACCACAGTCACAGGAAAATGCGTATTTCGTTTTTTGTCGTGTTTCCCGCAGCGAACAACTCGCTTGGCCGACAGATGGCAATGCCCCCACGCATGGATGGCATCGGAACAGAATTAGCTACCAGAAGGCAAAAAATGCGATGGCATTTCATCCGCGCAAACGATACTGGCGGATTGATTTTTGCTGGTAGCTCTGTAGGCTACCGTGAAGCAATGAACAAGTTGCCGTGTAGAAGTTTTAGTGTAAAATTTTCCTTTGTTTTGCAATTGCAGTAAATGTGTGATGAGTCGGGCCGTGAGAAAAAATGGACAGTTGGCTGGCATTTTTATTGTTGCCGGAACCTGCATTGGTGGCGGAGTAATAGCACTTCCAATGGTGTTAGCAAGCGTTGGTTTAGTTGGCACGGTGTTGATTATGGCTATCACTTGGGCCGTGGCGTATTACTCAGCACTCATTAACTTGGAGCTTAATTTGCAGGCCGGCTGCGGTATGGATATCGGCCGGTTGGGCAAACATTTCAGCGGAATAAAAGCGGCATGGCTTGGTCGGCTCATGCTGTTATTGCTCATGTATGCACTTCTGGCCGCTTATTTTTATGGTCTTTCGGCTCTTTTATCGGAGACATTTCAGCTGGCACCACAAAGTCATTGGCTGATGACTATAGGCGTATCCGCTATTTTTTGCGGCCTGATGATGCTTCCGCTTCGCGGATTGGATTTGGTCAACCGTCCACTTTTTATTGGTATGCTTATAGTTGCGGCTTTTTTACTGGTCGGCCTTTCGCGGCATGTATCATGGGATAGATCGATCCTATTTCCTCCACCAGTCGCAAAATTGCGCCATTGGATTGCCGTTATTCCTATCCTATTTACCTCCTTTGGATTTCAGGTTATTTTTCACACCCTTTCCAATTATTATGCGCAAAACAAGGATGTGCTTTGTCGCGTATTTCTGTGGGGAAGCCTCATCCCGGCCGCCGTCTATATCATCTGGACCGTCGCAGTTCTTTTGGCAATTCACGGTAGCAATCCCGCATTTTATGATAAAATGGCATTGGGCCATGTGGACGTTGGTTCGCTCGTCATAGAACTAAGCCGTCTCACGGCCAATCCAGCAATCCGTACCATCGTTTGGGCGGTCTCCGTCCTTGCCGTTACCACATCCATGGTTGGCGTTGGACTGGGCCTTTGCAGTACTTTGCACGCTCTTTTGCCCGGCAAATTTCACATTGCCCGACATCGCGCATTACCAGCCGCGATAAGTACCATCCCGCCGTTGGCCCTGGCACTACTCATTCCGGGCGCTTTTACGATCATTCTCGGCGTTGCAGGTGTTATTTTAGCCATTCTCGCCATTCTATTACCCTTGTATCTCGTCAAAATTGGTAAATTCGCCACGCTTAATTACGGAGCCGTCGGAAATCCCATAGCGCAGTGTCTTGTTTGTATCGCCGCAATTGGAGTTATTTTTTGCGAAATTGCTCATATCTATTTATAAGGATGCGTGCGGCGAAATTCATAGAGGCACAACGCCGCTGCGATGCCTACATTGAGCGAGTCGGAAGTATCGCCGCACATAGGAATACGCACGGGCAAATTGGCATTTTTTAGCCAGAATTTTGAAAGCCCATGGTGCTCATTCCCCACAGCGATGGCAAGTGAATCCGAGAAAAATGCATCCCAATAGTCTCTTTGCGCATCAGGTACCGTCGCCACAATGGGAATGTTGTTTTTATTTAAGAACAGCAGGGCCTCGTCATTAGAACAACATGCAATGTTTTGCCCAAAAATCGCCCCCTGTGATGCGCGAATGACATTCGGATTCCAGGGGTCCGTGAGAGGATCTGCAAAGATGACCAGGTCGCAACCAGCTGCTTCCGCCGTTCGAATGATGGCGCCTAAATTTCCCGGTTTTTCTAAGCCTTCGGCAATTAAAACGAGTGCACTATTTGGTAATTGAACGGGCAGAAAACTCTTTGGAAGTTCGGCAACTGCCAAAATTCCGTCGGGATTTTGGCGACAAGAAATCTTTGCAAACACCTCAGGCGTCACGCGAAAAACCTGGTCAATATGCTCCGCTCGAAAAGACACGGTATTTATCAAAAAAATCATTTTTACCGAGAAATTGTTATCTAAGGCACGCAGTACTTCCCGGCGGCCTTCGATGGCAAAGAATCCTTCTTCGCGCCGCCGCTCAGGTTTTCGCAATGTTGCCACCCACAGAATGTTTGGATTTTGACGGCTAGAAATACACCCGGTAAAATTATTTTTTGTCATCAGATAAGGATTTCCGAAATTGGCCACAACAAAACCGCGCAGAGCAGCAAATGCAAGAACCGTGGATTGCCAAATGCGCATCGATGGCACAAATCTTCAATGCGTTATTTTGCGACTTGTTTTCTATAGTGGACTCCTGGCAGTACAATAGATGCGTGAAAATTTTTACAAAAATGTTGAAACTCTCCCACGAAGTTTTATAATTGCGTCCCTTATGAGAGGTAGAGTAGTGGTAAAATGCTTAATTACCGCATGCTTTGTTGGGTTTTTGTGTCATGACGACGTAAAGGCCGCCTCATTTAGTGTGAATTTTCTCCGCTGCCGCGAGTTGGCGGGCATTCAAACAAAAGCCATCTCCATGCTGCCAACCGTTGTGCCAGATTCGTTAGGCGCCGCCGATAGGACAGGAACCCAGCTTTTTGCGTCAATTCACGGCGACAGGCTACAGAAGCGTGGGAGTACGGGGTTCGGCTACCAAGTTACCATGAAAGGACTTTTTTGTGGCGTCGAGCACATATGTCAGTTGGAAAATATTTGTAAGCATTTGCGGTTTGGCGCCATTGCTGGTTATATTGGTGGTGGCGCGTATTTTTCAGCGCTGTCCGATAAGGCAAAGAAAAAGGCTGACGCGCAGGAGATCATCAGTGGCACAGCTTTAGTCGGCTATGACGTGCTGGGAGAAAACGATTTGCCGATAAACATCAACTTTTGGGGCGGAATATACTATAGTAAAAATGATATTCATGAGTATATCTATATATTTCAAGAAAAAATTGGCGCCAAAGGAAAATTTGGCGCCATAGAAGTTGTAAAAATTCTCCACGGGAAAAATGGAGTGCAAATCGGTCCTTGGACGCTGCTTAACTACAACCACGCGCGCTTAAAACAATCAGGTTCATGTGCAAACATTTATAATTTTTTCGACGGAACATTTGGATTTGCATTGAAAAGTGAGCATCAAGCCTTCATCTCGCGAGATCATGGTTTCCATTTGAAATGCGGCTGCCAATGTCGCTTAGTCCCAGAGCAAAGCAACGAATTGCGCGTGAGTTTTCAGCAGATACCAAACTATGTTGCACGAAATTCCTTCGTACTTGCTAGCGGATTACGTGTAGCCATGAAACCTGGATGGGAATTCGCGGCCACCCTGCGAACGGTCCTGTCAAAAGACGAGAAAACTTGTGCCGCTTCCCTCCGGCTAGAATATAATTTCTAGCCAACGGCGGA
Organism: Puniceicoccales bacterium; assembly: GCA_031278455.1. Taxonomy (GTDB): domain Bacteria; phylum Verrucomicrobiota; class Verrucomicrobiia; order Opitutales; family JAIRLM01; genus JAIRLM01. The sequence goes on along the minus strand of JAITKJ010000026.1, from coordinate 23,597 downwards.
ATATTGCATGGCAGTGTAACTGACGTAATTACGATCCAACAATTGACAATTCTCTTCCCGCCAGCGTGAGATTCGTTTGTGCATTCGATAACACCCATGATGGCGCAGTACGGGGAAGTGCGATGTGGACTTCCTGCGGGCACGCTACTTTTTTTTCGGCTAGGAGATTTTTACGAATTATTCAATGAGGATGCTGAGCGTGCATCGAAGTTTCTTGGCTTAACGCTTACTCAGCGACAAGGAGCGCCAATGGCAGGAATTCCCTGCCACGCCGCAAATGGGTACATCAAAAAATTACTCGATGGCGGATGGCGCGTGGCCGTTTGCGATCAACTTGAGGCTCCTGTTCCAGGCAAAATTGTCCGCCGCGCATTAACCCGCATTTATTCCCCTGGAACGGTCATCGAGGATGAACAAATGGATGCTAGGGAGCAACAGTACATATTAGCCTTTGACGTTAAAAAAACCGGCATTGGAGCGGCCTGGCTGGAACTTTCCACTGGCGAATTACGCATTTCATCTTCTGCGGATGTTGGTGAGCTTTTGGCCGTACTTTCCGCGCTCGCGCCGAAGGAGATACTCATTCCGGAAGGATTCCGCGATGCTTGGTACGGCAAGAAAGATAATTGGCTTGAAACATTTCAAGCACTTGCCTCTCGGCAACTTGTGTCGGAGTTACCATTGTCATGCTTCGACGAAGATAATGCTCAAAAAATTGTTTGCGACACATTGGGTGTGCTTTCTCTTGGAGGATTTTCAATCGATGATCACCACCCTGCATTGCGTGCTGCCGGGGCGTTATTGCACTATGTGGGACAAAGCTTATGTGCTCGCCCCAAAAACATTCAACGCCTTCGGGAAGTGCGCTTTGATCAAGCGCTAATCATCGATAGTGCTACGTTGCGCAATTTGGAAATTTTCCATTCTGTCCAGCACACCCGAGAGGGAAGCCTCCTTGCCGCATTGGACCGGACGGAAACAGCAGCCGGAGCACGTCTCTTAAGGGAGTATCTCTCACGACCGCTGTTACACGAAGAAGAAATTATTCGCCGACAAAGCTGCGTAGGCGAATTTCTGCAAAATTTGCCCGTCACCAATGCTTTTCGCTCGGTGCTTGGACAGACCCGTGATTTATTACGCATGCTGGGCCGGCTACATAACCGCGTGCGCAATCCGCGTGATGTTGGTGGGATTTTGGAAACTCTGGAGAAATTGCCACGATTACAAACATTTCTTAGTCAATTGGATGGGAAGTTGGTTCTGGCCATGGGCGAAGCACTGGGAGATTTTTCGGAATTATGTGGTGAATTAAGCCGGACAATGGCTGAGCATTTACCAAATGACCTTTCTGACGGCGGCTATATTCGCGACGGACACTGCATGACCCTTGATCGCTACCGAGATATACTGTCATCCAGTGCGCAGTGGCTAAACCAATGGGAGGCCGAGGAGCAACGGGCAACTGGCATCCGCACCCTGCGCATCAAAAACAACGGAACCTTTGGATATTTCATCGAAGTCTCCAAGTCCTATCTGCATATGGTACCAAGTCATTATATTCGCCGGCAAACGGTAGTCAATGGAGAGCGCTATATTACGGAGGCGTTGCGGGAAAAAGAGCGAGAAATTCTTGATGCCCAACGGAATGCCGCTGGACTGGAACGGGAAATTTTTGAGGGTGTAGTTCGGCGCGTGTTACAGGAATCGGAAAAAATCTCCAACGCAGCCAGCATCCTTGCCGAGTTAGATATTTTTGCAGGATGGGCCGTCGTTGCGCGTGATTGGAATTACACATGTCCGAAAGTTGACGATAGCAATGCCATTGACATTGAAGGTGGTCGCCATCCAGTACTGGAGCAGCTCATTTCCCAACGATTTTCGGGACTCGCAGGAACGCAGTATTTCGTCGAAAACGAGGCACATTTAAGCAGTGACGAACGGCAAATTATGCTGCTGACTGGACCTAATATGGGAGGCAAATCCACATTCATTCGACAGGTAGCTCTCATTGCCATTATGGCCAGATGCGGATGTTGGGTTCCGGCACAAAGTGCCCGCATCGGACGAATTGATCGTATTTTTTCTCGTATAGGTGCCGGAGATAACCTATCTCAAGGACAGTCGACATTTATGGCCGAAATGCATGAAACTGCGGCTATTCTCCATTTGGCCACTCCGCACAGTTTGGTTATCCTCGATGAAATCGGACGTGGGACGAGTACATATGACGGGTTAAGTATCGCCTGGGCAGTGGTGGAATACCTTCATGGCGAAGGGATGTGCGGCCCGATAACTTTATTTGCCACCCACTACCATGAAATCACCAATCTGGAGGGAATTTTACCGCGTGTGCGCAATTTTCACGTAGACGTCCAAGAGGAAAATGACGAAATTTTATTTCTGCGGAAGGTTTGTCCCGGGTGTGCCAGTCGCTCATACGGCATTCAAGTGGCAAAATTGGCGGGTATGCCATCTGCCCTAGTTGCCCGCGCCAAGATAATTTTAACAAACTTAGAAGCTGGCATCAAATAAAGGTATAACTACTGGTATTGCAAATTCTGTGCGGCAAAAGACGGATCAACTTTCACTGATAGATATCAGTTTCGATAGACAACCATTTTCGAAGCCAAAATTGCAATGGCAACAAGAACTAGTGTGGGTGCCCACGCAGCCAAATCAACTCGCCGATCTGGGTTAATCTGCAACCAGGAAACAACGATGGTCAAAAGATAGTAGCCAAGAACAAGCGCGAGCGAGAACACGATTCCAATTGAGCTTTCTTTCCGTTTCACGCGAATCCCCAAATAAATTGCAATTGGCGTGAATAAAAATATAGCCACAGCCGAAGCAATATGCTGCTGGATAATATAATTGGCGGCGATAAATTCCCTGGACCTTTTTCGTTGAAAATTTCGATTGGAATTATCGTTCGTATTTTCCCGCAGTACGGCCATTAATTCGAATAAATCATAATGTTTTAATGGCTTAATCCAATCTTTGTTGGCAGTAGAAACTTTATTTGGGAGATTCAGGGCAAGGTTATGAAAATAAATTGGGGCCAATGGAACAAATTCATTTTTCCCGTAGCGCTCTACCATGCCCCGCTTGAGCCTAACCAACAGTCCGGTAGCATCTTTAAAAAATTCCCCGCCTTCTGCGCACAAAAAGGAGATTATGCACCCATGGCTGTCCAATTCCCACACATGGACTCCAGTTGCTGCCGTGCCAATTTGGGCATCGACGAATAAAATATATCCAGGAAAATCTTTAATGAAGCAATTTGGCTGAATGAACCGCATTGGATCTTGAAAGGCCAAGTCTCGCAAATTTTTGCGATAAAAATGAATCGCCCGCGGCGCATAGAATAAATTAACTCCCAGGGCGAAAAACGAAGCAAGAAAGCCTAGCAAAAAAATGGGAGCGATTATGCGCTGCATGGAAACTCCACAGGCTTGCAAAATTAAAAATTCATTTTGCGAAGACATTCGCCCAACTGAAGATAAAACACCGGCAACTAAACCCAGCGGAAGGGCATAAGCTGCCATTGCTGGAACAAGCAATAAAAGTGCCTTGAGAAGAAATACAAACGTCATCTGACTGTTCGTAATAAATCGCAACAAATCCTTTGTCGCATTTCCAATGAGCAGAATACCAACAAAGAAAACGCAGGCAAAAGCGCATGCTTTGGACGCTTGAAAAAAAATATGCCGCTGAAAGAGCATTTTTATGCTAGATTTGCTGGCTGTTGGTTTTCTTTTTCACGTATTTTTCGGGCTCGAGAATAATCTACGGCGAGCATGCCGTAGATTTTTACGTCCTTGTAACTTCCATTTTTAAAATGCCCCTCACGCCAGCATCCCTCCAGCTGAAACCCTAACTTTTGCGCAACCCGTTGCGAGCGAGTATTTGCCACCATGTGGGTTAACTCGATGCGATGAAGCTTCAAATCCTCAAAGACGTATTCGATAGCTCTCCATGCTGCTTCTGGCGTATACCCTTGTCCCCAAAAGTCCTTATCCAACCAATATCCCATCTCGGTTTTATGGTTATAAGGATCCATAGTAAGACTGATAATGCCGATGAGCTCACCTTTGGATTTTTCAACTATAGCCCAATAGGCACAGTGTTCGGGTTTAGCCTCAAGTATATTTTTCAGCCATTCTCGAACTTGTTCTGGAACAATTGGGTATGTAAAATAAAGTAAAAAATCCGTTACCGCCCGTTGCCCCATGAATTCCACGATACGATCAAAATCCGAGAACTCTAAAGGCCGCAAGCACAAGCGTGAAGTCTCAATAACCTTATGCCTCGACATACAATTTATACGCTATGGAATTATTAGACTGCTCCAATAGCAAGCAATTAATTTGGTGCATGGCACCTTTTAAATACAATCCCTGCCAGCCGCAAGCCTTGCTAGTGCGGTTTGCGCTGGGGGCGTGTGTGGGTCGGCTGCGTTGTTTGCTCCACCGACTTGCGTTCGTGCCACATCTGTTCCACCAGTACCAGGTTTGCCGGGTTCGTCTACTGGGACAATTTGCGACGACGTATTGATAGTGGTTACTAACGCATTTGTAATGGTACTCATTTTTCCTCCTTTGAACTTCCGACGCAATCATGCCCCAAAACGAACAAAGCGCAAGAAAAAATAACATTTTTTTTGAAACTATTGTTGTGGTGGAGGTGGTGGGAGTCGAACCCACGTCCTAAAAACCCACAGATGGCACATCTACGTGCGTAGCCGCTGTTTAACATCTGATTTCATGAAATTCCAACGGCAAATTTTCACAAAACGAGCGCCTTAATCAAAACATGGAAAAAGCGCGCCTTCCACGTCCTTGCCCGCTACCAGACGCCGCGTTATCCTAGCGGACCGTCAAACAACGCGACGGATTGCCATCCCTGGCAATCTCTCCGATCAAGCAGCCATGCGGGCCTTGCGGCCAAACAACCCCTTAACCAGTTTTCCCTTTTTGTTTTTGCCATTTCATGACATTGGATGGATTGTTAATGGAGCTAGCCACCCATCTCCAACACGCCATGCCATCTTACCTTTTTCAGTCGAAACCATGACACCCCCAATTTGATTTTTACTGTCGAGCATTTTCGCTTTGACAGAAAAATAGCACAGGATTACCAGTGGGAAGTCAAGTCAAAAATGGATTTTCGCAGCACTGTTTCCTCCTTGGATTTTCCGTCTGGCGATGAATATCGCTCCGAGCCCTATATGGGGGATGGTGATATCTATTCCGTTATTGACATTATCCTTTCGGTCATGCGCCGAGGCCGGTTCACGCTAGCGCTAGGAGAATCTTCAACTGGCGGTATGCTATCCAATTTTTTAGTCGGCGGCCATGGAGCGTCAGCTGTTTTTAAAGGCGCAAGCGTGGCCTATTCGTTTTCCGCCTTTGAAGACATCTTTTGCATTCCGGGTGCCTACATGCGTAATTACGGAATAGAAAGCGCCGAAATTGCTACGGCCGCAGCAAAAAGCGTACTGGACAAGTTTTCTGCAACCCATGCAATTGCTTTATCTGGGTTTGCAAGCCAGTGGGAGGATGTGCATGCAGCTGATATCGGCATTATCTGGATGGCTTTTCAAACACCAAAAAAGACACACGTACAGCGTGTCGATTTTTCGGAGTTTTTCGGTCAAAAAAATCTTATACGCGAGAAAGCCTGCTATGCAGCGGTGAAAATATTTCTACAACTGCTTTTTGCAGAAGCCGGGACATAACTCATTTCCCAATACAAAATTGGTCAAATATTTGGCTTAAGACGTCTTCGCTCGTGTCCCGACCAGTGATCTTTCCCAGAAATTTGAGCGCAAAGTTAAGCTCAGCGGCCGCAAGATCCATGGCCTGCTCTTTTTGCAATAATTTTCGTGCCGCTTCCGTTCCGCGGATTGCTCCGCGTAAACATCCACTTTGTCGCATATTCACGACGCAGGGCAAATCATTGGGCACAATGCGATTGGCTTCCAGTTCTTGGCAAATGCGATTTTTGAGTTTCGCCATATCGCTGGAGTTTATGGCGGAAACGGAAATCCTTTCCCACGGCAGGGGCACATGTGTTCCGTCTGCAAGCGTCGGCAGATCCCGTTTATTAAGGAGAACAAGTCCTTTTTTTTGCCCAAGGATCGCCCAATCAAAATGATTTAAACTCGGAATTGCCCGTGAGCCATCCAAAACAAGGAGTACGAAGTCCGCGGCTTCCAATTTTTCCCTGCTACGCCGCATTCCCAATTGCTCCAGATCATCCGTGGCGTGGTGCAATCCGGCAGTATCAACGATGCGCAGGTTCCAGGTGCCAATCGAAATGGATTCCTCCAAAAAGTCTCGCGTGGTCCCAGCAATGGAGCTTACCAAGGCCCGCTCCCGGCTCAAAAGTCCGTTGAGCAGACTACTTTTACCCACATTTGGAGGGCCGATGATCACCGTTTGCACGCCAAACTCCAATATTGGCCGATATCTAATGGTGGCCTCCAGTTTATTAAGTTGATTCCCTATGGCGTCTAGGTTTGCCATTATTTCTGTTGCATCAATGGGGAATGGTTCCTCCTCGGGAAAATCGAGAGTTACCTCCAGATGGGCTAAAATCCGGACTAATTGCCCGCATATGTCTTCGATTGCACGACCGATGCCGCCCGCTAGTTGATTTTGGGCAGTACGCAGTGCCGCTTCGCTTTGGCAATGAATTAGGTCTGCAACCGCCTCCGCCTGAGCCAAGTCCATTTTCCCGTTGAGAAACGCCGTTCGAGTAAATTCCCCTGGTTCCGCCAAACGGCAACCGCGGCTGCATAGGTCTTCTAAAATTTTTTGAATGATAAGCGGATTCCCGTGGCAGGAAATTTCCAGCATATCCTGCCCAGTGTATGATCTTGGTGCGCAATAATAAGCAACGACCACGCGGTCCAGAACAGATCCATTGATGGTTCTATAAATTCTTACATAAGTTCGGCGTGGCCCCGGTGCCTGCGAAAAAATTGCTTCATAGAGCGGCAAACACAGTGGACCACTGCATCGAACGACTGCAACCCCAGATGCCCCCCATGGAGTCGATAAGGCAACAAATGTCGATTCCACCAACGCCATAGTGTCGCAACGAATAAGCGGATGCTGCCTGCCAATCAACTGAATTCAACAACCAGCGCCTGTCTATAAAAGGTGGATAAAAATCCGACGCCAGCAGCAATTAATCATACGGGCCATCGAAATATAGTCAAGCCTGTTGAATCTTGATGCCAAAAATAGCATCCTCAAATTTGCATATCGAAGCATTGTAAAAAAGTCGATATCAGCAACGAGTCCAACGTTTTTATATTTACTAAAGGTAGATCACCGCGAATTTATCAGTTTTTTACACAAGTGACATCGGCCATCATTCAGATCGCGCTAAATATGCATAATGGCGCGAAAGTCCAGCATTTGACCATCTTTATAATTTTCGAAATGCATTTACGTGCTCCATAATGCCGTCGCGGAGTAGCGTAGCCATGTCTGGATTCATGCCCAAAAATGCTTTTGCTGCCACGCGTCCCTGTCCCAATGAAGCGTCAGCGAGGTAGATCCACGCGCCTCGTTGTGTCAGAATGCCGCATTCGATGCCGAGATCAACCAGGCTACCGAGATTCGAAATTCCTTCTCCAAAAAGTATGTCGAATTCACACTCACGGAATGGTGGAGCAACCTTATTTTTAACTACCTTTATCCGCGTACGGCTACCGATAACCTTACCATCGGAATCTTTGATAGTAGACACGCGGCGTATGTCCAAGCGAAGTGAAGAAAAAAATTTGAGAGCTCGGCCGCCAGGTGTTGTTTCTGGATTTCCGTAAGATACGCCGATTTTGTCGCGAATTTGGTTGGTAAAGATGCATACACACCGGGTTCTACTAATGGCCGCGGTCAGCCGGCGCATGGCTTGCCCCATTAATCGCGCCTGTTGGCCAACGGTCGCATCTCCCAGCTGTCCCTCAAGTTCCCCTTTTGTTACAAGTGCTGCAACGGAATCCAAAATCACGACGTCCACATTCCCAGACTGAATCAGCTGCTCCACAATCTGTAGCGCCATTTCACCACTTTCCGGCTGTGCAATGAGTAACGATCCCAAGTCGACGCCAACTACCTTTGCGTAGGTTGGGTCTAAGGCGTGCTCCACATCAACAAACGCAGCAACGCCACCCATTTTTTGCGCCGATGCCACCACACTGAGGCAAAAGGTGGTTTTTCCGGAAGATTCTGGTCCATAAATTTCGCAGATGCGCCCGCGCGGGATTCCACCAACGCCGAGTGCGACATCAATGGCCATGGACCCGGTCGAAATTACGTCAACGCGCATGGATACGGCCTCTCCTAATTTCATTACCGCTCCATCGCCAAACAATTTATTAATTGTGCGAACGGTTTGATCTATCCTTGATGCGGTATTTTCATCGCTCATGGCACAATAATAATACCGACTGACAACAATTGCAATATAAAATGTTTGATTTTAAATTTTATCGCTCTTAGCGCCATACTTAATTCGGGTTTTTGTGCGAAACTTACAGGACCTCAGCCGAATCCGCCTAAATTTGTGAGCATAAACAGTTAATGCCATTTCCCAAAGGAGCCGCGTCTGTGTCGTTATACACACGGGAAAACATGTATGCACCCGTTCTGGTAAGTTTTTCGTTAATTACTTGGTTGCCGTTAAATGCATAACGCCAAACTCCTCACATTTGATCCGCTACAATATAATCGAAGTTTTGTGGGCCTGCAGCCATTGCGCAAGAAGTGCCAAATTTTGCAGCTTGGGCGCAAAGCACCAATTTGCGCAAAGTGTCGGATATGTGTTGCATGTTTGCTCTTTGCCTTCGGTTGTTAACCGAGCCATTTGCAATTTAATGCCCGTCATGCCCAATATCACATCACAGTTGCGGTAACTTAGGCTCCAATCCGGCGACTAGAAAGCGGCGGATAAGTGGAAGCATGGTTTCAAATTCATCTTCAAGGGCATTGCGACCGGATGCTGAAAATTCGTGCACGTAAAAATGATTAAGCTCTTCCTTCCACTGGTCCAAAAGCGCGCGCGAAAACGTTTTATCTCGCATCCCCCAAAGCGCCAGGAACTTTTTGTGGGTAAGAATGGGCATGCGGCTTGCAATTTCCTCAAGCCAGACACGATCCTCCTCATTCCAGGCATACGGTAGATTTTCAATAAAAATGCGCGTTGGTACCCGATCGTGACGGTGGCGATAGGGCCAGCGGTAGCCTTTTCGGGAATAGCTGCCAATATCCGTCGAAAATGCCGTGCCGAGGACGGGTAAATTGAGCCACTCGACGAAAAACTTCCCGAGCGCCCCCATGGTGTAAAAAGAATAGGAAAATGGCGGCAAAAAATCCGGGAAGCAGCTGCCATTCAGAAGAATAATGCGATTTACCCGTTCGGGCCAGCGTTGGGCGATGATCATCCCCGGGACCGCACCCCAGCCGTGCAAAACGAGACTGAATTTTCCAACGTTCATTTTTTTCAAAAAATCGACGGCATTTTGGGAAATGGTCCGCAGCGAGTATGGGTATACTTCCGGTTTGTCGGAGAACCCGAAACCAAGGTAATCAAAGGCCAAGCAGCGAAATTGGTTGCGCAAGGCTGAGATGAGGTTGCGGAAAAAAAATGACCAAAGGGGGATGTCGTGCAAAAAAAGCGTCAGATTTTCCTGTCCCTCGTCCACATAGTGGACCCGATGGCCGTTCGGTAAAGTCACATAGCGACTTGTAAATGGGTAATGGTCACGCACGGCTTCGGGTAAAATATCGTCCATTGGCCACAAGTTAAAAGTCGTTCCATTGGAGTCAAATGCACTCCGGCAAAAAAATAAACCCGATGCTGGAGCACGTCTGCCGTTGAATTTTTAGGAAAACGTTGTAGAAATCGGATTTCTTGTAAGGGCCGATCTTGGGTCACTTTCTGCCGCATGAACCGCGAATTCCAAAGCCATAATTTTAGCCTCCGTAGGAAAGTCCACTATAGTGGATTAAAATGCGAGATAATTCGATGGATGCTTTTACACTTGCGGGGGACCGCTGGATTTCGTTCATGAAATTCTTGGGCGGGATGTAGCTTAGTCTGGCAGAGCGCTACGTTCGGGACGTAGAGGTCGCCGGTTCGAATCCGGCCATCCCGACCAGAAGTTGCAGACCCCATTGATGGATTTTGCAACCGCATCTCCGACTAGATATCATACGTAATTTGTGGCTCGGGATTGACAATTTTAGCCGTTGGCATGCGTTCGGCAAGGGTGTTCATAAACCACAGGCGCGAATCTTGTTCGCCGTGGGAAAGAACAATTGTTTTTGGCCGCAGGCACTGGGCCAAATGGACCAAGTCCTCCCGGTCGGCGTGGCCCGTGAAATCGTAACGGCGGATGGCCGCGCGGATGGGCGTTTCGAATTTGAGCGCGTCGAAGGAAAACGTTTCCCCCGGCTGCATGGCCAAGAGCTTCCCTCCCGGAGTATCCGCATCGCAATAGCCGGTGAAAGCGATCAAATTGTGCTCATAGGGCAGCAGCGAGGAAGCGATTTGGTATGAGGGCGTGTGCTCCGCGAGCATGCCGCTGCTCATAATAAACAGACTGGGAACACGGATATCCAGGCCCGGTTTCAACCGCCGGCCGATGAGCGGGCGCACTCCGAGATCTCGGAGAAAGTGTTTACGAAATAGGCACTTTTCTCTCGGCGCCATGGGATGCTCCAAAGCCGGTCTCGAACCGGGAACCTCAATGGGATTTTCCACCCGATAGTCGACACCATAGTAGCGGCGGTTACGGTAAATTTTCTCGAAAACATCTACGATTGCCAATCCAAGTCCAGAGCAATAAATAGGGAACCGCCGCGGAAGAATTTTATTCCGCCGGGCCGTATAAATCAGCGTGACCATTTCCTGAAGCCGTCCCAGGGCAAAAACCGGCAACAGACAGGATCCGCCCCCGTTGAGGGTTTTTGCCACGGACTCCAGCAGTCGCAAAATTTCATCTTCGTAGGAAAACTCCGCGGGCGGGTCCGCAAGTCCACGGGTTGTTTCGGTTACGAGCACATCCACCTGCATTTGCGGGATCCGCGCCCCGTGCAGGGTATTTTGATCGCGGAAGAGGATGTCGCCGGTAAAAAAATATCGCACTCCCTGGTGTTCCAGCAAGATTGATGCTGCACCCATGACGTGGCCAGCCGGGTAGAAAGTAATCTTCAGCCGGTCGTCGCCCTTGATGAATTCCCGTGTATGGCCGAAACTCATAATGAACGTGTCGTCGCTCACCGCATCCACCTCCTGGCGCGTGAATAGCGGGTATTCCTTCACGTCCAATTCATCCCGCTGGCGCAACATCACCGTGTGCGAATTTTGCAGCATCACCGGTAAAATTTCCGCGGATGCTCGCGTCATCAAAAGTCGTGCCGATGGTTGTAGCCGATGGACACATGGAAGTGATCCAATATGGTCCAAATGACAATGCGTGAGTAAAATAAGATCGACGGAATCCTTTTCCATGCGCGTGTAATCTGGCAAACAGGCCAGTCCCACGTCCTTTGGGCTCATGCCGCCGTCAATGAGTATGCGAAACGCCCCCAATTCAATGTGCAAACTATGTGCACCGATTTCCCTTTTCGGGTTCAAATCTGTAAATTTCATTCCTGTCCATTGCCTCAAACTGCAACCCAATTGCAGGGGTCGCTTCCCTTGCCACAAAACCAATACCGCAACTTTCATATTGAAAGCGGCCGCCAACTTACTTTGAATGCAGTCAAGTGAAAAAAATTTCCCTGTCGAATGTTTTTTTGCTAGCGCTTGGAACGGCAAATTCGGGCGAGGGGATCGTTTGGAAATATTAGAGGCCCGCCCCCATAAATTTGAGGTTCCATCGCGATAACACTCCGTGTGAGAGTGAAAATTGCGCCCAATATCACATTTCACGCGGGAAAAATAACAAAAAAATCGACTCTGACGGCAGACCTAATATGGGAATCCCATCAATAGGGGTGCAATTAATAACGGCAGAATCATTTGCAAGTGTTGTGGCGCAGTGGCGGGAACCGTTGGAGGCGTACGCACGATTGTTAGTCGAAAAAAATCAAGTGCTCAACCTGATTTCCCGACGGCAAGAGGACCAAGTTTTGTCCTGGCATATTTTTCATTGCGTGGCCGCTGGAGTCTTTTTGCCGTTTGCTGATGGTGAAGAGATACTAGATGTTGGTACTGGCGGCGGATTGCCAGGGATTCCATTGGCCATCATGTTTCCAAAATGTCGTTTCACTTTGCTGGATTCCATTGGAAAAAAAATTTACGCGGTAGCTGAATTTGTTGAAAAATTAGGTTTACGAAACGTCTCCACTTTTCAATCGCGTGTAGAGAGCCTCCCGCCGCGAAAAAATTTTGACGTAATCACCGGTCGGTCGGTGGCCGCTCTGCCACAGTTTCTCAAATGGACTTGGCCCCGTTTACGCAAACCGAGCAATTTGCCGGCAAAAGATCAAGAGACGGATTTGCCGCCGCAGGGCGTCATATACATAGGCGGTGGGGCGTTAACGAGCAACTGGCGTATGCTTGGCCTACCACAACCACGGATTTTTTCGCTTGCAAGCCATTGTCATATTTCCAATGGAGAAGGAAAATGGGTCGCATATTTCCAAAAAACGTAAAATGGACGCTAGTAAAGGTTTGAAAAAAACGAAGAGTAAACGCAGTTCTGCGGATGCCGGTAGAACAAAGATCCTGGTTATCGGCGAAAAACCAAGCGTGGCTCGTGACATTGCCCGCGTGCTCGAAGCTGATGCGAAAGATGGCGACGTCCACATCGGTGCTAATTATGTGGTTACCTCCGCCCTTGGCCATCTAGTATCTCTTCCAATGCCCGAGGACATTGATGTCTCCCTCCGCCGCTGGTCCTTGCAAACTCTACCCATTGTCCCGACGAAATTTAATCTCAAGCCGGGTGAAGGGTCGGAAAAGCGACTACAGATGTTAAAAAAGTGGCTTTCATCGGCAGAAATTGGCGAAGTGATCAACGCCTGTGATGCTGGCCGCGAGGGAGAACTCATTTTTACCTACATTTACGAATTATGCAAATGCAAAAAGCCATTCCGGCGCCTGTGGATGGTCTCCATGACCACAGAGGGTATTCGTTCCGCCTTTGCTTGTTTACGCCCAGCCGAATCCATGCGCCCCTTGCAAGACGCTGCCCGTTGTCGTTCGGAAGCGGATTGGCTTGTTGGCATTAATGGAACCCGCGCCGTCACTGCTCGCACATCTGGCCACGGAAAGGACGTTTCCACGGTTGGCCGCGTGCAAACTCCAACGCTAACACTTGTCGTCGAGCGAGATCGGGCCATTCGCAATTTTATCCCGGAACCGTATTGGCGTATTATCGGCCGCTTCTCCGTCAAGAATGGCACTTACGATGGCGTATTTTCCGACGGTAAGGTGGGAGACCGTATTTTCGACAAAGCACGGGCACAGGAGGTCTTTGCTGCCACCAAACAGATTTCCCAGGGAATCGTCACAGATAAGAAAAAACGCACCAAACAGTCTCCCCCGCGGCTCTATGACTTGACCACCTTGCAGCGCGAAGCGAATACGCGCTTTCACTATTCTGCCGCATCAACGCTTAAGATTGCCCAAGCGCTCTACGAGCAGCACAAATTAATCACATACCCGCGCACGGATTCCAAAGCTCTCCCAGAGGACTATGGTGACACCTGTCGCAAAACGTTGGAAATTCTTGGCGAACCTTACACGGTTCTGGCCCAAAAAATTCTCACAGGCGGATGGATACGGCCGTCGGACAAAAAGGTTTTTAACAACAAGGACGTAAGCGATCACTTTGCCATCATTCCAACGCCACAAAAACCACGCCAACTGCGGGATGACGAGGGACGTATCTATGATATGATTGTCCGCCGATTCATCGCCGTTTTTTTCCCGCAGGCGGAATATGATATAACCCAGCGGGTGACCGAATTGGCGAGATATTCATTTCTTTCCGAGGGAAAGGTTTTGGCCATTGCCGGATATTTGGAGGTTTATGACCGCAGCGCGGAAGACGCCAAAGGGTTGCTTCCGGCCGTTTGTGCGGACGATGGCATACCTCCAGAAGCGAAGGTGAATGAAATCAATCTTTCGGAAGAGGAAACGCGGCCACCGGCCCATTACACGGAAGCAACACTCCTTTCCGCCATGGAAACGGCTGGGAAATTCGTTGAAGATGAGGAGCTTGCAGCAGTTATGAAAGATCGCGGGCTGGGCACACCGGCCACGCGTGCTCAAATTTTGGAAAATCTTATCGGAACCGGCTATCTTGTCCGCAGTGAACAGCGGGACCGGAGCCTTCTGTCCACGCCAAAGGCGGAGCGGCTCTTGAATTTTCTATCCGCCGCTAAAATCAATGTCCTTAAAGATCCAGCGATGACTGGTGAATGGGAGTTCAAACTGCGCGAGATGGAACAGGGAAGGTTTACTCGGGAAAAATTCATGGATGAGATTATTGGCCTTACCAAATCTATGACGGAGTCCATTAAAACCTTCGACGAAATGGACGCCTCTTGCACCACGACGTCCCGTATCCTTTCGCCGATAGATGGCAAACCGCTTATTGAAACCTTCCGTTCATATTGTACCACTGACCGATCTATTGCTGTCAGCAAGGTCATTGGCGGGCACGAGTTAAGCGATGCGGAAATAATGGAACTAATTAAAACGGGACGTATTGGACCCTTCGAAGATTTTAAATCTCGAATGGGGAGGTCGTTCAAAGCGTCAATTGTAATTGAAGGCGGAAAAGCTAAATTGGAATTCGAGCAAACTGATGGAGAGCAATCTGAACAACTGAAGCGGGTGTTCGAGAATATGGCGCACAGTCAGGCGATTTGCGACTGTCCGCTCGGTTGCGGTGGAAAAATTTATATCACGGATGTGGGTTTTTTGTGCGAAAATTCAAAGGACAAAAAATGCTCCTTTCGCCTAAGTAAAACATTATTAAACCATGAAATGACCGTGGAGGAAATTTTAAGCCTAGTCAAAATGGGCAAAACGCCGCTCATCGAAAATTTTGTTTCCAAGCGCACACATAAGCCGTTTTCCGCCTTTCTTAGACTCGACAAGAATGGCCGCATTGGATTTTCCTTCCCGCCCCGCGCTTTAAAGGATTCCCAGGATAAAAAGCGCGTAAATCCATCCAAAAACAATTCCGCAGGGGAGGCTTCAGCTGAGTAAAAGTTTTAAATCGTACCTGGACTTTTTATGAGCTGTTGGTCGCGATACGGCGTTAGGCGCATAACAGATTACTCGGCAAATAGTTAGTGGAATTTTATTTTTTTATAATTCCTTTATGCCGCTTCTGTGCATGTTTTTCCCCCTCAACGGCTGACCGCGAGGATTTTTCGCCGCAGCTGGCTTAGCCTTTCGGGCAGCCATTGCGGCTTGGATTATTGAGGCAGAATGGATGCCGGTGGACAACCTGCCGTGAATTCGAAAACGCAATCGGCGAAATCGAGCGATATTTGCGATTTTGAGAATAAAGAAATTTCACGCTGCAGTTTGGTTTGTCTTATCAATTCAACTCCAGGCGATGGCACATGCGAGCTGCTGCGACTAAAGTCGTTGTTGGCTAGGGCCTGTTGCAGTGTCAAGAAGCAGTAACAGGCCCTAATTTCGGACGTTCACAAATTTAATCTTGGGTTGATATTCATTAGAGTCCCATAGCGATTCTGGTCGGGGCTGCTTTTAAATTTCTCAAGTAGGATCTCCCAGAGGCGTCTTCAAAAACCATTTTTTCTCCGTCAATGCCTTTAAAAACTACCCTCTGTAAGCCTGCCCATATGGGGTCTCCAGGTCTGACCACCTGGGTTCCAATGAGCGCCTGGGAGCCGCCACTTGCAGACACACGGACTCCGCGGATGTCTAGGGCTCGGATGGCGCCATCCAGCGAACCGGCCACCAGATTCTTCATTGCCCCAGTTCCCGCCCCAACTACGCGGATGCGGGATTGAAGAGAAGTCCCGTTATCAACGGGCACGGGTGCCGAAGACATTTTGCCAACTGCGGCATAAAATGTTGCATCTTCGTCGTAACTCCGTTGGATGAAGTAAACGCCGCCCATGACGAGCACGATCATAATGCAGGTCTGGGTTATGAATTTAAAAAACTCTCGCCTGGCGGTTCCGTCGGTTTTTATGAAAGCCACACGAATTGGCCGCTTGTCTTTACCAATCGTCTCAGACTCCACGTTAAAAATAACGTACTCATCCGCGGGTGCGTAGTTTCCAAGAACTGCGTCGTCCGACACATACGCCTCCCCATTCGAATGTTCGTCCCCCGCCATAGGGCAAGTTAATCTGAAAAATGGCAGTTTTGCAAGTTAATCAAGTGGTCTGTTGAATTTTCCTCAACCGGGTCACCGGCCGCCACTTTCCGTTTTGCCCATGAGTTCAACGTAAGTTGTTTCCAATCGTTGGACTTCTTCCTGCAGTCGGAGGAACTTTTGATAGATTTCCTCGTTAAATTCGGCAGACAATTCATTTTCTGCAGCCCCCAACGCAGCCGTTCTTTCCTCCAGTTGTCGGCTGATTTCTCCCATGCGCCGCGCCACATCCGATGGTTTTTCTCTCTGCGTCCGAGGTGCTGAACTTTTTGCAGCTTTTTTGCTGCCTGAATCGGTGCCACGTTCCAATAGCCAATCTACGTAGGCTTCCAGTGGGCCGTTGAACTTTCGACACGTGCCGCCATCAACGATATAAAAATCGCGGCATGTATCCCGAAGGGTCTGAAAATCATGGGTCACGAGCAATACCGCCCCCGCGTATCCGTTAATTGCGCCCACAAGGGCCTCGCGGGCCTCAACGTCCAAATGATTGGTCGGTTCGTCGAGGACGAGTAAATGCGGCTGGTCCAGAGTCGCGATGGCCAGCAGGAGACGTGTTTTTTCTCCGCCGGAAAGATGCCTGATACGGGTTACGCTGCGTTCCTTCACGATTCCAAAGCGGGCGAGTTGACCACGAACCTGTGTTTCCGTTTGCCCGGGCCGAAGGATTTGAAAAACTTCAACGGATGTTTTATCCAAATCCAAAATTTCCTCCTGGTGCTGGGCAAAATAGGCAATTTTGAGCGAACGCGCGTATTCCAACGTTCCCGTTTTGGGCGCGAGCTGGCGAGCGAGCGCCTTGGCCAACGTGGATTTACCGTTCCCGTTGGCGCCAAGCAGGGCAACTCGATCCCCGTCGTTGATTTGCAAATTTACCCCACGGAGTACCGGGATCCCGTCGTATCCCAGTACAATGTGCTCTGCGGAAACAAAGCGGCGGTCAATTTTGGGCGACGGAACTGGAAACTGAAATGTCACCGAATATGTTGCCGGCGGCGGCGGCGGGTTGCCTAACTTTTCCAGCATTTTCATGCGACTTTGCGCCTGTTTCGCCTTTGAAGCCTTCGCCCGAAAACGGTCCACAAAGGATTGCAAATGTTCCCGCTTCCGCTCCAGGGCTATGCCTTCTGCCCTTTGCGACCGCTGTAAGCCTTCAAATGTGGATCGAAAGGTATCATAATTGCCCCGAAATAGCTGCGCCATCGCGTCGTGCAGGTGGAGAATGTGGTCGCAGACGTCATTGAGAAAACTTTTCTCATGGGATATGACGAGCATGGTCTTGTTGGTGCGTTTTAGATGGCTCTCCAGCCAAATGGCCGTCTCGAAGTCCAAATGGTTGGTTGGTTCATCCAGAAGAAGACAGTCCGATGGGGCAAAAAGTGTGGACGCCAGTGCGGCCCGAACCCGCCAACCACCGGAAAATTCGCCGATGGGTTTCCGCATCATCGCCTCCGAAAATCCAAGACCAGAAAGTATGGTCGCTGCCCGTGCTTCAGCATCAAATCCACCCATGTCCGCAAATCGGTCATATAAATCTGCCAACTGGTTTCCGTCCATGGCCGAATCATTCTCCAGCAGGATTTTCAGCCGGGTTAACTCCTCATCCGCGCCAAGCACCAGGTCGAGGGCCGTTTTTTGCATATCATCCATTTCTTGGCGTACGTGGACAAAGCGACAATTTTGTGGATGGGAAATTTCCCCTCGATCTGGTGTAATTTCGCCGAGAATCAGGCGAAATAAGGTCGTCTTTCCGACGCCGTTTGGGCCAACGATTCCCACCTTCGCGCCGACCGGAATGGAAAAGAAAATGTCATTGAAAAGCACCCGCGTGCCGATCTGATAGGTAACACCCTCCGCTTGAAGCATGAGAAAATGGATTCAAAATTACCCACTTTGGCAACCTTGGACTTTTTTTTAATGTTATTCACAAAAAATGTTTTAAAGTAACCGTTCTTTATCAAGGCTCATACAATGAAATCGAGCAGGATGCCATTTTTATTGCTCGTTGTCATGTTTGCCACACCGCTCATCGAGCCTGCGATGTGTCTCTCCGGGCAGCGGTTTTTCTTAGCCATTAGCTTGGCCATAAAGGAAATTATATTATTTTTTCTGCCGCTTATTATTTTTATGCTTTTATTTGGGGCATGTGCGTATTTTTCGAAAAACGCACCCCGCATCATCGCGCGCATATTATTGCTCATTTGCCTGTCCAATGCAATTGCCACCATCACCGGCTCCGGTATCGGCCTCCTTTTTTACAAAGCACCCATGGCATTTGCGGCCATGTCCACTGTAGCCGAGTTGATCCCGTCTTTTGCCTTCCGACTGCCAGCAATAATCCGCAACGATTTGGCAATGTTGAGCGGAATTTTAATGGGAATCCTGCTGCCTCGGTATTTCCCAAATTTTTCACAGAGGGCAAACGAAATTTTTGCCCAGGCCATTTCAAAAATCCTGCAAGTTATACGGATTGTTCTCCCGGCGTTCATTTTTGGTTTCACGCTGAAAATTTGCCACGAAGACTCGCTGGTCGCTTTTTTTAAAAACTATGCCGCCCCATTTGGAATCGTCATCGCCGTAAGCTTATTGTATATTTTATTCCTCTACGCCCTGGCGGTTGGCTTTTCGTGGCGAGTGGTGTGCCAATGCGTCAAAAATATGCTCCCCGCCATTTCTTGCGCTTTTTGCTCCATGTCATCCGCCGCAACCATGCCAATTACCATTGAATGCGTGGGGCGCAATGGACGGGACGAAACGCTCGCCCGTTCCACGGTTCCAATAAGCACCAACGTCCATCTCATTGGAAATAATTTCACCATTTCCATTCTGGCCTTCGCCATTCTGGCCGGACATCAGGCCCCATTCCCGCCGGTTCTATCCATCGGGTCGTTCATCATATGGGCGATGCTGGCAAAATTTTCAGTCGTTGGAGTCCCAGGGGGGAGCATTCTTGTCATGTTGCCCATTTTAGAGCGCTATCTGCACTTCGAGGGGGAAATGTGCTCGGCCATTTTCACCATTAATATCCTGGCCTGCCCTATCATAACAGCTATCAATGTCTTTGGAAATGGCGCTTTGGCCCTCCTCGCCGAACGACTTTGTATTCCGAAAAATCCACACCTCAAAAATTAATTCTCCGCTCCAGTGTATTTACCGTAGGACCTCGCGCGGAGGGAGCATTACTGGCCTGAAAAAGGATTTCGGAATAACGTTGAACAGATTTTCCGATGCCTTAGAAGCCGAATATGGCAAAGGTGGACATTGACTTGGTCCGAAAGGTTTTGCAGCGCAATGAAATTGATTTTGAGACGATTAGTCAGGTATTGGAGGATTTGGAATTGGAGGTCGGCGGCCCCGATGCATCCGAGTCTGGCGAGTTGCTGCCGCCGGTAAAAAAACAATTCGTAATTCTCATATCGGATCCAAGCGGGAAGTTTACCGGTGAGCTTTTCACGGGATGGGTGTTACAAATACCAGAGGATCAAAGCCCTCTCGAGGTGCCGGCGAAGCTCATTCGCGCAGCATATGATTTTAATCAGTCCAAAAAGGGCGTGCGCGACCCGGTCCAATCTATAACCGACGTCTGCGAAGTTGTTCAGGCCAAATTTCTGAAACCACAGGGGGTATGGGTCAAAACCAAGGAACCAATTTTGGTCATTCGAACGGATAATAAAATCCCGCTAATGACAAACGCACCGGCAAATGTGCGCGGACAACCCGACTTTCTCTTTGTCGATGAGTAAAAATCAAGGAGAAAAAATATTCTCCTGAGGGTGATACGTATAATACGCACACCCATAAATCATTCCTCCTTATCTTTCCGACTGCGGAGGTAATTTGTGAATTTTGCTATCTTCATCTTTCGCCGCCTTTTTTCCGACGGCTTTTCATAATATCTTTTCGTTTTCGCGTCTCCAAGAACCGATTCCCGGTCCAAGCGCTTTTTTAGCCGGCGGAGCGCCTTCTCGACACCTTCTCCCTTGCGAAGAACAACCTCAATGGTAGGCATTTCTAACTCACCCCCTTCACATGTGATAACGAGCTAATCTCGCTGACTTTTTCGATGCAAGACATTTCGTGGTCACGAAAAACTTTCGCGGCCTGATTTGGCCCTTACATATTGCTGAGACTGCTCGTATAGCAGCAGCTGGACTTTCCCTAAATCTTCAGCAAGCAGCCGTTCTGGATTGATAAAGAGGATTCCGTTGTTATGGTCAAGTTCATGCTGCATGCAATGGCCCAGAAGTCCATCTGCACTGATGCAATGGGGATTGCCCCATTGATCCTGATAGGAAACGGTGACCACCCGATGCCTCCGCGTACGCGCGTAAATTCCAGGGATGGACAAACAGCCTTCTGAAAGTTCTAATAATTCTTCCGAACGGACAATTATTTTGCCATTAACGAGAAAGAGCGGGAACAGAGAATCATCCATTGGCTGATGGAGGAGGTCTCTGCCATCTTGCTCCACGAGCGTCTGCTTGTCCCACTGGCAGGAAGTGTCAATAACACAAACCCGTTCTTTTCTTCCAACCTGTTGTGCGGCAAGTCCAATGCCGCCAGTTCGGTCCATGATATTCAACATGGCCCAGCAAAGTGATTCCAAATCTTTACTGAAAACTTTTACCGGATCTCCTTGAGCAAGCAAACACGACTCACCGTACGTTTTAATCTTTAATTTATCGCACAAAAGACGAATCCGTTTCCGTAATAATCTTGGCCAAACTCGCCGTACGTCCTCGGTATTCACATCATTGAAATAACAAAATAAACTGCGGCGAAAGCAAGCACTTCATCGTAACACGTTTCCCGCAAGCCATCAGCTCTGTTTCTGTCCAAGTCCAGCGGACAATGGCGCTCAAAAAACCATTAGGACTTTGCAATTTCGAAAAAAATTTTCCCTGCTAACCGCAGATTTTCCATGGATGCCGACAATATAAAATTTTTCTCCGGGAAACGAATTCCCATCGAAACACACCGCGTGCGAATGGTTCACCGGGCCACACTGCCATCGCCAAATGAAAGGGCCCGTATCATTCGCGCCGCAGGATACAACGGATATTTACTGGCTGCCCGAGACGTCTTTCTGGACATGCTGACCGACAGCGGAGTGAACGCCATGGATGTGCAACAATACGCTGCCATGCTGCGAGCCGACGATAGCTATGCTGGTTCGGAAAGCTTTTTTCGACTCCGCAGGACCATTGAAGAAGTTTTCGGCCTTCCCTATTTTTTACCGACGCACCAAGGGCGCGCCTGTGAAAACATCATCACAAATACATTTATTGGGCCCAAAAATATTGTCCTTACCAATTATCATTTCACGACCATAAAAGCCCATGTGGCGCGACTTGGCGGACAAATAGAAAATATGATCATCGACGAAGCCTTTACTCCTCAAAGCGATTATCCATTTAAGGGAAATTTCGATCTACAAAAATTAACAAGTGCCGTTGAAATGTTCGGCCGTGACCGCATTGCATTCGTGCGCATTGAGTGTGGAACAAATTTTGTCGGCGGGCAACCGGTGGCGCTAGAAAATATGCGGGAGGTTTCGCGGTTTTGCAGAGGTAATTGCATTCCGTTGATTATGGACGCAAGTTTGCTCTCTGATAATCTCTACTTTATAAAGACACGAGAAAGCGAATGCCGCGACAAATTACTGGCCGGCATCATCCGCGAGCTGGCCACCCTTCCGGATCTTATCTATTTTTCTGGTCGTAAATTTGGATGCGCCCACGGCGGCGGAATGGTTACTGGCGATGAAAAACTTTATGAAAAACTGCGCGAACTACTTCCGCTCTATGAAGGATTTTGGATGCATGGAGGAATGCCGGCGCGGGAGATGGAGGCCATGGCCGTCGGCATTGAGCAAACTTTAATCTTGGATGTAGTCGCACAGGTACCCCTTTTCGTGGAATTCCTCGGCAAATTGCTGGTTGAAGCCGGGATTCCCGTTGTCCGCCCTTTCGGTGGCCTCGGCTGCTACATCGACGCTATGCAATTTCTTGACCACGTTCCCAGGGAGCAATACCCAGCTGGCGCTCTGGCTGCAGCAATTTATTTGGCTGGCGGAATCCGTTGCGCAGAAATGGGCGTACTTTCTCAGCAGCGAAATGCCGATGGTTCCGAAATTTTCCCTCCCCTTGAATTGGTGCGCCTTTCGATTCCGAAGCGCGTTTTCACCCTGTCCCACATGAAATTTATCGCCGATCGATTTTGCTGGCTTTTTAGTAATCGCCATCTCATCGGCGGTCTTGAATTTATCGAGGAACCAACCGTGCAACGTTCTTATTTCGGCAAACTTCGCCCGATAGAAAATTGGCCAAATCTGCTCATGGCGCAGTTTTCACGCGACATGCCTGGCGGCATATGAATGATGATAAATATAGAACTTTTCACCCAAAACCCACTGAATCAAAGGGCTCTGAGTTATGCCTAGCTATTCGTTTTTCGCTTGACATCTTAAGATCGATTCTTCGATTCGCTATCATTGACTTTTTGGCCAAAATGTGTATTTCTTTTCTAGGGTATATTATGTGCAGCGGCCGGTCCGTCAGTCCGACAGATGGCGATGATTATCCGCGTTTTGGTAGCATCAGAACTAAACTATTTTTTTGATTCGCACACTGATAGTACTACTATGTTGCGCGACCATTTTTACATGAGCGCATGTAGAACGAAAAGGATTTTCAGAAACTGACATGAAAACTATCCTACGATAAAGCTATTGGTTCGAAGAAGCTACTCGCTTGCGGATATTCGCCGCTCGTTCTTTTGGGAAGGAACACAAAATATCATTCACAAATGCAGAATCAGCCGGCTCTTGACAATCCTTATTAGCGACAATGAACTCGGCCACACCGTCATCCGATATGTCCGCGCGTTCTACGAGAACTTGGAAAATGTGTTTGCAAAATACAAAGCCGGCCCGTGTAATATATTTGCGGAGTGCATCATAGCCATAGACGCATTTATGAATACTCAATTTAGAATTTGACAAAATTTCCCAACAAATCCTGCAGACTTGTTCAGTTGGAAATGCATGCACGAAACTTGGTATTAACTCCACCATTTCGCGCAGAATATCGTCATTTTGCGCCAAAAATGCTACGGCGGCGTCAACCGGCATATTAAGGATGTGCACGTAAAGTAAATTCCCGATAGGTGGATCTTTATCGGGAACGAGCGAAAAAATTTCGGCATA
>JAITKJ010000013.1:7500-60968 GCA_031278455.1 Puniceicoccales bacterium | reverse complement strand
ATGGCTGCAAATGGCGCAGTCTGCCAAAAATCTATGGCAATTGGCATACGGTTTATGCACGCATGAACCGATTGGCGAAAAACGGTATTTTACAGAAAATTTTTCAGCATTTTGCACGGAAACAAATTGATGTCGCACGGCCCGTACATGTTAGCCTTGATACTACTTCCATCAAAGTGAGTCCCGATGCAACTGGAGCATTAAAAAAAGGCGCCCAGGCCATGGGCGTTTCTCGCGGTGGACGAACAACAAAAATCCATTTGGTTGCCGCAAATTCGAATTGCGCCGTAGCCATTCTCCTTTCTTCTGGAAACGATCACGATGATCCAAGAGGACGTGAATTGCTGCAGCAAATTCCGCATATTCCAACCGTGTCACACGTATTGATGGACAAGGCCTATGGCAGTGCGGAAACGCGTAGTCTTATCGAATCCTTTGGCATGATGCCTGTTGTGCAGCCAAAATCTAACATCAAAAATCCATGGAGTTATGATGTCGAACGCTACAAAAATCGCAATGAAATTGAACGTTACGTCCGGCGACTCAAAGCGTATCGACGCATCTTTTCCCGCTTTGATAAGCTTTCCGTTATCTATTTGAGCTTCCCGTATCTCGCGATGTTTATGGAGATTGTACGTCATGCATATAATTAATAGTAACACGCCCTAATACGGGCGAAAATTACCGCGCCCGATTATGCAAGCTTTGCAAAACCAAAATGCGACAAAGTCCCAAGACAAAGCAACACAGTGGCCGCCAAAAACATCCACGGGGTTACGGGAGAACCAATAATTAGGGAGGCAATACCCGTAGCCAACGCCGCTGCGCCAGCGGTCAAAAATGCAGCCGTAATACTTTTAATCAATTCTAAGTACCATGGCAGAGCCGGTAAAGCACTCACGACAACATTCTCTACGCCCTCTGTTCCAGCCGTAACAATATTAACTTTTACCTTACTCGCCCCCTTTGGCATGTTTTTTTGAATGTGCGCAATTAACCTTCTGCGCGCATCAGAGTCCACGGCAACATAAGTTTGCGAAAGTTTTCCAGGCGCATTCGCAACACTAGTTTTTACGAGGAAAGCGCCCGTGATTTCTTTGTGACCCACAACATCATCACCAGTAAGCTCATTTTCTCGTCCAGGAAACTTGATCCCATTCGGTAAAGCAATAGCAACACCCATAGTGGGCCCATCGGAATGGAAATTCCGTAATTGTCAAGGGGAAAAAATAATCAACAATGTGACACGCATCTTACATGTCCGCCGAGGTGTCCCCATCTGTCTCATCGGCCGCGTCTTCGTCTGTGGAGGCTTGCATATCAGCGGAATTATCTGCTGCTCGCTCTTCTTTTTTCCGCGGGCCAGACATATTAAATCTTTGATTTTGACTGCGTTTAGGTTCGTGTTCATGCGGATGGGCAAGGAGAGTGCCGTTTTCGAATTCGGTCACGTATCCCTCACGGACCAGCCAAGCGAGCAGATCTACCACTTCGCTCTCGGCAAACGCCTCATTCGCAATTTTTTTCGCTACTGCACTGGCGGTGGATAGTGGAAACTTTTCAATGGTATCTAGCAGCGATTCCAACTTTTCCGCTAGGCGGGTATCCCGGCTGCGAAACTTTCTGGGTGTCGTACAGACGTAAGAAATCCCGTTTTTGCCGCTCTTATAGGCGTGCAAATTATTTTGTTTAAATTTTGTCCGCATACCGTTCGCGGTGTCGAGTGGAAAGCGCTGTTGGCGGCCCAAGTGATAGCGGATAAAATCGCGCAATGCCCGGTCTTGGATTTGCGCCAAAGATGTCCCAGGAACACGAATGCATTCCGTCACATTTATATAATCATCGATGTGCTTTTCTAAATACTCCCGCACTTCCAAAAGGGACTGAAGTATCTCTTCGACCGCTTCAACGGCATCCGCATTGGATTCACTTGCCACGGCACATTCCAGAGTCGCTGGATTTGCAGAACCTTCGCCGGGAATTTCTTCGCCATTTCCAGGCTTGGCCTGCTTATCGCCTAAAGAAGAGCGCCGAATCTTAAATTTACGATCCTGCCGCATGGCTTCCTGCCAAGCTTTAATGTCTTCGGGCGCCGATGATGTTTCCAGCCTTTGACAAAATCGGTCAAATGGCATGCCATGGATGTAAACCATATAGTGCTCATTGAGCAGTTTTTTGTAGCTATGGTGGTTTGGCGCGGCGATGGGCTTCTTCGTATACGGGCAAAGAACGATTGTTGGGAAGTTCCCGGCCGGGGCCTCTCCCTCGGAGATTTCAACGTCAAATAGCTCCTCCAACCGGTTGCGTAACAGATGGCCAACGACCTCCTCCTTTGAGGAAAACGGAATGCCGTCCAATGGAGAATAGTAAAACTTACTCGTGGCCTCTGGATTTTTACGTAAGACAAACACGTAATGTTCCGGGTTTGCTAAAAATTCCCGGGCGATGGCAAAGGTTTCGTAAGTCTTCCCCGACTGATGCAAACGTTGGGCAACGGGAGCAAAAGCCTCATCGGTCGCATAAAAAGATATGGTGTAGTCCGTTTCCGGCGGCGGCACGAATTCCCGCCGTTGCTGTTGAAACCCGCCACCATACCGCTGACGAAACTCCCCATTACGTCGATTGGATTGAGATCCACCGCTCTGCCCGCCTGGGCGAAAGTCGCCGGCCTGGCGATTTTGCCGAAAGCCGCCACTTGGTCGATTGGGACGAAAACCATCATCACGTCGGTTGGGTCGGAATCCGCCATCCCTCGATGGGAATTGACGATTTCCGCTATCTGAACTGCGCTGCTGGCCGTCGGAACTGGGTCGCCTATAATGTGGCGTCTGTCCGGGGCCTGGCGAATTGAAAGCCCTCCGAGGCCTTTCAAATCCCCCGCGCCGCTCACCGTTTCCCGCAGATCTCCGCTGAAATCCATCCCGCGCACCTCCTCCGGGGCGGCTAAAATTCCCGCGATCCCGCGAGCCACCGGCATATCCACCACCGAAATTGTGACCATCCCGTGATGGTTGTCCATCCCTTCCCTGGACCGAATCTCTGGTCGTGAGATCGTTGTCATCACTCCAGGCGGTCTGGAAGGAAAATTCACCGGAGCGCACTCCCCCATCTTTCACATTTTCCTCTGGCGTAACCTGATCTTCTCGGGGACACATCATAGATGGCGCAACGCTGCCATTTCATTTCAAATTGGCGAGCCTAAATTAGCGGTCAGGATAAAACTGTAGAGTCTTTAAATTTATCATCTCGACAAAGCCTTTCTGCCTTGCTGCGCCCTATGAATTTAACAATATGGCGGAAAGCAGCAACGAGATCTTGGGAAGAGTAACTATCGATCGGCACCCGAGAACAAGCGCAGACGAGCGGGGCGGCGATGCGCAACATGGTGGCGCACATTGCCGCCAAAGTCCGCAAATCCATATCGGACCTCTTGTGCGAGTGCGGCAGACCCCCCCGATGAAAGCAGTCAAGCTAGCAGTGCGGAATTAAAAAGCTCTGATAAAACTGTCACTTTGGCATTGCGTATCCGGAGAAAAAATATTCTGCTTTCTTCCATGCTCAGGTGGTGGAATTGGCAGACACGCACGCTTGAGGGGCGTGTGCCGGAAGGCGTATGGGTTCGAGTCCCATTTTGAGCACCAGTGAAAAATTTCCCGCGCAGTCTAGATTACACAGTTCGTGTAGCCGCGGTAGGTCTGTCATGTTGCGCGCCGCGGTTTGTACGGCGCTAAGCTGCAAATTGTGCCATATCAATAGTGGTCGGGACGACTGGATTCGAACCAGCGACTTCTTGCTCCCAAAGCAAGCGCTCTAGCCAGACTGAGCTACGTCCCGAAATGGCTGCCCGACAAGGATTCGAACCTTGACAAACAGATCCAGAATCTGCTGTGCTACCGTTACACCATCAGGCACCACCCCACTCTCTAGATTTGGCGCGGTTGGAATCAAGACTTTTGCGCAGCGGAGTGTCATTTCCGTTGCCGATTTAGTTCGCGGCGGATAGACAAGGCCGATGGTTGATTTGAAGAAATTCTTGCTCATTGCCGGGCCATGCGCGATTGAGAGCGCGGAAATCTGCAACCACGTAGCCGGAGAATTAGCAAAAATTCAAAGGACACACCCAGAAATCTCCATTATATTTAAGTCTTCCGCGGACAAGGCCAACCGCTCATCGCTTCAAAGTTATCGAGGGCTTGGAATGGAACGAGGTTTGGAAATTCTTTTCTCCGTTAGGGAACGTTTTGGTCTGCCCATTACCACGGATTTTCACACGCCGGATCAGGCAAAAGCAGTTGGGGGCGTCGTTGATATCATACAGATTCCAGCATTCCTATGCAGGCAAACGGACATGCTCCAGGCGGCAGCGAAAACGGGAAAAATCGTATCTGTCAAAAAAGGCCAATTTTTATCCCCGGCGGACATGCGGCATGTGGTGGAAAAACTACGCGCCTTTGGAGCAAAAAAAATCATCCAAATGGAGCGTGGTACATCCTTTGGGTACGGCAACTTGGTTGTGGACATGCGAGGGTTACAAATCATGCGCGAAAATCGGTGTCCCGTGGTCTATGACCTCACGCACAGCCTGCAATTGCCTGGAATCGGAGCCAACGAAACCCGTGGTGCCCGTGAATTTGCCGATACGCTAGCTCGTGCGGCCATCGGTGCTGGCATCGATGGTTTGTTCATTGAAACGCATCCCAACCCAGATAAAGCGCTTTGCGATCGCGAAACTCAGCTACCCCTGGAGACAATTGCCGAGCGTGTGGATGGCTATTTAAAACTGCATCAAACAGTAAAAAATTTAATATAAGCTGTCTGCATAAATAAAATTTATGCCAGTAGAATGAGCAATTCTACAAAAAACAGCTTAAGGCTATATTTCAAGTGCGCTTGCTCAATCAGAAAACCCTATGATAAAAACGCACGCAAAATAAGAGATTATTCCTTAAGCATACTTTTAGCATGCAAACCGTTGATAATGCCAGATAAAAGCCAAATTGTCTCTGCCATTTTTAAAATGTTTGACACATATATACTTACATACTTTTGCGGACGGCCCTGTTTTTCATGCAGAAAATGCACCTCTGCATGTGGGCTGGTTTAAAAATCTTGCACTATGTATCGCTAAATCGTAAACTCGTTTTGTCATGCCTTCTTTAGTTTCATCGCATATACAATATGCAATTCCAACTTCGACGTTTGCAGAAATCAACGCAAAAACACACGGCAAAGCGGCTGGATCATATGTGAGTGAGACCGACCTTCTTTATTTTGTGGAAAGCAGTGCTGGTATTACGGTCCAAAAAGCGAAGATTACTGCAGCGAATAGTTTTAAAGGAAAAGATATTCGATTGCTTACTATTAATGCTCCCGCCCTAAAACCAGAAACAGATAACGCCATTGGCCCCGAATTAAAAAGTTGGTTTAGCAATAATATCGGCGTTCCGATGGAAATCATAAAGAAAATGACTCTCGCCGACTTTGCGCGAACACGCTTCCTTGCTACCAAAGACGGAGGACAAATGCAAGATCTTACGATGGAAGAACTACAACAAGTGCTGGCAGGCGAAGAAACTTCTGCCAAAATTGATGCCATAATATTCCCTGTCAATGGAATTTTCTATGGCGCGGTGCTCGATGGCGGAGGCGCAAAAGAACTCGCTAAATTTATGCGTGGTGAAGACTATACTGGAAAAGAATTTGAAATCTATACGCCACAAGGAAAAATCAAAACAGGCAATGAGGTATTCAAGCCTTTTCTCCAAAAATTTTTAGAAAAATTTTCCACACTTTTTTTCTCCGTTTCCGCTGCTTTTATCTCGGCGGCAACCACGCAGATTATTGCAGCATCTGTGGCAGCTGGTGTTCTTACGGTCGCTTGTCCTCCACTTATTTTCGTCTTTATCGGCATTGCTATCGGATTGGTGATTATTGGTGCGCTGCTTCTCTTTATCGCATCAAGAGTGGAAAATACCGTAAATCTTCCATCGCAACAACCGCACCAAATACAACAAGGCCAACACCAACAAAATGATAACTAATTTGTATTTTTTGAATTATGCGCCCACTTATGATTTTTCACAACACATCTTCCGTTTTATCAGCCACTGGCGCGCACGATCAGTACATCGGCGCTTGATTAGTATAAAAATTTTCCCAGGCTCAAGCAATGAATTGGAATTTTGGGTTTATCATTTTGGCGGGCTATTTTCTGGGCGCCATCCCATTTGCAGTTCTGGTGGCAAAGTGCCGTGGAGTAAACGTCCTTGCCTGCGGAAGTTGTAATCCAGGTGCGACAAATGTTCACCGCACTGCTGGAAAATTGGCTGGAAGAATCGTTTTTCTCTGCGATGCTTTGAAGGGGTTGCTGGCGGCCCAAATGGCAATTTATTTGGCGCATGATGGTCGGCATCTTGCTGCGATGTCGGGACTCATGGGGGCATTTCTCGGGCATAACTTTTCCGTTTTTATCAAGTTTCGTGGAGGGAAAGGAATCGCTGTGCTCATGGGCGGAATGGCCGCAATCATGGCCAATGTTTTATTTATCGGATTGCTAACCTGGGCCGTTGTGTTTTTGATTACAAAATACGCCTCTTTGGCTTCCATCTGTTTCTCTGCAGTACTTCCGCTTTGCTCTTACCTTTTCGGCTATGACGATTCCACGAATATGATTGTTCTTTCCCTGGGCACTTTTGCCGTTATTCGCCACGTTCCGAATATTCGCCGCCTACTAGCGGGAACAGAATATCGCTTTACTAGCTCAAAAACTCATCGATAATGGACGCAGACTCGTGGATGACTCGCCAATTGTCCAACTGCTCGACGATCTGGTACTGGCCGCTGTTGGCCGGGGCGCGTCGGATATACACTTGGAACCACAGGAAAAATTTTGGCGCGTGCGCTTTCGCATTAATGGGAAATTGGTCGTTGTGCGCGAGTTTGCCAGGGAATTGCTTCCACCGCTACTGTCGCGTTTAAAAATTGTTTCACAGCTTCCGCTGGATGAGCATCGGCGGCCAGCGGAGGGCAAATGGCTATTTCGAGTAAACGAGCAAACAACCTACGATATCCGCGTCTCAATTATCCCATTTTTGTACGGCGAGGGGGCGGTATTGCGCATCTTGAAACTGCTTGGAATGCAACCGGATTTACGCAGTTTAGGGTTTCGAGATGATGCCGTTTGCGCGTCCATTCACCGCACCATCAGTGAACGCAGTGGATTATTCCTTGTCGTTGGGTCAACTGGATGCGGAAAATCTACAACCATCTATACCCTATTGCAAATGCTCAACGATGGTTCCCGGAAAATCATCACCGTGGAAGATCCGGTGGAATACGCCGCCAAAGGAATCAGCCAGGTTAACGTCGCTGCCAATCAAGGACTTTCCTTCGCCAGCGCCCTACGGGCCATCCTGCGCCAAGCGCCCAACGTGCTATTCATTGGCGAAATCCGGGATCAGGAAACGGCGGCCATCGCCATTCAAGCGGCGCTGACTGGACATTTCGTTTTCAGTACACTCCATGCGGATGGTGTGGCCGGCGCCGTCAGCCGAATAGAAAATTTGCAAATTTCGAAATGCCTCATCGGGGCTACCATACGTGGAATTTTAGCCCAACGCCTCGTCCGTTGCCTTTGTCCCCACTGCCGGCGTCAATATCCATTGCCACCGGCGCTGGCTCAGCGACTTGCATTAGATGAATCCGTTCGAACTTTCCAACCCGGCAAATGTGAAAAATGCCGGCAATCTGGCTACGACGGACGGACGGTGCACTACGAATGGGCGCCTTTGGCCGGCAAAGGCACTCAGCCTGAAAAGTTGCAAAATCACATCAACGACTGCCGCACAATGACTTTTTCCGCTTCCGCGCGGCAATTGCTCTTGGAAGGCCGTGTGTCAGCCGATGACATCCTCGTTGATTATGCCAATAAATTTTATTGATGCAAAAGAGCACCGCCACCGGCGATATCAATTAACCCCTGAGTGCACGGACAAACGTATCAAATCGAGTTTCTTCATTTGGCACTCTGACGCATTCGCTAAGACACAGCATAACATATCCGATACCACCGGGATGCGTTTGTATATAGTTTCTAATTTCACATCCAGCATCACTGCGCATACCTCTATTGGGAAATATGTAACACAAAAGTTTACCCAAGTCTTCAAGCGCCACCATATTTCGTATGTATTCTACCACCATCTGTTCTAACTGGTCGTACCCGGTTGCACCCGCACGGTTCAATTCGTTTCTTGCCACCTGTTGCGCTAACCGTTCTGGTTCTTGTCCTTCAAACACAAAAAAAGCACAACACAAAACTGGCCCTAAAATACATTCAAAATCCTGAGCCACTGGAGAACGTGCGAGCCCCTGGGGTTCGCGAAAACGTGCGAGCAACCTGCATATAATTTCATCCTTTGGTGAGCTTATCACGATGTTGAGTGCGTCACGGCGGCGGAAACCTGTCAACTTTCCAGCAACGCCTTCACATAAACGTCCAGGAAACTGCGCTAAAAATGCATGCCAACCTTCACCATCGAGGCTCTCCAAATTGGCCAATTCTGTCGCTTCTTCACGACTTGCGCCAACACTACGGCATACGCACATATATAGCTCCCTGTGGCTACAATGGTAAAATCCCCCGCGTACTACCTCTACCCATATATAATAGCGACGATCTTCACCTTCCTTTTTGCGCCCCCCTTGCGGCAACCTCGACCCGGAATCAATAGCAAATATTTCGGCTGGCAGTCTCCAGAAATATCGCTGTTGAGCTCCTAGGTCATCTTGCCCGAGGGGAGGCAGCACATCGGAAGTAGCGCTTCCGGGCGATTCACTTCTGGAAGACGGGAATGCGCTATCATCCGTGCCCTTGTGTAGTATTATCGAATGATCGAGTAGTGGCAAGTCAGTCGACCTGCCCAAATCGCCGCATTTCGGGTGCATGAAAAAAAATATTGGCGCCGACAAAACCCATCGCCAGAAACTACCTACACACCCTGAAACGCGAACCAAACCGCAACGCACAGTCTTACATAGCGCAAATAATCTGCCGCGGAGACAAACCGAGTCGTTATGCCGCCCGGTACCAAATATTCCAAGAGCATTGCTAATCACGTGAGTGTGTGTATCACGATCAATTTTTTTTGCAAGCTTTTTCAAAAAAAATTACTCTATTCACAAAATTTTCGCTAAACACTTTCGATCGCAACAGTTAGCTCTCATAAAGGAATCAACAAAGTTAGCCGCGATGTCCTTGTATGTAATTCGCAGCCTGCCTGCAAACTCACGGCTATGAATTTTGCGAACACGGCGTGAAGATAAATTTTACTGAAACATAATGCGGAATTGAGCTCGTGTTTCGCAACACTTAATGAAAACCTGATAAAATACTAAAAATCAACGCAAATTCACGCCTGGTCCCGCATCTGGCGGAGAGGATGGGATTCGAACCCATGGTACCTTGCGATACACAGCATTTCCAGTGCTGCACAATCGGCCACTCTGTCACCTCTCCACGTGAAAAACCACCTAAAAAATGCCGCGTCCCGTCAAGGGAATAGTAGCCGGCAAAAATTACCTGCGCTAAAATCCTTGCCAAAAATAAAAAATTTTTATCGTCTATCGCCAAGCACTATGACGAACCGTTGGGCCGCTGTGGTCTTTGCCATATCCATGGCAATGTTTGGGTGTTTTCTCATTTATCCGATTTTTGCCACGGTGAAAGGCGGTTTTTTCAATGCCAATGGTAGTCTCACATGGATTTATTTTGTAGAGGCGTTCATTAACCCGATTTACCTGCAATCCCTGCGGAATTCCTTGGCAATTGCCCTTCTCACAACCATCAGCGCACTAGCACTGGCGCTACCCCTAGCTTTTTTTTCCTGCCGTTACGAGTTTCCGATGAAAAAATTCCTTACGGCGATGGTCCTTATTCCGATGATTTTGCCGCCGTTCGTCGGCGCCATCGGAATTACAAAAATTTTCGGGCTGCACGGAATACTTAATGCCCTCCTGATAAAACTTGGCCTATTCAACGCCACATCAGCCATTGACTGGCTGGGAAAATACAAATTCGGCAGCATCATTTTCTTCGAGGCACTGAACCTTTATCCCATACTCTTTCTTAATATTTCCGCAGCCCTTGCAAACGTGGACCCATCCATGGAAGAAGCAGCGGCAAGTTTAGGCTGCACCGGGATAAAGCGCTTTTTTAAAATCACCTTCCCGCTAACTCAATCCGGTGTTTTTGCCGGATTAACCATCGTTTTCATCTGGTCTTTTACGGAATTGGGCACGCCGCTGGTTTTCAATTACGATCGCGTTTTGCCAGCGCAAATTTTTGGCATGTTGAAGGAATTAGGCAACAATCCTTTTCCCTACGCCCTTGCTTCAGTGGTGCTTTTTTTATCCACGGCATTTTATTTGCTAGGGAAAAAAGTTTTGGGCCGCGAAAACGCGCCAATGTTGTCTAAAGCTTCGCACGCGAGTGCTTTTCATGCGGTTGGGGTTAGGCGGAAGATTTTCTGTTCCACTTTTTTTTTGGTCGTGGTGGCACTCTCCGTACTTCCCCATGTGGTTGTAATCGTCCTCTCCTTTTCGAAGGACTGGTTTGGTTCACTTTTGCCAACGTCTTTGACCTTAGCTAATTTTTCTGCGGCACTTGGCCATCCATTGACGGTTTCGGCAATTAGGAATAGCCTTGTTTACGCGGGTATTGCGACGCTGGGTGCCATCGTTTTTGGAATGCTCCTAGCCCTGGTTATTGCTCGTAGTAAGTTTCCAGGGCGCGGCATCTTGGACGCACTTTCCATGCTTCCCCTGGCAGTCCCTGGAATCATCATAGCCTTTGGATATTTGGTTATTAGCCAGAGGGGCCAACCATTCGCCCGCTTGAATCCCATCGAAAATCCAACGCTACTCCTGGCCATCGCCTACGGCATCCGCAAATTGCCATTTATGGTTCGCGCAGCCGTCGCCGGGTTGCAGCAAAGCAGCGTGACCTATGAAGAAGCCGCAGCAAGCTTGGGGAGCAAACCGTTTAATACCTACTGCAAAATAACCGTTCCGCTGATTTTCGGAAACCTAATCGCTGGAGCCATATTGGTTTTTTCTCAAATTATGCTCGAAGTATCCGATTCACTCATCATCGCACAAAAACAGCAATTTTATCCCATCACTAAAACAATCTATGAGTTACTAAATTTGCTGGGCGATGGACCATACCTTGCCTGCGCCATGGGTGTTTGGTGCATGTTATTTTTGGCAATTACCATTTTCGGCGCCTCCGCACTCATGGGCAAAAAAATGGGCGCCATCTTCCGCGCCTGAGGGCTTCAGTTTTACGCATCACTAGGCGTATTTTCAGTTTTCTCAACGTAAAACTGATCGTCAGTTTTAACTATTTTGAAGCCAGGCTTTATGGTGATGGTGTAGTAATAATCCGACGAAGTAATTCCACTATTGCACGTTGGCACAATGTCAACATATTCCTTAAGCTCGTTGAAGAATTTAACCGTCGGCGATGTATCGTATCCATGCTTAACGCTAGTATCGAGCTTGTATTCTTTCCCTAGCGCAGCATCGACAATTTTATCTATTTTACCGCAGGCATATCTTGCAAATGCATGCCCTTTTATAATGCAAGAATTGTGCGTAGTCAATGCATTGAGTACATTAATTGACATTAAATCGCCGTTCGGGTTGACTTGTACGGGCTTGATACTGTCAATCGGGGGCGTGTCAGTACCAGGTGATGGTGAGTCAATATTTGTGGATTCTGAAGGTTTATCTTCGCTATCTGCCGGTTGTGTTTCCGATGCCACATGAGACCCCTCTGGTTCTATGACCAATTCTGAAATCGGTTCTTGCGACGGTTGTCGACCAGATGTTACCTCGTCCGCGTCAGTCAGTTCCCGTGATGGTTCTGCCTTAGGTGCTACCCCGACTGCGACTTCTGGGCCTGGGTCGAACGTGCTTGGCTTTGGACGCGCAACGCGCTCAGGCCTCCTCGCATTAAATTGAGGAGATTTATGTTCGCCCTTATTTGTACGGATTAGTTCGCTATCGTCTTTTGCAAATTTTTTGGGGCTCCCCAAATTTTCCAACCCACCGACTTTATTTTTGCGAAAACTATAAGAGTCCCGTACGCGTTTCTCGATATGCAATTTAAGGCTATCGTCACCACCTTCCGACAAATTTTCAAAGTTAATTTCCTCTGCTAGCATTTCATGACTGGATTCACCCCTTTCATCTGCGATGTCATCAGGCCCAGGCGGAAGAGTGTTTTGAGATTTGCCGCCTGTCCCAGAAGAAGCTTTAACTTGCTCGAATATTGCAAGGAGGCTCTGAAAAAACATTTTTTGATCGCAGCTGATATTACTAAAGAAAGTTGTTCCTGTAGTATCAGATGGTTGAACTGCTGCACCAGATGTATCCGCAGCCTTTTTTCCAACGATCATGTTGGCTGCCAACCCGAAATTTTGAATTTCTTCAGCGTCTACCGCTTTAGGTTTGAAAAGTGAACAAAAAAACGAAACGATGGTGCCATGCCCGTTAATGATTTGTTGATAAAGCATGTTAATCCGAAATCGAGCCCCAAATCCAAGACTTTTTGCTTGCGTTGCCTCCTGTTGTGGCGCATTTGTTACTTCCCCCTGCGGCGTTTTGTCAACCAACGATCCCCTTTGCCGGGATTCCGACGAATACAAGTTTGCTAGGTCCGTGAAACCGCGTTGCCGCCACCCAGATATACTTCCCATAAGATCACGAGTCTATTTGTTTTTTTGCGAGAAGCAAGACTTTTTATAAAAGCTTCAAATATTCTTGCAGGAAAACATAACATATGCACAATTAGGCGATTATGGATGCGCCTTTGCTGAGTCCCAGCAGCATTAATCGGCAGACGCAAATGAACGGCGAACTGCAAGAGTGGTCAAAGGTTTTTAGCGGCGAGGTAGCTGGATTGGCCAAGCCAGGCTTTAGCAAAGTCGACCCAGCGAGCACCACTGGATTGGCTCAATCGTCATTCTTGGCCAGTTTGGAAGGAGATGCAAAAAAGATCGAAGACGGAAAAGGCAGTCTTGCCAAAATGGTCGCCGTTAAAAATAAAAAACTGGGAGAATTTTTGGCGCGGCAACGCATTGCGGAACGCATTGTAAAACGCTACGAAGAGGATGAGGAGCGGCGGCGGCGGCGACAGTGGGAACTCGAGGAGGAGGAAGAGGAAAATTCATGATGTGTCTAAAACAAAAAAATAAATCAATTTACTCATCAACAGATTCTTTTATAAAAAGAGAAAGCACAAATCCGATGGATGTGACAATTGGTAACATCAACAGGGCGAAGCGGTAGTGCTCGGCCGTGTATCCACCGGCAACTAATTGAATTGCCTTATATCTGAAATCGATGAGCGATCCACAAATCGGCTGCATCAATCCGCCAACCAGCATAACGATGGTATTGACCATGGCCACCGATGTGGCCTTCAGAAAGGGTGGATTTGACTCAACGTTTGCTATGAAACAGATAACCTGTGGGCTCGAAGCAATACCAACTAAAAACAGAATTCCACCGACACCAGTTAATGGCAAATGCCTGGGCAGCAACAGCGTAAGCAGTAGTAGTGTCGAAAATAAACAGCTATAGGACAGGAAATTTCGTCGATGACTCAAGTAATCGGATAGCGCCCCGAGAATTGGACTTCCCAAGAGCCAGCCCATGTAAAGCATGCCATTAGCGAATGCCGCCTGGGATTTTGTCGCGCTGGTAATCAATTCAATGTACTGTATTCCCCAAAAATCGGCAAAAACGACCAATGGCATAAAGAGGGCACAGGCGATACTTCCCAGGATCCAGGTTTGCGGATTGCGTGCGACCAACAAAAACCCGGAAATAAATTGGGAAAGTGCATGGCGATTGGAATCAAAATAGGTGTCGTGACGACGCTTTTCCCAGTCCGGAGTCGGTGGCAATCGGCGAGAAATAAGAAACAAACATCCAAAACCCAAAAGCCCCGCCAAAAGCCAAGTATTGCGCCAGTTGATGAGCTGCACCATTCTGGCAATGGGTGCTTGGGCCAATAGTGCCCCCAACATGCCTAAGGCCGTGGTCAACCCAGAAAGAAAAGCCAGTTTCGAAGATGGAAACCAAACGGTGGCAACATAAATTGTTCCAATGAAAGCAAATGCGGAACCAGCGCCCATCAAGAGGCGGCCTGCGGCGAAAAGACAAATATTTGAAAAAGGCCATGCGGCAAGAAAACAGCCCAAAAGGACGAAAATGATGGAACCAATTAGAAGTTTACGTGCGCCAAACCGGTCATAGAACGATCCAACGACAAGCTGCAACGGACCATATACAATATAGTAAAGCCCGCAGGCAAAACCAACGGTCGCCGCATTGGCATTGAAGGCCAATTGCAGGTCATTCCCCATCACACTGGGGATCACTCGGACGAAGTACTCGTAGAGATAAAAAATTGCCGCACAAATCCATGCCCCCCATGCCACACGGCGGATATCGGGAGTTGCCCTGAGTGATTCCAAGTCTTCCGCTGCCATATCATCTCCGATTGCTCCAACGAAAGACAAATTCGTCAATGGAAAATCCATCTGGTAAAAATTTGATGGATTGCGTTCATACGAACTGTGGTAGCGCCATCGCAGGACTTTGCCCGGCCAGTACGGCACATCCCACAATCTGTCCGATGCGTGCTGCAAGCGTCGCAAAAGGAAGAAGCAAAAGGTGAGCGGCCAGTAACTCGTCCTGCCGGATAAACGCCGTCAATGCTTCATCTGGTAACCCCAGGAGTATTTGTATTACAAATCCACGAAGTTCCGGCTGCCGTATTAACAAATGCATCAATCCCTTTACCAGCTCTGATAGATAATGCCCGCGAAAAGGGTTAGGGGCCGGGTCCGTTGTATAACATAGCACGCCTCGCTGGAGCGCCGTCGGTAAAATACCGCCAGTCATCGGATTGTCCATGATGCTCGAAAGTATGTCATTGGCCACACTAATTACCCGCACGTTATCCGCAGCAAATTGCTGCCAATTTTCTGGAAAAAACCGCTCATGGAGAGGAGAAAGAAATGCCGAATTTAGCGCCAAGACCTTAACGAAATTGCGTATGCCGGCAAAAATGCCAATACCTCCACCCATAGAATATCCAACAATTTGTAACATTTCTGGGCCAAAAATTTCAACACAGCCGCGGACAAACATGTCGCCATCGGCGTAAACATCTGGCATCAATCCAAGGCCTTGACTAATGTCAGCCGCCCAATTGACCCCTGAGCCACTTTCCCAAAAACCATCACTGGCCGTGTCACGAAAATGTATGCAGATTCTCTTGAGAAGTTCATCATAGACCAATGCCACCGCAAAATGAGTTCCGGGATTAAGAATAATTCTGCCGTCCATAGAGGCAACATACCCAGCCCGGCGCAAAATCTCTGAAAACTCATCCAACTTTCTTTGTATTGCTTCGCGATCTTCGATGTCACACCCTGCAGGAAGCGACAGGTTCAATTCGTTTTGTTGCGGGGCATTTGGAATAGGCGGTCCTAATAGTATGAAATTTTTCGTACCATACGGCAACACGAGGTGTTTATATTCAGCATAAATGAGCGAAAGTTGATTGGCGGCCAGACGGGTGTATTTCAATAGCTCCTGCACGCCATTCGGATTTCTAAGTAACGTTTCAGCCGGGCGCACAACTGCTCCATCTCCCGGCGTATCTGCGCCAATTATACTGGTCGTGACTGCCCAAAATACTTTTCCAAGCGATTGAACTACGTTCAATACATTATCGCCCAGCGTGATACCCGCTGCGGGATTTGTCCAATCCTTTAATAAAGGATTATTTCTGGGGG
Organism: Puniceicoccales bacterium; assembly: GCA_031278455.1. GTDB lineage: Bacteria > Verrucomicrobiota > Verrucomicrobiia > Opitutales > JAIRLM01 > JAIRLM01. The sequence goes on along the minus strand of JAITKJ010000013.1, from coordinate 45,093 downwards.
CTAATGTTGCACTATTCATATTTTTATGCTACTTATTTGCGGCTAAAGTCAATCAAAATTCGACGCAACACACTTAAGGCCAATAATTTTCAAGAAAATCCAACACCCCATCCGTTTGATTTGGTTTGCGTCTTGGCTCATCGCAGATCAGCTAAAAGTGGGCATTGGGGAGTATACGTAAAAATGGCAAATGGGTTGGGTGCAAATCAGCGATTCATCAGTTAGGTGGGTTAGTCCGGACGATATTGCACTTTTATATGGCGGCGGACCGGATAATGAAAAAGTTGCACATGACTTCTTCTATGTCAGCACGAAAGACCAATCATACCCTCCAAAAGTACCATTTAGCGAAATTGCACAACGATATTTGTCTCCCTGGTATTCTGAAAGTCCAGTTGCTTCTTAAGCTCCAGCGTGCCATTTGGATGAGATGAACTATTGAGCTTCTTGTAAAAGTCGAAATTACGGCTTCGAAACCTGCAGTTCATGCGGCGGAAAATTGCCTGAAGTTAGCCTATGCAAGAAGCCCATTGTTCTAGCGTATTTTAAGTTATTAAAATTATGGAGCAGCGCATATTATTCCATTAAATTCTGAAGGCGGGCAAAGCGCAGTAAAAAGACGTCGATTTATGGCGCATCTCCAGCGCAGAACATCGGAAAAACACACATAAACCAATAATATAAAAAGCAAAAAAAGACACAATCTCTGCGCGAAATTTGCAAACCATTTTGGGAACGGTCGGCGGATGGCTTTCTCCACCAATGCGAAAAATATGAAACCTCCGTCCAAACCGGGGATTGGCAGAAGATTCAAAAACGCGAGTCCCGCGTTAAAACTTACGACAAATGCCAGAGCCAAGCGTAGGTCATTTTGAATTAAATGGTGCAGCAATCGACCCATTCCAAAAACGCCAGTCAAATCTTGTACGCCAACATCAGAATGGCAATTAAGCAACGAACACAGCATGTGCCAAACAGCCAGTATGTCCGCAAAAAGTAATTTAATCGGGTTTGGATGTGTCAAAACCTGCGGATTTTCAAAGGTAACTCCAAATACCTTATGGATTACCGCAGGGATGTATTCAAGTGAAGTGAATTTTGCGGTCAATTCATTGTTGGAAAATTGGCGATTTTTTACATTTTTGGGGCCATTGAGCGCTAGCCATTTTGATTTTTCACCTTCTACAAAAATAACAGTGCGTCCTTTTCGCCCGCCACGCATGTACGCTTTTTGAATAATCAACGGCTGAGATTGGATAGAAATTTGCAAAATTTTTCCATCGCGACATACGGCCAAATTTGCCAATCCTTCGGCATTTTGGAGATATTCATCCAGTGCCACCGGAGAAAGTAGCTTTCGGCCGTCAATGGCTAAAATTTGATCACCCGGGCGTAGGCCAACCCGTTGCGCCGGAGAATTTTCCAACACGGTTTTCACGCGGAGGTCGCACGCGGGAAAAACAGCCGCATGCCGCAATCGATTCTCTTTTTCCGCTGATTGGAAAACGGGAATTTCCAAATGAAGAACATCATCCCCTCGGCGGATTTGCAAATCTGCCACCGGTTGCCCGTCATTCGTGTGTCGCGCTCCAATGGCAATCAACTTGGGTAACTGGGAAAAATTTTGCAGCTCAATTCCATCGACAGAGAGGATCTGGTCGCCGATGGCTAATCCACTAGACGTCAATGGATTCGGCACATCACCGGCAAGATGGGCAATGGTTTGCGGAATGGCTCCAATGGTCGTTGTACAATCGCTTTTTGGAATTGGAATGCCGACGGCCCAAAGAACACAAGCTATGGACAAGGCAAACAGCAGGTTAAATCCCGCACCCGCTGCTAGTATCCAAATTTTCTCCAAAAATGATGGAATCTTTTCGGCGACATCCGCTGGCGGCGGATCCCATACTTCATCAACCATTTCCGTGTCGCCCATCCGTGGCAGTGCCACATAGCCTCCAAATGGAATTAGCGCGATTTGGAACCGCGTACCATTCATCTTCCAGGAAAAGAGCCTTGGGCCAAACCCAATGGAAAAGCATGGTGCCCACAGTCCACAACGCTTTGCCGCCCAATAATGGCCCAATTCGTGGACAAAAATCGACCCTCCAAGCGCGAAAGTAATCCAAAAAATCTCCCAGAGATGGCGCCAATGCATGGGCGTACCTTCATAAATTTGCCAATTGCGTCAAGGCGGATGGGCGCGGAACCTTTGACCAAAACACTAATTTTACGAATCCTCAGAACGAAAAATTCGGTGCGGGAAAAGATAAAATACCGCGGACGGAGGAAATTGGCAGGCGAGTTTAGAAAAACCGATTTTCAGCGATGAACACGCATGGCACTTTGGCGAGACTTTCAAAAACCTTGACGCGTCGCTTGCGCATTCCTTACTGAACATGCGGCATTGGGGGGGTTAGCTCAGCTGGTTAGAGCGCCGGTATCACACACCGGAGGTCATGGGTTCGAGTCCCCTACCTCCCACCAGCAATGGAGTGGTTTTTGTAACCTTTAATGGAGCGTTGGCTGTGTTCACGGGTAACGATCTGCGTTGATTCCGAGAAACTCACTTAACATGAATCGGAAAAATATTTAGCTTTGACTTGTAATCCAATCGGCAAGGATGCGCAAAGATTCGCGCAGTTGGACGTCAAATTCTGGCAAATAATCAGCTTCCACATTGCCATTCAAATGTTTTTGCAACCTTCCATCAAAATCCCCATTCTCCTGGGCTGCGTCGATGAAAATGTCTTCGCATTCGTAGGAGTCTTTGGCGAATCCGCGAATTCTCTCTTTCATCTCGTCGGTGCGGACAAAGTCCTCTTCCTTTTGCCGCCGTCGCTCCTCGAGTTGCAGGGAGAAAACTTTTCGTTCCACGCGCTCCTTAAAAAGCTGCAACTGCTCTTCAAAAAACTTCCACTCCTCAGCTTCTCTGCGTTGTGCACTTTTTTCTCCAAGAAATGAAATGAGTTCCCCTGTCACTGGATAGGCAAATTCTGGCAAAATTGGATCTATGCCGAATGCTGGAATTATTGAGTCCCATGGGAGCGGATGGTCCAAATGATCCTCCCCGAAAGACAAGTAGTCATTTACGGATGGCATGGGTATATCTGCATTTACTCCACACTGTTGGATGGAATTTCCATTTGGCAGATACCACTTTTGAATTGTAATGCGCAAAGCGCCCATTTTCAGATCATTTGGGATGTATAGGAGCGATTGCTCAATAGGCAAAATTACCTGCACCGAACCTTTTCCGTATGTGGCCCCGTCGCCAACGATAAGCGCACGCCCGTAGCATTGTAGGGTGCCAGCAAGAATCTCCGATGCTGAAACACTTTGCTTTGAAGTGAGAACTAGCAGTGGATCCGTACAAGTTGGTTCGGCATCTGAAGAAAAAAGCACATGCGCATTGCACTCGCTATCCCGTATTTGCACTATTGGCAGCTTTGGGAGAAAAAGTCCCGCGATTGAAACTGCTTCCTCGAGTAGCCCGCCGCTATTTCCGCGCAGATCCAGTATAATTCCCCGTGCCTGTCGATTTCTAAGCTTAAGCAACAATTCCTTCACATCGCCGTAGCTATTTGAATTGGCGTGGGTTTCGTCGGAGCTATAAAATGCCGGAAGTTTGATATAGCCGATTGGAATTTGTTGACCGTTGTTATCTGGAATTTTATAATGCTGCGCGCGAGCGCGTTGGGCCATAAGCTGGACCTCATCACGAACGATGCGGACCGTCTTGCGTTCCGATGGATCTGCCCCAACTGGCTGGATGATCAATGTAACCGTTGTCCCTTTTGGTCCACGGATAAGTTTGGTTGCGCGCCCAAAACGCATGCCAAGTACCTCCACTGGTTCCGCGTCATCTTGCCCGACGGCAATGATTCGGTCTCCTGGATGCAGCTGTTTTGAAGCTTCCGCTGGACTTCCCGAGTAGATTTCTACGATTTTGCAATAGCCCTCATCATCCTGTAAAATGGCTCCTATGCCGAAGAAGGAGTGGGTCATTAAATATTGGAATTCCTTCCATGAGTCGGCGGAAAGAAACGAGGAGTGCGGATCGTAGAGACTGGCCACGCTGTCCAGAAACCATTCTTGTATCATCCATGGCTCCACATCGTTTACAGACTCCTTTAGCCGTCCATAGCGCTTGATTAAACGTTCTCTGGCGCGAGCGAACTGCATTTCGGCGTCTTCGTCGGTATTCGCAAGCAACCCCGCTGTTTCGGGTGGATTTCCGCCGACAACTTCTTCGTTCGTTGAATTGGCGACCCTTGGCGAAATTTTAGGATTCCGTTCTTCCTCCAAAAGGGCATTGATAAATTCAAATTCCACCCGTTTACGCCAAAGTTCACGCGCCACGTCCTCACTTTCTGGCCATGTGGCATCCTTGCGGTCTGGACAATAAAGCCCGCCATCGCCCAATTGCATATCTCCTGCAAGAATTTGCAGCACGTCGTCGATGCGGCCATTTACTCGTTCCCGGAAACGTTCATAGATGCTGAATGCCGGCTTGATACTTCCGCTATTCAAAAAAATATCGAGGGTCAAGTTATATCTAGAATGGATTTCATCCACATCTGACTGGAGAAAAAACATGCGCGCATCGTCCAAATTTTTAAGATATACATCTAATATTTCGTCCATTGGTTGCGATGAAATTGGCCGGTGGGCGTAGTGAATTCCGTCTAAGCACCTGATCATGTGGAGTGTTTCCGTGCGCATTTGCGGCGTCGGAGTGAACCCGTTTTTTGCGCCCATCGCTGGCACTGCGAGCATGAGGCCCGCGCAGATGCACAGACGAATTGGCCGGATGATATTCCATTTCATATAATGCCAAAACCTAAATGATTTCCTGCGTTTGTCCATCGCCATTCACGGATGCGTAAACCATTCGTTGCAAAAATTGCGATAAATTTGCTAACTGATGTAAAAATTTTGGCTCTTCTCCCCGTCGTCCTGACTGCGTGGCGCTTTGCTCGGTCGTCCTTTGCGCTTTTGTCAACAAATCGGCCATATAGGTTGCCATTTTTAATTTGGTCATCCAACATTGCTACTTTCTCGTTCATGGTAGCGGTACTGGTAGTTGGATAGGATGCATCACCCGTCCCTTACGGGAAAGGCATGGGCAATCGTTGCGCTGGTGGTTTATCCGATAGCGGTGATTCCGTTCGTTGTCCTTCATATTCCGCCTGGGCCATTGGCACCTGTTGAAGTTGTCCCTGCATGGAGCAAATTTTTTTAGCCACACCATATGCAACTTCCCTGTGGTCATGGATAAGAGAAGCACAGTATGGCTAGCACAATAGTGCTATTTGCCGCCACTGATTCGATGCTATCCATATAGCGCCATAGAGATTGCCGGAATGGCTATTAAACTAACAATAAGCATGGTTAAGACGACTACCGCAATCGAGCAGTTAATACATTTAGGGAAACGTCATTTGGCCTCAGTAGCAACAACCATTGAGTACTTGGATGTACCACTTTGCACTCGCGTCAATTCACTTTGCGTCTCTTTCAGCGCGATTTCTTTTTTGTTTTTTTCAATTTCAAGTTTGCTCTTTTCCGCGTATATAGCGGAGGCAACGGTATCAGGTGTCGGTATTGCCACTAATTTCGCCTTTTTCAACATGTCCACGTAATTATTAAGGAAGGCTATCAATGGCTGCGATTTTGATTTTTGCGTCATTTTTGGATCTCCGACTGCCATGGATACGACTCGTGTAAGGTTTGATGTGTTTATATTACCACGAATATACGATGTAATATAGCTGATCGCCGCTTCTTTTACCTTTGCCACACTTTGTCGTTGGCGGATTGACATATTATCATCGGCCGTAAAATTTGTTTTGATGCCTACATCCTCCATGGCCTTTATCAGGCTGGCATCAAAAGTTTTTACCGACTTTGGCAATTCTTCTTCAACGGCCATAAATTCACCCCATGCAGTAGAAATGGCGCTGAAGCCTAATTGCGCACTGGCCACTTTTTTCTTCAATTCATCGAGCAATTCATCTTTTAGATAATCTTGTAAAGATTGTTTCGCCTCCTCACTCAATACGCCTTCTGGTATCTTTCCATCCTTCAAATGGCGGATATTTAAATTCCGCCCATCAGAAGTCCCCAAGGTAACCGTTTTGCCATTTTGGACGAACGACAAAGACCCGGTAGTTGTATTGCAATTAATGCCATATTTTTTTAGCGTTTCACAATTTACGGTATCAATCTTGCGGAATCGCAGATTTTTATTCGCAAGGCCAACTATGCCTGGCTTATTTTGTTGGCAGACCCAATCAGATGGTAGACCGTGTCCCGCAGGTAATAACCAAATGGGAATCTTGTCATCCACAAGATTGCCCCACGTAATTGGATGGCCTTCAGTATCACGGATATACTCATTCGTGTGCGAATTGACGACATATTCTATAAAGTTATCTCCACATACTAAACCAAGCCCATTTTGCAATAGCTCCACCTGTGCACTTTTCAAATCAGGCAAATTCACGCGCACAACAGGCTTTGCCGCAGTTGCGGCAGGCTGCATATCGGCTGGAGCGTCAGTCGCATTCAAGTCAATCCACTCGCACGGCAGGGCATGTATTCCGCTTTTATGCGCCGGTTGCAGCGCATAAAATGGAATGACATACTGTCCTTCTTTATTTTTGTATCGATCCAACGCTTTTATGCCGGGACGAAACGTTGTGCCAGCTCCAGGTATTCTGCATCCTACGTTGTCACCGCCTGCCTCTCGCAAATCCACGAAATATCCATCTTGATCAACTGCGAGCTTTAAGGGACAATTTTCGCTTTTTTGCGCACTCAGCGCATTAATGTCCGTAATCTTTCTTCCTGCGATTGGTTTAGGGGATGCCCCCACCGGAGGCGGAGGCGGAGGCGGAGGCGGAGGCGGAGGCGGAGGCGGAGGCGGAGGCGGAGGAAGAGGCGGTGGTGGTTGTAGGACCACGGCAGGCAGATTATCGCCCGCATTCGACTCTTCCGTATTATCTGACACAACCACATCTGTTTCCGCGGATTCTGGCCGGCTTGCGATAGAGGCATTCATATCTGCAGGATCGGCAGTTGTGCGATCATTCAACTGTTGACTACTTGGTGCACCGCCCGAAGTGCATTTCTGGCGCGAGGATGCTTGTGTCGCCATGGAATCGGAAATATTTCTGCGCACAACAAAGCCACAAAAACTCCCGACAGCTGCTACTCCGGCGGAAGTAACGCCCATGATGATTGGAGCAAGGCCAGTATCAGCTACCATAACTAACGCGCCAAATAAAAACGGACCAATCGGCGTTGCGAAAATAACCGCCACACATATGCCAATGGTAGCTACACCGCAAATTAAACCAGTCGCCGTCTGTACCCTGCCTCGCACTCTTGCCGTTGGCGGCAAACCAACGGCAGTGTCGTTACCGACAACTTCACTCGTGCCACGCATCATACAGAGTCAAGTTTAGACGTATAGCGGAATAAAGTCAACTTTTTTACGAACATCGATAATTTATGCCAAAAAAGCACATGCCGTGAGCAATTGGGCAGACGGGGAAAAACCTTGTGCCGCGTGGGTAAAAGTCATTGGTGTACCCATGGATGAAATTATAGAATTGTCCAAAATGCGCCATTCGACGGCACACGTGCTAGCGGCGGCGGTTTTGGATCTTTTCCCTGGGACAAAAATCGACATAGGCCCCGCCACGGAAGTGGGTTTTTACTATGATTTCGAGACAACGCGGCCCATTACTTCAAAGGATTTATCGTATATTGAAAAAAAAATGGCTCAGATTGTCGCTGCCAATATCCCATTTGAGCGGAGGGAAGTCAGCCGTGAGGAGGCGCGAGAAATTTTCGAGCGCCAGGGCCAGGGCTATAAGTTGGGACGTCTAGCGGATATCCCTGCCGGGGAAATCATTTCTATCTATGCGATTGGGAGCTTCGTTGACCTATGTCGCGGACCACACGTGGCGGCCACGGGACAGATTGGCGCCTTCAAACTTCTGAGTATTGCCGGCGCTTATTACCGAGGATCGGAAGCCAACCGGCAGTTGCAGCGCATTTATGGCACTGTCTTCCAGACGCAACGGGAATTGGATGAGTATTTAAAATCCATCGAAGAGGCTAAACGGCGTGACCACCGCAAACTGGGCAGGGAATTGAAACTGTTTACCATCGACGAAGAAGTTGGGAGCGGGCTCATTTTATGGCTTCCGAGGGGGGCGACCATCCGCATGGAACTGCAACGCTTCATAACCGAAGAGCTTCTCAAACAGGGCTATGAACAGGTGATGACCCCACACATCGCACGCCTAGGACTATTTCGCACATCCGGGCATTTTCCCTATTACAAGGAATCTCAATTTGAGCCCATGCTGGACCGGGAAAATCTCCCATTGGGCATGACCATCGGAGAGGCGAGAACGGCCCTCGACCATGGCGAAATGGATGGCTTTTTGCTCAAGCCCATGAGTTGTCCCGCACATATTTGCATTTACAAAAGCAGTCCAAAATCCTACCGAGACCTCCCATGTCGCCTGGCGGAGTTCGCCAGTGTATACCGCTGGGAGCAATCCGGGGAACTCAACGGCATGACCCGCGTGCGCGGATTTACCCAGGACGATGCCCATATTTTTTGTACCGAGGACCAATTGGAAGAAGAAATTCTCAGGTGCATCTCCCTTGTGGAAAAGATTTTTGGCACATTGGGCATGGCGAACTATCGCGTGCGCATTGGCCTGCATGACCCCGCTTCAGACAAATATATCGGCGCTCCGGAAGGTTGGGAAAAATCGGAAAATGCCCTGCGCCTGGCGGTGAAGAAATTGGGTGTTCCATGCCGCGAAGAAATAGGCGAAGCAGCTTTTTATGGGCCTAAAATCGACTTTGTGGTGCGTGACGTGATCGGTCGCGACTGGCAACTGGGAACGGTCCAGGTGGATTACAATCTTCCGGAACGCTTCGATCTGACTTACATTGGCAAGGATAATCTGCCCCATCGGCCCGTTATGATTCACCGAGCGCCCTTCGGATCCATGGAACGCTTTACGGGGATTCTCATCGAGCACTTTGCCGGTGATTTTCCACTTTGGCTGGCTCCGGAGCAGGTGCGCGTCCTCCCGGTGAGCGACCCGCTGATTCCCTACGCCGAAGAGGTACGCCATGCTCTGCATGAGAAAAAAGTACGCGTAACCGTTGACGTACACTCGGACAAACTAGGCGCAAAAATTCGCCGGGCTGAAACAGAAAAAATTCCCTATGTGCTCATCATCGGCGAAAAAGAAGCGGAAAATCGTACGGTTTCCATCCGTTCCCGGCTATGCACGCCGGAAAAGGATGTTATGACCGTCGCCGAATGTGTTCAAATCCTTGCAAATGAGATCTCCCAGCGGACGCTTCGAATGGCGAAAACGCACTAATACATAACTGCTTAATTGGCATCTCGGCCATTAGATCCTCGAAATTCGAAAATAACCGCCGCATGCGATGGAAGGAAAAGGCTAAGGGAATTCGCATAACCATTGCATGGAATGGTGTCACTTGTTTTTCCGCCCATGTTTCCACCGTTGTTGCCATCATAGACGGCGGCATCACTATTTAATACTTCCTGCCAATATCCCTCCAGCGGAACTCCGATTCGGTAGTTATTTCGCGAAACTGTCGTAAAATTGCAGACAATAAGGACTTTTTGAAAAGTTTTCTGTCCTTTGCGTAAATAACTGAGTACGCTGTGGTCCCGGTCGTCGGGATTGATCCAGCAAAAGGCGTCGGGCTCGTTGTCGCCATAGCCGAGCCAGGGACGCTTGCAATAGAAACCGTTCAAATCACGAACCCATCTCCTTAAGCCCCGATGATCGGCGTGCTCCAACAGATTCCAGTCCAAACTGCGATTGTGGCACCATTCATTGTATTGGCCAAATTCTCCGCCCATGAAGAGGGATTTTTTACCGGGCCAAGTCCACATGTATCCAAAAAGCGACCGAAGCATGTGTGCTTTTTGGCGGACGTCGTGGGGCGGCATGCGGGCGAGCAGAGAACCCTTTCCGTGAACCACCTCGTCATGGGACAGGGCCAGGATGAAATTTTCCGAATACTGATAGAGCATGGCGAAAGTGATTTGATTGTGGTGATGTCGCCTATGGATGGGGTCCCGGGAAAGATACCCAAGGGTGTCGTGCATCCAGCCCATGTTCCATTTGAAGTCAAATCCGATTCCCCCTTGGTGCACGGGATTCGTGAGCCCGGGAAAGGACGTGGCCTCCTCGGCGATGGTGATGATTCCAGGGAAATACTTATGGGTGAATACATTAAACTCCTTAAGGAATTCGATGGCTTCTAAATTTTCATGGCCGCCATGTTGGTTAACAGTCCACTCGCCGTCCCGGCGGCAATAATTACGGTAAAGCATGGAACTCACCGCATCCACGCGAAAACCATCCACATGGAAACGCTCCAGCCAACTCATGGCGCTGGAAATCAAAAAATTGCGTACTTCACTGCGGCCGTAATTAAAAACCAAGGTGCCCCATCCCTTGTGCTCGCCGATGCGCGGGTCTTCGTGCTCGTAGAGGCAGGTACCGTCGAATTCCGCCAGGGCGAAGCGGTCCTTTGGAAAGTGCGATGGTACCCAGTCCAAAATGACGCCGATGTTGTGCTTGTGGAGCGTGTCCACCAAATATTTAAAGTCCACGGGATTTCCGTAGCGAAAAGTTGGGGCGAAAAAGCCCGTTGTTTGATATCCCCAGGATTCTTCGAAGGGGAATTCGCAAATTGGCAACAGCTCTACGTGGGTAAATCCCATGGAAAGACAATAGTCGGCCAATTGATGGGCGCTTTCACGGTAGGAAAGTGGCCGATGATTTTCTTCAGCGACGCGCCGCCAAGATCCCAGGTGTACCTCATAAATGCTTATGGGCTCCCGGTTGGGTTCCCCTTGGGCGCGTTTTTTCATCCACGTACCGTCGTGCCAGTGGTAGTGTTCTTCGATGCCATACCAGGAGGCGTGGTTGGGGGCACCTTCGAAGGCAATGGCAAATGGGTCGCTGCGTAGTTGAAAATTTCCATGCCGATCGACAAGGCCGTATTTGTAACGGCCCTTTCCGGGAAGCCCTGGGATGAAAAGTTCCCAGATCCCAGAACTTCCCAGTGCACGCATTGGAAAATAGCGACGATCCCAGTGGTTAAAGTCGCCCATGACGGAAACATGGCGAGCGTTAGGAGCCCAGACGGCGAAGCTAATTCCAGTGGCTCCCTCCACATGCCGCCGGTGCGCGCCAAGATGGTGATGGCTCCACGGCGCATGGCCGACATTAAAGAGGTAGGCATCCATCTGCGGAAAGGTGGGCAAGAAACGATAGGCATCTTCGACGGTATGCTGCGTACCATCCATGCGTGTAGTTTTGAGGAGATAGGGAAATGGTTCCATTTCCCGCGACTGCCATTGAAATAAACCAGAATCGGATAGTTTTTTCATGGGGTAAACGGATTTTGTCCGCTTGTCCACGACGGCACAGGCAATGGTATTTTGCAAAAAAGCACGTACCACCGTGGCTCCATTCACGCGATGCATTCCTAAAAAGGCGTGAGGATGAGGGTATTGCCCTTCCAGAAGCTGCTGTTGGATCATAGTTCAGATTTTATACGGAATTACCGGAGAAGTCATCGTTTTTCCTGGGTTGCCGAATCCGATTTTGTTATAGGTTCGACAGCGCAATGTTTCGGGAAATTTCCATTTATAGTGCCGCCCAACGGCTGAATTACGACGAGGATGAAATTCGCCGGATTTTCGCCATATTGGACGAGTTCTCCGAACGCTCCATACCCGATGGAGAACTATCCATTGCATTTTTGGACGGCGAGACCATGCGTGTTATGCACGGGGAATTTCTCGGCGATCCGGCGCCCACGGATGTAATTACTTTTCCGGGGGATCCAGAAAATGATTTTGCCGGCGAAATATGTATTTCAGTGGAGTACGCAGTAGAATCCGCGGAAGAACGCGGATGCACGCTTTCCGACGAAATAACCCTATACATGGTGCATGGTTGGTTACACCTGTCGGGATTGAGTGATCAAACGCCAGAAGACGCGGCTAAAATGCGCGAAGCAGAGGCCGGGGCGCTTCAATTGCTAAAAGCGCAAAACGCCATTCCATCTTTAGTATACGCGTGGTTGGTTGTCTAAAATCGCCTAACGTGACCAATCTTAAAACCGCAAGCAATACAGCTCATTTTTGCGCAAACACCGGTGTTGACATATAAAATAGGATTAAAATTCTGGCCAAAATATTTTCGATCAAAATTTGTCCTTGACTCGAGAGATATTATCGCTTCTAACACCGCGTTAATGAACTGTGAGTCAAATTGTGATGCAGCCACATTGCCTGGTGTAGTTTCCCGTGACGTTATATCTGCATGCGAACAGCAACCAGATGAGTCCGTACTGGAATTGCAGGCAACGTATGAGAACGGACAACTTATAGTTAGGACGCCGGATGGACAGGAATTCGCCGTAGATGATTCATCAAAACTCCAGATATTTTTTCCGCAATTGCAACGTATAGCGTTACGCGGAGTATCCGCACCGTGTGTTACAGTTCGCGGTCTGGGGATAAAAGAACTTGTCATAAGTGATGGCGAATTTGGTTGTCTCCTAGTTTGCGAATGCGTATCGCTTGAAACGGTTATCATTGACAACTTGCAGTCTGGGAGTGTTTCCATTGATGGAAGTTATTCTGTCAGCGTAAAAAATTTGATTTGTGGAACATTTGATGGCTCTAATATAACCAAACTTATCATGGACGGCGCAAGAGTTGTACACGTGAACCTCCGCGGAGAAATTAACAAATTGGTTTTGCGCGGTGTTGAGGGCCAACGCTTGCAGGCCGAGGGTCATGTTGTTGAAGTTGAACGCGGGTCGGGTGTTCATTTTTGTACTGTCTGCGGCAGTAGATTAGGTTTGCTTTTGGAAGGTTCAACGCAACGCCCGAGGCCAGACGGAGGGAAGCCGGGGAAACGACCCCGGCCGTACGTTTAGACCGTAGTTTTTATAGCTTTTTTTGTGTTTAAGTCGGTATTTCCGATGTTTTTCGGAGTAGGCGATTTTTAAAATTTGTTTTATTGGTTTTTTGTACTTTAAAGTATATATAGCAAGAATATGACACCTCTATTAGACGCAAGTACCATCAGGATGCGCGCTCAGTTATTCCCAGGAGCGTCTGGCGGCAAGATAGATGGCGCAGAGGACCGCATGATGTGGGCGGCTTTTAATAAGTTACTCAACGGACAGTTGCCCGAGTTGTGCGAAATGTATGCGGCGGCTGACTTACCTAACGAAAATATTGAGAGACTCGCGGAAGCAGTCAAATGGGGCGACGAAAATACCCCCGTCTCCATCTGTGCGGCCCTGCCCTCAAGTGACCCTACTACGCGTGCGAAGGCCCTCACTGTGACGTTAAACGATATAATTAAGAAAACCGGGCGCGCACTTCTTTCTGCTACAGTTGATCCACTCGGGTCGGGCGATGGGCATGCTACAGCTGTCACATTTAGAAAAGGAGATAATGACTCTTGGATCGTCGCACTTCACAACCTTGGGTATGGCGCTCATGGCGGGGGAATAGGGCGAGGGCTTCCTTGCGCGTATGTTGTTCGCCTACCCTCTGCCGGTGAATTGCTGAAACTTATAGAGTCTCTTGCCATACTACAGGCAAAAAAAGCAAGCATGGCTGTTGCTGGTCGCTTTTATGAATCGTTTGCAACTGACGAACTTTTAAACTTAAGTGAACTTACCTCTGCTCAACTAGCGAACTCGGACCCGCCCCAAACGTTTCCTTCTGAAAAAACTATTCGCGTAGAACGTATGCCCCTGTACGGGGCGAGAGCTTTTATGCCTGCACAAATTTCTGGCAATTGCACATATGCATCGAAAGACGCTCTTATGCGATATAATCTTTTGTTCCTCGACAATGGAGTCGCTGATGGGGAGGAAATGGATAGGAAGATTGGGACATTAGATTTTTTCTTTGCCGCACAAATGCTCAAAGCCCAAGTCGATGAACTGGAAAAAGCAAATACTACAGATTCCAACTATTACGCAGCAGCAAATATCGCTCTCTGCATGCTCAATGAATGCACTGTTAAATTTAACAATTTTTGCAAGTGGATTGTTCTCGACGAGTACCGGAAAAAATGCCAGAAAGACTTTCACGGCCTACGCGATCGCGTTCTCCGTGTAGCTGGCATGGCGCCTGCGGCCACCACAGCTATTGCCGCACCAACGGTCAGCATTGATTTGGCGCCACACCTTCCATCTGTTCCAGATTTGGCGGCAAGTGCGCCAGTGGATGATGTTTTGCTGCCTACAACGGCAATGACCGAAGTTGGACAGGCATTCGTCGCCGTTGATAAGGCCATTGAAGCGCTGTCTGATGAAGACAACACTTCAAGCGATAAATGGCAGGCTGTTTTTTCCGTATTAAAGTTGTTCAATGATGATGTCTTTTCGTTAGGCGACGCAAGAAAAGATGAAGCTTTTGCCGATGCGCTTTTAAATATGTTTTTGCACGAATTGCTCCCGCTTGCTGATTTCGCTACTATTCTCGACGAGCAATACGATACCGATGAGTTGGAGCGAATTTGTTTGAATATTGCAAATGCAAGCAAATTCTTATCTTTGCGCCTTGATCCCGTCTTTCGATGTTACTCTGTGAAGCAAGAAAATTGCTTTCTCACATTGCAAGGAGCGTACGTTGTATGTTTTAAGGCAATACTGGGAAAGCGGCAAGCAACATTGAAAAGTAGATACTCTCACTACAAACCATTTGACATAAGTAGCATTGGCATTTCGGTTCATCAAGTTAACATATACGCGGACTGTTCTGTATCCACAAAAGATATGAGAAGACGCAAGCTCCTATTGGCAAATTGGGGCGTCAGCGAGGGGGGCATTGCGCTTAATTGCCGGCAACAAAAAGATGCAATCAAGGGTTTTTTTGAGTCAGTTGATACGAGTGTTGCTTCTCTTCTTTCTGGTCCCACCACTACTACAGCTTTCGGCGAGGCTCAAACAGCCGCAGCTGAACTTAATAGGGCAAACGAAAATGCGCGCAAGGCGAGTGAGGGGATTTTAGAAAGAATGCTCGCCCTGCGGAAGCTTATAAGTCAAGCGGACGAAAAAAATAATTATATTGCAACTATTTCAGATTTCCTGAGTAATATCGAAGTTGAACAAGCTGATATCGGTAAAATAATAGAGAGTAGCAAAGCCAAGATGCGTCGTTTGGAACAAATCGAAACAGATGCCAGTGAAGCTTGGAAAAAGGCGAAACGGAAGCGTGAAACACATACCAAAGAACAACTTGATGTCGCACAAAAGAAAATGCAAGATGCGGATGCTGCGCTACAAAAACACCAGCGCATTGCGCTGGATTGGGCATCGGACGAACGCAAATTGGACGGTCTTATTAAGACTGACAGGCAAAGGCTAAATAGCGAGCTGAAACGCATCGGGGGCAAAATTAAAAAATTGGAAGAGGACCTTGAGAATGCGCGAACAGAAGTTGAAGCCAAGAAACAACCTTTTGAAAACCTAAAAAAGCAATTTGATGCTGCAGAAAAACAATTTAATGATGCACAAAATGATGTTGCCAAAACGGGAAAAACGCTGAGGGCCGCCATGGCTACTACGAAAGGGGCAGACACCACATATCAAGATGCGCAACACCAACTCACACTGTTCATGAACGCGCAGTCTAAGGCCAAAAGCAAAACAGCGGAAGACGATAGAAGAAAAATCGAGCTTACTGAAAGCGTGAAGAAAGCCGAAAAGGCGGCAAATGAAGCCAGAAAAAAGGAAGCAGAAGCCGCTGCGGCAAATGAATTAGCCCTAAGAGCCCGCGATACAGCACGTGCCGCTCTCGAGCCCGCCAGAAGTGCGTTAATAGGGCCCCAAAAGCAGTTTGATGACGCCGAAAAAAAAAGAAGCTTTGCGGAAAATAATTTAGAAACCGCAATGGCCGAGCGCGAAACGCTCCAACGTCAGCTTGAAGGGATTGACGAAGATATCGCGGATACGAGAACACGAATAAAAGACTTTCGGAAAGCAGATGGCGTGCTCCCCAGTGATACCGTTGACAGTTGGACCCAAAGGGTAGAACCGCAGTTGCAGGAACGCTATATCGAATCTTGGAATAAATATAACGATGCTCTGCGCGAAAACAATGAACTTTGTGAGGTTGAGCGACAAAAGCAGCAAGATTATAATGATGCCGCCACGGCTGTGGCGGACATGCAAAATTTCATCAAAGGTCTTGAAGCAAAATCACAAGAACTTATCGCGCTGAAGGAAAAGACCAATGAAATGCTAATTGAAGTTAGGACCTGGGCTGATGTTGGCAGCGCTGACTATAGAGGCTGGGAAAAGGAAAGGGATGATTTGCTGGAAGATTATATGCTTTCGATGGAGCGAATCTATGTATGCGACGCACTTGGAGGCGAATTTTTCGACCTGAAAAGCAGCGTCGTTGACTCTTGTGCAAATGAGACTGGAGCCGTTATAATAGGGACCGCCCATAGAGTTCAGAATTCTACAACCACGGCAAACCCCAAAACACCATTAGAGACTTATTTCCAAACAGGAAGGGATGCGGCCCAAAAGAAATACCTGGAAGAGATTCGCATCGATAAACTTTCGGGGACGGTGGCACACGCCAGAAATCAAACGATTGAATACGGGAAGAATAAATATGTCAGCACTTTGCACGATAGATTTGTAGGAAGCTGTGCGAACAACTCTCTAGAGATTGGTACTTTCGGGCGCCTTCCGGGCAGCAATCTACCTACGAGCACCATTGAGGCGGCGCCGCATACCGATTTAACAAATGCGACTAAAGCTTGTATTGCATTTGACAGCCTCTCTGACCCGCAAGCCATCGCTACGATAAGTAGCGTTTTTGCCCGCGGAAAAACGAACTATACAGTGCAGACGACTAGTGTCCAATCCGTACTCACGAATGTACAAAAAAACGCTAATACCGTTGCTTATAACTTTCTTGACCTGACGGGAACAAGGGGCAATTTTTCTAACAGCATCGCAGAGGTCGTCAATTGTAACACGTCCAATTGCATACCTTTTTGCAGTCCTCATGCGCTTGTTGGGGCGGGGGATTACGCGGGCCATCTCGCCGTCATAGATAGCATATCAGCTTGTATGTTCGGCGAACGCAAAAGTGTTGACGCAAAAAAGGCTTCGCTTTCCAAGCCAATAACTGGGGATGGATTTGCGAGTTCTGTTTGGGAATCATCGCCTGGCGATTTACATCAACATTTGCGGCAAACTGACTTTGGGGGTCTTTTCAAGGATAGTCAGGTGGAAGTTGCCACGCAAGATGATACTTCCGATGGAAGGCGTGCTGCCCATGACATATTGTTCGATCTCCTAGAAAGCGGCAATGATGTTCGTACGTTGCTCAAAAAATCAAGCTATACCGATGGACGTAATCCGACCATCCTTCTTAGGAACATACTTACATTGTTGCAGGACAACATGAGCATACTACAATTAAGGCCACAAGTTTTTTTAGACTTAATTCAACGGGACATTCCGTCGGTTTTGATGACTCAGCGTACCGCGAACGAGACAGCTTCATTATCCCCGGAGGACATCGATAGTTTTTTGGCTAGCCTTAAGACGTTTATTGTCGATACCATCAAGGGCGGAATTATCACCGATAAGGACAATAAGATTATTTGTAGATTCGCCTCTGAAACAATACACTTTTTGCGCGAAATTACCCCGATAATTGGAGCCATTGTAACGCTATGCGCACAAGCACCAGATCGTAATGCCGACTGCAGAAAGCCGTTTGTAGACGGATGTTTTGCTATTGCTGATGCCCTAATTCCATTTCTCACACTCAACATGGACCTTGAAGATGCGGGAACTCTCGACGGAAAGCGCGCAATAGCTGAGATATTACCTCAAGTATGCGGCGACACCACGAAGTTCCTCGAACGACCATCGCTTTATCTTCATTTTTTGATGGCACCGCTTAAGTTTTTTCAGATGCCTCTTTCTATGCGCTTCGGAGGTGGAGGCCTTATGGGCCGACATGCCTGGGAGAAAATTGCCTTGCAATTTGAGTTTGTGCGCCTCCAGCTTTCCGAATGCCCCGATGGCTATTGCGTGACTTCTACAGTCAATTTGTGGGAGAGGGCGGATCACCCTCTAATAAGTTCCGTTTCGGAATATAAGCAACAGAAAGAATTATGGGGTGAAATTGATGGGAGAGGATACCGTTTCCCCGCAAGAGAAGATGATGCACTTGCCGAGCGGCGTTACACATTCAATCCGTCCGAGCAGACAGTTTTGAACAAAGCCGGGGAAGTGGTTTTTTCAATGTTTGATGGCGTTGGCGCATTTGCGGCACCGAAACCTGGCACAGCCGGCAGAAAAGTGAGAGTCGGAGATGTTCTCAATGACATGCCCGACCGTCAAAAAATGGACTTGCTTTCATTTTTTGGCATCCATGAGACATCCGAGGTTGTTCTCACCGAGGACGAGAATACACGAACATGCAAACTCACAGACGGCCCTTTTGCGGATGAAATATTTACAGTTAAAACAAGAAATGTCGCCGGAGCAGTAGCATCAGAAACAGATATATGGTTTAAGGGATGGGTAGTCCGTCAATTTCAGGATGTTAAAAATAATTTTTCCAAAGTTTTAGGGCGCGGAATTACCCTTGCCAAAAGGGATGGCAACAAGACTATACTTAGAGTTTTCTCCCCGAAACCAGCCGGTGACAGTAAACGCGATTTTGAATCGCCTGACTTTATTATAGACTTAAGTAAAGATGGCGCGGTAGCAGCCAAATATCGCAATGAGGATGCAACGTATTCCGATGCGCAATTTTGCAAGATGCCAGACATCGGCATAGACATGCCGGCGTTACATAAGTTTGATTGTATTTGTTTGTCCGACCAACCTGGGCCTGTTAAAAAAATTATTGTCCCCGATGTTTGCATTAATGGACGACCACTAACATTCATAAAACGGGACACATGGTATGAAGTTGCTGGATTTCCTGGTTTACGTGTTGCAACCGAATCAGACATAAAGCAAGTACAGGATGTATGCAAGGGTGCAACATGTGAGCTAATACCATTCATACCATTCTCCGTCCTGACACTGGTACCACTTGATGGTACCATCTCGCCCGGTACACCACTCCGTTTTTTTTCCATGCCTGTAACGGAAGTTAATTCCCAACTTTATACTATCGAGGACTGTCAATTTGGTTTGCCAGAACGCAACCCCAAGGTTGGTGGTGTGCTTGGAGCATTTGGCAGTGACGCCAGGATTGTGCGTGCCGCTAAAAACGACATGAAACAAGTAGAACTCCAGGCATTCGAATGCAAAAACGGAGTCATATCTCCAACCGATACCGTTAGCTCGTTGCACGAGGTTTGCCAGCGTTTGACCGTCATACATGCATTACTTTTGAACAAAAAATATGATTCGGCAGTAACTGTGGCCCGCGATGTGCGAGTTGGACTTGTTTTGCCTCGAGGAAAAGACGGAGATCACATACGGCGTATCTTTACTGAAATTGTTTTTAGTTTTCGAGATCTTGGACCAGAGGCCACTGCATTAAAACTTGCTATCTTCGACATTTGGACACATCTTGAGGCAGATAGAAGCTCTATTTTTAGTTACTACGCACGGGAGTTACCGAAAAAGGGTTATATGCGCTTTAAGGGAGGCGCACAGACAAAAGCCCTTAAGAGTGCCATGCATTGTCTTTGGACCTCGATTGAACAGAACATTGATTCTCCAGTACTTGTGGAAACACTTGGAAGCAAGTTAGGCATCCCAAAGGATGAAGTTTGCACAATTATTGACAGTATTCGAGAAACGTTCGTCGCCCCGTCTCCACCTGGTGTAGATCCGGAGTTGACGGATGCGTTGGCTAAAAACTGGACAGTCTGGAGCAGCCACAGGCATGACAAAATAAAGGCAAGATTTGCTTCTGTGCAAAATTGGCCAGAAGTTACGGAAAGGCGAAAATTTGGAGATGACAAGTTGCCAGACTGGCCGTCTGAATGCGGTGAACTTTTGGCTATGATGAATAGTGCGCTTTCACATCGCGCTACTAGATTCGGTGAACATAATGCTCCATTGGGCGACGTACCTCAAATTCCCGTAAATAGTGCAGATGATCCAGCAGTTCAGGCGGCACTTTCGCGCATGAATGCCGAGTTTAGCGCTGGAGCGGATAGCATTGCATATGACATGCGTTTTGTTCCGCAAGAGCTCTCTGTAACGCAAGCCGACAAAGAATTTGCGCACAGTATGGAAGCGTTGATACCCAAAATAACAGTGATACAAGCTCGTGCACTGGACGCCATTAAGGCTGCCATTGCCGAAAATTATTCAGGCAAGGCGATTGATCCTCTTTCAGCCATTAGATGCATGCTTCTTACCAGGCCAAAACCCGATGGAGATTTATGTGTCTTAGGCCCAACACATTTCTGCGCCGAACTCCGAATGCGCCGAGAAAGTTATGAGAAGACAATGAATAGTTGTCGTGCGTATGCGCTTGCCGCTATGCTTCTGCGGGGATGTGATGATATAAGGAGCTACATGAGGACATTAATTAGTTCAAAAAATGACGCAGAAAAATCCGCAACCTGGATAAAGGTGAATCAGTATACAGAGCGAATAAGGGAAGTTTGTGGCCCCAAGCAGCTGGGTCCCGTTGGCCGCGGTTTAGGCGCGGCCATTCATGTAGATGTCCTTATGGCCTTTTCGATGGATCAGGGCATTATTCCAACCCCAGAACAAGTCAAATTATTATCCGAATTAATAACCAGGAAATGCTCGACCGTAAAGCTGATGATGGGGGGGGGGAAATCGTCGGTAATTAGCGCATTACTGGCAGTGGCACAAGCATCAAGAGAGGACACAACGCGACTTACCGTTATCGCCGCCCACAAATCTCAAGTCACTAACGCTGCATCGTTCTGGCGCGGATCTGAGCGCAAAATGGGTCAAAAAGTCACTGTGTGTAATCCGACGCGCTCCGACTTTCAAAGCACAGGATATTTGGTGAGTCTTCTTCAAGAATTGGAAGACCTAAGGCGGAAGGCTGGGGTCCTCTGCGTAGAAACCGGGTTTTTCCCAAAGATTGAACTTGAAATAGTCGAAACCCTTAGCAGCAAAGCGCGACTTGCAGATTTATACAAAGCGGCCAACGATGTCGCCGCCAAATTTGCCAAAATTGATGCGCAACTTCGGAAGCTCCAACAATCTTCTTCGAAAATTGCGTCATCCGACAGATCGAGAGTTCTTGCAGTCCTAAATAAGGCATTGATCGTAAATGCCCATGAGCTGACCAGAATAAAGCAGGAAATTGCAAAGATTGAAGGTGAAATCGGAGCTGAGGAACGCTTTGTTGCCCTGGTCAAGTTGAGGAAATTTTTTCAGGAAGAAGCGTTTGTCATTCTGGATGAAGTCCATCTAAGCGCCAGCCCAAAAGAGGAAGTCAATTATCCATCGGGAAGGCGCCAAACTGTCTCTGCGACTTTGAACAGAAATTTTGCGCATTTTTTTAAGTTGCTAGCGGAGTTCAATCGAACAAAGGGTTACAATGAGAACGGTGGGGTGTTTGGCCTTGCGAATAATACCCAGGGCCAAAAAACTAACGCAGAATTCGAAGCCGATAAGGACAATTTCGTGCGCCATCTTTATACATGCGATTTAATCCCCGGACATAAGATGTCTACCTTCCTCGGAAAATTCGAAATTAGTTTCGTAAATTTTGTCGACATTATGATGGGAAAAATTGATGCCGACACATACATTGCCGTTATACAACAAAGCGAATTGGATGAAGACCGCGAACTGCTAGAGGCATTTATGTCATTGCGGGCAGCCTTTTTACAGCTCGAAACGTGTCGCCACTCTGAAATAAATCGCCATGCTGGACTCCACAAACGACCTGGCAGCAAGTTCGCAGAGTCTATTCCGTTTTTAGCTTCCATGATTCCGTCAATGAATAATTTCGCAAATCCATTTGAGCAACTGTTCAACGGATATAGACAAGTATTTATTAAGGACATGAGCTATTGTAAGCATTTTTTGCCGGATTTTCTGGAAGTGTTTTCGGAAAAAGTGGGTGAAGAAATTTCTATAGAAGTTCTTACGACAGATCAGGACATGCCAGCCTCACGGTTTTTTTACGCTGTTGTCGGCGTATCCTATGATGAATTTTCACGCGCATTTCGTCTTAAAGATTCAAACGCAGCTAGATTTGAAGAGATTATGGAACGTATAACCGAGCATCTCGCAGCCAATGATTTAGCAAGATTGACAGTGTATGAGTATTATAGCGCCGTAAGCAATCGCTATAATCCTGCAATGAAAACCGCGGGGTGTACTAGTCTTGTTGCATCATTCAAAGATCCAGAAACCGAGGAATTCTTTGGTATGGGCTGCACTGGAACATTATCGACCACAAAAATTCTCCCAAGAGTTCTTCAGAAAGGGACGGGCGACATGGGTATTGAAGGGCAAATTTTTTCAAAGGCGTTGCGTGACTTTACTAGTGGTCAGACTGCGATCAAAATTGTTGAAACGGACCCCGAGCCAGATATCTCATCATTGTATGAATCCGTTCCAACTGAACGGCGTGGGTTAGTCCGTCTTATCGTGGATCGGGGTGGGCTATTTAAGGTAAAGGATATCAAAACCATCTTGCCGCAATATGCCGCTGAACTGAACAAATATAACGCTGGCGTCAAGTGGATTATTTACGAAGATCCAGTTCTGGGATTTTGCGCCTACGACATCGTTGGATTTGGCAGAGATACCAAATATCTTACTGGTGTCACACGAAGAGATCTAATCAATGCTGGTCTCACCCCGGACATATGTGCTGCATACTATTCAGAGCGCCTTGCAACGGGAACGGATGGCGTGTTCATACCTAATGCTTATGGAATCACAACTATAAATCCATGCACCAACACGCCAGAACAGTTAGCTCAGGCAATAATGCGTTTCCGTCAATATCAGATTGGCCAGAAAATGTGTTTTGCGGTCGGAGCGTGTCCGCAGGTAGGTACATTAACGCGCCTATCGGCGAGGGATCTATTTCTCGAATTGCTTGCACTAATGGCGAGAAATGAAGCCGAAGACAATAAAAAGGGAATAATACAGGCGACCATGAATGAAATTATCGCAATGTACAAATGGATTTTTATGGATGCGGTCCTTAACGCTGATTATAGGACAGCACAGGTGCTAAGAGAACAATTCGAATTCTTACTTGTCCGAAACCTTTCTCTTGATGTAGTTACGGCATTCGCCAGACGCCAGACCGAGCAATCTGGAAATGCCATAGTGACGGCCTTTGCGCATGATCTTAATCAGAAGTTTGCTGGAGCTTTGCGGGGACTAGAGGGCTTCCCATATTATGATACTATACAGAGAAAGTTTCACAAATTAATTCATCTCCCTGATCCATCAATACCTAATGACTTAGGCGGCGAATTACATAGGTATTTATCGGATATGCGTCCAGTACTTGATGGATTTAAATTTCAATCTTCTGGCTCTAGTCAGTTTGGTGCTGGCACGGAACTTGAGCAACAAACTGAGACAGAGGTACAAATCACCGTCGATCTCACTCTCGATGTCCAAAATCAAACTGAGAACCAGCTAGAACAGCAGTCGCAGTTATGTACCATGACCCAAATCCAGAGCGAAAAAGCAAACCAAGCACTCCCGAGAATCAGCCTTCACTTAGAAAATGGAATTAATCCCAATGTAGTGACTCCCGTTTCTACCTCCATGATTGGATTTCAGAGCGCCGAAGGCAAATATCCACATCCCGCCCAGAGCATCTTTCGTGGCCTTTGCATATCACCTAATCTGGTTAATGTGTTTAGTGGAAGGGAGGTTCGGTGGCCATTTAATGACATTGGCATAATGGGTTATGTTGCTATTGACGCTCAAGGGACCGTTTGTATCGTCAGTGATTTTGATGTTGCTGAGTACATGCAACATGGGAATAGCTGGCAGAGAGGCATGCCGGTGATTTTTGATCCACTTGGATGTTGTATATATGGCGAGGCAGATTCTTTGCCGGAAGGTGGCGATCAGCGTTATGCGGTGGCACTCTTTACGGGACAACCCCATAAAATACCTTCTCGCTGGTTCAAAGAAAAGTTCGGAGTTCCAGATGGACAATCTACAGTTAACTCCTCCGCAGTAACAGCCTATGTGTATATGTGTAATACAGAGGATGAACACAGAAAACGGAATAACATCAAGCCGATGGACTCGCGTGAGCGAGCTGAATTTGCTCACCTTATTTTCCCTTCAAAGGGCGGTGTTTCCGTTTCGGCTGCAGCGGGCCATATGGAAATGGCACCAGGCATGACGAGGACGATCACCACAGGGGCAGGTATGGACCCAACGGATATTGATTCTATAGTTATCGCGCTTTCAAAGCCAGACGCACTCACGCACATTCAAGCCGACATTGTCCGCAGAATTCCAGCAAGAACACTGAACGCATTGCCTTGTGAAACTTGCGGGAGGTTGTTTGCGCTTTTCTCGGAACATATCTCTGTGGCTGATCTGGATCCATTGCACCTCCTTGTTTTTGATCTGATTTCCCAACGTGACATCGTGGACTGTACACCTGAGGAGGCAATTCAGTTTTTTACATACGCAAGGGCGCTACGTTCATTTTTAGCTAAAGGCACTTCTGGTGAAACCATGCTGGCAAGCATTCGGGACGCTATGACGAGCAGACTCGTAAGTATTGGTGAAGAAATCACCGCGGCCACATGTCGCATTTTTGATAGCGCAGTGAAAATATATACATATTTGCCAACGCAAGCCCTGCGCTTATCCGCAAATCTGCAGGCTGAGCATAGAAAGGCATTTTCTGAGAAATTTCGCTCATGCCTTAGCCTTAATTTACGTCGGATAGATGTTGGAAATGTATCCATAGGAGCATTTCGGGAGATTATGGCAATCTCTATTACTGAAGCCTATGATTTGTGTGCTATAAAATGCTCAGAAGGGGAACTAAGCGCCCTTAGAGAGTCTTGTTTTACGCTCTTTAATCAACTTTGTGCCAAAGAGGTAAATGCCATGTTTTGTCATATGCGAAACACTGCGGAAAATATTGGTAGACTTGGCTATGAATTTACTGCAAGAAGACGGGTAATGGCAGCTTTTGCATGGATATTAGCCATCATTTTCTGCGGGCTTCCATTAGCTCTCCGCTCACGGATTCCAAGCTTAGACTCAATTTACGCAGTTCATGTTATTAGGCCGTTCGCTCCAGCCGCGATAATGCACTTCTTAAGTTTGCCTGGGAATAACGCTATCGCGGAGGCTCTGTTACGCACTGTGAATGAGAAGCAAGAGAAACAAGCAAATCTTCCGGAAAATGAGCAAATTGAGAATTTGAAGAAATTTGTGCAATTTTCCCCTGATGCCCCTGAGCAGACCGTTTCCCTAAAATCCTTTCAAGATGACGCTGATATTTATGCCCAACTTTGTGACGCAATTAACGAGGCTTTCGATAAATCCAGAGGGGATATCAAATCGTTCACATCAATGATATTACACGCGAGCACCGAATTTGATACGCTTGTACAAAAGGCCGCGCAAACATCTGAAACATCTGGCGAATTTACACATGTCGCCGCATAGCATGGAAAGGGTAATCTCATGGAAGCGTCCACGCCAGCTGCAAAACTCAAAGTTCGACACCTCAAAGATGCTTTTTCTCTACGGGCATTGTTAGCGATGTGATAAAATTTTGTAAGTCCGAAGACTTGCGCGCATTAATGGCTAAATCTGACCCAGTTAGCGGATGCTTCAATCTAATAAACGATGCATGCAGGAAGATGCGCGGGATTTGCACCCCAGGAAGCCATGTCGATTGAAATCCATAAAGCCTGTCGCCCAATATTGGATGGCCTATTGACGCTAGATGAACGCGAATTTGGTGGGTGCGACCGGTGTGCAACCTTAGTGTGAGCCAGGAAATGCCTGGTTGTGAAAAAAATCGAAGACATTGCCAATCCGTATGCGCTGGGCGACCATTGTGTCTGACGGCCATTCGCGTGCGATGGTATGGATCGCGGCCGACGGGGTCGTGGATGGATCCGCTTCGAATGCGCATTTTCCCATAAACCAACGCTTCGTAGTATTTTTCAATGGACCTGTCCATGAACATTTGGCTCAGCCGATAGTACGCAAAATCCGTTTTGGCGAAAACGATGACTCCAGAGGTTTCTTTATCCAGCCGATGAACAACACCTGGCCTGGCCACTCCAGCCGCTTTTGCCAGTTGACCATTCGTGTGGGCCAGAATGGCCTCAATAAATGAGTTTTTCACATGTGGTGCTGGATGTACCACTTCTCCGCTTGGTTTGTTGACGGCCAACATGACTTCGTCCTCGTAGAGAATTTCCAAGTCCATCGCCCGCGGTCGTATGGTAATTTCCGCCCGATCAACCCACCGTATGGAGAAGTTTTGCCCAGATTTTACTTTCGTTTTCGCCACCATGGGAAGGCCACTGCAGCGGACAAGTCCGCCTTTACAGGAGCGTTGGATTTGCGTGCGGCTCATTTCCGGAAAGCAACGGACAAGGGCCACATCAAGGCGTAATCCATCACATTCCTGCGGAACCGTAAAGTCAATCAGGTCACTCATCATTAAGAAGGTAGGTCGGATTTAATTTATCCAGGCCAGGAACGACGAATAATCCATTCTTGCGAATCAGTTTTCCGTCGAAGTAAATTTCTCCGCCGCCGTATTCGACCCGCTGGATGCAAACCAGATCCCAATGGATTTGCGACCGATTTCCGTTGTCGGCCTCGTTTTCATAGGAATTTCCAGGGGTAAAGTGGAATGACCCGGCAATTTTTTCATCAAAAAGTGTGTCACAAATTGGTTCCAAAATGTGAGGGTTAAATCCAAAGGCAAACTCGCCGATGTACCGAGCGCCCTCGTCGCTATCGAGAATTTCGTTGAGGGCTTCCGCGTCATTGGCCACCGCTTCCACGATCTTTCCCTTTCGAAATGTGAATCGAATATTTTCAAAACATTTCCCGTGGTAGATGGACCGTGTGTTGTAAGTCAATGTCCCTTCGACGCTATCTCGAATTGGGGCCGTGTACACTTCGCCATCGGGGATATTTCGTTCACCGATGCAGGGAACGCCTGAAATGCCGCGGATGGAAAATTGCAAATCCGTCCCAGGACCTTTGATCGTCACCTGATTCGTGTTCTGCATGGCGAATTGCAGCGCCTCAATACCAGGTTTCATGCGCCCATAGTCCAAAGTACAGACGCGGAAAAAGAATTCTTCAAAAGCCTCCGTACTCATGCGAGCCGACTGTGCCATAGCACTCGTTGGCCACACCAGAAGGACCCATTTTGTTTTATTAACACGGTACTCGAGGGCTGGCCTGGTTGCCTTAGAGTAGGCTTGCTGCTGTTCTTCGGGGACATCGCTCATTTCAAATGTATTATGCGATCCGCGGAATACCGCATAGCATCGCATTTGCTGGATTTGTTGCAGTTCAATCTCTCCGATGGCTTCGAAATCTTCATGGGTTCCGTTGGTAATAAACTCTCGGCGGATGCGGCTATCTGAGCATTTTACAAATGGCCTCCCCCCGCGTCTGCGCACGGCGCGCATGAGCGCCAGAACCATTTCAGCGGGGGCCGCGCAGTTATCGATCAAAACCCGCTCGCCCGGACGAACATCCATCGAATAGCCTGCTAGGTTTTCGGCCAGCCTTTTATATCTCGGATCCATGTCAACGGTTAGTAATGAATTGTAAATTGCCTGCAATTCAGATTTGGCAAATCTTAAAGTACGGCCAGAAGATGGTATCAAAAGCGTTGACCGTGTTGATTACGCAATTCGCATTTGTATTTGCATCGAGTTTGTAATTTCGGAGAAAACGCTCATATGCCTTCCACAAGAATCCGCCTCGATCTTAAGTTGGGCAAACTAATTTCTCGGCCCAATCGGTTCATATTCGATGGAATTGTCAATGGTCAGAAACAGCGTTGGCACTGCCCGGTAACCGGAAAAATTGGCAAAATTGCCAACTTTGATGGAATTCCATGTCTATTCACCCCGGCGACGCCATCGGATAAACGCTTAACACAGGGAACCGTCGAAGCCATACATTTGCCCGAGAAGACTGGCTGGATTGGCATCAATCAAAACCGTATTAACGGTTGGTTTGAGGAATTTTTGCGAAGAAATGCCATGCTAAATTTGGTCAATACGAACGGATGCACCATTCACCACGAAGTCATGGCTGGCGGCTCACGGTTAGATTTGGTCGTTAAAAATGGCAACTTCCGCACGTTTGTGGAGCTCAAAACGCCAACCCACGACCTGTTATTGACCGACAACGCACGCTTTACAACGCCCAGTTCCGGAGCTTCATTTTTTGAACGACTTATCAGACACTATGAGAGTCTTTGCCGCCTGGCGTTGGGTGGAAACCGCACGATTTTAGTCCTCTGCTTCATGTACGATGCACCACCTTTCATAGCGCCGCCAATGAACAAATGGAATGAGCCCATTATGCGCGCAGCCAAACATGCCCAGGAATGCGGTGTTGAAAACTGGCAAGTCAATTTGCGCATCACACCTAAATCCCTGAAAGTCATGCGTTATTTTTGCATTAATAGACAATACGAATTTTAGGTGCCGCATGCGGTCCAGGACGGCCGTGGACTTTTTGAATACCAGCATCGCGCTGAAATAACTTGCAATTTGAGAGGCAAGATGTTAGACGTGGGCTCCTTATGTTTGGAAAGTCTGTTTTCTTAGCCGATGGGGCGCAGATGGCCCCGAGGGGTGGTGGAATGTCGCAGTTACTAGTGTTTGCGCTGCTTTTCGTTGGAATGTGGTTTCTTTTTATTGCGCCACAGCGAAAGCGGCAAAAGCAACATCAAGAAATGCTTAAGGCCCTCCACACAGGGGATTACGTACTCCTGGCATCGGGCCTCTTGGGAAAAATTATCAAAATAAAAGAAAATCTGCTCGCCGTTGAGATTGCCAAAGGTGTGCAAGCAAAAGTGATGCGAAGTTCCGTACAACGGGTAATGGAAGAGCTGGCAGACGGCGACGGAAACGATGGTGTCGCGTTAGCACCTGAGGTCATCGCTGAATCAAAGGTTGAATCCAGGCGCACAAAGCTCAAGAAATAAACCGTGGCGGTTTTAACCGATTGGAATCGGCGGGGTATGTGGCTCCGCCTCATTTTTTCGTTTGTGCTTTTCATTTGGACGTTGGCCGTGCTTTTTCCGGGAAAGTGTGTGGCCATCCGACGCGGCTTGGATCTCTGCGGAGGGACAGCGGTTACGCTGGAGATTTCTCATGATTCTCTCGCCAAGACATCCGACGGGCGGGCGGAGCAGCTTAAAAGACTGGAAGAAATCATGCGCCGCCGGGTGGATACCTTTGGCATTTCGGAACCCATTCTCCGCCGTCGCGGAGATTCGCAATTAGAAATTCAGTTCCCCGGAACTGCTGTTGGAACTGATACAAACTTGATCGATGCCATTAAAAAGCCGGCAAAGTTGGAGTTTCGACTACTACACGAAAATGCTTTTCGTGATATAACTGGATTCATACCGCCGGATGGTTATGAGTGGATTGACCAGGCGCAAACGCGTATGGCGCTTGAATCGGAAAAACCAATGTCCATCCTTGTCCGCAACAGGGCTGAATTGCTTGGAAATGCGGTTAAATCCGCCCACGTGATAATCAATTCCACTGGCGGCTATGAGGTGAGTTTGCAATTGACGGCGGATGGTGCACGACTTTTTGAGCGGGTTACACGGGAAAACTTCGGCAAACCACTTGGAATCATTTTGGATGGCAAGCTTTATTCCACGCCAGTCATACGCTCTATTATCAGCGATGGACAGGCGGCAATTTCTGGAAATTTTACCGCGCAGGACGCGAAAAATCTGGCGAGTGTCCTCAACAATCCGCTGGATTTTGAGTTATCTGTAGGTGAAATTCATGAAATTGGGCCAACATTGGCAAAAGAAATGCAGTTGAAATCCATAAAAGCCGCCAAAATTGGATTTGGGCTTGTCGGCGGAATTATGATTGGAATTTACGCATTTGGCGGAATTGCAGCAATGTTATCCGTCGCACTTAATGCTTTGAGCATATTAGGTGTATTCGTCACCATTGATGGCACTATGACACTTTCAGGAATCGCCGCCCTGGTACTTACCGCAGGAATGAGCGTCGATGGCAATATCATTATTTTTGCACGCATACAAGAAGAGTTATTCCTTGGAAGATCAACCGTAGATGCTATAGCGTTAGGGTTCAAAAGGGCATTTCGCACAATCCTCGATGCCAATTTGACCACACTTTTTGCCGCAATCGTCATGGCAATTTACGGCGCAGGGCCAATTCGTGGCTTTGGGATCATTTTTGCCATCGGTACCGTGAGCACCTTATTCTGTACTTTAGTTTTTTGCCGTGGCCTTATGGAGTTTGGGGCCAAAGTTTTAAAAATTCGCCACACCTTTTACGCGTCTTTTCGGCAAAATTTTGGAATAAATTTCATGAGATGGCGAAATGCCGCCTTCTTATTTTCGGCACTACTCCTTACTGTAGGAATGGTGACAATGGTTGTCCGTGGAAAAAATCTGTATGCCATTGATTTCACCGGAGGCGATGAGATTACTTTTTCTTGTGCCGAAGAATTTGCGCTAGAAGACATTTATGCCGTTGCCGAAAACGTTGGCATTCGCGAAATTATTCCCGTCCTCCAAAAATCCAATACGAAGGCCAAGGAATTAATAGTGCAAGTGCCGGCTGGGACAAGCCAGCTTTTTGCGGCTAAACTTCAGGAATTACTGCCGCAATATGGATTTAAACAGCTACGACAAACTTCAATCGGAGGTAGCATAAGCGCCGCCTTGCGGTGGAATGCGCTCATTTCGGTAACAGTTGCACTACTCATAATTTTTCTTTACATAACCGTGCGATTCAATGCATACTATGGAATTTCCGCAGTCGTCGCTATCCTTCATGACATTTGGATCAGCATCGGGATTTATGCACTTCTTGGGTATCAATTTAATGCCGCAACCCTAGCCGCCATACTTATGATTGTCGGCTATTCTATCAACGACACTATTATCATCTTTGACCGTATCCGCGAAGAGGAAAATCACACTGGAGAACAGCTGATTAATGTCGTCAATCGAGCTCTTAACAATACTTTTTCGCGAACTCTACTTACAAGTATAACAACGCTTGTCGCCGCTATTGCGCTGTTCATCTGGGGGGCCGGGGCGGCAAAAGATTTTGCTGTTTTATTTTCCATTGGCGTTTTTACAGGCACTTTTTCGTCAATTTTTATCGCAAGCACCATTCTGTTTCTTATAAACCGCCGGTGCGCACGACGATCGCGATACACCTGCTAAATGAACAAAATAAAGACAATCACTCCACGCGGGACGCGCGATTCTAATGCAAAGCAACTCTCTATTTTGCTAACGAACTAAATTCATCGTTCTTTGTTTACTTGAGCCTTATGATGTCATCGGCAAGCGTGGCAGCTGGATTGCCAATGGATCGGTCAAATTTAGCCAAAATTTTCCGCATGGCTTGAAGTGTTTTGCCGTCTAATGCTTCGACTATTGAAAAAAGTTCTGATAATTTATTTTGCGGCAACAAGATAGCCATTCCGTCTTTTGCATGAGCTTTAGCATTCAGCGTTTGATGGTCGCCAACGGCGGAAGGATAAGGGACAAGAATGCTTGGCGTATGACATCGAATGAGCTCCGCGATGCTCCCGGCACCGGCACGGCAAACGACTAAGTCCGCCGCTGAACAGAGAGCATTCATATGATCGCTAAAAACTTTATAGCGAATATGATAGACTTGTCCATCTGCAGCGGATTGCTGGATTTCCATTTGTATGCCGTTCAATCCGGTCAAGCATATGACATGACACTTAAGATTGATCAACTTGATCTCGTACTCCCGGACCCATTCCACAAGTGCGCTTGCCCCCTGACTACCACCAAATATAACCAAGCATCGGCCATATTTTGGAAGCTCCAGCAACCTGCGAGCAAAAGCACGTGGTAATGGCAAAAAATCCCTTCGGATTGGATACCCCATGGGTATATATTTTGCTCGAGACCGATATATTGTCGTTTCCTTGAGCTTTGGCGGTATGTAAACTTTTTTTGCCAATGGCGCAAGGAAGTGAATGGCTCGACCAATGTGTAAATTGGCTTCATGCAGAAAAATAGGACGGCGACGGACGAATGCGGCGAGACATATCCCGGCTGCGGAAAACCCTCCGAATGAAACGATGGTCGCGTCTCGGTACTTTTTTAAATATTTCCAGCTGAAGACGAACGCTCGCAGTGTTTTGAAAATGAATTTGCAAAGGCCAAACGGCCGCCAGCCGAATGCACATCCAGGAATTTGGATAAATTTGAGCGTTGGATAATGTTTGCAAAGTCGGCTGTCGACGGATTTGGAACTAACAAAAAGCGTGATTTTGTAGCCTCGTTGCTCCAATTCTTGGGCCAGAGCAATTCCTGGGGTTAGATGTCCACCAGTTCCTCCGCATGCTATTACGATGCGTTTCATTGGGAAAAAAAATTAAAAATGGTGTGACGCAGTCAATAACCGACAATTACCATGTTCATAAAATTTTGGCTAAATGCCGCTGGACGGAATGGCTGCCAGACGAGGTTATGGCCGATAATATATTCGATATCAAAAAACAACTAGCAGCTTTGAACAAAACGTTCAAAAATAAATTCCCAACCGATGAAGGCGGAAAACCAACGAGTGATGTTGACAAATTAAAGATAGAAAATACATTTATGGGCATCGATTGGGAAATAGGCCACTATTTTACGAGCACGGAAGAGGATGCGAATATTACAATCCGCGGTTTAGAAAGATTAAAAAAATCAGGAGTGGTTTGCTTGCAAATACTGAATTCAAGATGCTCTGCGACCGGATAAAAGAATGGAAGATGGAGTTTGCGAAATCCGCCAAAGAGGATACAGTTAAGTTTGGTTCGAAATCCAAACGCAATTCCGAACCCAAATCTGGCACTGAATCCGTAGATGCGGGAATTATCACGACAACGAGTCAAAATGCCCCGTCATTTATGCCACGCACCACAAATTTTCTTTTCCTTCGTATCCGCCTCAAATAGGATTGTACTTCCATGACTTTTTCCGGCGTAGACGTGGCAAATCTTATAGATACCTTTGGGCCAGGCGGTTCAGCGGCGCGGCGTGTCGAAGACCGTGTCGCATTTACGCCTAACCTTAACGTCGGCGCACTGCGCCAGCGTGTTCCTGGCTCGACAGTCACTTTGCCAGAAACAAAACCCACTGGGACTGGGGCATGTACAGACTCGAACCTTGATCAAAAAAAAATGGAATTGGCACAGACGTTTGCTGCACGCCTCGATCCCAACGGCAAACCAGAGCTGTACTTGGCGTATGCGCATGAATTAATCACCAGCATCACACGCAATATAAAGGTTGCCGGAAGACCAGAAGCTGATGCTGATGCGACCGGTGACAGAGACACTGCAACATTTGAAGCCGAAAAAGAAGCTGCGGAGACCGCAGGAGCCGCTCCAGACGAAGGAGAGGCGGCTGGAAGGCAAATGCTTAACATCAGTGCCTACCCGCCATCAGTGCAAAAAATTTTAAAACAAATTATCCAACAATTTCAGGAAACAACTGGCGGACCGCCCAGGATGGTAGCGGAAATTTTCAATTTTGCCAAATTTACTCTTGTGGCAGCGGAAAAAGATCGAGACGCCTATGCCGCCCGCGGACAACGCTGTAATGATCGGTTGATACAGCTCAGCCAACGAAAAGATCCTAAGGGAATTGAGAAATTTAAAAAAACAGAAAAACTGTTAATTGCAATTGAAGCTGACACGAAGAATGCAGCTGCCATTCACGACCAATTACTTGCTGTCGTCACGGAAATGGAGCGTTTGGACGGCAAGCGCATAGATGATGGGTTCAATATCGCACCCAAGGCATATGCCGTTCTCGAAAGGCAAAAAACAGAAAGCCATGAAGGCGATATTTCCGTGCTAGAACTTGCAACAGTTTATATTGAAAGAGTTTTAAATTACGATAGCCCCAGCCAACTTTTTGAATATTATGCAAATAATCTTCCGTATGTTGAATTTGAACAATTCGTGAGTCTTTCTTTTACTCTGCTTGGCGACGATATCAATTCAGCGAACTCTTCTCGCGGCAAGCCCTTTCTTATGGCAGTTCGCGATGGCCTATTTTACGTAACGATCTGCTATCAAATATATCTTGCAATAGGACAAACTGGGATTAAATATAACCGCTTCATGCAAGTGCGTGAACGCGATGAAGGCACTTATAAACCAAGCTATTTGGTTGTCACACTTGATGGAAATGGAACATTAGAGTTGGCTACAGCATACGCGGAAGGCGATCCTACTCAAATTGCCCGCATCAATAGGGATGGAGGGATGGCTCATATTGATCAAATCAGCAGATGCTTTTCGGAGTGCGGAAGCGAGGGCATTGTTTTGCGTTATCCTGAAGGTGCGGACCCAAAAGATATGCGACAGCTTCGAAATAGGCTGGGCATTTATTGCGGCTGCCCGGTCCATAACAGCATTCCGGATCCCCAGATGGAATCTGCGGAAGTCACGTATGACTAAAATCACCGGTTGTCACTTTCGGCAAAAAAATGAACCCTACCAATCCAGCACTACCCATCGACAAGATAACGACATAAAATCAGATATCAAATCAGCCCAAGTTTCTAAAAAGATTTTCCCACTCGGTATTCGTGCCGCGGTCAACGCCGCCACACCACCGAACTGCCCACAAAACAGAGGTCTCACCCGCAGAAACCGATCTTCCTCCGCCGCGATCCACCACAATGCGAACAAATAAAATTTCCCGCTCCGGGCTTAATTTTGTGTCGTTAACAACCCGCACTGCTACATCAACACGCCGAAGTCTCCCTTTGTATGTTTGATAAGCTTCCTGACCGCCGCAAGCATCGTTTCTCCCCTACTAGCGAGCGCCAATTCAGCCCTTCGCATGTCTGCCAAAAATTCTCTCAAGTTCTTCATAACGAACCGGCCAAGAATCGTACAGAAACGACATCGACTCCAACTCGCATAGCACAGCATCTGGGATGATACACATACACACGTAAATACATGGGACACCCGCTACCGAACGCGCAAAATTGACTAATAGACTTTCATACATCATAAAATCTGGCGGCAAACACCACACCGTAGTACATTCACACGTTTTACAATGCTTTAATGGCACATGATAAAACCCCGGATCACGACCATTCGTATAACAAACGTGCATATATGATCTCAACTGTACGTCCATTGACTGATGCTCGCCCGCGCATGGGGAAACAGGCAAAATAAAAGAACAATCAAAACGAAATTTTCACACACTCAATTGGCACTGCGAAATCTAGTCTTATTTGTAAAAACGACTTATTCGGTGATAAAATCGTTCAGAATCTTGATAAATAGCACCATTATATGGATTCGTTACCAACGATACGCATGTCTCGTTTATGGGATAAAACCGAACGGATTCCATCAAAGGTTTTGGCGGAATTAGGTCCAAGCCAAAAGGTCGCGAATTTTTATGACAAGAACGGACTCATCGTTCAAGTTTCCGATGATTTGAGTGACGACGACCTTAAGAAGGTGGCAAGTGACGTTGTTCTTTTTACAGTTGGAACTACTGCCAACAATCTGACAACCTATGTGTTGCGTAGTTCGAAGTATGATTCACTCATGCGCAGGATACACAGTAAGCGCGCAAAAGGCGAAGATTCAACGATTCGATTTTGTTCGGTGGACGATCCCGTATTTGTGACGAGCAAACTGTCCGCCTTGCCTGAGGCCAGTTGGCGACGAGCTCTTGCCAAGTGCAGCGATATTGGATTTAGCATGGCTGGGTCAACGGTCGTTTCACTCTTGGCCATTTTGTTAAAAACGCTGGTCTCTGGCGCTCCGTTTGTCGGCGGAGATTTTGCAATTTTTCTGTTGCTGCTATCTATCGGATTGGCAATTGGCAGTGGCATGCAGTTCATTTACCGGAAGGTGGCAGCAGAGGTACCGTAAAATTTGTTGACACAAAATCGGCAGCAAATAAAAACGCCGGCCAATAATAAACCGACGTTTAAATTCCATCCTGGCAACAACCTACTCTCACACCGCAGCGGGGCGGCACTACCATCGGCGTTTGAGGGCTTGACGAACGTGTTCGGAATGGAAACGTGTATTTCCCCTCACCCATGGTCACCAGAAAATCTAACCCTTCCAAAACCGGAAGGAAATTGTTTTCCGCATCTTTTTCAATGCAAGTAACGTGTGACTTTTGCCAAAAGCATTCTCGAATAAAACGGACGATTAAGTCATTTGAGTCATTAGTATGGGTTAGCTCAACGCATCGCTGCGCTTACACACCCCACCTATCAACCTGGTGGTCTACCAGGACTCTTAATGGAACCCGAAGGTCCCGGGAGATCTCATCTCGGGAGTAGCTTGGCGCTTAGATGCTTTCAGCGCTTATCTATTCCAAGCATAGCTACCCGGCGCTACCACTGACATGATAACCGGAACACCAGAGGCTTGTCATTTTCGGTCCTCTCGTACTAGAAAATGAACCCCACAAATCTCCTACGCCCACAGCGGATAGAGGACCAAACTGTCTCACGACGTTCTGAACCCAGCTCGCGTAACACTTTAATTGGCGAACAGCCAAACCCTTGGGACCTTCTCCAGCCCCAGGATGTGTTGAGCCGACATCGAGGTGCCAAACAGCGCCGTCGCTATGAACGCTTGGGCGCTATCAGCCTGTTATCCCTAGGGTACCTTTTATCCTTTAAGCGATGGTAATTCCACTTTAAACCACCGGATCACTTAGACCTACTTTCGTAACTGCTCGACTTGTTGGTCTCACAGTAAAGCTCTCTTATACCTATACGCTCCACAGTCGATTGCCATCCGACTTGAGAGAACCTTCGTAATCCTCCGTTACTCTTTGGGAGGAGACCGCCCCAGTCAAACTGACCCCCTAGCACTGTCCTTTGGCCGGATAACGGCACAAAGTTAGATGTCTAATCATTAAAAAGTGGTATTTCACTGACAACTCCTCCCCACCCTGAAGTAGGGGCTCAACGTTTCCCACCTATACTACGTATTAAAAATCAAACACCAATACCAGGTTACAGTAAAGGTCCATAGGGTCTTTCCGTCCTGCTGCGGGCACGCGGCATTTTCACCGCGACTACAATTTCACTGAGCATCTCTCCGAGACAGCGCCCAACTCGTTACACGATTCGTGCAGGTCAGAACTTACCTGACAAGGAATTTCGCTACCTTAGGACCGTTATAGTTACGGCCGACATTCACGGGGGCTTAGGCCAAAAGCTTGCACTTCCGGATTTCACCTTTCCGCATTGGTCA
>JAITKJ010000013.1:0-2500 GCA_031278455.1 Puniceicoccales bacterium | reverse complement strand
TTCGACGCGGGATGCTTTTCTTTTTTCACAATGTTTCCTCATTACGCTTGTTTGGCCTTAAACCGCGGGACAACCTTGTTAATAACATACACGCGCCCCTTCCGCCGCACCACCTTACACGCTGGATGCCTAGACTTCAACGAACTTAGCGATGCAGCGATTTTCATAGATACGCCTCTTTATGCTGCCTGCACGAGAGATGTCAAGCAGTTATCACGCCTAAACACTACAGATTTGTGTCGGACCAATTCCGCCCACGCGAGGGTTCGTCGATTTTTTGTCTATTTCCCGCCCCAAAAATCAACGGTTTGCGTAAATTATTCGCAAAATTAGAAAGCCGTACGATTTTTGCATTGGAGCGGACATGGCATTTTGATAGGGGGAAACATGAGACAATACCTCGCTATCCTAGAAGACGTTTTAGAGAATGGAAAACAGTGCCACGATCGCACGGGAGTAGGGACATTGTGTCGTTTTGGGGCGCAGATGCGCTTCGATTTGCGCGAAGGATTTCCGCTTTTGACGACAAAAAAAATGCACGTGAAATCTGTAATCCATGAGCTGCTTTGGTTCTTAAAAGGTTCGACCAATGTGAAGTACTTACATGACCACGGCGTCCATATCTGGGACGAATGGGCGAATGCTGATGGTGAACTTGGCCCAATTTACGGAAAACAATGGCGCTCATGGAATTGCGCCAATGGCCAAGTTATCGATCAAATTGCCGAGCTAATTAAAAACATTAAAAAAAATCCCCAAAGCCGGAGACACGTGGTTTCGGCGTGGAATGTTGGGGATATTTCTGCCATGGCGCTCCCTCCATGTCATACACTTTTTCAGTTTCACGTTTCCTCGGAACATGAATTGCGTTGTCAACTCTACCAGCGGAGTGGGGACTTATTTTTGGGGGTGCCGTTTAATATTGCCAGCTACGCGCTGCTAACGCATATGGTGGCACATGTTTGCGAACTACATCCACGTGAATTCATACACGTGCTTGGGGATTACCACATTTACACAAACCACATGGATCAGGTGCGCGAACAATTAATGCGAATACCGCTATCACTTCCGCAACTGAATATCGTTGCCCGAAGCCAATCAATAGACACGTTCGAATACGACGACTTTAAGTTTGCCGGATATAATTCGCATCCAGCCATCCGCGCGAATGTAGCCGTCTAGACCATGTAGTAATCCGCCTACATCAGGCGGAACGCCAGTTGCAATGGTTGGGGCGCTACCGTCCATATATGCCGGATTCAGGCAAAGGACTTTCTTGCGCATGTGGCTTGCAAAAGCCAAAATTATGGCCTCAGAGCCCGCAATTCATGCGGCGGAAAATGGCCCAAAATCGACTTTTGCATGAAGTTTTTTTATCGGCAGATTGGAGTTGCTATTTAGCAGTGACTGCATAGCACACTTGTGTGCATGCGATTTATGATAGCGCAAGTTCATTTAAACATAAAACTTGTGCGTTGGCAAGGCCCGCCAAGATTTTTATGGCCGTTTGCGCTGTGGTAACTTGGCCAATTTCCGCACCCGTTTATGGGGCCATTTGGCTGCTTTCTGTTGTTGCGACATCCAATGCCATTAACAAATTTACCGATAACTATTGGTTTGTTATCTCGCTGAGATTCTTGAATGGCAAAGTGTTGGCTATGCCTGAATCGGAACACCAATCCCCAACCCCGTATGCAAATCCGAAAATGGATCCCGGGAATCCCGTGGTCCAACATGCGGACGCGGCAACGGAAACAGATCTGATAAATCCCTCCTCAAACGTTGGAGTGAGTTCGGATTCGATATTACCACGGCCAAGAGACCCATGGAAAGATTCTCGTTTTTCCGCATGCAATGACGCGACGACGCTTGACTACGTGGCAAGCACGCTGGAAGAGGCTCGACTGTTGGATGTGGATTGTTTGGACATGCGCATCTTAGCGAAACGCCGCTCTCGGCATGCTTGCACGTACGAGTTATGGTCTGCCTGCCATCCAAAAGAATCTGCCGCAGATGCTAGAGTATTTGAACGCCGTGCGGCAGCAAACCCAGAGAAATTTGAAATTTGGTGCTTTCTAGAAAATCTTGCCCCTTGGTGGGATGGGAGCGATTACATATTCGGGAAGTTATCACAGATGGATCGCATGAATCAAGTCGAACTGGTAGAATATTTGACCGGAGGAAAACATGGTCCAATGTTCCGAAAAATATGTTTGCCGAGGTTGATTGAGTGCGACAAATCCAAAGAAAAGTTTTGGAAAAAATATGAAGAAATCGACGATGCCCTTCCGGGGGAAATCGAAGGATTTCTTTTCAATGGCAATTATGAACCAACTGACATGTTTTGGGTTTTTCCACCGTCATTTGTGGTGTATCTCTTGAAAGCAGAGCCGCAAAAACTAAACCTGGTCATTCGATCAATGACTATGGATAACGAAGCGGACGTTTGGCACGCACTCCATGTTCTTCAGGGGTTACCTATCATTGAAGTAGTGAA
>JAITKJ010000017.1 GCA_031278455.1 Puniceicoccales bacterium | reverse complement strand
TGGCGTTGGTGTCATCCGGTTGTTCTTCCAGTGTCCTCGCCCGGCCAACGTTCAGCTGAAAGTTCGGGCCAAGGGCGATGGCGGTGGCATAGGGTTGCTCAATGTTTGTTCCCCAGCCCTGTGTGCCGGCCAGCTGGAATGCGGCTATTTCCGCGGGCACCCACGTAAACCTCCCGCCACCGACTTCTTCTTCCTTTTTTGCGAGACGTCCATCCTCGGGCATTTGGGATTTAAGTGCGCCGATGGTTACAATTACGTCTTCAGTTTTGGCATTGTTGAAATAGAAGCGAAAATCGCTGTTTTTGATACCTCCAAGTGCATTTA
Organism: Puniceicoccales bacterium; assembly: GCA_031278455.1. GTDB lineage: Bacteria > Verrucomicrobiota > Verrucomicrobiia > Opitutales > JAIRLM01 > JAIRLM01. Next base: position 42,347 of record JAITKJ010000017.1, on the reverse strand, counting down.
GGGAAATATAAATCGGAGACGTCCCATCATCGATATTTGCCAGGAGACCCAGGATGGCGTTGCCGCAAAACTCCACCGTCCAATTTTTAAATGTGGCCCCAGCAGTGCTATGAATACCCGCTAGGCCGAATAGGGCATGATCCGCGGTGAATCTTGCAGTGGAACAGTCGATCAGTTTGGCCCCATCGGCGAAGGCCCCGATGGTCCAGTTGGAGAAATTGCTCGTGCCACTCGCATATCCCGCGCCAAATACTGTGGCACTACTACCCCGTTGAACGATTAGTTCGGCGTTGGCACCAAAACTTCCGATGCTCCAGTTGGAGAAATTGCTCTTGCCACTCGCAGATCCCGCGCCAAATACGGCACGATAGGAGCTATATTTACCATGATTGCACAGCTTGATACTATCACCAAAGTTCCCAATCCGCCAACCGGAGAAATTTGCCGAGGCGTTCGTATATCCCGCGCCGAAAATGGCCGCATAATTGCGAGCGTTAACAGTCAGTTTAGACCCAGCACCAAAATTACCGATGGTCCAGTTGGAGAAATTGCTCGCGCTACTCGTAGATGCCGCTCCGAAAATGGCCACATATTTGCAATCGTTGGTAGTCAGCTTAGACTTAGCACCAAAATTACCGATGGTCCAGTTTGAGAAATCGCGCGCGTACTTGCTATATATATGTCCCGCGCCGAAAATGGCCGCATAATAATTACAATTGTTAACAGTCGGCTCAGACCCAGCACCAAAATTACCGATGGTCCAGTTGGAGAAATTGCTCGTGCTCGTGCTGCCACCTGTAGATCCCGCGCCGAAAATGGCCGCACACTTATTACAATTGTTAACAGTCAGCTCAGACCCAGCACCAAAATTACCGATGGTCCAGTTTGAGAAATTGCTCGTGCTACCGATATATCCATATCCCGCGCCGAAAATGGCCGCATAATCGCAATTGTTAGCGGTCAGCTTAGACCCAGCACCAAAATCACCGATGGTCCAGTTTGAGAAATTGCTCGTGCCACTCGTAGATGCCGCGCCGAAAATGGCCGCATCTTGACAATCGTTGGCAGTCAACTCAGACCCATTACCAAAATTACCAATGGTCCAGTTGGAGAAATTGACACACGCGTTCTTAGAAACACATCCCACGCCGAAAATGGCCGCATAATTGAAATCGTTGGCAGTCAGCCTAGACTCAACACCAAAATCACCAATGGTCCAGTTTGAGAAATTAGTAGCATCGCCAACTAATTGTCCCGCACCAAATAGCGCAGTGAACGAGGGACTGCTGTGCCCAGGCGTGAATTTGGAAGTTAGAATTGATCCGGCACCAAAGCTTTCAATCTCCCAGCCGGCAAAATTTCCACAACCGTATCCCATGCCGAATATCGTGGCATGGTGCGCGCTGGTGGCGCATATTTGAACGTTGGCTCCGAAATTTCCGAATTGCCAATTGTCAAAACTCGGACCGGCTCCGCTTCCCTGGCTATTGCCTTCATCGTAGTATCTGGCTCCAGCTCCGGCACCAAATACTGAGGTGTGGTAGAGGGCAGAATCACTGGATCCATTAGCGACGGTTATGTTTGCATTGTCGCCGAAGGCACCAAACGTCCAGCCGCTGAAATCCTTACCCGTACCCGCATATCCCGCGCCAAACGCCACGGCATAGAATGAGTTCGCCATTTGCTGACCAGTACCTTCGAGGTTAATTTGTATTTTTGGCCCCGCGTTATTCGCCGAAGGAAATCGGCCGATTTGCCACCCGGAATATGAATCATTATAATTTGCTGCCTCCGTATCATATACTCCATATACTGGCATTGGTGGTTGCGCACTTGCGTTGCCGGTTTGATAAGCATACGCGTAATTGTCGACATGAGCCGAATTATTGGTAGGTTTTTTTACGACCGCTGGATCAGCTGCCGGGCTGCCATGGCTCAGGGCCGCAAACAAACAGGCTGTAATAAGAAATTTGTTCCGATTTGTTCCGATTTGTTCCGATTTGTTCCGATTTGTTCCGATTTAACATAAAGCCATTTAAGTTTATTATCTTGCGCGCGAATTTCAATGCTTTTTTGTGTGCAGTTGGAAAATTTACACGCCGGCTGTCCCGACAAGCTCAGAACTTTCAGCGGATAACTGACCCACATCCACCCGCGGACGTTTCCAGCGCCATTTCACGCACCACCGGCGGCAAAAAAGCTTTTTGCTTGTGTGGAATGTGACACAATCCACCGTTGTCATTCCCGTTGCAATAGTAATGGCCGATGCGCAAATATCGATCGAAGCTGTCACTGGTGCAGCGAGCAAAAAGGAGGGTTATGATTCAGGAAAAGGCAATGCGGGAAGTTAAAGACAAGATGCAGAAGGCGGTACAATTCATAACCGGTGAATTTGCCACCATCCACGCGGGAAAATCATCAGCCGCTATGGTTGAAATGGTATTGGTCGATGTTTACGGTTCTAGCAGCCGGCTCAAGGACATTGCCGCAATTACCACACCCGACGCACGGACTATCTCCATTCAGCCCTGGGATAAAAGTGCCGCCAAAGCCATCGAAAAAGCCCTGCTCGCTGCCAATTTAGGATTTACTCCCGTTGTGGACTCCGCCAAAATTCGGTGCATTATCCCGGAAATGAATTTGGAGCGGCGGAAGAAAATGGCCAGACAATCAGCTGAAATCGCGGAAACCGGCCGGGTCAGCGTCCGAAACATTCGCAAGGAAATGAATGAGGCTCTTAAAAAGCAGCAGAAAGCCGGCGAGATGTCCGAAGACGACCTCAAACGCTTGGAAAAAGATGTGCAAAAATTTACAGACGACGCAATCAGTGAAATTGACAAATTGCTGCAAAAAAAAGAGCAGGAACTACTCACAATTTGAGTAAAATTTTACGCCTTGTGGTCGCCGAAGCGGCATTTAGGATAATTTGATGAAGTTGGCTAGATTTGCTCTGGTTGCTGGTGCCCTGTCTATTTTCTTAAGTGTCTCCGCTGCCCCCGCGCCGTCCGAGCGAATTGCTTTACGAACCATTGCCGAACGGCATGGAATGACGCTCCGGGAAGATGGCGAAAAAAGTGCCAGCCTAATCGGGCCCAAGTGCTCAATCTCGTGTTTTCTAGACAAATCAAGTTATGTTGTAGGCGGGATTTGCGTTTACGGCCAAGGAGCAGCCGAGCGTTCTCCCAGAGGGATAACCATTCCATTGAACGATTGGAAATATGTCCTTGAGCCCCTGGTTTATGGCCGCAAAATCCCAGAGGTACGCTGCATCTGCATCGATGCGGGTCACGGCGGGAAAGATTCCGGAGCTCATTCCGCAGCACTCAATCTAACGGAAAAATCGCTCAACCTGGATGTGGCAGGTCGACTGCGCAAATTGCTGCAGGATAAAGGTTTTAAAGTGCTCATGACCAGAGACACTGATCGGTTTGTCCCGCTGGAAAAACGGTCTTCCATCGCCAACTGCGGAAAAGCGGACCTGTTTATTAGCATCCATTTTAATGCCTCGGAAAGCAAGACCGCCCAGGGCATTGAGACTTACATTGTGCCGCGCCAGGGAACAACTGCAACCGCGCGATTATCATCGCCATTGCGGGCTCAGGATAACGTTTTTTGCCATAATAACAAATTCGACGACCATAACCTGCTGCTTGCCTACAGCGTCGAAGGAAAATTGATCCGGCTGAAAGGCGTCCGCGACCGCGGAGTACGCCGTGGAAGATTTTGTGTGCTTGAAAGCGTCCACTGCCCGGCAATTCTCGTGGAATGCGGGTTTCTCACCAATCCAACTGAAGGAGCCATGATTTCCCAATCGCCCCACAGACAAGCACTTGCCTCAGCAATTTGCGATGGCATTGTAAGTTACATCGCAGGGTATCGTCTATGATATTCACCACAGAAGCTCGCACCCGGCATCATTTCCTCACCACTGGCACCTGGTTTAATTTTGCCTCCGCATGCGTTGTCTCGACAAAAAATCTTTAAATATTATTGGGTTGCATGATGGATATTTGGATCGTACAGGTCGGGGAGCCGATAAGTTTTGCAGACGGCGGAAGTCGGCCTTTCCGTGCTGAGATGTTGACGAACCGCTTAATAGAACGCGGCCATACGGTTACCATTTGGACGTCGACCTTTGACCATCTGCGCAAAGCATTTCGATTCTGTAACCAACAAGAAATTGTCGTGAGCTCTCAACTCCGTTACATTTTTTTGGCGGGAAAATCTCACTACCGCAAAAGCCTTTCCTGGGCCAATCGAAAGCATAACCGGCAGCTTGCAATAGCCTTTGAAAAGATGGCTTCCAGGAAACAGCCACCAGATCTCATCCTGTGCATAATTCCCCCACTACCTCTTGCCGCTGCCGTCAGCAAATACGCCCATCGCAGGAACATCCCGCTTATTGCCGACGTGCACGACACCTGGCCCACATCGTTTGTAAAAAATCTATCGCCCATATTGCAAAGGATTGGGCATTTTCTCCTGCGACACGAATGGCAGCGAGCGAAACAAATTCTCCATCACGCCGCCGGAATTGTGACCACATCGAAGTACGACTCGCGCTGGGCCTTCAAACAGGCGGACAGGCGCCGCCACCTTTGGGATGCGGTTTTTCCTCTTGCTTATGAGGACCCACCACAAACAGCTTTTGCGAGCGATGAAACGCGCATGGAATGCCTACAGTCCATTGGCGCAGTGGGCAAAAAAGCTATCGTTACCTGTGTGGGACGCGTCGGATCCGCCTTTGATTTTAAAGTTGTGACCCAATTGGCAGATTATTACTATCGAAACAGCAGCAGTGATATACATTTCGTCTTGGCCGGAGAGAAGCCAGTTTATCGATTTTGGGAAAAACCCTATAAGATACCTCCTAATTTAAAAGTCACCGGCTGGCTCGACCAACAGGGACTCAACGCCATCCTCGCGGTAACGGATATTGGCCTCCTCCCCTATAGAGCCATTCATTCCGCCGCCATACGCAACAAGCCGTTGGATTTTCTATCCCACGGGATACCATTGGTTTCTTCATTGTCCGGAGAGCTGGCTCAGCTTATTGAAGGATGCCAACTTGGGTTTACCTGTCAAGGGGGAGACGTGGCGGCATTTCGTCGGGCGCTGGACGAACTCGTCGGAAATACCGAATTGCGCAATAGTATGCGCGCCAATGGATTAGCGCTTTTTAAGGATAAATTTTCCGCACAAAAGGTTTATGGGCGTTTCGCCGATTATTTAGAGAATTTTTACTCAAAGTGCCCCACCAAAATCTCAAAAGCGTAAAAAAATACTTGTACCTCGCTTGATCCTAGTAACCTTGACGATAATGGTTATATCTATTATTAGGCCGTCTTTTCAATTTTTGGCAAAAATCACTTCTTTTTTTGAAGGATAATAATGTTTAATGTTGTCGGATTGCCGAAATGCATATTCGTCATCACTTCCCAAATTGTATCGATGTCCTCGGCGTCGGCTTCAAATTCTTTGCTATCAACTGTTAGCGCGCTTTTAGCGCGTTGGGCAATAAACTCCGCTATTTCTGGCCCTGCCATGGTAATACGGCCAGTGTTCGACGTCCGATGTTGCAGTGGCGCCTTTCCAATCTTTTTGAAGCCTAAGTCGCTTTATGGCAAATGGAACATGTACCGGGGAACCTAATGCATTCTGGCCACAACCCTGGTGCAGGACTGCGAAATTTGACCAAACGTTATCATCGCACCGGCAGCAATTTGTTACCGCGTGAAAAGCAATTCGGTTCTTTTTTTGATCTGAAAGTTATTGCGGCGCACATTAGCCATTTGCGCGACTGCCTTTAACATTGTGAAAAATCCCTTGAAGTGGCGGCAAATTTCTGCGGAAGCTTGGGAATGCCGAGGTAGCTCAGTTGGTAGAGCAACGCATTCGTAATGCGTGGGTCGTGAGTTCGAATCTCATCCTCGGCTCCAGCGGGTCCCAACGATCCGCGGGAAATTCCCTATTGGTCTAATTAAGACTTTAGCAGGTTCATTATGGCAGATCATGATTGTTCCGAGCAATCGGCGTACGGTACGGACGAGAATTTTAGGGGTCCTACCCCATATGCAGCGACGGTTGAAGACGCACCCATTGTCATTGGTGATGTGGAAGCACTTCACCGAGAACGGGAGGAGGCACGCTTGCGCCGTGAGCATGGGGAAACGGACCCGGACGGTGGAGGAGTTACTCATCGACCCGTTCGTGGGCGCCCGCGCCGAACTCCAGGAAAATGCGCATGTTCGTGCGAAGACGGGGAAGAAATTGGTGGTTGTCGCAGCTTTTCGCCAGATGACGAGTGCAAATGCAGCGGTACCAGCGAATGGGATACGGCGGAACCGGCACGCATTCCAAGCCGGCGTCCGGGAGGGAATGGCCTCCGCTCCCAGGGCCATGAAGAAGCAACCGCCACGCCGCGCGGCGGTCTTTCGAATCCAAACCGCAACCGGCGACCGGTTGGTACCGGCGGGACCAATGCCCCAATGTCACAACGGTCGTCAACAAATTCGCGTTGCGGTGGCCAGCAGAATTTGTCTTCCCTTGGAAATGCTGGACGGCGTTTGCCTTTCGGAAACTTGCGCGAATGGGATCGGTTGCGATCCACGCAGGGCTTAGATGGACTCGTCAATGAATACTTTGATGACATCGCACCACTAAATTTCAATGACATCTATGGGTTAAATGCGTCCCAGCTGCAGGAATTGGCCATTTCCATGGAAATCGGCGAGGGCGTCCGTCCCGGGCAACGAAAACGCGTCCTTCAATTTTGCCTCCAACGCGCAGCAGAAAATCATACCCCCATTGCTGCGGACGGTTTGCTGGCCCTCCTTCCTGACGGTAACGGCTACCTGGCCTACGGCGAGGATAACTATCAGGTGAGCGATTTCAGCACCTTCATTCCGAAATGTCTCATCCGCTACTTTGGCTTGCGCCGCGGGCAGCAACTATCCATTCAAGCCATGTGGGCCAGTCCAAATCCAAACGTGCAAGCGCTTTGTGCCATTAAATTAGTCCACGTGATGGGAAAAGACCCGCATGAAGCCTCGTCTTTTGCCCAGTTCCACGACCTTATTCCCTACTACCCAACGGAACGAATTTTTCTAGAGTCCACGGGAGCAAATGCGGCCCAAAACCTTTCCATGCGCATCATGGATCTGCTGGCACCTATTGGGCTTGGCCAGCGAGGCCTGATCGTTGCTCCACCGCGGACGGGAAAGACCATGCTTCTCCAGGCCATTGCCAACGCCATTGCCGCCAATCGCCCGCAGGTACACCTGATGGTGCTACTCATTGACGAGCGGCCGGAGGAGGTCACGGACTTCCGCCGCATGGCGAAGGGAGAGGTTTTTGCGTCCACTTTTGACGAATACGCCGATAATCACCTGCACGTGTCTGAGATGGTCATCGAAAATGCCCGCCGCCGGGTGGAATGTGGAGAACATGTGGTTATTCTTTTGGATTCCATTACTCGCCTTGCCCGCGCCTATAACACGGTCATGCCATCCAGCGGCCGAGTGCTAACCGGCGGTATCGACGCCAATGCGCTCCAAGGGCCGAAGAGCTTTTTCGGATCCGCCCGCAACATCGAAGGCGGCGGCAGTTTGACCATTTTGGGAACAGCGTTGGTGGAAACAGGGAGCCGTATGGATGACGTAATCTTTGAGGAATTTAAGGGAACAGGAAACATGGAGCTGCACCTGGACCGGGATTTAGCTGAACGGCGCATCTACCCAGCTATTAACGTAAGCAAGAGCGGGACTCGGAAGGAAGAACTACTCTACCATCCGGATGAGTTGGCGCGCATTCACATGCTTCACCGGGCCATCCACGGCGTCGTTTCCCATGAGGCTATGGACATGCTTATCCAACGCATTCGAAAAACCAATTCCAACGTAGAATTCCTAATGTCAGTAAATCGTTGACAGCGAAAATATTGTCGTTGTTTATTGCAAGCGATTCAATTCCTGTTGACATTGCACATGCGCTATCGCATAATAACTGTATTATGGATGGGTTTTTTAATGATGCGCAGTCGGCATTATACGAGAACGTATGGCGCGCCGTTGAGCAAAATGGGCAGTTGGTTCCAAAGGGGACAACGGCGCTAGCTATCTTGGAAACGAGATTGGTTACGCATCAACAAGTTGCAAAAAATATGAGCCGCGACGATTGCCTTACCATTCTCAAATGTACGAAAAAAACACCTTGGTGTGGTGGTGTTTTCCACACTACGAAGGCGCTAAGGAAACATGTTTCAAACACAATTAAAAATTTTCTCGATAAATTTTCGTAGACGCCGATTCAAAGCCATTTTTCTTTCATTTTGACCACGGAGAATTTAACAACCGCGGGCTAATGGTTCACTGCATTTATTCGCCGCGAAAGAGCGATTGTATGGGGTTATAAAATTTTTGCCGCGGGCAATTGACAAAATATTTCCGTGGAATAAAATTAAAACATGTCTCGTGAATGTTCGCAGCAGGCTGGATTCACATTAGTTGAGCTCATTGGAGTTGTTGCTATTGCCGGAATCCTTTTGGGTGTTATTTTTCCAGCAATTTCTTCTGCAATTCACTCTTCCAAGCGACATCGATCTCACTGGCAATTCATCGAGATAAAATCGGCTTTGGATGACTATTATTTACATTACGGATGCTATCCAGACTTTTTAAGCCAATATGAAGTTCCCATTCCGTTGAACAACTATTGTGGGGCGCTAATCGAATCACTTCAGGGAGGCGGGTCATCTGCGCGCAATCCAAGTGGTATAAGCTTTATGGAATTCTCGACAAAATTCATAAAAAATCAGATCCTTGTTGATCAGTTTGGCAGCGATAAAATTTATATTATTTTGCGGCAGCCAGAACGGCTGGAAATTCCTCGCCATTGTTTTCACGGGACAATCCGTAATGCCATTCCGGAAAATGGCCTCAGGGAGTCGATGGCCATATATTCAATTGGGTTACAGCCGGGAGCGGAGGTAATTAGCTGGTGAGAAAAATATTCAAGTATCAACGGGCATTTACCTTGCTCGAAGTTCTTGTGACCATCGCACTAATTGCCACGCTTAGCGGAATAAGTCTGCGTCTGCTGGGCCACGAATCTATTTTCAAAGCTTCTGTGAAAACTTTCCATGCTTATCTACAGAGCGTAAGCGATTACGTAGGTGGACATAAAAAATGTTACCTGCTTGTCGGGAATTCCTCTTTAGCCGATGAATTTTTGCGCGAATTTATTCTTGTTGAAGTGGATGCGAATAAAGGCCCACTGTTCCTGCGTGAATATTTCTTTCGGCTTGGCCATGGAGAATTTCTCGTACCGCCGAAAACTTCCGCGGCAGATTGTGATTTTCAAACAAACAATACACGCCCTAAAACCTCTGGCCGCTGGACACCCATTGCCATCGGAAGAGGTGCTGGCCTTATTCAATTTACACTGGTTTTTCAATCGTCGCGGAGGACATCTTGTGCCATATTTAGAATCGAGGAAAATGGTGCGGTCACGCTTGAGTAAGAATATGGGATTTACGCTTTTGGAAGTAAGCGTGTCGTTGGCTATTCTATTGCCGGCCATCTTGTTATTGGTAACATTTCTAACTAAATGGGAAAATCGCATTTCTCGTACTGCTTTTTCCGCAGAACTTCCATTCATTATCTGCGCCGCCGAGAACTACCTGTGTGAGTTTGCATCATCCGACTTATCGGCGCCAATAAGCATGCGCCTCGGACATGACGGCGAAGTTGAAATTATGTCGGCAAATGCCGGATCGGTGAACATTTCATTTGCACCCTTAGGCAACTTGCCAATCGCCCAATGCAACATTTCCGGCCGCAACGAACAGCTCAGCATTATTTGTCCATGTCGCTGAAATTTATGGAGTTAAGTTGCGATCGTTATATGGCGGGCGCAAATATACCCACTAAGCATATGATTGCGCCTAATCTTTTAATATTGCTAGGAGGCCGTTACAAAGATATCCCTTGTGCCCAGACGCCGTGAAAATGCAAAGGCAACAGCAAAATGATTGGCATGCGATTTCCCGTTGACTGGTAAATTTCCGGAAATAGCTCTGTTTTCATGGATGGCATGTCACCAGTTTACAGCCGAGTCTTATTAAAATTAAGCGGTGAATTGCTTGGCCGGGGGGATGAAGCCTTCGATCGGACGACACTGCTGCCGCTCATTGAACAGGTGAACGCTCTATCGAAAATGGGTGTACGAGTTGCCATAGTACTTGGAGGTGGAAATATCTATCGCGGGCGCCAGGACCAAGTTACGCGAGAAATTGGCGATCGCATGGGCATGTTGGCCACGGTAATCAATGGGTTGGCATTGAGGGATATTTTCGAACGGGAGGGCATTTCGTGCTGTTTACAAAATGCATTTGGCGCGTTTGCTGGCGTAGGCCCCGTGGACAGCCAAAAGGCAGTGTCAGCCTTAGAGAAGGGAAGAGTTGTATTTTTTGTCGGAGGGACTGGAATCCCATTTTTTTCGACGGATACAGCGGCAGCGATTCGGGCCATAGAAATCCGCGCAAATGTCCTGCTGAAGGCAACTAATGTGGACGGCATTTACGATTCGGATCCGAAAAATAACCCGGCCGCAAAGCGCCTCGAGCGCATTTCCTTTTCAGATGTAGTGCAAATGGGGTTACAAGTTATGGACGCGGAGGCATTTTGCCTGTGCCGGTCTCATGGTATGCCAATTGCTGTTTTCCCGATGCAACAGAAAAACGCCATCCTGGACGTTGTGTGCGGAAAATCTGTTGGGTCATTCGTCTGTACGTAATGGATGTTTACAGGAAATTTTGTGCTGGTTTTCGCAAAAAATCGATTTCACAGATTTTTCGCACGGGGAATATTTACTTACAAAATATATTTTAGAGATTTTAAAGCCAACAAAGCCTATCCAATGATGGCCCCGATATTGACTGGCGTTAATTCGTGAAATTACTTGAACTTTAACGCCAAATGTTTCACTGCTAGAGGCGCAATGTATGGGCGTCAAAGAATCGTGGTTTTTCGCCCGGTTGTACCCTGTTTTTGCGCCTTCGCATTGGTGGCATTACTGCAGATTGACAAAAATCCATATATGCTTTTGGCGCTGATATTTCTAATCGCTTACCAGTTCAGATTCCATGGATTTCGCCAAGGATTTTTTATCCTGGTATGCGTGTTTTGCGCGGCGTTGTGGATACACTTTCGCCTTTCCGCGCAGATATCATCGCTTCCGGAAAATTGCACCATGCGGAGGCAACTTCTTATACAACGGTGCACTTGGCGGCAGCAGGAAAATTATACGCGTGTTTATGGATTTGCCAAAATAAAACCTGGCGAAATTCCCATATATTTTAACCTCAAGTTATCCACAAAATTGCCCATTCCCCACCGTGGACAGTTTGTCAATGCATCCTTTCGCTTGCAGAATACTGCATCGGCGGAACGCAATTTTGAAAAATACCTGGCCGGTGTTGGCATTCGCTATAGGGCTTATGACGGGAGAATTTTGGGCATCGCCCGGGAAAGTCCTTTCAACCGTGCTATCATCTTTTTAACGGAAAGAGCGTCCCAGGCGTTAGCGTGCAGCATGGACGTTTTTGGTCCGTTGGCACGTATTTATCACGGAATGCTGCTGGGGGACAGGTCGACCATGACAGCTTATGAAAAAAGTGTCTATTCGCGTACAGGAATTGCCCACCTCTTCGCCATCAGCGGCCTGCACATAGGCATCATCGGTTGGGTAATGTACGCGCTTACAAAGGGTATCAATCGCTACCCCGTTTGCATCTTTCTCCTCCGCGTTTTCGCGCTATATATTTTCGTTCAAATGACCGGCGGCAGCCCGTCCTCTTGGCGCGCGTTTTCCATGGTAAGCATTTTTTGGCTAGCGCCGTTTATTTATCGCAAATCGGACAGCCTATCCTCCCTGCTTTTTTCCGCGCTGCTATCGCTTATTGCAAATCCGCTGAACATCCTAAACACATCTTTCCAGTTGTCCTATGGCGTCGTATTTTCCTTACTATGTTACGGAATGCCGCTGGCGCGATATCTGCGGCGGCAGGTGGTGATTTTCCGGCGGCCTAGACTTTTTGAAAAACGCCAACCATGGATTCGTTTCATGCGTCGCCTATCCATGCGCTCTGTCGACGCCTTGGCGCTTTCCGTGGCAGCCACGTTGCCCATCATCCCCATCTCCATCTATCACTTTCAAACGTTTTCCGTTGGCGGAATCCTGCTCAATCCCTTCGTCATGCCGCTGGCGTCCATGGCCATCGTCGCTGGGTTTATTTCGCTTTGTCTCGGTCTGTTTGGCATTTGGCCGCTGTGCTTTTTGATCAATCGATTCGCCTCAATCCCCCTGGCAATCATCCACGGGTGCACGGCATACGTTAGCCGCTGGAGATGGATCGAATCCTGGCCCATCTCCATTTCCCGGACGTCGACTTTCCTATGGTTTGCCATCATTTGCGCCAGCATGTACGCTTCATCATTCCGCCGCCTGCGTCTCAGTCTGCCATTGTTGTTATCCGCATTTCCGCTTTTATGGCTAGGAAAATGAAAATGCATTTGGTGTTTTGTGATCCTATGAAACTTTTAGACCTTTACCCAAATGGCCGATTTGTTGCTCGTCGGTGGCCATAACATTGCTTTCCATGCGTTCTACGGCATACGGCCGCTTTCGTCGCGAAGAAACGGATTTCCAGTAAATGCAATTTACGGCTGGGTTAAAGCCATTTGGCGTTTGCAGAATCTGACCCAACTGCGAGGAAGTCTTTGTGTTTTTTGACTACGGAAAATCCACCGCGCACTTGGAAATTTATCCAGAATATAGAACCAATCGAGCGTTAACCACCGAAGATTTACGAAAACAAATGCAACCAATTATGGAAATTGCAGAGGCCGTAGGAATTGCCGTCATTACCAAAGAAAACGTTGAAGCTAACAATCTTCTCGCCGCCCATGCCGTCCAGCGGACAAACGGCAGAACTTCAGTTGCCGTTGCAAGCGCGGACATGAATTTTGTGCAAATTATCGGACCAATAGGTTCTGTCGGCAGAAATCGGCGATTGGCGGCCGGTAAATGGCGAGCAGATTATGGTAAAATGAGTGATTCCGCCGAAGGCAATGGCGAATTTTTTGTGCCAGGATAGTAATATGGGCGATAACATTCGAAGCATACTGCGTATTGGCGCGAAACCGTTGGCAAATTGCAGAGACAACACGAATCCATCAATAGTATTTTAGCGAATACTAATGAATCATCAGAAAAACTGCGCAACCAACCTGCTAAAAATGAAGTTTTGCTGCGCCGCAGTCAACAGATTATCCGTTTTAATTTTTCCGTGGGACCACGAATTTTGGAACAAAGACGAGGATGACTTTTATAAACTTCTGATTGAATATGAATTTCCGACCGTAATATAGGTGGTAATGGGACGTGATTGTTTTGTTGGCCAAGCCTCATTATCCTCAGAGGAGTGTTGATCCAGCGATAAAAAGATTTAACATTTCTAAATGACCGAATGTGGCCGCGAAACTCCAGAGTATTTATCGCCGCGTGCGAGCGGAATTTTGCTGCCAATTAGCTCACTTCCGGGTGCCCACGGCATCGGCGACATCGGACCGGTGGCATTGCGTTGGTTAGAATTTTTGCATGAAAGCGGGCAAAGGCTGTGGCAAATTTTACCTATCCACCCGACTGGATATGGGAATTCCCCCTACCAGTCCACGTCGGCAATGGCCTACAACCCGCTACTAATCAGCCTTGAACAACTTGCCTATGACGGGCTTCTTTCCCGCGTGGATTTTATCGATTATCCGCAAACATCACTAGATTGCGTCGAATATGAGCGGCTCATCCCCTTTCGCGAGAAACTTTTACGCAAAGCGGCGGAAAAATTTCTAAAGAACGGTCGATTAAGCGGGTACAATGGGTTTTTGGCAGAACAATCCTGGCTTGATGATTATGCGCTGTTCGAAGTGATAAGCGGCCAATTTCCTGGGCATTCGTGGCCTGAATGGCCGGAGGCACTCCGGGGGCGAGATATTGGCGCTCTGGGCGAAATACGCCGTAAATTGGCGACGGAATTGGCCATCGTAAAAGTGAAGCAATATTTTTTTTACGATCAATGGCAATGGCTGCGCCAGCGGGCTCGGCAACTTTCCATTAAGATTATCGGAGACATGCCCATTTTCGTTGCCCATCACAGCGCGGATGTGTGGAGTAATCCGGAACTCTTTGATTTGCAGGAAAATGGCACACCACGGGTTGTCGCCGGCGTTCCACCGGACTATTTCAGCGAAACCGGCCAGCGCTGGGGCAATCCCCTCTATCGCTGGGAAAAGCATGCGGAAACTCAATATTCCTGGTGGACAGACCGTTTGCGCTGTGCTATGGCCCTCTACGACGTTGTGCGCATCGACCACTTCCGGGCCTTTGCGGACTACTGGGAAATCCCGGCCGCCGAAAAAACCGCCATCCGTGGAGTTTGGCGGGATGGCCCCGGATTAAATTTTTTTTCTAAACTTCGGGAACAACTAGGTGAATTGCCGATTATTGCCGAGGATTTAGGAATTTTGAGCGACGCAGCTATAAATTTGCGGGACCGATTGGGCGCCCCAGGGCTGCGCATTCTGCTCTTTGCCTTTGACGGAGATGACCACAGATCGCCGTTTTTGCCTGAAAATTATATTGAAAACTGCGTCGCCTACACGGGGACGCACGACAACGACACAGCCGTTGGAACTTTTTCTCGGGATGATGCGGGAAAGATGCGGCGAATCTTGTTAGAGAAGTACTTGCCTGAAACGTGTGTTGATTTTCAATTTCCTAAAAATTTGCTACACTGGCTCGCACGCTCACCAGCCCGTTGGGTTATTTATCCTATGCAAGATATTTTAGGCCTCAATTCTGATGCGCGCACAAACACCCCTGGGCATACTGAAAACAATTGGAAATGGAAACTTAACGGCAACGAATTTACTGAAAATGTTCGGGATTCATTGAAACAACTCGGGTTGAGATAAAAAACCGCCGCAATGAGTTATTTTGTCGGAAAATATTAAAGCAACGTTAAGGCAGCACGCGAAACGTTGAAGATCTCGTCAAAAAATATCGACGGGGGCCACTACCGGCGAATGGCACAAGCCAAATCGCCCGCAAGCGCCCCCGGCACAAAGCTAGGCTTTATTATCGTAAAACCCAGCCAAAACGCGCGCCACAACCGCGTAGCTAATGCGATATTTCTTAGACGCGCGGTTCATGGACAGTCCGTTATGGCAATCTTCCTTGATGGAATCGCGTAAAATACCCGTCACACGAGTCCTCTTCCGCTTCCGAAGGAATTCATTTTCCCCAGTAACTTTCAGCCCAAACTTGCGAATAAGCGCTTCCACAAGCGCCAATGGCGTAGGATATCCGCTGGCCGCAAATACGTCGTCCAGTTTTTCCTCCCGTTTAACTTCTTCCCGTTGGAATCGCACTAGTTCTTCCCTCCTGCGCTCTATGCGCACGGCCTCCTTTTCAAGGTGCCTCATTTCTTCCTCGATGCTCATTTTCTACAACCTTCGACTTGATTAAGCCTGTTCGACACAGCGAGTGATCCATAACAGCCAACAATGTTGCCGACAAGAGATTTTTTCACTTCCTGCAATTTTATCGAAAAAAACAGACGTGTAGGAAAGCAATATAAATTTTTGAAAATTTTTATTTCTTTCCAGCCCTGCCGCATACGAAACCTCCCTCCGGCAAAATACAACCGTACGCACCCGCCACACATTGAACCTGATCTGATACAAAGTGGATCATCGAACAGTAACCTCGTAAGCAAGTTTTGCGAATATGTAACGAGATCAATAACACAAACAGCTTTAGTCACATTTTTTACATTGTATATTTTTTGTCGACACTTTGGGCATTTTTTCAGTTTACACCATCAGCATCGCCAGCTATCGTACGGTAAGACGATAACAGCAAAGGTGATATGCCTTCGGGGCACATACGGCAAAATACTGCACGCATAATATATTGTATTTCGGAAATGCCTGCATTTTAAATTCGCAAAACGCCATAAGACGCACATGCTTCAATTTCAAAAAGTGCAACCGCGGTGGTTTATTTGATATGGCCATGCCATCACTTCAATGGGTTTTTGCGAGAAATCCATTGGCCTGCTATGGAACTACGAAGGGTCGGTCGATGTGGTCGTTTTGTTCATTTCGGCGGCCAACAACGCATTAAATCGAGTTTTTGCGTCATTTTCGTCGTTTTTGATACGCTCGAGCAGTCCTTGCCCCCCGTCATCCGCAGTTTTTTCTCGCTCATCAGCAAGCGCACAAAAGGCGTTCCATATTACGTCATCGCTTGCTGCTTCGTGTGCCGTGTCGCTTATACATGCTCTCAACGCTTCAATATTTTCCGCATTCTTTGCGGGGCGTGACTGCATAATAACAGTTGGCGTTTCGCCGGCCGTCGGATTAAATGCTTGGGCAAATGTTTTAGACGATTCGTAAACAGGTCCATCACGGCCTTCTTTCTTTTTTTCAACGAGACCAGTTCTATCAGCATTCAATTCCATTTCGCAGAAGACCAATTTCCCGTTTTCAATTTTGCTCCCAATAACTTTTGTCTGCGCATTTTCTTTGAGGAACTTAACTGCATCTTCCATGGTGCATTTTCGCGTCGGAATGCCGCGCTTTGCCAATTTGGCAACGACGGCTCCCGCCTGGAAATGTGGTAGCACGCTTTGAGGCCAATTGGCGGCCGTGTTATCGTCAGGCCTGAATCCGTCTTTTGTGGCCAGATCCTTGAGCGCATCCACAGACCCAAGGCAGGCATTTGCAAGTGCAGATTTGAAATTTGCGTCGGTAATTTTTCCATCGGTCAAGGCCCTACTTATATTGTCAGCAAGCGTACAAGCAGCATTAAATAAGGCGACCTTTTTGCCGTTATCCGCTGAGGCGCCTTTATACTCGGTTAATGCCGTGTGGAAGGCTGCGAACTTTTCGTTTCTCGGATTTTGTTTGGCCGCCAATTCATAAAATCGCACAAATGAGTTGGCCTGCCGCTCAAGCAAACCGGCACCTTTCAAATGGTCAGTAATTGCATACAGATCTCCATAAGACAATCCATCATGAGCAACCGAAGTGGTACTGCCGGCGACCAAAGCCCCAGTGAACGCCGCGCGTGTAGAGATACTCGCATCCATATGGTCATTATGGCGACATTTATAGACAGTTTCAATTAAAAATTTTATTACGATAGATAATATAGAGAATTTCAGTCCTTGAATTGAAAATTTTTTGACCACACATAATGAATTTTAGGGGCGGAAACAGGACCAATTGCGACGCGCCATGAATATTTTGCAATTGATGAAAATGCTTGCTTTTTACGTTTTTCATCATGAGTCATCCACTATGGATACGCAAATCACAGATATCAGCTATAATGGTTGGCAGCTTCACGCCAACGGGCAGACGCTGCACGTTATAAGAGTTGGAACTCCATCTGTTTCCGACGTGGCCAAATTGCGGGACACCATTTGGAAATATGGATATACCTCGCTTGAAATCTTGAAAGGTGATGCCAGGCAGACGGCTCTCATTTTTGGCGTATACGTAGCCATCATTTCCCAGGCACCGGCAAGCCTAGTCTGGGATGAAGAATCTCCGGTAGCCGAGGTGTGGCCACTTTTCGTTCTTTTTAATCTAATTGCCACCACGCGGCCCGGGCCTAACGACATGATCACATTTGGTACCTCGTGGATGCTTGGAGATTCTCCCATTGATCCTGAAGCACTTCCGACGGGAACGCACGTGGACCCCACTGCCGACATGCAAAATAACTTGCTCGAGTGCATCGCAGCCGAAGGCCAGAGCGCTTGGGGCTGCGTAACGGGCGACCGCCTTGAAATTCTGGAAATAGGAGGCATGTCCATCCCGGCACTTGCTAAGTTTAGTCAATGTTTCCTGGGTTACCCACGGCAGGTTACTTTTAAGAATGTGGTCGTGGCCCACAATGTCTTTGCTGCCTTATATTGGGGCGGGGTATTCATATTCGAGAATGATCATGATCGCCGTGACATGCGTCCGGAAACAATTGCCATATCGCTTTGTATGCTCATCTTTATTTTTAAAACTGAACGATTCACGATTGATGGAACAGGTCGCGTGATCTATGATAGACTCCCGGAGCAATGTGATTGGCCAAATGATTCAGTCTGGGGTGATGTGAATAATGTTTTGCAGAGAGCAAGGGATGTCATTTGCAATCTACCAAGACAACTTGGCTTGACCGCGGACGCCACGATTTGATAAAGCATGGTCATTGCTATTTCGATGAACAATAACCCGGAAAATGCCAGCGGTTTGGATTACACCGCGGATAAGATTCAAAAACTCGAAGGTCTGGAAGGTGTCCGCAAGCGGCCGGACATGTACATCGGTGACACCAACGAGCGGGGCTTGCATCACTGTGTTTTCGAGATTGTCGATAACTGTATCGATGAAGCACTGGCCGGGTATTGCCGAAATATCGAAGTGATGATCCACGCCAACGGCGCCTGCTCCATCGAGGATGACGGTCGGGGCATTCCAGTGGATATCCATCCAAAGTACCAAATTCCCGCGCTGGAATTGGTTTTGACCAATTTACACGCCGGTGGAAAATTTGGCAAGGGCGCCTACCAGGTGTCCGGCGGGTTGCACGGCGTGGGCGCGAAGTGCGTCAACGCGGTTTCTGAACGCTTTGAAGCAGAGGTGCGGCGGGATGGAAAGGTTTACCGCATGGAGTTTGTCCGCGGAAAGGTGGTGGAAAAAATGAAAATTGTCGGCGATGCCCAATCAACGGGGACGCGCATCACGTTTTTACCGGATCCGGAAATTTTTCTCATCATCCGAGAATTCCGCTACGAGATCCTTGCCAAGCGTCTCCGGGAACTTGCCTTCCTTAATCCAGGCATACGTATTCGACTCAGTGACGAGCGGACAAACAAACATGAAACGTTTCTCTTTGAAAACGGCATTAGCGAATACGTTACCTACCTAAACGCAAACAAGAACGTTCTCCACGCCCCCCCCATAACGCTTTCCGGCGATGCCAGTGCCGATTCCGCGCGTCCGGAGCTAAAAACTGCCGTGGATGTGGCCATTCAGTACAACGATTCCTACAATGAGCAGGTTTACGCCTACGCCAATTCCATTTTTAACATCGAGGGCGGGACGCATCTGTCCGGGTTCCGCACGGCGCTCACCCGGGTGCTAAACGCTTACGCCAAGCAAAATAACCTTATCAAAGACAAGGACCCGGCCATCACCGGCGATGACGTCCGCGAGGGGCTTACGGCGATTATTTCAGTTAAGGTTCCCGAGCCACGCTTTGAAGGGCAGACCAAAACAAAATTATCCAACGGCGAGGTGGATGGAATCGTTCAAAAAATTGTTGGCGATTCGCTTAAATACGCTTTGGAAACAACCACCGGTCTTGGGAAAAAAATTATTGAAAAATGCCTCAATGCGGCGCGGGCACGAGAGGCTGCGCGACGGGCCCGGGAAACGGTGCGCAAGAGTGCCCTCGGTGGCGGTGGATTGCCGGGTAAGTTGGCGGATTGCTCCGAAAAAGACCCATCCGTTTGCGAAATGTTTATCGTCGAGGGGGATTCGGCGGGCGGATCCGCCAAGCAGGGGCGCAATCGGCAAACCCAGGCCATTCTCCCCCTGCGCGGCAAGGTGCTAAATGTGGAGAAGGCGCGGCTTGATAAGGTGCTAACCAACGCGGAGATTCGCGCCATGATTACCGCGTGCGGAACCGGAGTTGGCGCGAGCGATGATGGCGGCGGTTTTGACATTTCCCGCTGCCGTTACCACAAGGTGATCATCATGACCGATGCGGACGTGGACGGGGCTCATATTCGCACGCTTTTGCTCACGTTTTTCTTTCGTCAGATGCGCGGGTTGATCGAGGAAGGGTACGTTTACATTGCCCAGCCGCCGCTTTATAAAATCAAACGCAAACGGAAGGAACGCTACGTGCAGGATGACAACGAAATGAATCGCATTCTCATAGAGCTTGGACTGGAGGATGTTTCCCTCACCCGGTTGGCGGACGGGTATGCTTTCTCCGCGGAGCAATTAACCGACCTTGTTGAAATTATCGAAAAAATTGAAACCCTTGGAAAGAGCTTGCGCGCCCACGGATGCGACCTTGCGCGTTACCTGGATCAGCGCCACGGAGATTGCGAATTGCCTAAGTACGTAGCCAAAATGCGCATCGGCAACGCGGAGACCCACGAGTTTCTCGACGACGATGATGCCCGCGCCGCATTTTACGCCAGTCACCAAATCGTTGACGGAGTTGCCGATGGAATCATCCAACGGGAACGGGAGGTGGACGGCGTGGTGCTGCGGGAACGCATCTTGGTGCACGAAATTTTGGAATCCGGACAGCTGCACCAACTGCTCTGCAATATGCGAGAAAAAGGTTTTGCCATTGATGCCTTTTCGCCGGCGGAGAGTCCGTGTTACGCCCTTGGCGAGCGGGGTGAATCCCAAAAATCCGCGCTTTTCTTGCATTCCATTTTGCAACTTCCCGATGCGCTGCGCGCCATTGGCCGCAAGGGATTGACCATCCAGCGCTATAAGGGACTCGGCGAAATGAATCCATCCCAACTCTTTGAAACCACTATGGATCCGGAGCGGCGAAATCTCCTCCGGGTAACCATCGCCGATGCCGCCCTGGCAGAGGCCACCTTTTCCATGCTCATGGGAGAAGACGTGGAAATTCGTCGCAACTTCATCGAGGACAACGCCTTAAACGTTGTAAACCTGGACATTTAACCACTGCTCCGTGGAACCTGCTCACAGTCCTTACGGCGACGGGAGAAATCTTTGAAAATTTTTTCGAAAATGGCGTTTATATTACCGATGCAACATCAATCCTCTTATGTGCAAACGCCCGGGTCGAGTCCTGCAAGACCGCAAAGCCCATGCGTTTTTCGGCCAAAACCATTTATGGGTTTAAGATTTATCTTATCATCGACGAACAAAATCATATGATTATCTATTACATAATAGAAGGTTTCGCATAGGAGGTTTTGCGGGCAAGAAAACCCGTTGTTAGCCTTATGGGAATCGTTCTTGGTAATAAATGGCATCAGTCTCACAATTTGCGCAGGGCATGCCAATGCCAGCACCCTTTCCGCTTTCCATTCCTTGACATGGAAGTGTTTTAAAAATGACTTTCCAAAGGAATGGATAACCCCTCGCCCCCTAGACACGTAGCCATCATTCTCGACGGCAATGGTCGCTGGGCGCAGCGAAAGGGGTTGCCAAGACTTGCAGGCCATCGGGCGGGTGTGCGGGCCCTGCAAAAAGTTTTCAATTTCATCCGCCAATCCGGCGTCCATTATCTGAGTCTGTTTGGGTTTTCGACGGAAAATTGGCAGCGGCCTATTGGCGAGGTCCAAGGGTTGATGCGCATTTTTGCGAATGCCGCCCGGCGTAAGGCCAAGGAAATTTTGGATGCCCGGGCACGATTTCACTGGATTGGTTCCGCCGCCGGCCTCCCAGGAATTCTCGTACAACGCTTGCGCCAGTTAGAAGAAAAAACAAAGCTTGAGGACGACTTTCATCTCGTTTTGGCCATCAACTATGGCGGACGAGATGAGGTGATTCGGGCCGCACGAAAAATGGCCGAGAATACTCCGCCAAATAATTCCTCGCACTGGACCTGGGAAAATTTCTCCAAATATCTGGATACGCACGACATCCCAGATGTTGATTTGGTTATCCGTACTTCCGGGGAACAGCGGCTAAGTAATTTTATGCTAATGCAAATGGCCTATGCAGAAATTTTCTTTACGCCAACCTTATGGCCGGACTTTACTGGGGAAATATTCCAACAAGCCTTGGATTTTTACGCATCCCGGGAGCAGCGCCGGGGTGCGTTACCGATTTTCGGAGAAACTTGAAAATTCCCCCATCCCGGTGAGTTTTCCATTGCCTTTGAAAAAAGGTTAGGATGACATGAAGCCCCATGCATACTGGCAAAAAGTTGTGGCAGTTTTTCCTCCTAGGTGGAGCAGTTTTATTTGGAACAACCGGGTGTGAAACCACCAAGGAACGCACTTATGAGCGCACCGTCTCCTATCGCTCACAACCACCACAACTTGCAGATGCGTACGAGATCGAAAACTTACGCATGCGACCGAGAAAGCCGGCCTATGAATCCCTAACCTATGAGAATTATACCGTGGCCAAAGGCGACAGTTACTGGCGTATTGCTCAAAGTTATGGCATTCCACTTAAGGATCTTCTAGTGGCCAACGGTGCGGGACGGGAGGATGTGCTGCGCGTGGGGCAAGAGTTGCAAATTCCCATCCGCAAGGCACCACCAAACACGGAGTTCTATCTGGTTTGCCGCGGGGACACGCTTACAAGCATTGCCAGAAGGAGCGGGTGTTCCGTCGGAGAAATTCGCCAGCTTAACTCTCTTTCTGGAGACACATTGATTGTCGGGCAAAAAATTCTCGTCCCAAGATCGGGCATGTCGAACCATCCCATGCGTGAATTGAGCATTATAAATACCGACCCGAAAGATACCTACGTCGTGCGCCGAGGGGACACGCTGTCCTCAATCGCCATCGCCTATGGCATGACGCTGCGGGAGCTGATGGATCGGAACGGCATAACGCAGGCGGACCACATCCGGGAAGGACAAAAACTGGCCATTGTCACAGGACGGCCAAATGCGCGGGGGTTCAAGACGTCGGCGCGCGAGGATAAAAATGATAGGAAAACTCAACCCTCCACCTCCGACGACGATCTTCTTGGGTTTTTTGACGAGGACGACCTCTTTGACGCATCGCGGTAGATTTAAAATGCCAATTTTTGCAAATTCAGACGTTTGTGCCGCTATAAAGATTTCAGGTTGGAGCATAGATTCTGACGCTGCAGCAAAAAATGCTTCCACCGTTGATAAAAAAACTTAAACCCACCTGATATGGCAAAGAGCGTCGTCGAACCGCGCATCAAGGGATTTATTTGCACCACTGCCCATCCCGCCGGGTGTGCCGCCCATGTGTGCGAACAAATCGCCTATGTCCGAAAACAAAAAGCCATTGAAGGCATCCGCAATGTACTTGTCATTGGCGCATCCACGGGATATGGCCTCGCCAGTCGCATTGCCGCCGCATTTGGGGCCCGCGCGAACACCGTTGGAGTCTACTTCGAACGCCCGGCCCAGGGTGAGCGAACCGCCTCCGCCGGCTGGTATAATACGGTTGCCTTCAACGAAGAACTGCGGCGACATTGCCCGGGGGTGAAGTCCATCAACATCAACGGTGATGCCTTTTCCGATGCCATCAAATCGCAAACAGTAGAGGCGATTAAAAAGTCGCTGGGAACGGTGGATTTGGTTGTCTACAGCCTGGCTTCTCCCCGTCGGACACATCCTAAAACCGGTCAGGTCTTTCATTCGGCGCTAAAACCCACGGGCCAGGCATTTCAGGGGAAAACGGTTAACACGGATCGGGGTATTGTCCACGATGTGACCATCGATCCAGCCACGGAGGAGGAAATCGCCGCGACGGTGGCAGTGATGGGCGGCGAAGATTGGCAACTGTGGATGGAAGCGCTGCACGGAGCCGGCGTTTTGGCGCAAGGGGCGCGCACGGTGGCTTACAGCTACATCGGGCCGGAACTCACCTGGGCCATTTACAAGGATGGCACCATCGGCCGGGCGAAGGCGGACTTGGATCGGGCGGTTCAGAGGATTCGGGAATTGCTGAAACCAATTCAGGGCCAAGCGTTTATTTCCGTCAATAAGGCGGTCGTTACCCAGGCGAGTTCCGCCATTCCGGTGGTTCCGCTGTATATTTCCCTGCTATTTAAAATTATGAAGCAAATTCATCTCCATGAGGGCTGCATCGAGCAAATGCACCGCTTATTTGCAGAACTTTATGGCGGAAAAGCAACCATTGACGAAGCCGGGCGCGTTCGTATGGATGCCCGGGAGCTCCGCGAAGACGTGCAGGCGGCGGTGGCGGTGGCGTGGCCCGCGCTGACGACGGAAAATTTACACACGGAAACGGATTACGACGCATATATTGCTGGTTTTCTAAAACTTTTTGGCTTTGGATTTCCGGACGTTGATTACACGCAACCGGTGGAGACGGAATTGGAGATTGGCGATGAGAATGGATGATGATGACGATCCGGAGGAGACAAAGGATGAAAAAAAAGACGTGCCGGTGGTGATGAAAATCCAGGAAAGGTTTCTGGATGAGCGGCGCGTGTTCCTTTGGGGCGCGGTTAATGAGCGCACGGCGAAGGACATCGTGGAAAAATTAGTCTACCTGGATCTCGTCGACAAAGGCAAGCCAATCACCTTTTATATCAACACCCCCGGAGGGCATACCACCTCGGGAATGGCTATTTACGACACCATTAAACTGCTTTCCTCGCCGGTTACCGTGGTTGTGACTGGCATGGCCGCCAGCATGGGGTCCATCCTCCTCTGCGCGCCAAAAAAAGGACGCCGATTGCTTTATCCACACGCGCAAGTGATGATTCACCAGCCACTTATCTCCGGACAGATCTACGCGCCGGCTGTAGACATCGACATTCACGCCAAGGAAATGGAACGCATCCGGGAGGAAATGAATTGCATCCTGGCAAGTGCATCCGGGCAACCGCTGGAAAAAGTTCGCAAGGACACCGACCGGGACTTCTATCTCACCGCGGAACAGGCCATTGAGTACGGTCTTGCCGATAAAATCGTGGATAAGGTCTAACGGTAAAACAAGAAAATCGCAACTGACTACGCCGCCGTAATTAGCTGTGTTTTTTTTGCGGTTTTCACGGCAAATCAGCTTGATGCGTGCCGTGAGTTTGGTGATTTTATTGTCCCGGGATCCTGCCATTGCAGTTTCCGTGTCATCAGGAAGTAGCGAATATGAGTTTGCCGTGTGTTCGCGAAATGGAGCGCATCTGGATGGCAAGGGTGAGCTGGGTGTTAATTGCATCGAATTGGCGAAAACCATCAATACGTTGTCCGATGTTTCAGTCACTCATGAATGTGCACGCATTCTTTGCGCAACCATTGGCGCAGATGTAAGTTTGGCAATTGTTGCCATTGGACATCAGTGTAATTTACATTTGTTGCAAGCATTGGGGATAGCTGCGCAAACGTATTTTACTGCCGTGTTGGCCGGTGTCAACGAAGTCGGCAATCTTGCCAACATAGTTAATGATGCGATCGACAATGCCGTGGCCGAGGCTCAAAATCAACATAAAGTTAACACTTTGAAGTTTATTCTTTAACTTTATGCGCGAACTTGCCCGGCGCCAGCGCCGGTCTGATTTAATTTTTTGTGCTTGACGGATGGGTGTTTTCCGCGATAATGGGCCGCGTGCTTCTAGATGTGAACATGTTTAGAATTTGTAATATAGGCGTCTTTAATTTACTTTTTTCTCATGCGAAAACGAATATGGTGCGATGGATAAGTTGGGGATGGGTATCGAGTCACAGTCTCAAACGGGAGTGGCAGCGTTCAGTGTGTTGTCTAATGCCCTAACGGAGCAGAATTTAGCGATTCTTGATATCATTAAAACTGGTTGCGTACCGCAGCCTGTGGCATCGGCTTTACTTGCGGAATTAAGAAGAAATAATTTTATGATATCAAATGGGGCTTCCTTGTTGGCATTTCGGGCGCTTGGACTCGATTCAGCAGCTGGTCTTGCAATGGCCATGAAGCTTTATGTGGACGGTTGTGAAGTTGCGAGCGATGCGGGGAGGGAGGTATTGTGGGATGGTGTGATCCAACAGCTTCGCACGACTTGTTCTGAACTGAATGCCGCATCGCGTGATCGTGGCGAGCGGGCTAAAAAAGCATTGAATGATGCTGAACATGAGAGGGCAGTGCGCATGGCTGCGGAGACACAAGTGATGATTGCGACGAGCAGAGCCAGGATCGAGGGCGAGATTGCTAAGGCTAGAGTGGAACAGGCCAATGTTGATGCGGCAAGAGCGAAGGCTGAAGTGGAGCAGGCCAAGGTTCGGTGTTGTGTCGCGGACGCAGAGGTGCGCGAGATGGCGCTGCGGCGCTCAAAGATGGGTGCGGCCATGAGGTTTTTCACGTGGTTTCGTGGGGAAAGTTAATTTTAACATTAGGAAGTTATAAGTTATATGAGTGCGTGTGATATAAGAAATAATAGTTCGCACTGGATGGTCTTGTTTGAGACTGGCGCTGGTTCCGATGGCGTTAAGCAAGGGTGTAGGCCGTGCGGCGAACCGCCGGAAAAGTACATTCTCGACGTAGAAGTGGCTAAGTCGGCATTGGTTCAACGTGCGGTGTGTCTGCCTACAGAATTGCCAAAAATGCAAAGCATGTATTTTGCGCTTTTAAATGATGGCTACACGCTTCCGGAGGCCGTGGCATTTGTACTTGCTGAGTGTGATACTATGCGTTTGGCGCGGGAAAACCGACAGGAGGAGAGGTACGCGCAGATACGCAATCCCGAGACGCGGCCATATGTTACTCCGGAGAACACTCTCGAAGCGGAATCTATCGCACATTGGAATGCTTTAGACGATGCCGAGCGTATTAGAGAGGAAGGGCGCGGCGGTCAGAGCCTTGATGAGTCAAGGGCCAAAACGGATGAGATGATGCGAGACTTATGCGATTTGGTTGGTGGTGATGAAGTAACATCCTCCGATCAGGAAATTAATGTGCCACAGGCAGAAGCTGCGAAATCCGGTGCCGGAATGGAACAGCCTGTTTTCCGTGTGCCGGACGTGTCACTGGGTAAAAAAAAAGCCCAGAAGCCTGTGGAGGAGGCGATGAAGCTTGCTCTTCCTCCGCGTCCACCACCGCTGGAAAAATCGACAGGAAAGCGGCGCTCGCCGATGGCAGTGCTGCGAAGTCTGTTTTCATAATATTGGTTGACCGCATTATGCCATCCTGGCTCATAAGATTATGGCGTTGGTTGTGTTTTTGGCGCGGCGCAGCGGAATGATCGCTGACGTTTCTTTAGCGGTTTGTGTGAGAAATTTGGCGGTTTGCCGGCGTCACAGGTGGCACGTGGAAGCCGGTTAACGTGGGCTAATGGCGGTTTATCACCTTGGCGAAAGATGAAGCGGTGGTGTGACATTTTTCCCGAGAACGAAATTTTCCCGTCGGATATACCTATTATTGGTTTGTACCGGAACCACGAACACATTCCTATTGGTGAAGGCGTAAAAGTCTTCTTCGCAGTCTGCGGTCCGGTTAGGGACGGTCATGACTTCATCGATGCTGCCATCAAGCGAGGAGCGACAGCGATTGTTGGAGAGCGTTTACCTGAGCTTCCCTCGCAAGTCCGCGGATTAGAAGTTTCAAACGCAGCCATTGCCTGGGCGGAGGCCCAACGGAACTGGTATGATTTTCCCGACCGAGCCCTGCGCATCTTTGGCGTTACAGGGACCTCGGGCAAGACGACTACCGTCCATGCCATTCGCCATCTCTTGGGAGAGCGCTGTGGGTGTCTCGGCACCGTCGAAATCGCCTGGACCGGGCACGTGGAACCGGCCGGACAAACCACCCCGGATGCTCAATTAATTTTTTCCAATCTCCAACGCATGGCCGACGCGGGCTGCGATTCCGTCGGCCTCGAGGTAAGTTCCCACGGGCTCGTGCAGGAGCGAGTCTTTGGCATACCTTTTGAGTGTGCTATTTTTACAAACCTTTCCCGCGACCATTTGGATTTTCACGGGGACATGGACGCCTACTTCGATGCCAAACTCCGGTTATTCGACGGCCGCAATGGGTCGGTTCCCAAATGTGCCATCATCAATGGCGATGATCCCCATGGCCGGAAACTTATCACCCTTTTCCGCGGACAAAAATGTGTAACCGTCGGAAAAAATGCCACATCAGATTGGCAATTGCTTGGCTGCGAATCAACGGGTTTTGGAATGACCGTTCACTTTATCCACGCCGGGAGGTTCCATTCATTTTCAACGGCTCTCCTGGGAACATTTAATGCCATGAACCTACTCCATGCCCTGGCAGCCGTTGCCAACGCTTATCCTGGACGATTAGCAGAGTTTTTGGAGCGCATGTCCACTTTTGCTCCCGTTTGTGGCCGCCTCCAGCGAATAGCCGCCGCCGGCGGTGGAGAAATATTCATCGACTTTGCCCACAGCCCGGAAGCATTGAAACAGACCCTCATGGCCCTACGACAGTTCTGCAAAGGTGGCCTATGGACGCTTTTCGGCTGCGGCGGAGACCGGGACCGCGGAAAACGCCCGCAAATGGCAAAAATCGCCGAAACCAACAGCGATTTCGTCATTGTAACCGATGACAACCCGCGCTCGGAAGCACCGGAGGCCATCGTCGGGGAAATTATTCGCGGTTTTCGGGGCAAAAACTACCGCGTTATACACAATCGGCGAGATGCCATTTTTTTTGCGATAAATTCCCTGATTAAACACCGGGGAACTCTGCTCATTGCCGGAAAAGGCCACGAAAGACAGCAAATATTCAGTAATCGAACCACGCCATTTAGCGACATGGAAACCGCAACCGAATGCCTGAAGCAAATTAAACACGGCTGTTTGAAAAATAAAATTGGCTGATGATTGTCACTAACAGCTCATGAGATATGTGGCGAGGTATCAACCGGCATATAAGGACAATTTCCCTTACTACCCGCCACTCACTCATACGCCCATATCGTCAGGGGCAAGCAGATCTCCAAGTGTCCCAAATTCGCTTTGTCCACTTCCATTTGTGGTTGATGCACTAACGTTTTTCCAATTGTTAATTTCTCGCTGCAACTCTGTTGCATCGTATTCCATAGCCTTTATGGACAATGCGATGCGCTGGTTAGCTACCTCAATTCGGATGATTCGCGCCGTGACCCTGTCGCCAACATTGAATAAATCGCGGATCCGATCCACGCGATTTTCGCTAATTTGTCCAATATGAATGAATCCGTCGATTCCCATTCCGAGTTCAACAAATATACCAAAGTTAGTTATTTTAATGATTTTTCCCTCAACCTTTTCTCCGACTTTAAAATGGTCATTGATGTCAAGCCATGGATTTGCTGCCAATTTTCGCACACTTAACGCGATACGGTGGCCGTCCATGTCGACAAGAATGACAGCCGCATCCACCTCATCACCGATCTTGAACACCTCTTCCATGCTCTTTGGCTTACGCGTCCAAGATACGTCAGAGATGTGCACCATCCCGTGAACGCCAGGCTCAATCTCGATAAAGGCACCATAATTGGTCAGACTGCGGACAACGCCGTGTATTGCCGAACCAACTGGATATTTTGTGGCGATCTGATCCCATGGATTGTCTTCTAATTGCCGCAATCCGAGAGCAATTTTCTGTTCGTCCTTCTGAATTCCAAGGACAACAGCCTCAATTTCCTGGGAGATTTTGAGGATATCACTTGGTTTGGATATTTTTTTCGTCCAAGACATCTCGGTAACGTGGACCAATCCTTCAACACCGTTTTCCAATTCAACAAAAGCACCGTATGGGACCAGGTTGACCACTTTGCCGTGGACACATGCGCCAATTGGATACCGCTGCTCAATATTGTCCCATGGATTAGCTGTCGTCTGCTTCAGCCCCAAGGAAACGCGCCCCTTGTCCCGGTCGATATCCAAAACCATAACCGTGAGTTCCTCGCCAACGCGAACAACTTGATTTGGGTGAGTCACACGTCCCCAGCTCATATCCGTAACATGCAGGAGCCCATCAACGCCATCCAGGTCAACAAAGGCTCCATAGTCTGTGATATTTTTCACGACACCCTTGACAATATCACCAGAATGCAACCGTTCAAAAAGTTCCTGAGATTTGTTGCGTCGTTCCTCTTCCAACAGCTCCCGGCGGGAAACAACGATATTCTTTCGCTCGCGGTTAATTTTTACAATTTTAAATTCATAGGTGCGACCGATAAACTGCTCAATGTTCTTAGTTGGTAAAATGTCCAGCTGGGACGATGGCAAAAATGCATCCACCCCAATATTAACCAATAGGCCGCCACGCGTTTTCCCTTTGATTTTTCCAGTAACGGTTCCGCCCTCTTCTGCGCTTATTGCGATGCGTTCCCAATTTTTCTGCTGCTGGACGCGGTCATAGCATATGCTCGGCGCACCACTTGAGTCCTCCAATTTTTCCAAATAGACTTCGATCTTTTGGCCAACTTGGATTTCATGCGGGTCCCCAAATTCTGACAGACGGATGCGGCCATCGCACTTTGCTCCGATATCCACTAGCACATCGTTCTGCTGAATTTCAGTGACGATACCACTGACAATCTGCCCTGGTTCTAAACGCGCCATCGCGCTACCAGCCAGCAGTTCTTCCATTATATTTTGCATTTTATTGCCTCCGGCTATCCGAAGGGTTAGAATTAATAATACAACCTAAGCCATCATGAAGACAGCTTCCACGCTGAAACTCTTCAGTGGCAATTTTTTTCTGCAAGACCTATTTAAAAAAAATCGCCAGACCACCGTGCGGCGAAAGACGTGATGCAGCTCGAACCTTTTAATTCACCGTTTTCAACGGGGACATTTCACAACACTGCGCGCCGCGGCCCATTGTGCATCGGTCCGTGATAACGAGGAGGCCTATGGATGTGGTGTGTGCGCGGCGAAAGCCGCCATTGGGGGAGAATCAGGGAAAATGGTTACCATCGTCCGGGAAAGGGACACGCCTTATCAGGCCAGCTATGGACTTCCCGCGCTGGATGAAATTGCCGAAAAGGTGAAGGGATTTCCCCGGGCGTGGATTGACGAATCCGGGTCCATGATATTCAATAATTTTCTTCGCTACATATCCCCGCTCATTCAAAGGGAGGTGGAAGTTCGCCATAAGGGTTGGCCCCGAATATGTCCATCTGCTTGGCGCAGAGAAATTTTTCAAAAAAATTTCCTCCAACCAAGCTGAATATCGGTGAATCAAAGATGAAATAAATTTGTGCGTATTTTATTCTTTTTTAAAAAACTTGTTAAGTTTTCAAAAGTTTTCGTAAGGTACGGTCCTCCCAAGGCAAAAGACGCCGGTATGATGAGCATAGATACGAGTGATACGAGAAAAAAGGCGGCACGGAGAGGTTTTTCAAAAAGTTTCAAATCTTCCCGCGTCGGCGCAGGGGGCGTTATTTGGAGTTGTGGCGACAAAGGTTGTATAGGAGTGGCTCCAAACCCATGGCATGACAAGACAGTCTTGCGACTGTTGATGTTAACCGTTGATTTTGCGAGCTATATTGGCCAGATTGCATTGCTCTTATCGGGCATTAAGGCCAAGCAGGAGGCTTATGACGCGCAAAATGTGCAGCTTGCCGCGGCCGCTGATATGCGAGCTACGGCAGAAGCCTACGATAGGGACACATTGAACGTGCGAGTTTTTGGCGGAGTCGCCGTTGGCGTCTACCAGCGAAAAATGTGTGAAAATTTTGTCTTCAACATGAATTTATCTCGCCCCAGCGCTATTTCAAAATCTCTTTGCAGACAAGTGAGGGTCCCGTCTGCCATTGTCGAGCTCTTCGATGCCGTCGGGAAACCGCTATCCTACGCAATTCCGCAAAGATTCCGGAGCGAAATTTCCGAAGGTACGCTTGTCCATGTTCCACTAAATAACCGATTTACGGCTGGAGTTGTGGTCAGAGTCGGAAATCCAACTTACGACGGGCAACTGAAATACATCAAAAATGTGATTTGCCATTTATCTCCCGATCTCGCACCATTCGCCCGCTGGCTTTGCAACTATTACGGCGTAGGCCGATCATCCACTTTTGGAGTCATCGTTCCCGCGGAAATGCGAAAGTGCCGGAAAAGTCTTCCCATTTTTATCGAAAAGACTGTAATCAAAAATGATCCTCGCGCCGATGCCTTGACGGATGTTTTAATTTCCGACCTGGTTTCCAGGAAATTCCATACGGTTTTGCTCAGGGAATGGAATTTTTGCCGGCGGGCCGAAATCTATGCAACACTGGCCGCCAAAACCATCAATCTCGGTGAAAGCGTTCTTATTTTGGCGCCGGAAATCTTAAAAGCGGAACATCTTGCGAAATTTTTGGGAAGTCACCTAGGAATCCCATGTCTTCAGTGGCATAGCCGGCTTTCCCTAAAAGATCGGACAGCAATTTGGAATACGTTAACTGAGAATAATGGTCCGTTTGTCGTCATTGGCACACCAAGTGGCATATTTTTACCAATCACTTCCCCGCGGCTGATAATCGTAGATGACGAGGAAGATGATTCCTATAAGTGCAAAAAAATGCCTCGCTTTCACCGGCGTGACTGCGCCGTATATCGCGCTTGGTTGAACCAGGCGCTTTGCGTGCTCGGCAGCGGCGCGCCGTCCGTAGAATCCATACATGCCTGCAACCGGAAAAAGTTTCGCTACCTGCCATCCGACGGGCCGAAGCTCCGCGAAGTCGGCAATATCCGCGTAATAGATATAAAAAATAGCGAGCATAATAAATCTTTGATAACTCCAGCACTTGAAGTAGAGATCAGGACATGTATTCAAAATGGCAAATGTGGAATTCTCATTTTGAATCGCCTCGGCTATGAGAAGTGTATTTTTTGCCATCGTTGTAATTTTGAGCTCACATGTCCAAAGTGTGGCGCAGCGATAGCATTGCGACGCCCGGGGAAGCGGCGTTTTTGCCAAGTTTGTGCCTATGTGCGGCCGCATACGCGCCAATGCCCTAAGTGTCATGCTTCCTCTCTGCGCACCAAAGGTGCAGGAGTTGAGCGCGTTGAGGAAATACTACGACAAATTTTTCCGGAAGCACGAATTTTGTGCTGCGACCACTCCACCATATCCTCTTCTAAAAAAATTGGAGTAATTCGGGATACCACTCAAAATGATGACAATATTGATATTGTCATCGGTACCAATGCAGCTATTGGGCTTATTCAGGCACCTCGAGTCGGATTGGTTGGCATGTTAAATGTGGACTTGGAGTCACGCCGGACGGATTTCCGCGCGGGTGAACATGCCTTCCAAACGATTTCCCGCGTCTGCCACGTTTGTGCCGCACCATTCGGACAAATGGAGCCAATTCCTTTAATTTTGCAAACCCGTGACCCCAATAGCGTCATCCTAGATGCGATAATCGGCGGCGACCCCAATTCATTTTATGCAGCGGAACTTGCCGACCGGGAAGTCTTGGGATACCCGCCGCACCGACATCTTATCCAGCAGTTATTTTTTGGGAAATCGGACGAGGAGGTGAAATGCTTCGCCAATGGATGGGTAGAACTCTTGAAAAAAAAGGCAAGAACAGGTAGAAGTTTCCAATTAAATGGTCCGAGGAAACTCAATTCACATAGGGAAAACGAACGGTATTGCCTGTGGTATTTTACCAATAGCCCTACTTATTTTATGGGGAAATTACGGGAAATTTGCGAGATTATGCCTCGTTCGAAGGAAGTGGATTATATCTGGGATGTGGACGCCCGGGAACTTCTTTAACTCATGTTGATTGCCTTTTGGAGCGCAGCCGTGTAAACTCTTTTAGTCTTAGGCGTGTTACCGCAGTAATGGCTTGAGGTTTGGATGGCCGTTGAACGCTTTGAGAAAGTTGATGACACACCGGCGCATTTGACTTCTGGGGACGATTTGATCCAAAAAGCCGTGGGCCAATAGAAATTCTGCCGTTTGGAACCCGGGAGGAAGCTCCTGCCGGGTGGTTTCCCGAATGACCCTCGCTCCGGCAAATCCGATGCGCGCGCCCGGTTCTGCGATGATGACATCCCCAAGTGAAGCAAAACTGGCAATTATACCCGCCATGGTTGGGTCGGTTAAAATGGCGATGTATGGCCGGCCTATGGCCGACAGACGGGCCAAAGCGGTGCTGACTTTTGCCATTTGCATGAGGCTCAAAATACCCTCTTGCATGCGCGCACCGCCAGAGGCGCAGACGATGACGAGTGAAATTTCTCGTTCAACGGCTCGCTCAACGGCTCGGGTAATCTTTTCCCCCACGGCACAGCCCATGCTTGCGCCCATGAATCGAAAATCCATTACAGCTATGGAAAGCGTCACACCGCCCATGCGGCCGATCCCGGTAACCACCGCCTCGGTTAACCCCGTTTTTTGGCGGTTTTCCAGGAGCTTCGCCGCGTATCCCTCAAAGGCCAAAATATCTTCACCTTCGAGATCTGCATCGTGTTCTTCGAAGGAATCCCCATC
This sequence comes from Puniceicoccales bacterium, assembly GCA_031278455.1. Classification (GTDB taxonomy): domain Bacteria; phylum Verrucomicrobiota; class Verrucomicrobiia; order Opitutales; family JAIRLM01; genus JAIRLM01. The sequence continues at coordinate 8,128 of JAITKJ010000017.1, read as the reverse complement.
TAGGAGGAGCTTGAGCCGTTCCTGGGCCGTCAATTGAAAGTGATACCCGCTTTTAGGAACCACTTTCAAGTTATGCTCAAGCTCCTTTGTGTAAATAACTTCGCCCGAGATCGGACACTTCGTAAACACATCGGGCGGGATATCCTTCCTTTTTACGGCGGTTACCGTCGAATACCTTGGTTTTCCAAAAAGAGCCATTCTTTCCCCTCATGCCCGTGCAAGTGTTAATGCCTCCACGTGTCCAAATCCTGCCGCAACCAACACCTTCGCGCAGGCTTCCATGGTTGCACCCGTGGTGAATATGTCGTCCACCAGTGTGATTTTGAAATTTTTGGCAATTTTCATTTTTGCGCGAACGCGCTCATTCACCTGAAATGCATTGCCAACATTCCTCCACCGTGCGCGAGCTCCGAGCCCAAATTGCCTCCTGGTGTGGCGATTCCGACAAAGCAGCGGACAGACCTTGCAGCCATAAATTTTTGCCAAGTGCCCGCATATGAGTTCGCTCTGATTGAATCCGCGCAACCACCGCCGCCACCAATGCAATGGAACCGGCACTAGTACCGTGTTGCCCAAATCCAAACGAGCTTCATTCGCCATGCGTCCAATATCCGGGAGTAAATGTCGACCATTACGGTATTTTAATTCGTGAATGACTTGCCGGCCTAGGCCCGAGTACACATAAAGCGAACGATTCCGGCGAAATGAAAAAGTTTTCTTTTCACACTCATCACAAACGTCTCCATTTTCAACGTCGGGAGCCCCGCAGCGAGGGCAGAAATGATTATGAATCCATTCGATTTCCCGCAAGCAGTCGGGACAGATGTAGCAGTAGGTACTTTTCTTCCCCAGTGCGGAACCGCATCCCAAACACGTCCGCGGGAAAAGAAAATCTAAAAAGTGCCGGCCCGCATCTCGAAATATGGATTTGCCAGACATCGTCTTTGTGGGAAGAGAATATTTTCTCAAATGTCAAATCTCCAATGTTCACTCCCGGGCACTCAGGTGGGCTCAAAGACCACCCCGTTCGCAAGATCTTGGCTAATTGTTTTCACTGGACTAGTTGGAATTTTGCGAATGGGGGTGCCACTGTAATCCCAATCCGCTACGTGTCATCCGGAAAGGCAATTAACAAAAAATGCACATGCGTGCGAAATTTCTTGCATTCAACGATTCACATCGGTAAACTATGTTGTTATGGTTAACGGTGCACCACCTGTTGTGGTGAAAGCGCCCGTCTCTGGAGATTTTTCCGCACTCGCCAAAACGGAAATAAACGGTCTTCTTGACGCGCTTTGTAAGCTTTTCAGAAGAGAAATTCGAGTAAGCGAATTTGGAGCATATGTGTTTAGCGCGGGAAACCAGGCGACTTTTGCGCGAGGGTTTACGACGCGGCGAGATTTAGCGGCAGAACACTAGGGCCGCTGCTCAAACGCGCAGATGATACGTTGCACTCATGTGACAACCAGGCGATTTTTGACCTTCTAAAGGCCGCAGACGGCGAAGGTGTAACCGTAGCAATGGCCGCCTGCTTAAATCCTGAAACGCGCGCCCGTCTCGGCAATCTCCTCAACAAATTGACCATCCCACAACGGCAAGAGTTATTGCAACAGACGACAACTGGCACATCGTCCGCCCCCGCGAATCTCATTGCATACGTTACTACAAATGCGAACAAGGATACGGCTGCGGCATCTGATGTTGGAAAGTGGTACAAAAGCGCGAACCTGGAGGTAGACAATGGGCAAATAGTCTCCGTCGTTGCTCGGCAAGAAATCCCTGAAGATACATCTGGCGGGTTTGGTATTGGCGGGCAACCGCCCGATGACATAAGCAAAACCGAGGTAATAAGATTCGCTCAAGGGATGGCCCCACTCAATATCGAAAAAGGTGGAGCAATGACAGAAACGCAAATTAATCATTTTTTGGAATGGTGTACCCAAAGTACTGGTATTGATAATGCTGGCAATCTCGATATTTTTCTAGCTGTCCTAGGAGAAGATGGCCCACCGAGAAAAGTTGCTTTGAATGTGCTTCAAAAACTTTATGAGTATGACAATGGCGTGACGATGCGTGATAAATTTCTCTGTAGCGCAAATGGCGATACATATTCTTATGGTGATTTGGACGGGTATAAGTTTGGCATTATCGAATATGCTTATAACAAATGCTATTCAAGTGCCACAATTAAGGTTCTTAGTGGATATTATGACCATTGCAAGATGGCTGGCGATTGGCAAACGGTCAAGGCCCGGCCAAACGTCGGAGCTTCGCTTTCAGGGGTGTGGGGCACACCACGAGATTGCAATGCCGTTACAAATGTGTCTATCTCTGATGATTCGCGTGGTTCACATAGTAACCGCTTAAGGTATCAATGTGGTCCCGAAAGTCGCACATGCCAAAACCTTCGGCAATTAGCCCAGTTCCCAAATTTGCAAGAAGTTACCATCATTGCTGGAACGCAGTACGCCACCGAGGAGGATATGAAATGTTTATTTCTTGAAGCAAAAAATTTAAAAGTCTTTACGATCAAGCCTAGTTGTGGGGATCGGCATATCACGGTGGAAATGGCTAATCGAGCCTTGGAACAGGCAAAAGCAGAACTCGTAAACCGCAGCGATGCACGGGAATTGAACATAGACATCCAGGCCACCTAACCAGTAAGGCTTTTCAATTGATTTATCTTGAAAAGCCTTTTCCGCGCAGCGTTTTATGGGTCTAGTAATGTATTGGGACGCTACAGTGAAATCCTTTGGAGAGTGGCCACAGGCGCCTGAGGATAAGTAGGTGTGGCTGCGCGAATTTCGGATGAAGCTGCGCGAGTAACGGCTGAAAAGGATTAAGCAAAGCGGAAGTTGGCCAGTTCTGGTGCGGTAATTGGCGACGGAGGTAAATTGCTGTTGCCACGGAGATAGCCGTGCTCCTCGCGCGCTCAAGTGAAATATAGGCGTTACGGGCGGCTGTTGACGCCGAAACGGAAAAGATACAAACAGGCGGTAGTGACTTATGTGCTGCTGATCGTTTTGTCGTCGATGGGGCCAGGAGGATTTTTCGCTTCGGGAGGCGCAGCGTGTTTTGTTTTCTTCGTTTACATGGAATCATTCAACGCTAGTGTTTCCACATGCGTTTGCCATGGAGGCCTGGTAACATACCTTGGATAAGGCGTCGATTGACCATTATTTCCGTTGGTCAACGCCAACTGGCAGCCGTCATAGTCGAATGGGTCAACGCTGCTTGTAGGATCAAGCGGACATTTTCCCAGCCTTTAGCCAGCGGAGGGACAGAATCTTTGTCCGACGCGCTTGCCAAGCTTCCCTATAGCTTCCGATGCCTGCCATGTTACATAATTTTGCCAAAATTTTACACACTTCATAAATGCATCATACATCACCCGGTTGTGCCGAATTTGCGCCGAACCATGCTTGCCGACGCCATTGAAATGGATTTGCCCATCAAGGCGGACGCGTTTGCCTGGGATTTTCGCCCACTACACACCTATGACACGGATAAACGGTTTTTGTCCTATGTCTTTGCGGAGCGCTGGTACCGTGTTGAGCCCATATACGAGAAATTTCTTAATGCTAAAATTTACCCCAAGGGCGCGCTTGTCCCGTTGGCCATTGAGTTTTCCGCGGCCATCGCGGCACGCGGTGGGGACTTCCTCCAACTCTGCATCGACGAAACGACCACTTCATTGACTTTTACGGGCGGAGAACGTCCATATACGCGCTGTCTCCCATATGGCTGGGCCCGAGTTTTAGCGGATGACAAGGACGAAACCCAATGGGACGATTGGACTAAAAGGGGCTGCGCGGGGAACGAGACCTTGTCGGAGAAAGTAGACGAGTTTTTTCGCGAACTTGCTGCGGAAATTCACACGTGTGAGCTATATTACTTCCACCACCTCCAGGGAAACCCCCACAAGCAAATGGCGATCATTAGCAGTAGGGCTGGGAGTGAGTTCTGGATTAAGTTTTTAAGAAAACATATCACACGCGCGGTCAATGTTATCCATGCGGACGAAAATTGGAAATACCACGGCGGCCACGGGGGAACGCCAGATGAAATTACTCGGATGCACCTTCTCCGCGGCGCTGAAATGGTATTTAATGGGGACATGGATAATCCATCCGCCCTTGTTCCCCAAGTGGTGGCACAAAGGTCGCAGCAATCACGCCGGTTCATTACAAAGACTACTGGTTGCGCCATAGCATGCGGAAGCCTGCTGTCGGGAAATATGTACCACACGGCGCGGAACCACGTTCTGCAACGGGATTTGGCTGATCTGCGCCAAAAGGTGGGAGAAGAAAGGGTTGCAGCTGTAGCCATTGGGCGAATTAACGATGAATTGGATCGGCACCGCGCCCGGTTGGAATGGGCCAATAGGGTGTATTCCTGCCAGGCAGCCTGGACAGAGTTATTCCAAGAACTGCAGGACATTTTGGTAACCGGGGAAAATGGGTGGCTGGAAGAATTGCGGGTAATGCCATCTGCGGGGGACGCCCATCGGGAAATTACCATCGGCGGTTGCATCCAGGCCAATGAAGGAGAGGAGATCGCGCCAAAGTTTCGCCGGTTTTTTGGTGAATTGCAAAAATTGCCGGCCGTTGGTTCCGTGGGTAATTTGATCCTCGCCGAGGCCCATCCAGACGCACAATCCTTTCAGTGTACAATCGCTCTGAATTCTAAATATTTTCAGCCATGAATCGTATGTTACAAAGTCATCGCAGGACCATTTTGTGGGTTGCCTTCGCAGTTGTGTTTGTACTATTGGCCATCGCCCACATGCGATTACGGGTACAGCATCAAAAGTTACTTGCCACTTACCGGGAAACATCAGCCACACGGCAGAGACTGGGGAACGTCGCCGGAGGAGCTCTCACCCGGCAACGACAGTTGGCAGAGGAATTTGCAAAAGCTTGGCAGACTCATCCATTTGCGCGATTTCATCGGGAGTACCCGGCAATCACCGCCACGGACGCCTATTTCCATCTGGTGGACGCCATGCACCGGCTGGAGCAGGAGGCGATATCGAACGGGGTTATTTTTACAGATGGTCCACGATTTGGCTTTTCCGATTTCATACATCGCGGGATGGCCTGGGACGCGGGAAAGATTCAGGACCAGTTGGACTGCGCACGCACTTTGCTAACAGCTCTATTTCGTATATCTAACGGAAATCTGCAGTTCATATCGTTCCAGCGCGCGGGTGAATCGCGCGAACTGGCGCGCTTTCCAGGTGACCTATTTGACGCGCGAAAATTTACGCCATTATTTCAATTACCCAAAAACAAAACACATCTATTTCGAATGCAATTTAGCTGTTCCACGGATACTTTCCGCCAGTTCATCAACGGCATGCGGACCATGCCCGTTGTATTACAGAGTATTGAGGCAGAGCCCGTTGCGCCGGACGGCGTCAACGGGAAACAATCAAAGACGAAATTTACGCTTTATCTGGACTGGGTCGACTGCGCTGGGGAGCTCACATCAAATCCCCGTTAGCGCGGCGAGTATGCTTTCCGCAAACCAGCCGGTGCACCTTGGCCATCTTTTGAAATGGCCAATGGGCGAGGCGTCGCCGGCGCAAAAACAGGCTACTCATGAGGTAGGTGAAAAATACAATGGCGATGGCGTAGACGGAAAGAAATGCGATCATGGCCACAACGGTCGCAACCACAACAAAAGTGCGGAATCTTGTGCGCGTGTTCCAAGCAATGTGTTTGAACACCGGGAAGGGAATGGTACTTATCATTAGCACGGAAACAAGCAGCATGATCGGAAGTAGTAATCCCGCAAATGGCGGAGAAAGTTCCGCGTGTATGAGAATGATGGCGATGGAAATGATGATTCCTGCGGCAGCTGGAACGGGGAGTCCAATGGAATCATGGACGTCGACGTACTTTTCCCCACGGGGAAGCAACGGCGTCATGAGCACGTTGAACCTGGCCAATCGAGCGGCGCAGCAGAGTAAATAAATAAAACCGACAAGCCAGCCGAATTTCAAAAATACCGAATCCAGGTACTGCGGATAATTCCCCGGCGACGGGGATAGGATTAGGAAAAACACGAGCAAAGCCGGAGCAACACCGAAGGATACGAGATCCGCAAGGGAGTCGAATTCGGCGCCAAAAAGCGACAGGCGTCCACTCAAACGAGCCACGCGGCCGTCGAAGAGGTCCAAAATTGCGGCAAACACGATAAGCCACACGCCTTGGGTATAATACTCGACAGGATTATATCCAACGAGGGAACCGTATTTGGCCTGGATGAATCTTAAAATCGCCAAAAATCCACAAAATAAATTTCCCGCGGTAAATAGGTTCGGCAAAAGATAAACGCGGCTGGCCTCCGTGGAATCCTTATAGATTGGGCAGAAACTCATCGGGGAATCCTTTGAAATCACAGGAGTATGTAAAGAACCGAGTTCCAACGGCAGGTTTCCATCCGTGAAACGGGGATTGCATGGCTTTTGCGACCTTCATGCACCTGGCCACAAAATCAGAATTGCCCATCGGAGATTATCATAATTAGAAATATGCACCGTCGTGATTGAAACATGGGCAGATTTGAACGGCGAATGTGCCGCCCTTGAACAGCGGATGGCCCGTCTGCGCGCATTTCTAGACGTGGACCAGCGGCGGCAGCGCATCGGAGAATTGGAAGCAGTGATGTCCGATCCGGAATTTTGGAATTCGCAGGAGCGAGCCCAGCGCATCATTAAGGAAATAAATAACCTGCGACATCCGCTGACACCACTTGATGCTCTGGAAAATGGCCTGCGCGACCTGCGGGCTTACGTTGAATTATTGGCCGATACGCCGGAACCAGAATCGTCCACGGATTTTCAGGACATCCTACGATTGTGCAAAGATCTCCAGGAGCGTACGGATGACATTGAGCTGCAGTCCTTTCTTCGCGGACCCCATGATAGCAGCAACGCAATCGTAACTATCCACTCTGGCGCGGGAGGGACCGAGGCCTGCGACTGGGCAGAAATGGTCCTGCGCATGTACACCCGATGGGCAGCGCTGCGCGACTTTCAATGCGAAATCCAGGACGTACAACCGGGGGATGAGGCGGGAATTTCCCGAGCAACCTTTCGGCTCATCGGAACCAACGCCTATGGATATTGTAAAGCAGAACGGGGCGTGCACCGACTCGTGAGAATCAGCCCATTCGACGCCAACAAGCGTCGGCACACGTCTTTTTGTTCCGTGGACGTAATTGCTGAAATCGAAGACGACGAAGAAGTTGAGATCAGCGACGAAGACCTGCGCGTCGATACCTATCGTTCGAGCGGCAAAGGCGGCCAGCATGTGAATAAAACCGAATCCGCCGTGCGCATTACCCACCTGCCGAGTGGAATTGTCGTCACCTGTCAAAATGAACGGTCACAGCAGAAAAATCGCCTGGCTGCCATCCGAGTCCTGCGAGCCCGCATCTACGAACAACAACAGGACGAAAAACGATCCGCACTGGAAAAATTCTACGGCGCGAAGGGCGAGATTGGGTGGGGATATCAAATCCGCAGCTATGTTTTTCAGCCATATCAAATGGTAAAAGACCTGCGTACGGGGATCGAGACGAGCAACATCCAGGCGGTCATGGACGGCGACTTGGATCTATTCATAAATGGTTGGTTGCGTGCTGGTTGCCCAAGTACTCGGCAATCTTGCGTCGTAATCGACTAGGGCCTGTTACTACTTCTTAACACTGTAATCACCGGGCTTACATGTAAGTGCGTGGAGCTAACAGAGGAGCAATTTTTAGAAATTGAACCATTTCTGCCAACACCATGCGGGAAGGTTACTCACGACACGCGTACTGTGTTGAATGGCATCATTTACGTGCTGGAAAATGGCCGCAAATGGCGCAGTCTGCCAAAAATCTATGGCAATTGGCATACGGTTTATGCACGCATGAACCGATTGGCGAAAAACGGTATTTTACAGAAAATTTTTCAGCATTTTGCACGAAAACAAATTGATGGCGCACGGCCCGTACATGTTAGCCTTGATACTACTTCCATCAAAGTGAGTCCCGATGCAACTGGGGCATTTAAAAAAAAGGCGCCCAGGCCATAGGCGTTTCTCGCGGTGGACGAACAACAAAAATCCATTTGGTT
>JAITKJ010000015.1 GCA_031278455.1 Puniceicoccales bacterium | reverse complement strand
CTGGGACTGGTACGGAAGAATCCTTAAATAGGAGAACGGACGTTGCCCCGCCGTAAAGATGACCACCGCCTATGTCTGCCCCAACTTCAACGGCAAACTGCAAATTTTCCTGGCCCTCTTTGCGCCCATGGGTAACATACTCCGATTCATACCCAAGTTTTGCATCAAACGAGAGCATAGACAAATCTAACGCTGGCAGTTCGGTCATACCAAGCGCACCAACAAGCGCAACACAAGCGAGTGTCTTTTTCATGCTTTTCCTTTTTCGTCACCGGATTCAACAAATCCTATTGGGATTAAAGTGCGCAAAAGACGTTAAACAAGTTTTTTCTAATTTTTTTTAAATTTCTTCCAGTGCTGCCCGGCTTTTGGTTCGGGATTTAGCGTTCGGTTCCGCTGATAAGCGGCGAAAGGGGCGCATTTTAGCTTGCAAGCGTATTTATCCAATGAACTCTATGTTCGAATAATGGAAAAGCCCTACGATTTTAAAACCATAGAAGAAAAATGGCAAGAATACTGGCGTGAGAAGGCCACTTTTTCCGCGGAAAATTTTAGCGCCAAACCTCGCTATTATGCCCTGGATATGTTCCCCTATCCATCGGGGGCGGGGTTGCATATCGGCCATCCGGAGGGTTACACGGCATCGGATATTCTCAGCCGTTACCTTCGCGCGCGCGGCTACAACGTGTTGCATCCCATGGGCTGGGACGCATTCGGGCTCCCCTCCGAACAGCATGCCATTCAGACGGGCACGGACCCGCGGATCAACACGCGGAGCAATGTGGATACGTTTCGCCGGCAAATTCAGCGCATCGGGTTTGCCATCGACTGGTCCCGGGAGGTAAACACCACGGATCCACATTATTACCGCTGGACCCAGTGGATTTTCCTGCAAATGTTTAAGCACAATCTGGCCTTCGTCGACAAACGCCCCATTTGGTGGTGCCCGGCGCTTAAATCGGTCCTGGCTAACGAGGAAATCGTTGACGGCCTTTCCGAGCGCGGAAGACACCCGGTCGAGCGTCGACCCATGCGCCAGTGGATATTGCGCATCACCCGATACGCGGAAAAACTCCTGGAAGAATTGGACGGTTTGGATTGGCCGGATTCCACCAAGCGGCAGCAAATCGCCTGGATCGGCCGGTCCCAGGGCGCGGAAGTGGATTTTCCCATCCGAAATTCGGAAAAGTGCCTCTCCGTTTACACCACGCGGCCGGACACGCTGTTGGGCGCAACCTATCTCGTCGTCGCGCCGGAACATCCCGTGTTGGAGACCATTACGACGCCGGAGCAACGGGACGCGGTGAGTGATTATCAGCAAAAAACGGCCAAGAAAAGCGACCTGGATCGCACGGACCTGGCCAAGACAAAAACGGGGGTTTTCAGCGGCGCCCATGCCGCCCATCCGCTGACTGGGGAGCCACTGCCCATCTGGGTTTCCGACTATGTCCTAATGTCCTACGGCAGCGGGGCCATCATGTGTGTGCCCGCCCACGACGCCCGAGACTTTGAATTCGCCCAACTCTTCCACTTGCCCATCTGCCAAGTCATACGCCCGGTGGATACGGATGTCGACGCAACCATTCCCTACTGTGAGCGTGGGATTTTGTGCAATTCCGGCGAATACGACGGCTTGACCTCCAATGCCGCCCGGGAAGCCATCATTGACTGTCTGGAAGCGGGTGGTATGGGCCGCCGGCAGGTTAATTACAGGCTGCGCGACTGGTTATTTTCCCGCCAGCGCTACTGGGGGGAACCAATTCCAATCGTGTGGGTTGGCGAAGGCGACTTTGCCGCCATTTTACGCACTCCGGGCTCACCATTTCTTGAATTCATGCCCAGTGAACCGGTTTGCTACGAGGAAGGCGGGCAGAAATTTTACGCCGTTCCGCTATCTTCCACGGCCCTGCCCCTTCAGCTCCCGCCAACGGAAAGTTACCCGCCCTCCGATGACGGGGAAAGTCCCCTGGCACGACTGGATTCGTGGGTTTCCGTTTGGATACATCCGCAAACGGGCGAAATACGATCCCGGGCGGATGGACGGCCCTCCGACGAATGGGTGCCGGCCCGGCGGGAAACCAACACCATGCCCCAATGGGCCGGATCCTGTTGGTACCACCTGCGTTACATGTCTCCGGCCTGTGAAACGGCACCGGTGGACCCGAAAATTGTCGACTACTGGCGGGCGCCAGATTTTTACATCGGTGGCGCGGAACATGCGGTCCTGCACCTGCTATATGCGCGCTTCTGGCACCGATTTCTCTACGACATCGGCGTTGTTCCCACCAAGGAACCCTACCCGCGCCTATTTCACCAAGGAATCATCCTGGGCGAGGATGGTGAAAAAATGTCAAAAAGTCGGGGAAATGTGGTCAACCCGGATGCGATCATTCAAAGCTCAGGCGCCGACGCCCTGCGGCTCTATGAAATGTTCCTCGGCCCCCTGGAGGCGGTTAAGCCCTGGGACGCGCGAGGAATCGAGGGTATCATCCGCTTTTTGAAGCGCACGTGGAAATTTTACAGCGAAGTCTCCGTGGATGGCGGGTGTGATGGCGATGAGACCCAACGGCTGCTGCACGAATCCATTCGGAAGGTGCGCGAAGACATTGAAGGCCTGCGATTTAACACAGCCATCGCGCAACTAATGATCCTACTAAATCACCTGCAAAAGCTGCCGCGCATTTCCCGATTTACCGCGGAAAGTTTCATTCAGTTGCTGGCGCCATTCGCCCCACATATTTGCGAGGAAATCTGGGAACAATTGGGCCACCGGGAAAGTATTGTGCGCGCACCGTTCCCGAATTTTGACAGCCAATGGTTGACCCGGGATGCGGTGATCATTGTGGTGCAAGTCAACGGCAAACGGAGGGGGGAAATTTGCGTGTCAACGGACGCGGCGGAGTCCGATGTCTTAGAAAAAGCGCGAGTTTGCGGGAGCGTCCTTCCACACCTCCGCGGCCGGGAAATTGTTAAGGAAGTCCATGTGCCCCATCGGATCGTTAATTTCGTTGTTCACTAGGCGAAAAAGGACCGCACTTCCACGCGCGGACTTGAATGTTTCATCCGTCCAAACGCGCTTCCTTCCGGATAACTTTTCTCCAACGGATGGCATCTCGCTGCTCGCCGGCCGCGGGGACTACCCGTTACTCTGCGCTTCTCGCATGCAAGCCGCGGGGATTCCCGTTTCCCTTGTCGCCTCCGAAGACGCCTCGGATGAGCTTTATAAGCGCTTTCCGGCCCATCGGCGGATTCGTTACAACGCCGGGCAGGTGGGAAAAATTCTCCAGCGGTTGAAGGAAAACGGACATCGCTGGGCCTTGATGGTTGGCCAGGTCGCACCCAAGCGGCTATTCCATGGTTTAAAATTCGACTGGGCGGCCATCCGCATGCTATCCCGCTTACGACGGAGAAACGCGGAAACAATCTTTGGGGCGCTTGCCGATTCCATTGAAAAATGCGGGGTGAAAATTTTAGATGCGCGCACGTTCATGGACGAAGATCTTGCCGCGGAGGGGTTTATGACACGTCGGCATCGGCCACCGGTTGGCGTGGAACATGGCATCGAGGTGGCGCGGGCGGTTGCCACACTAGATATTGGCCAAGGTGTGGTGGTCCATCGAGGAACGGTTCTCGCGGTGGAAGGATTCGACGGGACGGATAAAATGCTGGCCCGTTGCAAGGAATTTAAAACGAAACCCAAATGGTTCATTAAGACTTCCAAACCCAACCAGGACTTCCGCTTCGACGTACCCGTTGTTGGACTGCGGACTTTGGAGTCCATGCGCGAAGGCGGCATTAGCGGCATCGCCGTGGAATCTGGCCGCACCCTGCTTTTTGCCCAAAAAACCTTTCTGGAACATGCAGATCGGCTTGGCATCACGGTCTATGGCTACGAATAAATCTGGCACGAGATATCCTACGCTAACCCGACTAACACTCCATCGACAAAGGAGAACATTCGCCCAAAAAACGCACCCAGCACAAGCGGTAATACGACAAGCTACTGCTATAAAAATTTTTTTGCCCGGCCCACATTCAGCTGAAAATTGCAGCCAAGGATGATGGCACAGGCATATAGTTGGACAGATCGCCTCCTTGTGCTTCTTAAGCAAGGTCATGGTTGCCACGTTTCCTTCCGCGAATGGCACATTGGCTAATTTAAATACGTCGATGCCCACCATTTTGCGTCGGCGTTTCCAGTATTATCGCAACAAAGGCGAAAATCTTCGTTTTTGCCGTCACACGGTATGCCCAATTGCGCATTTGCTGCGATAGCATTATCATAGGCGACAACAATCAAAGTTGCATCACCGCGGAATTCTGGGGTCCAGTTTTTTTGCCCGCGATCTGAAGAGCGTGGGGTATAAGCCGGATTCTGTGCGGCACCTTTTGAGGCCGTGGTATTCATTTATCTAGTGCCTTCACAGACACTTCTGCCGAAGCAGATGCGACATACCCGGGACATATGGACGGACAACCCTGTCCCCTATTTTGTCTTGCACCGAATTGGGCTTGCCCTGCCGGCGGAATTGCCCCCGCCGCGGTGCGCTCTTACCGCACCATTTCACCCTTACCCACTTGCATGGGCGGTATGCTTTCTGTTGCGCTTTCCGTCAACGCGGATTGACCCGCGCTGCCTCGATTTTCACCGAGAATTCTGTCCTATGGTGTCCGGACTTTCCTCTCGGGACCTTCCCCCGAGCGAATACCTCCCCACGTCGCATGAACTGTCCTTGCGCACAAGAGAGTCAATGGCAAAACCAGGCCAAAATTCACGGCCGCAGTAGGCTAGTTCCCGTCATTTCCACCGGCTGCTGAACATCCATGAGATGCAGTAGCGTTGGAGCGATGTCTGCCAATTTTCCTCCCGTGCGCAGGCGGGCGTGTTCATACTCGTCCCCAAAAATAATAACATGGACGGGATTAGTGGTGTGTTGCGTGTGTGGGACGTTGTTTGTGGAATCCCACATGCATTCTACGTTTCCGTGGTCGGCGGTGATCAGCATGAGCTGGCCCAGGTCCTTTGACTTTTGCATGAGTTTTCCCAGGCAGTTGTCCACGGTTTGCACGGCGGTTTTAGCCGCGTCGAGGTTTCCCGTGTGCCCCACCATGTCCGGATTCGCAAAATTGACCACGATGAGATCATAGGACTTTGATGCCATGGCCCGGAGAACCCCGTCACACACCGCCTCAGCACTCATTTGCGGTTTCTGATCATAGGTGGCCACTTCCTTCGGGCTGGGAATTAACTGGCGGGCTTCGCCGGCAAAGGGTTCCTCCCGGTAGTCGTTAAAAAAAAAGGTGACGTGGGCGTATTTTTCCGTCTCCGCAATGCGGAACTGCTTCAGTCCCAATGAGCTAACATAGGATCCGAGGATATTTTGCATGGGCTTTGGTTTGGGAAAAAGGATGTTTTCGCACAGGCCTTTTTCGTATTCAGTCATTGTAACGTAGTGAAGCGGCGGCGGTTTTTCGCGCGGGAAGTCAGCGAATTCGGTCTTTGTGAGCGCCTTTGTGATTTCTCGTGGCCGGTCTCCGCGGAAATTGAAAAAAATCACACTGTCTCCAGGCCCAATTGCGCCGGCAAAGGTACTGTCTTCGGTTACAATTTGCGTAGGGGGAATAAATTCATCGCCAACGCGGGAACCGTCCGCCGGATGCGCGTAATAGCGCCCGATAACCTCCTCGGCCGTGCGTGCTTTTTCCGCCTTTCCGCCGGTTAAGCAATGGTAAGCCTTTTCCACCCGATCCCAGCGGGCGTCTCGGTCCATGGCCCAGAAGCGCCCGGAAACCGTTGCAACTTGGCCGATTCCAAGCTCACTCGCCATCGCTTCCCACGAGCACATATAATTCATTCCACTTTTGGGCGGCGTATCCCTTCCGTCCATGAACGCATGCATGTAAACGCGCGGAACTTGCGCTTGGCGGGCAAGCTTAAGGATACCAATGGGATGGGCCATCACCGAATGTACCCCACCATCGGAAAGCAGCCCCATCAGGTGTAATTTGGTGCCGTTTCGTTTTACATTTTCAAAGGCCCCTCGTAGTACCGCGTTTTGCGCCAAGCTCCCATCTGCGAGTGCTTTATCGATGCGGACAATTTCCTGGTCAACCACACGCCCGGCGCCGATATTTTGATGACCCACTTCGCTGTTTCCCATAATTCCATCTGGCAGCCCAACCGCAAGTCCACTTGCCTCGATTTCCACGGATGGCCAGTGGGCCAATAGCTCGTCCGTGTGAGGTGTTGAAATGCAGTGGGTCGCATCCAATTTTTGCCCATCCGGCCGGTGATTCACGCCCCATCCGTCCCGAATCACCAAAACCACTGTTTTTCGCGCCATTAAAGTAAGCCTATCGATCCCTTGGCTTTGATCAAGGAGCAAGAGTGGTATCATTCGCGGCTTTCAATTCTATATTGCGCGTCACTTGCGCCTTGGATGGAGCGCGGGGCCAAACGGCTTGACACGGGACGGAATCTCCGGAATTCGAAGTTAATGTTTCTGCTCCATTGTATCCCGTGGCTATTGTTTGTAACCCTTTTTGTCGGAACGGGCGCGATTTTGACGGCACGGGGTGTGCCAAACGCATTTAGCCAGCTTTCTCCCACGGTGGCAATTATTCCATCCCTCGTCGTCGGCTGGCTCATGCGCCGTGGAAGCGGTCGGGAGCGGCTGGAAGCTTTTGCGGACGGCATGCGACACCGTGATATCATGACCATGTGCGTTATTTTCCTGCTCGCCGGGGCATTTTGCCAGGTGACGCGGGACATCGGCAGCATCGATTCCACGGTCAATTTCGCCCTGTCCCTCATTCCTGGCCGCTTTCTACTCGTCGGAATTTTCGCCGTTTCCATGTTTATTTCCACGGCCATCGGCACCTCCATGGGTACCATTGCCGCCGTCACGCCCATTGCCGCCGCCATCGCCGCCCAGGCGAATCTTTCCATTCCTCTGGCCGTTGGCACGGTCGTTGGTGGCGCCATGTTTGGAGATAATCTGTCGTTCATTTCGGATACTACCATCGCCGCTGTTTTGTCCCAGGGCGCCGATTTACGCAAAAAAACGAAATTTAACAGCGCCGTTGCCACCGTTGCCGCCGGATTCGTGCTAATTTTCCTCATTTTCGCGGGTAAATCACCGGCCCATATTTCCGTCGGACCCCGCTCACTCTTGCTCGTTTTACCCTACTTTTTGCTCATTGCCCTCGCGCTTTCCGGCGTAAATGTCTTTTCCACACTCGTAAGTTCCGTTGCCTTTGCGGGATGCGTCGGACTCTTCTCCCGAGCAGATTACACACCTCTAGCCCTTTCCCGGAGCATTTCCGCTGGCTTCGGGAGCATGTATGAGTTGGTACTTCTTACGCTTTTCATCGGTGGACTTTCGGGCTTGGTACACAAGGACTTCATCCGCGAAGTTGCCGGAAAACTCTCCGCATGGGCCGCGAGCCACGGTAATGGCCATCGATCAGCACAGTGGATCATTGGTGGCGTTGTAAGTTTTTTCGATCTCATGTTTGCCAATAATGTCGTGGCCATCATCTTCAGCGGGGAAATCGCCAAAGAGATCGGCAAAAAAAACGGCGTTTCTCCCCATCGCAGCGCGACCTGGTTGAGTACTTTTTCATGCGTTTTCCAGGGTATCGCACCCTACACGCCGCAATTACTTCTCGCCAGCGCGATCGGCGGCATTTCACCGCTATCCATCACGCCTTGTGTGGTTTACTGCTATGCCCTCGGCGTAGTGGCCGTACTTTCAATTTTCGCATTTCCAGGGAAACCAAATGATGGACGTATTGCGAGGTGCCAGTTGTAAAATTCTGATTTGGAAAATGGACTTTTTGCGAGGGTTTTATTTTTTTTGTGGCACTTCTAGAGTCCGCTTTTTGGCGTCTAGAAACGCGAAATTTTTTCGACAGTTTTGAACTGAATAAGAAACAGATATTCAGATTCTTAGCGAATGTTTTTTGCCGTTTTTTGTTGTGCTTCTTCGGTGGCTTCCAGGGCCGATGTTGCCACCGCATAGTTTTGTTGCAAATCTTGATTATATATGCCGATCACCGAGCTCACGGTGCTGAGCTTATTGTTCAGCTGGTCAATAGCTATGCGAATTTGGTCTAAGAATGAGTTGGACTCTTTTTGGCTAAAATATCCAATCTTATTTCCATTGAGTACTTCCTCCAATTGGACGGGGCATGAATAGCATGATGCGTTAGCATTGACCGTAGCCGTGCGCGTAACAATATTCTTTGGCGACTGCGCTTTGCGAAGATCCACATCTTTATCGGCAATACTGAGGCCCAAAAAATATTTATATCTTACACTCTCGCCATTATCAAAATAGCATTTTGCGAAAAATTTACTATCACCTGATTCAATCGAATACGTTGCATCGCTGGAAAACTGTGCATGGATTGCGACTTCATTATTCATCATGTCGCTCAAAAACGATAAATATTCGCTAAGGCTATATGCTGGAGGGTCGACATTATTGTGCTCCGCGCTAAAAGAGCCAGTTGGCTCGTGTTTGATTTCAACACCTTGACGGACGATCTTCTTATTTCCGGAGGCGTCAACGTAAAACAATGTCCACGTCTGGTAGTAGGACGTGTCATAAGCCTTAGTAGAGTGCACAATTTCCGCATAAAGTTGCGGGGCGGCGCCACTGCATATGCGATTAAGCGGAATTTGTAGGCCGCTGTCAATATAAAGTTTTAGCATTTCCCGATGTATTGTTAATATTTGGTTTATCGCACCGGAATTATAATTTATTGCGTTGGTCGTAAAAGACGAAAAAATGTCATTAAACTTTCGCATGCTCTCATTTAGCGCTTCGGCTTCATTAATTAGGTCATTAAGCATGGCCATTTGGCGATATGTATTTTGATATGTCGCTCCGAGAACATAAGCTAAGGTGTCCATACTCTTGCGCGCAGCGAAGGTGGGTCCGAAAACCTGTGAATAGTGAAGGAAAACTTCCCGGCCGTCGTCGGTCGTCATTTTTACAAATTCCCCACAGTTGCCTTTCGCTCGCGTGTAGCCCCCGTTGGCGAGGATACGGTAATATGACATTGTGCCATCAGTATTTTTTTCAAAGCGTATCTCCGGCGAGATAGGCTGCAAATTGTCTAAATTGCGTTTTAGGATTTCGTAATAGACGCTCGCAGTTATGAGGTCTTTGAAATTCACTGGAGATGAAACGATCGACATGTGAAGGCTCCTTTACTACTGGTCTGCCGAAAATTGATTCGAATTGTAGTTTAGCGCGCCGGCAACAGATGTCAAAAGATTTTACAATTGCTGACCACTATCTTTGAAATCACATTGGGGCTTGCATGCGTTTTTCTCGAGACTCAGCCTCGTGGGCGATGACTGGAGGAGTTATGATGAAACGATTATTGCATATTTTTTCGCTTGGCTTGGCGCTGATTTCCAGCTGCCTTGCAGAACAGAAGGGAGAATTCATGGAACAGACGGTGATTATTTTTAAGCCGGATGCAATGCAGCAGGGGCGCGTAGGGGCAATTCTACAACGTTTTGAGGAAATGCATTTCCATATTTCCGGCATTAAAATGGTGCAGTTGAGCGAAGCCATTTTGCGGGAGCATTATGCCCACTTGGCGGATAAGCCATTTTTCGGTGATATCGTGGAATTTATGAGTTCCGCTCCGGTGGTGATTATGGTTCTTGAGGGCGAGAATGTTATCGAAGAAGTTCGGGAAATGACCGGAGAAACAGATTCTCGACTGGCAGAAAAGGGGACCATACGAGGCGATTTTGGAAAAGATAAAGGTCAAAATATGATCCATGCATCCGATAGTGTCGTTGGCGCACGGGCGGAGGTGTTGCGGTTTTTTGAGCCCGCGGAATTGTTCCCGCTTAGGCACAACCTGGCTGATTAGACAACCATGCTTTCGGTCGTCATCTATCCCTTTTTGGTCCCAATGTTTCGGCGGGTTATGCCCTTTGCTGGGACGGGATGGTTGGTTTGGCCGTTTGCAATTGGTTGTGCCGCGTGTGCGATTGTTCCGAATCGTTTGGTTTTTACTGGCCTGGGATTTTTGGTCGGTGTGTTTTTGACCATTGGCTCCGGTGTAACCCGGAAATATGATCAGATGGTTGCCAGACTTTTTGCACTGTTTTTGCAAAGTTTGGCTATTGGCTTTTTGATTACTGGCAGGCGCACGTCCATTGCCGAAAATATGTTATTTCTCGGCCAGATTGGAATTGCGGGTGTGTTTCCTTTTTGCTTCAGTGGAAGAGAATACACCTCTGGGCCCGGCGAGATTTTACCGTATGCTCTGTGTGTTCTTTTAAGTCCGGCTGTGAAATTCTCGCCCATTTTGCTGCTACTGTCTGTGGTATTTCATCTCATCGGTGCCGTCAACGAGCAGTACGTTTGGAAATTTATTCACCGTTTATTTGCGACGACCATCTGTCTGCTGATCAGCTTTGCTGGCGTTTTTCACAGCCATCGGTGGTTGTTTGTTTTGTCATTTTATCAACTGCTATTTCTGTACTTGAGTATTGGGAGCCACATTAAAGCAGATGAACATCTCACCATGGCAGGAATAAAAGGTTTGGCGCAGCGCAGACCAGGTGCTGCACTGGAGCTCGCTTTGGGTGCGTTTGTTCTCGGCGGCGGGCCTCTATCTGTATTTTTTCCGCTTTTAAGTTCGGTATCCTGTTTGTTACTTTTGCTAGGACACCGCACTATTGTCATTGGAATTTGTGTGCTGCTTTGTGTTAGCACTGCCATTGCCGTCCGCTGGAGTATCCAATTATCACTGCGTTCGGTAGTGGAATGCCGGGCCGCGGAAGTGTGCGTGCCCTGGTGGCTCCGGTGGGCTATGCGTTTGTCCTGGATCGGACCCTGGATTATTATGCTGCAAAAATCTTATCGATATTATACCGGGTTTTAAGCAGTTGATGACATATAAGATTTTGTTGAATTTTTTACAAAAATTCAATGGCGGCGAAGGAACGCCCATTGAAAAACGAGGGATTTTGCGCGATTGCGGTATCCGGACTAGTTACTTTTCTAGGAGGAGGTGTTCATGCGTTCGTTTATTTTTCGCGGATTGTCGGCGGCAGCAAATTGGATTTTTTGGCGGTGCCCGCGATTTTTTCTCAATGCCTTTGGGTTGTTGGTAAGCATCTGTCCAATTTTTATCTTACGGCCTGCCACATGGGTTATTGGGTGCTTTTTTTTTCTACTAGCGCGCAAACGCCGCCGCATACTCCTTGGCAACCTATCAAGTGTATTTTCAGATAAAAGCGTGGGCGAAATTCTAAAAATTGCACGTGATAATTGTGCGCAACTCATCGAATTAGGCTTATTTGCCATAGCTTCCCCATTCTTTCCGCGGTGGCGCATTAGAAAAAATTTTCACCTTGATGGGGACTGGGCCAACTTTTGCCGGAAGCTTCGCTCTAAAAATACGCCGCAATTACTTCTCATTCCCCATCAAACGCTTACGGAGGCGCTTGTATTTTTGCCATTATTGCTTGGCTTGGAGGTTGACCGTTTGCCACTTGGAATCATCTATCGCCCTTTCAGGCACAAGGTTATAGAACAATATGTTCGGCGAACGCGTGGGCGATTTGGTCTCCGCATGCTTTCCCGCAAAGGTGGTCTGGCAGAAGCATCGCATTTGATGCGAAAAGGAGGATGCGTAGGACTCCTCTTCGATCAATATGCCGGCGGTGCTGGAGCGCTGACGACTCTATGTGGCCGCGTGACATCGTCTACACTCCTGGCAGAAATTCTTGGCCGGGAAAGCTCAGCGGAGGCATTCGTAATGCACGCCAAGCGCACGGGCTTCTGGCAGGCCACATTTGTCATCGAACCACTTACGGCAAGCGTGGGGGCCCTCACAGATGCCATGAATGAGTGGTTAGAGAGACGTGTGCGCAAAGATGAAATTTTCCGAAATTCATGGCTCTGGGTGCATAATCGCTGGAAGCGGCCCGTTTGCGAAATTTTAAATCTCCATGGGCGAAAGCAGCGATTGAAGCAGTCATGTGAATATTACGGCTATGTCAACCTGCCAAAACAATTTCGAGTTTTTATTAGAATGCCAAAACAAATTTACGCCATTGCCTTGGCTTTGCCAATTTTGCGCGCCATCCGCGAAGGCCGCACCGATGCACATATGACTATTCTCTGCGCGCCGGATCACGCCGCGTGGCTTCAAACATTTCCATGGCTCGATGAGGTGCTTGCTTTTTCGTCGGATAGCTTGAAGCGCCTCCACTCTGCGTTTCGGTTGCGAACACGTTTCCCAGATTTGCATATTTCCATCGACAACTCCTTTGTGGCCGCAGTGGAAGCCTGGCTTATCGGAGCTCCCGTGCGCATGGGCATACAGCCAATAGTGTATCAAATGTTTCCATTCTTAACCCACAAGACATCACCAAAAAAACATTTAGACATGCATCCGACCATTCAATGGAGGGAGTTTTTTCGCAACTATGGGCTCCTCAAAAATCCGTCTTTTGAACCAATTGCACACACGCACTTTCCTAAAAAATCGCTGGATATAGCTTTTTGCTTGGGGATCAATGGAAGTCGCGCGAATAAATTTTGGTCCGTAGATAAATGGAAAATTCTCGCTTCGTATCTACGGCAACGGAATCCAAATTTAAAGATTACGCTTTTTGGTCGTGATGCTGATGCCGCGGAAGTGGCCAGTGAGATCGTAGCGAGCGCGAATGATAAAAAAATTGAAAATCTTACCGGACCCATGCCGCCAGAGAAGTTTGTGGAGAAACTTCTGCGCTATTCCGTTGTGGTGGCTTCGGATTTGGACGGCGTACACTTGGCCAACGCCTATGGTATCCAAACGGCGGCCATCCTAACCAAAGAAAAGCCTAACGAACTAAAGCCAATCTACAATTGCCCACATGTTGATTTTGGGGGAGATGCATTGTGTGAGCCATCTATAGTCATCGAAGTCGGCAAAGCTGTTCAAATATTTTTAGAGAAAGCCAGGCAACAAACTAATGATACCGCCAGTGGCGGTGGCAATAATGCATAACATAATTGAGTGTCGCAATTGCAGCCCAACAGTTTACTTTTGCGAAAAGGCCAATTTTTTCACAAACCTTGTTTGGGCGTTTTTTGCAAGCGCATCCAAAATCTTTTGTTCGTTAAACTTCAACTCTTGCAACACGGCTCTATTGGTAACTTCGATTGTGAGCGTGGTTTGAGTAAGGCTTTTCGCCTTAGAAAATGACGCTATCTTTTCCCCGACGATACCTCGCCAGGAATTTTGAATCGATTTTAAGCGACTGGAACCTTGTGCGGCGTTTCTGATGGCCTTGGACACAACCAGCCCCAATGCCTGTGGCATGCGGACCATTGTTGTCATATCTGCACCGCCAATGCCGCAAAAATCGGCCATGAGCCTTCGTTGCCCAATATTAAATTTCTTTGCCGCCATTCGTCCGCTCAACCTCCTCCCGTTGAAGTACAGCACCAATTTTTTTTAGTTTTTCGTCAAAATTTTCGTAGCCCCTGTCTACATGGTGCACGCCGTGGATTAATGATTCGCCGTTTGCAAGCAACGCTGCCATGTAGAGACATGCCCCGGCGCGTAAGTCCGGAATCACCATTTTAGCTCCGGATAGTTGCGTGACGCCGCGAATAATGGCACGCGGACCATCCATAGAAATAACAGCTCCCATCCGCTGCAACTCGACTATATGCGCAAAGCGATTGGGATAAATATGTTCGACGATGCTGCTCGCGCCGCTAATTTGCGTAAACAATGTGCACAACGGAGCTTGCAAATCAGTTGGAAGCCCAGGGAACGGAAATGTCTCCAGGCGCATTGGGCGTAAATTTGACCTACTTCCATGGACGACAAAAAAATCACCAATTTCTTCAAATACAGCACCATTTGTTGCGAGTGTGTCCACCAATGCGCCGCAAAGAGGTAAGCTCATCTTCGACAGCTTCAATTCACAACGACCGGCAAGCGCGAGTAATAGAAATGTGCCAAATTCAATGCGATCAGGGATTAGCTCGTGGCAGGCGCCATGCAGCTGGTCCACACCTTCGATGGTCAGCGTGGATTCTCCAATTCCGTCAATTTTTGCACCCATTTTTGTTAACATGCGGCACAGGTCAACTACTTCGGGTTCGCGGGCGGCGTTTCGGATAACAGTCGCCCCCTTGGCCAAAGTTGCTGCACATATGACATTTACGGTTCCAGTTACCGTGCTGCCGAATGGGCCGCCCATGGAAATAGTTGCGCCAATCAAGTGATCAGCCGAAGCGGACACGAAGCCGTTTTGAATGAAAATTTCACACCCTAAAGCCTTTAGTCCATGCAAGTGCAGATCAATTGGCCGTTGGCCGATAATACACCCGCCAGGGAGTGGCATGCGGACCTGTTTCAGGCGTGCGACCAAGGGTCCTAGGAGGCAAACGGATGCGCGCATCTGCCGTACGCATTCATAGAACGGATTGCCACTTATTTCCCGAGCCCGAATGCGCGCCGTTCCAGTTTGAAATGAAAACTCACAGCCCAGAGTTTCAAGAATTTGTCCCATGAACCTGGTATCCTTGAGATCTGGAACGTGGTGCAATATAACAGCTTCATCGGCAAGAATAGAGGCGGCCAAAGCGAGTAGGCCCGCATTTTTAGATCCACTAATAGCCACCTGTCCCCCAAGCGCATGCCCCCCATCTACGCGTACACAATACACGAAATTACCTTCGAAGTCATAGATGCATGCTCAAGCCCAATCGTCAAACAGTATACTTATTCCATTACAGAAATCGGCTTTGAGCCACTTTGCCCAATATGAGTTGAGCAGTTCAAGGCCGTATATTTTGCTTCTGCAATAGATTGGATTTTTTACAAAAGTTGCCGACCAGCCCTGTGGACTTTAGCAAAAGTTAAAGTTACGGCTTCGGAATTCGCGCGATGGAAAATGATCTTAAATCGACTTTTACAAGAAGTTCAAGAAAAAATTGAGCTTGTAATTTTGTTGTGGAGATGATTTTATGTATACAGTGTTGGGCAGCAATACCAAGATATGTGCGGAGTGTTGCGGTGGATGCAATTGGTCAAGGCTAACTAAAGCGTTTGTGGCCGTTTGCACTGTGGTAACTTGGCCAATTGCCGTACCCGTTTATGGAGCCGTTTGGCTGCTTTCTGTTGTTGCGGCGTCCGATGCCATTAATAAATTTACCGATAACTATTGGTTTGTTATTTCGCTGAGATTTTTGAACAGCAGAGCGTTGGCCGCGCCCGAACCGGAACGCCAATCCCCCCCCCCGCATGCGGATACGAAAATGGATCTCAGAATAGATCCATGGGAATCTTCACATTTTTCCATATGGGATGATCCGACGGTTGATGACTACGTAACAAGCACGCTGGAAGGAGCTCGACGGCTTGGTGAATGTTTTGATAACCGCTACGTGCGTACACACACCAGAGGACATGATTACACGCTCGAATTATTGCATGCCTGCCGTCCGGGAAAATTTATCGCAGACACTCTAATAACTGGATATATTAACGCGAAGCGAGAAGTGCTATTTAACATTTGGCGCTATTGCACACAGCCCATCTGTGAGGATGGATGTGATTATATAGTTGAGCAAATATCAACAATGGATCGCGAGGAACAAATCATGCTGTTGAACTATTTGCATAGATATTATCCAGATTCAGCAGATGGATATCTGCAGAAGTTGATAGAGCGCGCCAAAGCCAAAAATAAGTTTTGGGAAAATTATAGAGATATCGCCAATGCCAAAGATAAGTTTTTGGAAAATTATAGAGATATCGTCAAAGCCACCCCAAAAGAACGCATAAACCAGCTTTTCGATGGCAATGGCAAACCGACTGACGAGTGTATGAATTTTCCACCGCCGTTCGTGGCAGAGGTTTGGAAAGCAAGGCAGCAAGACATAGGCCAGCTCGTTCAATCAATGAATATGGATACCGATTTGGACATTCTGCGCACACTCCATATTCTTCACGGGTTCCCCATCGCCGAAGTGGTGGACGCACTTAAAACATTACCAGATAAAGATTTAGCACGCCTGCTGCAAATTAATTCTATTGAATGCGGCCACCTTTGGGCAGTACACATTTTTATGCGAATGGACCTTGCGCGGGCCAAAAAAATTCTTTCAGAATACCATCTCCCCCTGGAAACAATATTCATGTTCGTGGACACAATGAGAAGAAAAAATCCCCAAAGATATGCCGAAATTTTTTCGCTCGTTCCCGATAAAGATCCACCTATCGGGAATTTACTTTACGTGCACATCCTTAATATGCCGGTTGACGCCGCCGT
>JAITKJ010000024.1 GCA_031278455.1 Puniceicoccales bacterium | reverse complement strand
CGAAGCACTTATCGAGGCGATTTTGACTGGCCCTGACGCCGTGGCTAAACTTTGTACTGCGGAACCACTTATGGACGCGGAAGCGGCCGAAAAAATTTTGGCCGATGAAGCAAAAGCCTCGAAATAGGCCGTATTTGCGACGTTTCCCATTGAACCGCTTCCTCACAAGAATAAACTCCGGCCATTGTGACGATTGCGGATGTTCAGGCGCTTTCAAATCGCTTTGGGCCTGGCGTTATTGCAGGCCAACCTTTTGAAAATGACGGAGGCCATGGCATGGTCGCCGGCGACCAAATTCCCGATGAATCGCCGGCAGCACTGGATGGCAACGCCCTTTTGCCAACAAATGAGCTAGTCACACGCGTTTGCGAAGGAATTGACAAAATTTCATCGCAATCCACCTCCGAGTCTATTTACCCGAATGTGTGTTTTCAAATGATATCAGGAACAAACAAAAGTTTCAATAAGCTCCGATGGAGAAAGTTTTTGTTTTTGGCCTCGGGTGAATGACTGTTCAAATTTGCCATTTCGGAGGACCAGTAACGGGCCGCCAAAATCTAATGCATGGCGCATATTGTGCGTGGCCATGAGGCAAGTTTTTCTCTCCGCAGAAACAATTTTGTTTGCCAACGCCATGACCATCTCCGAAGATCTCGGGTCCAATGCCGCGGTGATTTCGTCTAAAAGCAACACCTCATATTCACCAAGAGTACTCATGACCAAACTTAACGCTTGCCGTTGGCCTCCAGATAGGCTGCATGCGCGGTCCTCCAAGCGATTTTCCAAATTCATGCCCAAGATGGCCAAGCGTTCGCGAAAAAGCTCCCGCCGTTTACGGTTGGCAAAAGGGATGAAGCGATATCCTTTGCGGCGATTAAGGGCAAGCGCCATGTTTTCGAAAATTGTGAAGTTCCCAACCGTTCCCACACGCGGATCTTGAAAAACACGGGTAACCTGTTCGAAATTATTGGCAATTCCTCCGATGATAGTTTCACCGTATGCGGGCAAAAGGGTGCCGCTAATTACATTAAAAAGCGTCGATTTTCCCGTGCCATTGGCACCGATAATGACGGCGAACTCTCCTTCGGCAACTTTCAAATCAAGTCCGTCGAGAATCCGTTGGCTTCCGAGGAAAACGCCGATGTTTTTCAAAGAAAGCACCTTTTCCTCCTCCCCCGTATGGACATGATACCAACGATGAGTAGGCCCGATACGAGATTTAGGTCACTTGATCGGAGGGCTAAAACGTCACTGTGGAGGGCAAATCCGACAAGCAGACGATAGACAACGGATCCAGCCACGCAGGCGACTACGGCCACGGCAGGCGAGCGAAAAGGCAAAAGTTTTTCACCGATTACCAGGGAGGCCAATCCAACAACAAGTGTCCCAACCCCGCCGCCAATGTCGCAAAAGTTTTGTGTTAATGAAAAAAAAGCGCCACCAAGGGCGATCAGCCCATTGCTCAGGGCAAGCCCAACGGCAATTGTATTTGCCGTGTGAATACCGTAACTTTGAATCAAGTGGCGATTCTGCCCCAGACCGCGTAGGGCAAGGCCAAAATCGGATACCAGCAGATACCCGATGGTCAGAATAACAAAATTGCCCGACCACGCGAGAATTATGCCGCACCCGTTGCCCACGTCAAGGGTAACATTAGGTACCCCGCCCATGATGCGCAGATTCACTGAATAGAGCATGAATGCCGCGAGAATACCGGCTAATACGTCAATAATTTTACAATAACTGTGTAGGCATGCCGTGATAAATCCAGCGGTACCACCGCCTAAAAACGCAAAAATCAGCACCAATGGTACTGGCAATCCATGTTTTATGCCAACGGCGGTGAGGCAGCCTCCCAATACGAATGTTCCATCGCAGGTCATGTCGGCAAAATTGAGCACGCGGAAGGACATAAAAACGCCAATGGTCACGATGCCATAGATGAAACCCATCTGTAAAATTATAGCCCACTCACCGCTGCTCATTGGATGATCTCCGTGGCCTCACACAGGAGACTAGGTTCGAATTGGATGCCAAGGATCTGTGCCGCCCGCGTATTGAGAAATAACTCCATCGTGGCCACCGTTTCGTGACGCAGTGGTTCAGACAGATCTTTCGTCTGTATGCGCTTTACCATGTTGCCGGTTTGGACACCAACTTGGTATTGATTTGGTCCCAGTGCCGCTAAACACCCAAGTGCCACCGCATCCGTATCACTCACATAGACGGGAATTTTTCGTCCATTCGCTGCCCGAATGATCGCCGGAAGTGCACCCAAAGCCGTATTGTCATTGGAAACAAAAATGGCATCCGCCTTTCCCGCAAGCGTCGTGGCCGCTTGCGGAATTTCCGCCGATTTTGTGGCCACCTGTTCCACTAATTGAATGTCGAACACGGGACAAATTTCGCGCAGTTTTCCCACGATGCTCACCGAATTAGCCTCCCCTGGATTATAGAGAATGCCTAATTTTCTAAGCCGTGGCTGGATGCGTCTAAACATGCCCAATTGTGGCTCCAGCGGAACGAAATTCGAGACTCCACCAATGTTTGTGTTTTCCATTAATCCAGCTTTTTTCGGATCGGTTACAGAACTGTACACCAATTTTCGTTCAGGATTGGCAAACTTTGCAAAACTCTGCGCTGCCACGGTGCCAATTGCAACAACCACAGAAGCCTTCTGTCGGACAAATTTTTGGGAAATTTGCAATGCAAGGGAAGGATCCCCCTGTGCTGATTCAACGCGGATACTTGCATTTTGTTCGCCGATAATATCTCGAATACCGCGCACGGTCTCGTCTAAAGCCTTATGATCGACAATTTTGAGAATGCAGACATGTTGCTTTTCTGCAGCACATGCACGCAACTGGACATACGACACGCCTGCCATCGCTACGCTTAAAAAAACTAAAAATTTTTTCATTTTTTTACCCTCTTTTTCTTATCCGTTAGATTCATACGGTCATTTAATTTTCTTAAGACCGCGTGGTAACCCCCGTGGGGTTCACTGCGCAGGAATCGCGCCACACGCCCGATGGTTACTAGGCTTGCGCCTGCTAGCTGGTGGATTTCGCGGTAGGAAAGATTGCTTTGATGCAACAGTCGACATACGTGCCACCGTTCCGCCATGGCCGTGATTTCCGCCGGAGTACAGAGATCACGAAGAAAATTTTTCATTTCCCTGGCACACGAAATCATCAAGAAGGCGTCACACAATTCCTGGAAAGAGGCTTCATCCGCATCCATCTGTACTATCGCAATAGCACATCAACACATTCGCGCAAGAAAATTTTCCATCATTCGAAAGAAATTTCATGCGCAAAACTCATCGCGTTGCTGGGGCCGTATATGCCCGCTCGCAGACGTTTAAGGTGATCAAAATCTAATTTAAAACACGCAATTGTGTTTTCTGTGCCGACTACACACATGCTAAAATTAAAATAAACACAAGCAAAATGTCCGAAAGTTTAATGCGCACGAAAAATATATGCACAATTCTGCCTCTCGAGAGTCGGCATTGCATGCTCTATGGCTAGCTCTAATGATCAATCGTGTCGGCAATTCTGATAATCGAAGCAAATTCTTGCACGCTAAGGGAGGCTCCTCCAATCAGGCCGCCATCGATGTCTTGTTGTCGCAATAGAGCTTCGGCGTTTGATGCCTTCATGGATCCGCCATAGAGAATGCGGATTTCTTTTGCCGTTGCTGGACCAGCTATTTGGCTAACAATTTTGCGAATGTAGCCATGCATTTCCTGTGCCATTTCCGGTGTCGCCGTTTGTCCAGTACCAATGGCCCAAACGGGTTCGTAGGCGATGATAATTTGGCCCTCGATATCTTTCATGGCAGCTTCCAATTGCCCTTGGACAATTGCGAAATGTTTTTTACTTTCCCGATCGTTAAGGTTTTCTCCGACACAAAGAATTGGAGTCAATCCGCCATTTATCGCGGCCAAAATTTTTTTACGAATTTCCTCATCCGACTCGTGAAAAATAGCCCGCCGCTCGCTGTGCCCGATTATTACATGTGTTACGAAAAGGTCACGCAACATTTGTGGCGAAATCTCCCCGGTAAATGCTCCATCTCTCTCGTAGTACACATTTTGGGACCCGAGGAGTACGCGTGTGGCTTCCAATGAATTGGACACTGCTGCAAGGGCAGTAAATGGTGGACATACAAGCACGGTCGTGGCTTCGTTGGATCGAATTTCGACCAATAACTGCCTTATAAATTCGCCAGCCTCAGTGGAAGTCTTATTCATTTTCCAATTGCCAGCGATAAATGGCCTATGCAGATTTGAACTCACGACATTATTAAATCATAAAAAAATATTGTTGCAATGGATTTTTAAATCACACCAAAAGACTGCCCTTTGGTAAACACTCGAACGTTTTCAAGTCCGAGGATTTTTTCGCTAAATTCTTGCTTTAATGGAGTATTATCGATAGCCTTCTCTACCATTCCCATGCGCGCGTCTAGATTGTCTACAAGAGCGACGAAGATTCCCTCAGGGGAAGATGGTAACACGGCGGCTCCGTATTCTAGCATGCCCTGGTGGCACAAAATAATATGCTCCAACCGAAGTGTCAGCTCATCGGCCAGTTCAACAGAAAGTGCGGCCTTGCGGACGATGCGATATCCCAAAACAACATGCCCTTGCAAATTCCCCAAGCATGTGCGTTTGTACACGCCGTCACCCTCGTATTCAAAAGACTTTCCGATGTCATGGAGTATCATGCCGGCGATGGCTAAATCGGAATTGATTTGGGGATAATGCGGCAAAAGGGCGATTCCCGCTCGAGTCACGTGGACCGTGTGTTCCAACAAACCGCATTGGTAAGCATGATGCATGGAAACAGCGGCAGTATTTTTCCAAAAGATTTCTCCAACGTCCTCCAATGCGCGCTGAACCGTTTGTCGAAGTTTATCATGTTTTATGCGCGCGATTTGGGATTCCAATTCCTTTCCAAGTGCCGCCGGAGATTCTTTTGGGCCGTCGTAAAGTTGATTTTCCAGTCGTTGCCCCTTAATTTCCGCCGGGGTCATGCGGCGAATGCTGGTGATACGCGGGGAAAAGCGATCGTTGAAACTTTCGGTTGTGCCGCTAAGTTCCAAAAACGCCCCAAGTCCGGAATTTTGAAGCATGCTGAAAGATGCATTTTCTTCAAAAACGTTGAAAGTAAAACCCCCAAAGCGGTCGCCAACTTCGACCGCAAGAAAGGGTTTGCCCGTTTTCGCCGTACGCCTGGAAACATTTCGCAACAGAAAAACGCCAACAAAAGGACACCCGCTTTCCTCAATGCCTTTTAGATCTCGAGAATTTACCAATTCCATTTTGCAAACCTGGATTGTTCGCCAGACGAGTCAATAGACCTTCTGCAAAAGTCAAACATTGCACGTTGAAAATTTCTTCCGCGCCGCAAAATTGCGCTATGCCCGCGAGGAATAAGTTGTTGAAACTTGGATAAAACCTAGGTGCGTTATAGGTCATTTGCAGCCCGCAAAGACACAACAAAATGCTCTATCAAAATCCCAAAACACCGTATTTTATGCCTCATGCAAATACACGGTATCATCCAAATTTCCGAAAACGTCTGGGGTGTCAATAGGTTCGCCATGAAACATTGTCCCGCAAAGTGTGTTTTCTTGCCGAAGTTTTTGCATTTTTCCTTGCAAAATATCCGTTTGAATGCCTCATAGCACCGAGAGATGAAGCCGAGTTATAATCCGTCTAGAATTGTGCGCCAGCGGAGGTGTGGTTTTCGGCGGCGCATGCAGACAGCGGCTGGCCGTGCGATTTTATCCAATCGGCGTCGTATCGGACGCAGGCGGCTGACGGTCGTTTAATTTTTTTGCCATGCCAGATGAACGGTTTTTGCGAAGCCAGCGCATCTGTCGCAGTAAGGATTTTTTGTTATTTCGCGCGGCCGTGGCGCGAAAATATGGCTCTGGTTTTTTAGTTGTGCGGAAGGATGGCGCCGGATCCACAGGCCGCTCACGTATTGCAATTGTTACTTCGAGAAAAAGTGGCGGCGCCGTTCGCCGTAACGCATTGCGCCGCGCGACCCGGGAATTATTTCGGCATATCCAATGGCAGTTACCATTCAATTCGGATTGGATGGTGATCTTTTTGCCTCCGTCCCAAAAAATAATTACATCCGATTTAAAAGCTCAATTGTCCCGAAAAATGCTTAGGATGTCCACCTGAGTCGGAGATATACTACTCGACCGACAAAACATTGATTGCATACAATTAATTTTGGCCTTCTTCTGGCACTAAGAGTATCACTCACTAAAACGTATTCCTCTACATTTTAAAACAATATTAAATTTCATAAAAGTAAAAACCCGCAGGCAAATGAAGTTTTTACATACCGCGAAATGCGACTTGCGTAATAGCTTTGCAAAAATTTTGTAACAGAACTCTTGCGCCGCATAAACATCCGCACACCCTTCGCTGGCATGGAACGCTTCTTCGATAAGCCTGATTTTGGAAAATTGGTCATTCGTGTTGTTTTGGGGCTTATTACCGCTTGGTACGGCGTCAAAATGTTGGGCGGCGGCCGATCGGCGATCGTCATTCTGGATCGTCCATTTTCCCTGTTTACCGTCACACTGCCGCCACGCATTTGGATTTTTCTTATCGCCGTGGTTTATGTGGTTACCGGCATATTATTTATGGCTGGTTGCCTTTTCAAAACGTGCTGTGCGGCGCTGACGGCAACGGAGCTGCTCCTAATTAGGCAGTCTTTTTTTGTTAAGCCCGACGAAATCGACTTGCTTATACTACATACAGTTCTAGCAGCCGTTTACTTTGGCTTCCTCTTCATACAAGCTGGACGATTCTCAGCAAGATCCTAGTCGGCATCAGCGATGCGAGATCATGCGCCTCTGTTAAGCGACGTTTGCGACCAATTCATCGTAAAAAACGCCAGGCTGATCCCCGCGCATACGATGCAAAAGAGGATGGCGTAACCCCATCCAAAGTAGTCCGTTATTAAACCAATTCCAAAACCAGAAAAAATAGCACCAGCATAACCAAAAAGTCCGGTAAGTCCATTGGCCGTGGCAGCTGCACGTGCAGACCCAAATTCAGCGCCAGCAACTCCGGCAAGCGTTTGTGGGCCGTAAACAAAAAACCCGATAACACCAAGCAAAAAGGTGTCAAAAACCGGGTGATGCCCCGGCGTACCCCAAAATAAAAACAGAAAGAGTATAAGAAACACCATGAATATGGCGCAAACCGCATTTCGCCTGCCTCCGGCCCAGCGATCAGAAATGTACCCAGCGGCAATACCGGCAACAATTCCCGTAATTTCAAAAAAAGCGGTTTGCAGGCTGGAACCCATGGCGGATGATCCGCGTGCTTCCTGGAGAAATGTTGGCGCCCAATTGAAAAACCCCATGCGGACCACGTATAAAAAAAAGTTTGCCCAACAAACCAACCACAACGCACGATTTGGCAAAATGTGTTTATAAAAAATTTCGCGAAAAGTCGCGTGAGCAGTAGAGTTAGGTACGGTGACTGATTTTGCTATCTTTCCGTCTGATAACGGGGGGAGTCCTTCCGATTCCGGTGTATCACAAAGCCGATTTAGAAGAAAAACCGCAATCACCAGGCAAACGACAGCGGGAACAAAAAAAATAGATTGCCAGCCGAAATGTTTTCCCAGCCAAGCACCACCGACGAGGATTGTTATGCTGCCGATCTGATGGGATGCATTGACAACGCCCCAGTAGGTTCCAAGCTGGGTTGGGGCAAACCAATTGGTCATCAACCGCGCAATCGGGGGCCAACCGGTCGCTTGAAATAACCCGTTAAATGAGTAGAAAATGGCAATGAGGCACAAAGGTGTGACGGCAATGCGAAAATGCGAGTAGAGCCCTGCGGAAAAAATTGGCGTAAATCCTATGGCGATGCTTGTAAGTGCCGCCAGTATGAGCCCGCCGGCCATGTAGTACCGCACATTAACACGATCGCACAACGCACCGCTGAAAAATTTTCCTATTCCGTAAATTGCCGGAAATGCACTAAAAACCCAGCCAACTTGCGTTTTTGTATAGCCAAATTCTTTAAGCATGAGCGGTACGGCGATTTGGATGTTTTGTCGCACCAGATAGAATGCTGCGTATCCTACGATCAGAGTATAAAGTAGCCGCAACCGCCAGTAGGCGTAGCGCGATTCAACCTGTGAAGCCGGAACCATCGGCGTTCTACCCGCCTGCACAAAAGCCATTTTTGCAGCAAAAAAGGATAAATTAAGAATTCAAGCCCATTATTGACACAATTTGGTGAATACTTGCTGAAAAACCCTAAAACTCAGAATTTATTGTTAAATTTTTGGTTGTGTTTGTCGATTTTGGGCTGTTTTTAGGTCGGAGAAGTTCTATTCGTCCTGTCCATGGCGGCGGCAAGCTCTACATTCCCTTGGTCGTAATTGTGCCACGCCTAATAGTCAGGCCTTTGAGTCGCGCCGTCCCATCTGCCCCCCACGCCATGGTCTGAGGCTCCATTTCTTTAATTTCGCCACCAACCACGGCTTGTGTGCAGGAAATCGGAAGCCATTCCACCGCCGCAACTTATACTGTTGGGATACGCGGCCAGCTTGATGACCACGATGGATAACCAACCGTATTTTAATATGTGTTCATGGCCTTGTATAGTTGTCAGCTGAAAAATTCACGCATGCAATTGATGGGATAAAGATTTCAGCATCTAAAAATGTCAATTTAGCAAAACAGCAAAATAGCATATTTTTTTGCCAAAATGAATCCTTTATATGCATTTCATTATTCTGCCGGCTGGATTTGGCCACAATTTCATGAATGTTGGAGTTAGTGAGACATAAAGTTATTTGTCATGTCGCCTCCGAGAGGATTTGGGTTGTATGATTCTGACCATGAGTCTTTTTCGCGGGTTATCTGATCGTAAAATGAGTATTGATGCTGGATTGGCAAGCGCCGTTTGCCGGACCACTTTCGTGCCCGTGTGAGTCTGGGGCATTAAATTACCACCGCCTCTGCACACCTCAACCAGTTTAGCCGCATGTATGCAAAGCGGCAACTTTTTGCTAAATTCATCTTTTTTTGAATCTTTTATTGACTCCATTACTTTATATGATTATAGTTTTGTGTTATGGATGTGCGGAAAATCGTCAATACGAATGGTGCTCAGGCGCTGCTTACGCATGTGTGTTTTGAAGGTAACGATGCGCTTAAGCATGGAGTTACATCACTTGATGTGCTTAGAGATGGCACATTTACGGCTGAGCAGATCGCGGGGAAAATTAGCTGGACAGACCACGCAAGGCTTTGTTATTTTTCTGGAGAATGTTCAATTTGGAGAACTTTTCTCACACTATTCGGGCTTGGTCCAAAGCGCACGGAAGATACGTACGTGAAAATTTTATCCGCCCTCGGTTTTTCACCGAACAATGATGGCCTCCTTATTCAGGCCAAAAGCCTAAAGTTCGTAAAAGTAGACGCAAGTGGCATGTTTGTTTTTAAGGATCATAGAAACAACGAAGTAAAAATGGCAAACTTAAGCGAGCTTAATAAATGCAAACACCTAACGGCATTAATCATACATTCTGATCCATCCATCGAATCAATGGATATATCGCAACTCACCACCTTAAAACATATAGATTTTTCGCAATGTGAAAATCTTAGCACGTTGACACTCCCGCAGAATGGAGGCGAAATATCCGAGATACGCGTAACCAATACTAAAATAACTAACTTAGATATTTCCAATTGTCGGCATCTCACAACTGTTTATGCACACGATTGCCCATGTTTGAATAAAATTACAGGAGGCCAAAACAATGGTGAATTGCGTGATTTAAAAGCGTGTAATAATCCAATGCTGAAGAATGTTAGCCTTCAATTTTCGGAAAAATGCGCACAAATTAATCTCCGCGATTGCCCAAGCCTCACAACCTTGGAGCATCCCCAAAAATTCGTCGTCAACACAACCATATTCCTTACGGGGTGCGGGCAACTTTCTTCCACAACTCGGGATAGTTTGGCTGGGATTACTAAAAATAACGATATACACATGGACAAAAAACAAAGTCAGCCGATTAAGACAGAAGCCGAAACACATCCGAACACAGCCGAAGAATAAGGGCTTTAGGGGAATTTCTCCCCGTGGTTTTTCCGAGAATATTGCTGCAGATAAATTCAGCAGGGATTTGCAGCAAAATATCTGCAGGGAATTCGAGCACACCCAACCCACCAGCTGGTAAAAATTTAGATAGAATATCCACAAAAGCACTCGCAAGGGTACGGAATTGCTCGTAGGGCGGATCTAAGAAAATGAGCTTGGCCGACAAAAATCGCCCGGGATCCAGTCGGAAGATGTCTTCGCAAAGAATTTGGCAGGATTTAGGATTAACTCCCGCGCTTTTGGAAACTTTTTGGAGATTCTCGCGGAGATAGGGATAAAGTTGGCTGTTTTTTTCAACAAATACTCCGCCATTCGCCCCCCGGCTCATGGCTTCCAACCCATAACTGCCGACCCCCGCACAAAGGTCGAGAAAGTTGACGCCGATCACGTCCTTCCCGATGGCTGAAAAAATGGCTTCGCGAAGGGCGTCGGTGGTCGGCCGCAAAACTTTTCCATTCGGGCAGGACAGTCGTATGCCACGGGCTTTTCCACCGCTAATGCGCACGGATGCCCTCCACGAATTGTAAAATTTCCGGGTGAAAATCTACGGCACACTCAAAGCGGTACTGCCAGTTATCGTAGTCGCTATTTTTGCGCATGTTTAGGAGAGCAAAGTAGTTATGGATGGTGTCGGGGATAAAAAAATCAGCGGTGGTGCTTTCGTCAGAAATCGTTGCCGGTGAAATTTCGAAAATTTGGGCGGATTGGTTTCGGACAATAATTATTTTCGGTTGTCGCTGGCCGTTTATCCGTGCGTGAAGAAGTTTTTTATAAACAGTTTGCACGTCATCTTTTTCGATTTCCTCCACGGAAAATCCAATTGCACGTAGCTCGGAAATAGGAATGCACGGTGAGTCATCGGCGGCATCAATTTCGGAAATGAGAATCAGGTTATCCAATTCTGCATCGGCGGCAAGTTGCAGTGACTCTGCCACCATTGGGTTGTTGTTTGGAATAACTCCTGCCAATCCCAAAACCTTGCTTAGACAGGGAACACCACTCCGTTGCAACGAGGTGGTCATTTTTTTGTGGAGGATTGCCACCTCTACCGCCCTTACGAGGGAAGGTTTCATGGCGAGCTCCATGCCAAGGGGTCGAAAATCAAAATCTTTTAAAATGTTTTTCGCGCCCCCGATTATGTCATCTAATTGAATGGGGAATCCGGCCAAATAGGACCAGGGGAGAATGGCTAGGAGTTTATTAGCCTCAACAACAAAGCGATCCCGGTCAATCCAACAAGGGATGTCGGGAGCGGTGCGTAGGAATTTTCCAAGGAGAACGGCGCGAAGACAAGCACACGTGCGTCCGATTGGCAGATTTGGGAGTAACTTTCGAGAAAACCCACGGCCAAAATCGGCCAGCTGGGCGAGAGTTTCGCCGTCACCCGGCGTCAATCCGCCGCAAAAACCTGTGATGTCGCAACCGAAACAGATGCTGCAATTTTTGTCACAATCCATGGAGTATGTTAAAATGTGTTGTTAAAAGCAAAATTAAACTGCAGCTTATGCGGATAGTATTTATCCCCATGGGTCGGATAGCCGAAGATTAACCGCAGAGGCGCATTCATGACGAATAGGCGCAACTCCACGCCAACATCACTGTAAAACGGCTGGTCCAAGGACATAAATCTACGGCCGGTGTAGGCTCCCTCGGTAAAAAGCACCAGGCGAAATTGGTCCCCAATCTTGATGCTGTATTCCAATCCACCATAGACGTACCCGCTGGCCCCGGTGGCACCGCCATAGCCATCCCTTGGGCCAACACCATGGAACTCAAAGCCTCGCATCCAATCGGATCCGCCCAAAAATTTGCGGTCGAAATAGGGTATATATTTCCGCCGGTAGGGTTTCATCGTTCCCGCCTTCCCCAAAAACGCGAGCGTCTGTGTGTGGTAATCGGAGAGCTTAAACCATTGGCCAATTTGGAGATCCAGGTTCAGGTAATGCACATCACCGCCCAGTCCGGCAAAATCGATCGATCCGATCAGTTTATTCCCGCGCGTCGGATAGAGGAAGGCATCCCGGGAATCTCGCTGGAGGTTGACACCCATCTTGGAGACCCATTGAGCCCCACGCAGGCCCTCGATTCGCAAGCCCTTGGGCGCGTTCGGCGGCACATTATAGAGCTCCACCCGGTCCAGCTTATAGTAACCATGCCCCTCCAATAATTCGACGATGCGTTTGCGGATGGACAAATCGAAGCCCTTATGCCGCTCGTCATACGACTCGCCGCCATAATTATGATCTGATTTCTTATGCTCGTTTTTATGGTAGAAGGCATTTACCCCGAAAGCCAGCTCCTTTTGAAAAAGCCACGGCTCTTCAAAGGACGCGGTCGCCTGCTGGGTGCGTGTTCCCACTTCAAGCCGCGTTCTAAACTTCTGTCCAGCGCCCTGCCACTTCACCCGGCGCCCACGCAGGTCAAAATTGGATTGGCCTATTTCCAAATAACCCACGATATTCTCCAGGGAACTCATCGCTCCGCCAAGGTAGAACCGGCCAGTGTTTCCCTCTTCCACGGCGATGCAAATATCCCGCGAATTCGGCAGGGAACTCGCCTCCGGGGACAGAACAACCTGGTTGAAGTAGCGGGTTTCCCGGAGGCGATTTTCGCTATTGCGCAGTTTAACCAGGTTAAACGTCTCCCCGGGCGTCAGTGAGAGCTCGCGGAGGATTACCTGATGCCTAGTTTTCGTATTCCCGCGGATACGGATGAAACCCACCTTAGTTTTTTCTGATTCATGGATGGCGAATTCCAGATCAATGGTATTGCCCTCTAGATTAGGCCTGCGCCTGGCGACTGCGTAGGTTTCCATGTATCCGGCCCGGCCGTAGAGGTTGCGAATGGCTTCCTCCGCCTGGGAAATTTTATCCGGCGAAAACCAATCGCCCGTGCGAAAGGGTATACATTTCAGCACACGTTCATCGCTATAGACCGTATTTCCGCTAACGCAGATATTTCCAACGGAAAGCCGCTCGCCCTCGTCAATCGCTATGGTGAGCCGCATACGCCCCTTGCCATCGATATCCCGCCGCACACCTTCCATGTCAGCGGAACAGTCGAGAAATCCGTTGTTGCGATAGAAGTGTTCCAGCTTTTCTAGGCTGGTTTTGAGCAATTCGGGTAAATAGCAGCCACTTCCATCGAGAATGGAAGTTAGCGTCCGCCGGCGCATGTGTAGGAGTTTCTGCAACTCCCTGGAGCGAATGGAATTATTCCCCTCAAATGCGATCCGAGCGATGGGAAGCCGTTGCCCTTCGGAAATGGTAAAAATAAGATCAACCCCAGTGGCATCCACTTCGGCGGAGGTCTCATGGGAAACGTGCACATCCGCGTAACATCGTTTACGGTAAAAGTCTTCCAACGCCAATCGGTCCGCCATGACTTGGCTCGGATTTAGCATGCACCCATCTTTTATCTTTATGGCCGCTTGAAGTTTGCGTTGAGAAATTTTTTCATTGCCGCGGAAACGCACGCGCCCAATGCGCTGGCGGGCATAGAGCACATACCGCACGTCGATGGAATTGTCGATAACGCCAGCATCCGTTAAAACTTCGATATGGTCGAACAATCCAGTGGCGTAGAGAGAGCGAATGGAAGCATCATTGTATTCCTGCTTGAAGACATCTCCTTTTTTGATTTTAATACGCGAAAGAATTGCCGCTTGATTAATTGGCGCATTGCCATGGACCTCCACATCCAAACTTCCAATAATCACATCTCCAACAACCGTAAAGCACTGCAATCCAATTAGAGACCCAATGATGGCCCAAAAAAACTTTCCACGTCCGCTCATTCTATTCCCGTATAGCATGGTTTTTAAATTTTGTTAAGCGCCTGTCAAACAGTAAGTGCACCACGCCAACAGGCCCATTGCGCTGCTTGGCAATTATAAGTTCCCGCTCTACTAGAGAAGAATTTGCCACTGAGGTATCCTCTTCCTCGGCGGATGCGCGCTCGTCCTCTTCGCTGGTTCCCCGGGGGCGTGCCAGGAGTAGTACCACATCCGCATCCTGTTCGATGGATCCGGATTCGCGCAGATCCGAAATTCGCGGCTGTCGCCCATCCTTTTCCGACTCGCGGTTGAGCTGACTCAGAAGAACCACGGGAACCTTCAACTCCTTGGCCATGGCCTTAACCCCCCGGGAAATTTCCGCAACTTGCTGTTCCCGTGGCGTCCGGCTGTCCATGCCACTAACGAGCTGCAGATAATCGACAACGATGAGCCCAATTTTGTACTGACTACATGCCCGACGGGCGCGGGCGCGAAGCTCAAGGATGGTTAAATTGGACGACTCATCGATCCACAGAGGCGCATCGGAAAACTCCCGGGCCGCGTTCACCAGCCGCGATTCCTGTCCCGCTGGTGCGTATCCGTTACGCAAAGCTGCCATGTCAATCCCCGCGCGACCGCAAATAAGACGCATGGCTAATTGGTCGGAGCTCATTTCCAAACTAAAAAATAGCGTAGGCACCTGATTTCTCCCAGCCGGTGGTAATATGGCGGATTCGGCGAAATTAAGCCCCATGCTCGTTTTCCCCATGGATGGCCGGGCCGCAAGGACGATCACCTCACCTCCGTGCAGACCGCAAAGCATCCGATCCAGGTCAATGAACCCCGTGCTTACGCCGTTGATTTGCCCACGGTGCATGAGAGCCATCTGAGCCATTTGTATGGCCTGATTTACGGATTCTTTCACATGTGTCGCGGACTGGCGAATGGTGTCTTGGCTGACCGAGTAAATCTGCTCCTCCGCCTCGCTGATAAACTGCGTGACGCTCATTGTCGCCCCATAGGCCTGCTCTACAATCTTTGTGGAGACGGTGATGAGTCGGCGGAGTAATTCGTAGTCCCGCAGGCGGTCGATAAAGTGTCGCATGTGGATCACGTTATCGATGCAGTCGCAAACCTGGAGAACGTAGGCGCGACCGCCGGCCAACTGCGTGCGATTTGTGGCTTCCAGGCATTCTAAAAGGGTTCCCTCAAGCAAGGGTTGCCCGCGCCGGTAGATATCGTAGATGGCTTCAAATATAACCCGGTGAAATGGATAATAAAAAGAATCCGCCGTAATTTTATTTTCGACGCACAAAGCAAGACTCTCCTGGCCTCCTTCCAGAACGCAACAGCCCAAAAGCGCCTGCTCCATCTCCATGGAATAGGGCAGGGAGCGCAGATCCTCTTTCTTAAAGAAATCTGTGGAATTTTCAGATTTTTTCCGCTCCTTTGCCACGGCTCCTTGGAAGCTAGATAGGAATCCATGCGCATGTCCATTTCAAAACCAAACCTTTGAGGATACCAGTTGATGCCAACAAAGGAATGTGCACCCAGATTTGGGGTCGGCAAATCATTCACGAATCAAGACATCGTAATGGCCGATATTTACCTCCGGATGTCTATGCTCAATTTCGGTGTATCGCCGCGATTTTTGAGTTCCGCCCTTGCCTATTTCATGGCTCGCTCGGCCATTTCTTTTGTGATGTGCTGACTACTACCGCCTAAATTGATTTCAAAGATTTTTGAATTTTTTGCTTCAATAATTAGGTGTTTTATGTCCTCCACAATGACGTTCTGCATGCTGGCATAGACAGCAACTTTCGACA
The DNA here is from genome assembly GCA_031278455.1 of Puniceicoccales bacterium. GTDB lineage: Bacteria > Verrucomicrobiota > Verrucomicrobiia > Opitutales > JAIRLM01 > JAIRLM01. The sequence goes on along the minus strand of JAITKJ010000024.1, from coordinate 181 downwards.
GACTTTGAAACTGGGCTAATTGCCGAAGATTACCGCAAATACAGCTCATGCTGGCACATGCATATCTTAGGGGGAGGTTCCGCTGTAATTTTGATTGTTTCCGATACACACCTCAGTAACGGCATCGAAATTTTTTGGCCGAACCCAGCCGCGGGCCGGCAATGAAACCCCAACGTTCGGT
>JAITKJ010000009.1 GCA_031278455.1 Puniceicoccales bacterium | reverse complement strand
AATGCGGCTGGCAGCGGCAAGTGGTCCGCAGGCATTCCGCCGCGTCGGTGAAGTTCAATAGCCAAGCCCTTGGAAATGAGGCATATCCAGCCACACTGGACCACCCCGGCCGCGATGCCATTGTCGTCAGCACCGGCTTGCGCGCAAATCTAAAAGCCCGCTGGGATGCCTCCGCCAACCTCCACGGCTCCCAGGCCAAACACGGCCAAACCTGCACGTTTACCCTGACCTTCGGACATGATTTTTAGGCAAAGTTATCTGATGATGCGCATGCTAACAGTTTCTACGGCAAGTTAAAAACTTTATTGATTGGCCCATCTTTCCTTGGAGGCGGCTTGACTTACAAAATTTTGACCTGAAAATGACAGCCACGAGGGATTTGGCATGGATCGAAGGAAGAGCGTATACGAATTTGGAGTGCATACAGATGGTGATGCGAAAATGCGGGAACTTTTGGGCGGGAAGGGTGCCAATTTGGCGGAAATGGCCAAAATCGGACTGCCCGTTCCTCCGGGGTTTACCATAACCACTACAACCTGTGCCGTTTATGCCACCAACGGCCATAAATTACCCGCAGACGTGGAAACGGAAATGGAGAAGGCCCTGGCTAACGTGGAAAAGCAGCAGGGTAAGAAATTCGGCGATGCCAAAAATCCGTTACTATTTTCCGTGCGCTCCGGTGCGCGCGAGTCCATGCCGGGCATGATGGATACCATTCTTAACCTGGGACTTAACGATGAAACGGTTAAGGGCCTGGCAAGTGCTACCGATAATTCGCGGTTTGCCTATGACTCCTATCGGCGCTTTATTCAAATGTACGGCGATGTGGTTATGGAGGTTCGCGCGGCGGATGAACACGCCCACGATCCGTTTGAAGAGATTCTTTCAGCGGCCAAAGCATCCGCGCATGTGAAATTTGACAATGAGCTCTCCGCGGAACAGCTGCAGGAAATCATCAAACGCTATAAGGATCTCATCCAAAGAAGTGCTGGGAAATCTTTCCCGCAAAATGTGCACGAGCAACTGCTGGGGGCCATTGGCGCCGTGTTTAAATCCTGGCACAACGAACGGGCCGTCCTCTACCGGCGGAAGTACGGCATCCCCAGCGAATGGGGAACCGCCGTGAACGTGCAAAGCATGGTTTTTGGCAACATGGGCAGCGACTGCGCCACCGGCGTCGCGTTCACCCGGGACCCGGCCAATGGGGAAAACGTTTTTTATGGCGAGTATCTTATTGACGCACAAGGGGAAGATGTCGTCGCCGGCATCCGCACGCCCAATCCCATCGCCAATCTGGCCCGGGATATGCCGGACGTGTATAAGCAATTGGAAAACGTCCGGGCAAACCTGGAAAAGCACTTCCGCGACATGCAGGATTTCGAGTTCACCGTGCAGCAGCAAAAACTTTACATGTTGCAAACGCGCAATGGAAAGCGCACGGGTTTCGCCGCCGTCCGCATCGCCGTCGAGATGGAGGAGGAGGGGCTCATTGACAAGGATGCAGCCATTAAACGCATTCCGGCGGATTCCATTTCTTCGCTACTGGTACCCATTTTCGACGGTGACGCAAAAAAACATGCCAAATTAATTGGCCGCGGACTTCCCGCCGGACCGGGCGCCGCATCGGGGAAGATTTGTTTTTCCGCCAAAAAAGCGGAAGAATTGCACGCCCGCGGGGAGAAGGTCCTTCTTTGTCGTGCGGAAACGTCACCGGAGGACATCCGGGGCATGCTCGCCTCCGAGGGCATTTTAACCAGTCGCGGGGGAGTGAGTTCTCATGCGGCTTTGGTAGCGCGGCAAATGGGGAAGGTGTGCATCGTTGGCGCTTCCTGCCTACAGATGGACTATAGCACGCTTACCATGAAGGCGGGGGATGTGACGTTGAAGGATGGGGACGAGATTTCCATCGACGGTACCATGGGAGAAATTTTTGCCGGATCCGTACCCACGGTTCCCTCGGAAATTAATCAGGTGCTCCTTGGTACGCTGAAGCCGGAACAAAGTAAGCTCTACGGCATGTACGCCAAGTTGATGAAATGGTGCGATCAATGCCGTAAATTGAAAATTTTTCTCAATGCAGATTCTCCGAAACAGGCGGAAACGGGGTTACTCTACGGCGGTGAAGGCATCGGACTCATCCGCACGGAACATATGTTTTTCGAAGGGACACGCATTGATTACATGCGTGAAATGATTTTAGCTGAAACGGTTACCGCACGGGAGGCGGCGCTAGAAAAGCTATTGCCATTCCAGCGGGAGGATTTCCTTGGGATTTTCAGAGCGATGAAGGGGCTTCCAGTAACCATTCGCTTCTTTGATCCACCACTCCATGAATTTGTGCCCCACGACGAGTCAGCCCAGCGGGCGTTGGCGTCCAAAATGGGCATAAGTTTTGAAAAAGTTCGTGAGCGGGTGGATGCGCTCAGGGAATTTAATCCAATGTTGGGCCATCGCGGTTGCCGTCTGGGAATTTCCTACCCCGAAATCAGCCGCATGCAGGCGCGGGCGATTTTTGAAGCCGTTGTGCAATGTAAAAAAGAAAGCATTTCCGTGCACCCGGAGATTATGATTCCGCTGGTGGGTTTCGTCAAAGAGCTTCGCAATCAAGTGGATATCGTTCATGCGGTGGCCGGAGAGGTTTCAAAATCCTCAGGGATTGCCTTGGATTACATGGTTGGGACCATGCTGGAGTTGCCGCGAGCCTGCATGCGCGCCGGAGAAATTGCGGAGATTGCTCAATTTTGCAGCTTCGGCACCAATGATTTGACCCAGACCACCCTTGGCATGAGCCGGGACGACATGGGGAGCTTCCTGCCCCGCTATAATGAATTGGAAATTTTCACCCGCAATCCCTTCGCCACAATCGATGAGGAAGGGGTTGGCGAACTGATGGCCCTTGCCGCGGAACGGGCCCGAAAAACCCGTCCGGATATCATCCTCGGCATCTGTGGTGAACACGGCGGTGAGCCCAATTCGGTAAAATTTTGCAATCGACTTAAATTGACTTACGTGAGCTGTTCCCCAAATCGCGTTCCCGTGGCCAAGCTTGCTGCGGCCCAAGCGGTTTTGGAACAAAAATAAACCCACGGAATGTAAAAAACGCACCATGCCGGGTGCAGAATTTCGGCGTCGCGGCTCGGCTGTACAGATGAATATTGTCGAATTTACATTAATGGTCGATGGTATTAAGATGACTTTCAATGATACCCGCCAACATAAATGGGAGTTTCGCAAAATCTACAACTTTGGATGCCATTGTTGAAAAAGTTCAACGAGGACGGACGGAAAGTAAATTGTCGCTGACGGAAAGCACGCGTGTCGAGTGCGTTGATGTGGAGGCAATTCTCGCGCGACTTTCTGGTGTCATGGGATTCTTTACGCATGTAAAAATTCTCGTGGAAATAGGGGCATTTCCGAGCGCACTGGCGGCCATTTTTGCCATAGTGTGCCGCGACACACGCAATTCTGCAGTATATGTAAGGGTTCTGGCGTGCACGGGACGCGGTGTGCAACGACCAGAAATTTCAACCACAGATGCCGGGCTAACGGAGGTGGTTAGATCAAAAATTTCGCGTAAAATAGCGGCGATACTCGACCAAATCGATTTGAACGATACGTTTGCCGACCACGGGATTGAGCTTAATCGGGTGGCGGAGTCCTTGAGTGATGCAAATATCCAAACTCAAATCGCCGATGTCACGCGGACAGATTTGTTGTCGTTGCGGACGTCGCCGGCTGCACGGGTAGAATTTGCCCAAAAAGCACAGGCGCTGCTCAGGGCCATTGCGGCAAATAACCCAACGGAGGATAACGCAGTGGAGACAATGACCAGTATCTACGGCCATTGTGAAGCGTTGCTCATCATAGCGATTTCATTGGACTCGGGTGGTATATACGCGCATAAAACCGTGAAAGCGCTCGGTAGCGGGGCTTTCAATTCAACGTTTCTTTTTGCGCCGGGAAGTGGTGAAATGAAAGTTTTTAAACCCCTATCGATTGAAAAAAGCCTCGTGGCAAGGCGGAAAGATAATCGATGGAATATTCGCGCGGGAGTTGATCTTAATAATACGGCCAATCGCAATCTTGGCACATGTGCTGTTGCGGAGCTTTTCGGTCACCAGGAACTTGTTGTTGGAACACGTATGGTCGTTGTTAACGGACGTGTTGGGCTTTCCATGGAGCGTGCCAGTGGAATTTCCGTTTCCAATGCCTCGCGTAAACATGGTTTGGCGCTTCGCAATGATCCACAATTTCAAAGGCAATGTAGTTGGCTTCAATTGCAAGATTGCATTACCGGAAACATCGATCGTCATTTCAGGAATCTCAATTGGGATAGGAAATCTAAACGGCTAATGGCATTTGACAACGATATGGCATTTATTGATGGTGATGGTCGGAGCTTCGGCGATACGATACCCGAAAGCCTTTATTTTTCCGTATCTATAGTGCGGGAGGGTAGCACTCGCGAAGTAATGCGCAGCGCAGACGGCAAATCTCCGCGTAATTATTGTTGTCCGCCCGTTATTGACGAAGAGATGCGCGAAAAAGTTCTCGCTTTAGGCGAGGAAACACTCCGGAATTCTCTGCAAAATTCAGGCCTGAGCCAACGGCAAATCAAAGCTGCTTGTAGTCGCTTGCGACGCTTGAAGGAGCTCATTCAGGATTCTGCGAAGGTGACCGTTATTCCCTTGGATGGCTGGGGGGAAAGCATTCCAAACAAATGCCATTGGCATGACACCTACTTCATGGCATACACCGCAACGCGAGCCGAAAAGAGTGGTTTTCCTCCGCCAAGTGGCGCTACATTACACGCTTGATGAGATTTGTCAAAATTTCCCAAAGAAATGTTGTACAACCGCGACAATTTAACAGGCATAAACCTGCTATTGAAGGCCGTGTTCCAGTGGCGGCTGGTTAGTCGTCGGAGACGCGCCAAAAAACTATAGTCGTTTTATGTAAAATTTTTCTTCTATCACGTGGCTCAACCGACTCAAATTGGGTCACGTCAGCTGTTCCTCTAATCATGTCCCCATGGCTAAGTTTTCCGCCGCTCAAGCGGTTCTAGAATGAAAAAAGATAATTGATTTTGACGAGAAGTCTTTATTTTCGTGAAATTAGTCTTGTTATTTAATATTTTTTGTCGCACATATATATCTTTAATGATTGAAAGACTTATATGTGTAGTGGTTTGACTCTCAATGTACCGCCCGGAAAACGGACTGTGGGCGCCCCCGGTAATCCATCTTTTTTAAACCGAATTGGGGCGAGAATTACGATGGCTGGTAATGTGATCTTCCTTATACTAACTTCTCCAATCAATGCCATTATTGCTATAGGCTTTTTTTTCGGCGGCAAGCGCGAAAGTGTGATTAATGTGTTTTGCAAGCCATTTTATCAGAATCTGGGTTTGTCGAATGGTCATGGCCGGAGCGAGGACGACGGGCGCCGTGGTGGCCCAAATAGCCCCCTGCCCCACATTGCTGCTGCTGGCACAAGCGGCGGCAATGCCGGGGGCTCTTCTGGCCCAGCTACGCCGCCAGTGGATGGCGACGGCATAGCAGTGAATGGGGCGCCTTTCAGCCCAAATAACAGCGGAGAGCATACGACGACGGATGAATCGGAAGGAGAGAAAGCCGAAAGTGACGACGAAGCTCGCGCAATAGAAGAAGCTCGCAATGCAGAAGCGGCTCGTGCGGCAGAAGAAGCTCGCGAAAAAGAAGCATTGAATGAAGCACTTCGAGAAAACGACAACGCACGTGTTGCGTTGACTAACTTCATTAACCAAGCAAAAGCAATGCGCGACCTGGACGCTCCGTGCGAAACCGCCACAGCTAAGCTGTACTGGGCGATTGATAAAAAGATAGTCAATTCGATCAAACAAAATACTGATGAAATTAAATCGACAACAGATGTGCTGCAGAAGGCCATTGACGAGGAAGTGCGACAAAGGAAAAGTTGCAAGTTTTTATATGATGCCGAGCGCGATAAATTGAAAACGAGTATTGACCAAGCAAGACATCTTTTTGAATCAGAAGATAATAGTTTGATCGCAGCTCATGCGGCACTTAGTACGGAGCCTTCCCAAAACTCCACTTCTCGTGAGATTGACGCCGAGATCGCAAAAATCACAACCGTGAAGGAAGCGCTTGACGCACGTTTGGAAGCAAAAAAAGCCGAAACACGGGAAAATGCCGCTGGCGCGGATTCCACTCAGGAAGAATGCAAGGACAAGCCTGATGATGATGCGGAGCTTCAGGAATGTGAGTCGTCGACTGACAGCACGCGCAGCGAAGATGATGGCGATGGTATTGAAAATGCCGAAAGAGAAGATGACCGCGAAACAGAAGACAAAATACTGCTCACATCAGACGCGGATGAAGGACACCCTAATGATGCAGTGCAAGTGCTCAATGACGGGGATGCGGAGCCACGACATGACGAGGGTTTTGATGAAGATAATATGACCATCAATGGCGAAAGCAAAAGCGATGATGGAAGTTTGTCCGATGGTCACCTCGAGGAAGAACAAATAGAAGAAGATGGTCTGCCTGTGGAGTCGAATGATGATCTGTCTGGAGAGCTGAATGATGATTTGCCCGCGGAGCCGAATGATGCTCGGGATGAAGCTAGCAAAACTAGTTCTGCGGAAGCGTTTGATGACGATAATGGCAATCAAAATTACGACGAAGTTAATGGAACGGATGTAGAGGCTGAGGAAGCGCAAAAGGTCGAGGAAGCACGTTTGGCCGAGGAAGTACGTAAAGCAGAGGAAGCGCGTTTGGCTGAGGAGGCACGAAGGGCCGAGGAAGCACATTTGGCTGAGGAGGCGCGTGAAGCCGAGGAAGTACGTAAAGCTGAGGAAGCGCGAAAGGTAGAGGAAGCGCGAAAGGCTGAGGAGGCACGTAAAGCCGAGGAAGTACGTAAAGCTGAGGAAGCGCGAAGGGCCGAGGAAGCGCGAAAGGCCGAGGAGGCACGTAAAGCAGAGGAAGCGCGTTTGGCTGCGGAGGCGCGAAGGGCTGAGGAAGCGCGAAAAGCCGAGGAAGTACGTAAAGCCGAGGAGGTACTTGCACGCGTAAACGAGGCAATTGAATGCACGAAAAACATGAAAGATTCACTTGTCCGTAATAAGCTTTTGAAAGGGCGTGAAAAGCTTGCACATGTGAGGGGAGGTAAATGCTTTGAACCGGTGGATGCCATTCGGAATAGCTTGGCGCCGGCAATAGATTACAGCGTTAAATTTCGCGAATTGCATTGCATCATTTATACGCCCGGCAAAATGTATGGTTATAATGTTAAAGAAGGCCTAAAGGGCAGCCGCATAACGAAAGCCATATCGTTGTTAGGGGAAAAAATTACTTGCGAAGAAGGAATTATGGAGGGCGCCAAAGCAATTGAGCTTGAAATTCAAGCTATAGAACCGTTTGAAGCCGCATTGCGAGAATTAAGGATGCAATATAAATCATGCAACGACAATGGTGTGTCTGTTAAATGCGATGAAATGGAACGCGCTAATGCCCTAATAAAAGATCCGCCTTTTGCGCCAAATGACACTGATCAGATTCGTCAAAACACTATAAGGATTAACGACGCCATTGCGTCATTACTGTTTGCGGAAAACAGGCACCTGCTTTTTTGTATAAAAAAGTGGCTTGATGCGACAATAAAAGAAGGAAATGTGAGTGCTTTTCTGAGCGATGCGACGGGCTTTAAAGCGCCCGCGGGTGTAGCCGCAGACGCAAAATGCATACTAAATCTATGCGGAGAAGACATAAGAGGCGTTTGGAACGTATTTTCACCTAAGGGCCTCACGATTTCTCGTGATGCTACAGTTGCCAAAAAGCACAATAACCATTTGCGCGATCTGCATAATATTCTGAAAGAAAAAAATCAAAAAAACCGCGAACGGATGTATGGTGCTATGCGTTCGGAATATGGTGAGCCGCCATACATAACCTGGGAACTCCAAGGGCGACAATTAGAATGAAATTACCAACAATGTCGACCGAAAAATCCACGATAGCATGATCAATGTGTTGAAAAAGTTTTCTAAAACCATCCTTGTGGTTCCACATGACGAAAATTTCCTCTTACAAATTGATGGTGATTCCTGCTGAAATATTTCAGACCGATAGCGCCAAATATTTTGTACCATGAAATTTTTCCCGGCGGCTGACATTTCATTTACCCTACTTTCATGGGGAACTCGATACCTGCGTTTCCTTCCTTGGCGCATAAACCGTTCCCTATACGGCACCATCGTCTCCGAATTCATGCTGCAGCAGACGCAGGTCCAAACGGTTATTCCGTATTTTTCTCGGTGGACTGGGCGGTTTCCAACCGTGGAGCACGTAGCCCGTGCCGGAATTGACGAGATTTTAAAGCACTGGGAAGGACTTGGCTACTACAACCGCGCGCGAAATTTACACCGACTTTGCCAGCTCCTATGTCAAATGGACGCGCTCCCACAAACGCCCGAGGAATGGCTGGCAATGCCTGGCGTAGGACCCTACACGGCAGTGGCTATCAGCGCCATCGGGCAAAATTTTGATGCCATCGCATTGGATGGAAATATCATCCGTACACTGGCCCGACTCATCGGCCACCGCGAAGTTTTTAAAAATAAAAACGCAGCCAACATCTGTCTGAGGAGCTATGCGGATTCTCTTGTCATCCCAGGGCGGTGCGCACTTCTCAATGAGGCGTTGATGGATTTTGGCGCAACGGTTTGTACGCCGCGCGGTGCATTCTGTAAAAACTGCCCAATAAAGCGTTTTTGCCAGACATACCAGCAGCAATTACCCGCGGCTGTTATTCCCGCATTTGCCCGTCCCGTTCATAAAAACGATGTCGTCTATCGTCTGCTGGCGGTGCGCGACGGAAAAATCTTACTTCAAACTTCCCGATTGAAGCGTTTGCGCGCTATTTATGAATTTCCTCAATTACTTTTGGAGAATATGCCCAACGTACCATCCGGCTTCGTCGGCCGACGCAACATAGGCAACCATTGCTATGAGGAACATTTTGTAACAGCTAGTGGATCACCTATTTACAAATCCATTGACCTTTCCCGCGGTTCCGTGGCATGGATTTCTCCGGGCAATCTGGACGATATTGTCCTATCGGGCCCCCATCGGCGGTGGCTTCCACGACTGTTGGATTTAACGGCTAATGCCGAAATTACCACGACAAACTCAATTACGACTCCATGTTATTTCCCAGTATTTAATGGCAGTAAAACCGGTCGTGTAAAATCAGACTCGCTCCCGACGGCTTGACAAGTAATGGAAACATTACCTAAACCACATTTAAGGGTTGGGATGTTTGACGGGACGCCGGATGCGTGCCGTGGAAAAGGGGAGTTTTATGCTAGCGATTTTTTGGGCCGCGCCATTTGTGGCGTGCGTCGCTTTGTGGTTTGCCTGGACATTTTATCGGGGGATGATGGCCGAGGATCCGGGTAACGTGCGGATGCAGGCAATTGCCAGACATGTGCGCAAGGGAGCCATTGCCTATCTCCTGCAACAGTACCGTGTTGTTGGAGTCGTATTTCTGTTTGCCGCTGTGCTGTTGGCGCTTTTGTCCTTCGGGTTTGACCTGCAAAATCGCTGGCTGCCCTTTGCTTTTCTGACCGGTGGATTTTTTTCCGGACTTGCGGGCTTTTTGGGAATGCAAACAGCCACGCAAGCTTCTTCACGAACGGCACAGGCAGCATCGCGATCCCTGAACAGAGGCCTTAAGGTGGCTTTTCGCAGTGGAGCCGTCATGGGCTTGACGGTTGTTGGCCTGGCGCTGTTGGATTATTCGTTTTGGTTTTATGTGCTTAATCGTTTTCTCCATGTTCCAGAAGAAATCAAGATGACCGCAATCACTGGAATTATGGTCACATTCGGCATGGGTGTGTCGTTACAGGCTCTGTTTGCGCGCGTGGGCGGCGGGATTTTCACAAAAGCCGCGGACGTGGGCGCTGACCTGGTGGGTAAGGCGGAAAAGGGTATTCCAGAGGACGACCCGCGCAATCCGGCGACCATCGCGGACAATGTGGGCGATAACGTAGGCGATGTGGCGGGTATGGGTGCAGACCTCTATGAGTCCTTCTATAGCTCCATTCTCGCCGCGGCCGCACTCGGTGCCGTTGCGTTCGGCGGCATGGGGATCGCATTGCAGGCCAGGGCGGTGCTTTTGCCCGTCCTCATCGGAGCTTGTGGCACGCTTTTTTCTATTTTTGGAATTTATGCCGTGCGCACGGAAGAAAATGCGAACATGGGCGCCCTTCTTCGCTCCCTTGGAAAAGGTATCAGCTGGTGCAATATTTCTGTTGTTGCCGCCATTTTCTGCCTTTGCCGCTTGCTGAATTTCCCCAATTACTTTGGCCTCTGGGGAGCCGTCGTCATCGGCCTGATCACAGGTAGTGTCATTGGAAAGTCTTCGGAATATTACACGTCACAGGCCTACCGTCCGACGCAAAATGTGGCCCGCCAATGTGCCACTGGTGCTGCAACGGTTATTATCGCTGGTATGGGTCTGGGTATGGTCTCTGCCGCCGTTCCTGTTTTATCTGTGGTTATTGGCACTATTTGCGCCTATGCCCTGGCCAGCGGATTTGACTTCGGACAGGTAAACATGGGACTCTACGGCATAGGAATTGCTGCCGTCGGCATGCTTTCCACGCTTGCCATAACGCTTGCCACGGATGCTTATGGGCCCATTGCTGACAATGCGGGTGGAAATGCAGAAATGAGTGGTCTAGGCGCCGACGTGCGGGAGCGGACGGACACCCTCGATTCTCTCGGGAACACAACAGCGGCCACGGGGAAGGGTTTTGCCATTGGTTCAGCCGCCCTTACCGCCCTCGCCCTCCTGGCATCTTACGTGGAAAGCGTGCGCATGTGTTTAATGCGCAGTGGTCTTACCGCCATCGGGTTTGGCAAACGGGCGGTTGAGCTTTCTTCTGCCACATTGCAGGATCTAATGACTTATTTTGAGGTCCATATTCTAAACCCCAAGCTCATTTTGGGATTATTCCTGGGCTCTATGCTTTCATTTGTGTTTTGTGGACTGACCATGAATGCCGTTGGCCGGGCGGCGGCGAAGATGGTGAATGAGGTGCGCCGGCAATTCCGTGAAATTAGGGGCATCCTGGAAGGGTTTGCAGAACCAGATTACTGTGAATGTGTGCGTATTTCCACCTCTGCGGCTCAATGGGAGATGATTTTCCCCGCCCTGGTTGCCCTATGTGCTCCCATTTTGGTTGGATTGTTTTTGGGCGTTCCAGGAGTGATGGGCTTGCTTGCCGGGTCGCTTTCCACGGGATTTATTCTTGCGATTTTCATGGCCAATTCCGGTGGCTGCTGGGATAACGCAAAAAAATTCATCGAAGAGGGACAGCATGGGGGCAAGGGTTCCAGCGCCCACCATGCGGCGATCATCGGGGATACGGTCGGCGATCCGTTTAAGGACACATCCGGACCGAGTTTGAATATTCTAATCAAGTTGATGACCATTGTGTCTATCGTCGCCGTTGGCATAACGGCAAAATACCATATTATCTGAATGCCGCTTTAAATTTCTGCAAATGTTTCTAGCGCAGTGTTTTGTGTGTCTGAAATTTTACTTGATAAGTAGTTTCGCAAATCGTCGAGACTTCGCCGAGCCATCGTGAGAAATCTATTATCATAACGGTGGCGGAGAGAGAGGGATTCGAACCCTCGGGCCCCGTTTTATGAGGCCACCTTCTTAGCAGGAAGGCGCTTTCGGCCACTCAGCCATCTCTCCCAGTACCTCTAGCTAGGAGATTTTGCCGCGCGGTCAACCATGGAACGCATAAGCTTGCGGGCACAATGGTCTTTTTTTTAATAGGCTGGCCCGTGAATTCTACTAAATTCGGTCCATGCCCGCGCGGAATTGTGGGATCCAGCGGTACCGGTAGCGCAGGAGGAAGACCGTTAGAATTATTGCGTGGCTCGCCGCCTCAATAGCAAGAAATGATGTGGCATTGTGAGTTATTCGCAGGGTTATATAGCTAGGAATTACAACTACGCAGGAGTAGCAAACAATACTGACGATCATGGAAAAAATTGTATCCTCAAAGGCGGTAAGCATATTTCGCAGATTAAAACTAAATGCTTCTGCGCCTATGGCCAACCAGCTTAGCAGTAACATATTTTTCAAAGTGTGGTAAAAACCAGGCGACATATCCCGGCGGATTATCAATGTTAGGAATGGTTTCGGGTAAACGATCATGACAACAAACGTGATGGCCATGATCGCGCAGGATAGTCTCAGCCAAGAGTGCATGTTTGCCTCAATCATGGGCCAATTTTTTGCGCCGTATGCGTTGGAGTCGATGGTGTCCACCGCCTGGCCTACGCCCTCGACGAGGAAGAATAGCGCGGTGTATACCGTGTGACTGACTCCAAAGGCGGCGAAATTATCGGCAGAGACATAGGTGGCGACGACTTGCAAAATCCAACTCCAGAGGAAGAAATTAACAAATGCACTAATGGAATTGGGGGCGCCGATGCTTAGACAGCGCCAAAAGAGCTTCGGATCTATTTGCCAACAACTTGTGCCGTATTGTTCCCGATTGGATTTTTGGAAAAAAAGCACCAACCAAAACAAACTGGCCACCACGTCGGCTAAAACGGTTCCCCAGGCAGCACCGACGATTCCAAGCTGCGGAAACGGGCCAAGGCCAAAGACAAGCACGCTGTCGAACAGCAAGTTGAGCAAATTGCAGGTAAAAACCACATAAAAAACCAATTTTGTTTTTCCTCGTCCGGAGAAAAATGCTGGCAGGACGCAGAAGCCAACCAAGGCAATTGGTACTCCAGAAATTAAAACAGCCAGATATGGCGTTCCCAATTCCCGGACACATTCAGCCAGTAGATAGGGGGCGAGAAAAACGCCAATTGGCACCAGTGGAATAAAAAGTAGCAACCCAAACCACAGCATTTGCCAGACGGTTGGTCCGATTTTGTTATAATTGCCGCTTCCGTTGAATCGACCGACGAAGACATTTGCAATGAAGGCGATATTGGCGCCTGTGACAAAAGCGGTCCAAACCCACGGCAGGACGGCCACATTAGCGTTGAACGCCTCTTGGGAATAATGTGCCAGAACCAGCCGGTCTCCGAGGGTCATTAGGGTTGATGACGCCGCCGCCAGCACTAATGGCCAGGCGATTGTCCATAATTCTCGCACTGACCCACTGGGGTATTTGGTTAAAGAACTCATAAAATAAAATTCGTTTCAGCGTAACGCGCTGCCCCGTTGCTACCGCGAGGATGGCTTCAAGGCAAGCCAAAAGTCGACAAATCGGACTTCTTGCAAAGGTCGCTTTTGGCCATTTTCGCCCGCATTTATTGCGAACTCCAAGGCCGTAATTTTGACTTTTGCGAACAACGCATTAAATTACTCAAGACAAGAAACCCGCTTGGACAACTGAAGAAAAATTTTTGTGTATTTTTTCTTTTTATGGCCTTGGCCAATTCACACAAGGCCTCGCTAGCGATATTGAGGCCGTGCAAAATTGTGGTTATTGCGATCCCGGGATTTAGATCATCCCGGCCGTTGGCAAAAAGCAAATTGGATAAGCTTGGCAGGAGCAATGCAGTGGGAACAAGCCGATGGCCGTATTCGGCAAAATAATCGAGGAATTCCTGACATGAAAACTATCCTACGATAAAGCTATTGGTTCGAAGAAGCTACTCGCTTGCGGATATTCGCCGCTCGTTCTTTTGGGAAGGAACACAAAATATCATTCACAAATACAAAATCAGCCGGCTCTTGACAATCCTTATTAGCGACAATGAACTCGGCCACACCGGCATCCGATATGTCCGCGCGTTCTACGAGAACTTGGAAAATGTGTTTGCCAAATACAAATCCAGCCTGTGCAATACATTCACGGAATGTATTATGGCCATTGACATATTTACAACTGCTCAATTTAGCATTTGACAAAATTTCCCAACAAATCCTGCAGATTTGTTCAGTTGGAAATGCACGCACGAAACATGGTATTAAGTCCACCATTTCGTGCAGAATGTCGTCATTTTGCGCCAAAAATGCTACGGCGGCGTCAACCGGCATATTAAGGATGTGCACGTAAAGTAAATTCCCGATAGGTGGATCTTTATCGGGAACGAGCGAAAAAATTTCGGCATA
>JAITKJ010000011.1 GCA_031278455.1 Puniceicoccales bacterium | reverse complement strand
AGCGTTATCCGCATGCCGATAGGTACAAAATCATTTTCGGCGATGATCTAGATGTAGCTGATCGCACACTGGTGAGGGAAATTTTGCGTTTCTGGCCATCAGAACAGTCGTCAGATATCGCCGAATTAGTGATGGAATTGGGAATATCCGCAGATTGATAGCTTCTCGTCGGATAATTTTCATATCAGGAATTCCTCGATTATTTTGCCGAATACGGCCACCGGACTGTTCCCTCCGAGTCGTTCCTGCCCAGCTCCTCCAATTTGCTTTTTGCCAACGGCCGGGATGATACGGATCCTGGGATCGCAATAACCACAATTTTGCGAGACCTCAATATCACTAGCGAGGCCTTGTGTGAATTGGCCAAGGCCATAAAAAAGAAAAATACACAAAAATTTTTCTTTAGTTGCCTAAACGAGTTTCTTGAGTAATTCGGTGTGTCGTTCGCAAAAGTCAAGATTACGGCCTTGGAGCTCATGATCAATACAAACGAAAATAGTGCACAGGGGCTCTAGCAACCATAGGCCATCGGCAATGGAGGACACGTGTTTTGCCCATGAGCTACCGATATTTCGGGTGGTTAGCAGTGACTTACGACCGATGCCACCATTTCAGATGAGAAATTTATAGAAATTTTCCGATTGCCGCAAAGGAAGCATTCTATAGTATTTACTAAATGAAGCTCCGCTGTCTTGCATTTGTTGCCATTTCGTGCATCATTCTCGGAGATTATGTTAAGGCTGCCCCAATTAATGACAACATTATGGGAGTGGATAGGGTTTCGGCGGAAAAACTCACAGAGTTTCTTGTTCGCAACAATCCGAACATCAAGCAGGACTACGCTAGGCGAATTGTGCGCATCTATGACACTGAATGCAGGGCCGAAGGGGTTCGATTGACGGTTGCCTTTTCGCAAATGTGTCTTGAAACTGGGTTTCTTAGATTCGGCAATGACGTGCGCCCGGAGCAAAACAATTTTTGCGGATTTGGTGCCGTTGGCAGCAACGCCTGCGGGAACTATTTTTCGACTATGAATGAGGGCGTTCGTGCCCATGTGCAGCATTTAAAGGCTTATGCATCGAAGCGAAAAACAACTCACCCATGTGTCGATGCGCGGCGGAAAATGGTTCAGCTTGGGTCCGCGCAAAAGGTCAGCAAACTTTCCGGGCGGTGGGCAGCCGACAGAAATTACGGGAAAAAAATTCTTGAAATTATGGGCAGAATACAAACTGAATGCCACTAATTGGGTGTTAAAAACCACTTCTGTCGCATCTGACGCGGAAAAGAATTGACTCCCACGCCCATAATCGCCATTATATTAACATGAGCGATATGGAAATGTTCGCTGGACGCAACCTACGAACCTCGCCTTTCTCTCCGATTATCATTACCGAAGGCACCCTAAAAAACCCAAAATGCGTCCAGAACCTCATCAAACAAATTGCCCTGCGTATTCTCCGCAGGCGTCGCAGGAGTTCTTTTTTCTTACCACAACCCGGTCATGAACGCCTAGTTAAATGGATTGAATCCAAAGAGAAAGAAAAATTTTCACAAACTAACTTTTTTTGCACACCAACCGTTTTTCTTGGCATACTAGCGGCTTTGGCGCAGAAAGACGGAGGGCTTATTCGATGCCAGCGACAGCTGGTTAGATTGATTTCGCTTCGGGAAAAACTATTCCCTGCGGAACAAACGGGAGAGTACCGAATAGCTCCGGGTGATTGGGAAAAGTTCATGTACCCGTTACGTGCGGCCGATATCCTCGAACAGGATGTTGCCGAAACCGGATTGACGCTTCGGAGCACGGGATTTGAGACGTTATGCCGGACGTCTGATGCTCTGGCGCAGTTTTGCCACCTAATGCGGGATTTTATGTCGAGCGGTATGGTTATTCTTGCGCTCGGAGAGAAAGTTCTCGTTGAATCGGCCGTTTGGGGGGCTAGCAAAATCGAAGAGATTGGGCAACTTCCGGCTGACAAGATGATGAAAGCGGAAAGAGAACTGGCCTATGACCCGGATTCGTTATTTAGGCTAGCCATTTACGCGCTTTTTTTGTCCAAGAAACAAGAGCTGTGTCCGCGGCAATTGGAGAAAATTCTAACAGCTTTTGCCATGTGGTGTCTTCCATCAGTACAAGATAATTTTGAACAAACAGCTTTGGCCGCGACGGAGAACTACGCAAAATTCGAACCACTTTTCGCCGCAAGGTCCACAATTTCCGCGTCCCAAGGAAATCCTTTACAGAAAAAAACGAAAGGGTAGAGAATTGCCTTCATGTTGTTTCTTATCGGCCAGCTTCTAATTTTAACCGCACCTGGTTGCTTTATCCCCGTCATACTAACCTTGACTCCAGATCAATCAGCAGTGGAGCGTGTGCGTGTCGCCTTCGTCGCGTGCTTCGTCGCAACACTTGTCTTGACGGCATTCGCGCTGTTTGGAAATTATGTCCTTAAATTTTTCGGTTTCTCTCTTTCTGCGTTTAAAATTGCCGGCGGAAGCTACTTGATGATTGTTGGATTTGAACTCCTTTTTGACGATGACAGTGAGGAAAAGTCAGTTTCTGATGCACCGCGAGAGGAAACGAGAAAATATCGAGCCAAGGATGTTGCAATCACACCGCTTGGCATCCCGCTCCTAGTGGGCCCGGGCATGATTTCTGTCATTGTTGCAAAATGTGCCGAAACTGCGACGCTAAGCGGACGACTCCTGCTCATATGCGCTATCGTTATTGCTTTTGTCGCCTTTTTTACTATTGTTTCCATGGCCATGTTCGGCGTTAAATATATAGGTGAATTCGTGCTAGACGTGGCAGGAAAGTTTACAGGTATGTATGCAGTTGCGGTAGGATTTTTAATCTGTTTCAGCGGGATTACCGCATTTGCTAGGACTTGATGTGCCTCCAATTAAGCTAACACCAGTTCCAAGACGACAAGTCGCCATAATCCGACATTAACGGTTAATCATATCGACGCTGGCGATGACTTTGTGGTGCGCGGTGATAATGTAGCCACAATTATGCGTCCGGACAACCTCGGTGGTGTTTCCAAAATACCGAATTGCTGCAAATCAGTGATAGCCCGCTGGACTACCTCATGTCCAATCTCCTGGTGAGCCATTTCGCGAGCACGGAACATCAGTGTAAGCTTTAATTTCATTCCCTTTTGTAAAAAATCGATGCCCTGCCTAACTTTAGTTGAGTAATCGCCAATATCGACATTGGGACGAAACTTTAATTCCTTATATTTGGCCGCGTTTGGCTTCACGTGCCCTTTGGTTTTCTTAGCTTCCAGATATCTGTATTTTCCATAATCGACGATCTTGCATACTGGCGGCGAAGACGCTGCAGCTACCTCAACCAGATTAAGCCCATACGATTTTGCGAGTGCAAGGGCGTCACGCGTGTCCATTACGCCCAATTGCTCTCCGAGCGGGCCGATCACGCGTACTTCTGGAACGCGAATTCTGTCATCGCAGCGCGGGCCCCGATCCACACGCCCGCGAATAAAGCGGCGACCACCATCTCCTGGTTTTTTGAACGTTCTTTGTGGCGTAAAATTTGTCATAGAATAAAAATGAATGACGATCTCCGCCTACCTAAGCTGCCGCCCATTGGTTAGCAACACCGAAAACAAATTTAAGCATTTTTTTGACTGCGTGCCGGCACTCTTCCATATTTTTTCTTGCCGCATGCGACGATTTCGTCACGAATTTGCGCCGCATCCTCATAGCGTTCCTCTAAAATGGCGAGCCGCAAATAGGAGAATAATTTGCGCACGTGTCCATCGATTGCGGGTTTGGAACTGCGTTCTTCTTTCGGCGGACATAACGGCGATTGCAAATCGGCATTTGATGATTTTGGAAGTAGCGTCGGAATTTTTCCTGCAAACTTGGTTTTTTCTTTATTAGATGAGATTCTTTCGAAGATGATATTTCTGAATGTTGTATAGCACTGAGCACACCCAACGCGGGACGTTGCACAGAGTTTTGCGGTTATCATCCCACATTTTGGACATGCGAAATCAACGTTCTTGTCAGCGGCCACGCTTGTGCGAAAATCCCAAAATCCAGCCAAACCTTTTGACGGTCTACCGGCAACATCTGTGAACCCGCGAGCCCTAGCACATTTATCGCACAAACAAAGATGTGTTGCTACGCCATTAATGATTTGTGTTAGAAAAACCGTCGCAGGTGCGCCGCAACAATCACATCTTGCCAAATCCTTCATGGGCATAATTAGGGTACAGTTCGTGCTAATTGGCGACTTCATTCGCACGTGACAAAGAAATTTCTCCTGAGTGGTTTCACGTGAATCACAAAATTCTTACCGGGAATCGCAGCTCGATCCCTACTGGAAAAATGCCTTAAGCCGCTTAATGACGCATTCTTTGCCTAATATACGCAAAAGTCGATAAAATCCGATACCGACGGATTGGCCAGAGACGGCGAAGCGGACGGGATGGACATAATCCCCCATTTTGCAGCCCTGTGCGGCGGCGAGTGACGCAACCAAAGTCTCGAGGCTTTCTTCGGTGAAATCTGGCGCGAAAAAAAGTGCTTCATAAAATTCGCGGATGCGCGCCATTGCGTCACCTTGCTTAAAAATTTTTCCACGTGCCGCATCGTCAAAAAAAAAATCATCGGAAAAAAAGTGGGCACAAAAATTTGGGAGCGATTTCACGTCGCGGACCTTTTCTTGGCAGGCGTTCAAAACTTGAGCCAAGTAGATTGGGTCTATTTTTTCGGAAATCAATCCGGCGGATTGGAGTGCGGGCTTACAGAAATTGATAAATGCCTCCGGCGGCAAATTGCGCAGATAGTGTCCGTTCACATGAGCTAACTTTTTCTCATCAAACCGGGCGTTGTTTCTGCTGATTTGCCTGAGATCGAAAAGGCTGATGATTTCCTCGATTGGCAGAATTTCCCGGTCATCTTTGGGGGACCACCCCAACAGGCACAAATAGTTGCGTACGGCTTCTGGCAGAAACCATCGGGCTTTGTAGTCTTCAACGAGCGCCCCCTGATCCCGTTTGCTCATTTTCCCGCTCCCAACGGTTTTCAAAATGAGCGGGATGTGCACAAAAACCGGTACCGGTGCCCCGAGTGCTTCGAAAAGTTCCACGTGTTTGCTGGAATTGGACAAGTGATCCTCTCCGCGGATCACATGGGTAATGCCCATGTCAATGTCATCCACAACGTTAACAAAGTGAAACACCGGTGAGCCGTCGGAGCGGATAATAACAAAATCTTTTTCCTCCAATCGGGTTACGTTTCCGCGAATCTCGTCGGGGATAACGGTTGGATTCCCGGAGACTTTGAACCAAACAGCGCCGTCTCGCTCATAAGTCCGCCCGGCATTCATAAGTCGTTTTAGGTAATCGTCGTATATGTGTTTGCGCCCGCTCTGGAAATAAGGCGCATATTGGCCGCCTACCTCCGGACCTTCATCCCAATGAAGTCCAAGCCATTTAAGCCCATCGATGAGTACGCGCACAGACTCTTCACTATCTCGCTTTTTATCCGTGTCTTCGATGCGCAGGACAAAAGTTCCCTTGCAATGACGTGCGTATAGCCAATTGAACAGCGCTGTCCTGGCCCCACCGATATGAAAAAAGCCCGTTGGACTGGGGGCAAAACGCACGCGAACCTTGGAGTTCATCCTCGCACAACCTCCGGCTCAAAGGAAATGGAAAAGCAGTAGGTGACTCCGGGACGCAAGTGGAGCGCCAATAGTCGCGCGTAAACGTAGAGGCATGCTATTTTCCCCCCATGCGTTCGGTAACTTGGGTCCTCTGTCAAATCATATACCTGTTGCCATTCTCCTTGAAAATCGTCGCGCAAGATTTGTGGCCGAAGACCATTTTCCCCCAGAAAAGGCATATGCGGGAGTACCAGGCGGGAATGTGGCGAAGAAACGACGCAAGCGAAGCGAAAGGAATCCAAACGAATGGACCGCTTGGGCACATAGGTAAACTCGCCGATTACTTTACCCTCAACGAAACTCCATAAAACCTTACAGCTGGCCACATTTAGCATCAGCACCTCATCGATGGTAATCAACTCCGGCTGTTCATAGCGAAATTGAAACTCCTTTCTGGGGCCCAGGCTCGTGGAAACGTTTTTTCCGTAAAATGAGGGGACTGACACCTTGTCGCCAAAAGTAAGCTCCGGAACCAATACGGATAGACGTTTATTGACTGGCGTGTCGAAAATTCCCGGGCAGTGGGGAAATGCGCCGCAATTTGAAGTCCCATCGCCATTGCCGCCGATAAGAGGCAGCTGGAAGGACAGTCCTAACAGTGCATCCCGATAAACAAGCAGCCCATGTTCCGCCTTCGCTCCGTGATCGAAAGGAATATACTTTGCGGATGTGCCGAACGATCCGGATCCAACGGCTCCTAAGGAAATTTTGCTATCTTTTGTTAACTGTGACCAGAAGAGAAATTGGCGGATGGCATCGAAATTTACCACCGAAGTCGTTTCTTCCACATCCGCATCCCTTTCTCCGTCACGGATGCACAGGGAAGAGCTCCCCTGATCCAAATAATGCATGAACAGGTGTTGTACCAGTTTCCGCAACACATCTGCGCATAGGTCTGTCTTGTCGCTGTCGATCCAGCCGTCATCAAAGGCTCGAACGAGGAAACTGATGGTATAAATCGTTCCGGTGCATCCTTGCGCGGACCCGAACGCCCAAGCCGTTCCATCGTCCCGCACCAAATCCAGAATAAGCTTCAGGTAACGCTGCATGTAAGTCCGGATCGATGGGAGACGGCGCGTGCGTATGTGAACGCTCGCATGTCGCTGAAGTGCTTCCCGCACAAGCACATATTGTTCCAGCGCAGCACCGTCGTAACGACCGCCGATGCCACGAAAACTACTGTCCACGAAACCGCCGGTGGATCCCGCCTTTGCGCGATTTAGCCATTGTTCTATCAGTTTATCGGAATTATCCGCGGATTGAAACCCGAGGCCATGGCCCACAATGGCATGCACGATGCGAAAAACCTCTTGATGCGGTTGCACTTGAAGTGGTTTCCTAAGCCAGGAGCCGATTATTTTTTGCGTCTCCTCTTGAAAGCGGGACCAGGCATCGTTGCGGGACGGATTGAGTCCCATGGTTAAAAGCGCCAACGCCGCATGGGCGCACCCGCCAACGTCCTGCTCATTAAAATGGAATTGCGAGGCGATACATCCGGCCACTAGGTCAACAACGCGTGTCGATGAACGGTCTCCCATGGAATGGTAGACTGCTAGCGCATGGGCAATGTGTCCTGATTCGTCCGTCCGCGTTGTTTCTCCGCCAATGGGTGCAATGGCCCCATTTTCTCCGATGCGTTCTAAGTAGCCGCCAAGTAAAAGTTGGGCGATGTCCCAGCTTTGTGCCGCAAAATTTTGCATGTGAAAACCGATAAATGTCACAGAGCGACCAAAAATTATCACGGCGGTGTCAAGCGATTTTCTGTCCGAAAGCGGCTGAATTAGTTGTTTACCGCAATAAACTCATAGGAATGTGGCCAAATTCGATTTGCCTTGGGAGAGGTAAGGGAGGCGAAATTTTCGACCAAAGCCATTAGCCCGCTTGCAAAAATCGCTTTTCGAACAGATACCTGCACCTGACATCATGATTCTTGATTTTTTCAAGCGAGCAACTCGCAAAATTACATCCGCGACTAAAAATATATTCGGGTTTGCTGGGAGTATTTTTCGCGGGAACTCCCATGATCTCGAATCCATCGAAGCTGCTCTCTACCGGGCAGATTTTGGCAGAGAAATCACGCAATGCATTCTGGATGCCGTTCGAAAATCATGCAAATCGGACAGAAATTTGCGTGGCCAAGAGGTTGGAGAAATCGCAAAGCACGTCCTTCGAGCAGGGTTGCAAGGAGCCGAGGGAAAGTTTGCAACTACAGGTTACCCATTGGTTATTTGTTTAATCGGAGTAAATGGCGTTGGAAAGACGACGACTGCGGCAAAATTGGCACATGCTTTCAAGAAGAATGGTGATGACGTACTCCTGGGCGCTTGCGACACCTTTCGTGCGGCCGCAAACGAACAAATTAACGTCTGGGCGCAGCGGATGGCAATCGACATTGTTGGCAGTCAGCATGGTGCAGATACAGCGGCTGTTGCCTATGACGCACTGACAGCCGCCATAAGCCGCAGAAAAAAAATTCTCATATTGGATACTGCTGGCCGCATGCACACAAAGTCCCAATTGTTGGAGGAACTGTCCAAGTTTCGGCGCACGATCTTAAAAAAAATTCCAGAATCCCAACTCTATGCCTGGCTGGTTGTAGACGCCAACAATGGTTCCAATTCCATCGCGCAGGCAAAAATTTTTAATGAAGTATTCAAATTGAACGGCATTGTTATCACGAAACTAGATGGAACAAGCCGTGGCGGCGCGCTCGTTGGGATTTATCAAGA
This sequence comes from Puniceicoccales bacterium, assembly GCA_031278455.1. Taxonomy (GTDB): domain Bacteria; phylum Verrucomicrobiota; class Verrucomicrobiia; order Opitutales; family JAIRLM01; genus JAIRLM01. Next base: position 102,698 of record JAITKJ010000011.1, on the reverse strand, counting down.
ACTGAAGCTGCCTATCTTCTATGTAGGCGTCGGAGAACAACTTGATGACCTTGTGCCGTTCTCCATTACAAGTTACATAGATGCACTATTTTCCGATGAATAGATTTTGCCGCCCGCGAGTTTTATTCAACGGTTATGGCTATCCCGTAGCGGGCAAGTGACTGAGGATGAATTTTCCTCTCCAGCCGGATGTCGTCCAAAGCACGAACTCTGGACAAGGCAACATAGAGCATTTTAGCGGCATCTCCAAAAAATGCATTTGGATTCTGCAAGGTCGCCTTGTCCAGTGTTTGTCCCTGGCTCTTATGCGCCGTAATGGCCCAGGCTAATTTTATAGGAAACTGAGTAAATTTTCCTACGACATTCTCCCGCAATTTACCCTCGGAGTTGGTGTTATATTCGATTTTTGTCCATAAATGTGGCATAACCACGTGTTGAAGTCCCTGGGGGTCACGCACAATTACGACGGGCGTGCCGTCATCCTTTTTGGCAAATCCACCCACTTCCCCCATAGTACCATTTTGCCATTCAACCCCGTTATTAGCCGTGAACATCACCCGCGCACCAGGCTTCAATTCTAACTTTTCCGGCGACGGCGCGACAACGCCATCGCCCTCAATAATGGCGGAAAAAACCTGTGATTTTCCGGAAATTTTTTCCAATTCTTCCCGGTTAATCGCCTCCGCCGTTTGATTGTTCCCTACAATGGTAATCCCTGCTTCGCCGACCTGATAGCGTTCATTGAGCCTTTCCAGTTGTTTTAGAGTTATTTTTCCCGCGCGGATATTGTCCAAAATGGCGGCAAATTCTCGGTCCGTGTCCTGGCGAAAATTTTTGCTGAATTCGACTGAAACGAAATTCCCCCGTTTGAACGCCCCGCTGTCATGGAGAAAGTAGCCATCCGGATAAAGCTTTTGCAGCTCCTCATGCGTTCCTTCCTTTACCACTGGCTCCAGTTGGTAAAAATCCCCAACAAGAATAATTTGAATACCGCCGAAAGGTAAATTTTTCCGCTTACCCATTTGCGTTTCCCGGCAAACAAGCTCGATGGCATCAAACATATCACTGCGCACCATGGAAATTTCATCGATGACAATGGTGTCGATGTTCCGCAGCAGCCGCACCTTATCTGCTCGCCGCTTGAAAGCCTTCCACGTGATTTCCGGATGAAATATGTCGACGATTTTGAAGCCGAAAAATGAATGGATGGTACTGCCGCCCACATTGATAGCCGCCATGCCAGTCGGAGCGACATAGGCAAAGGCCCGCTGCTGCCCACGGAGCAGATCCCGGAGGACCACATTTGTAAATGTACTCTTTCCGCAGCCTGCTTTCCCGCAAATTTCCACGTTCTGCCGCGCAACGATCAGGTCAATTGCTCGTTGATGTTCCTCGGTCAGGCTAATTTTATCCATTGGGCCCACGCGCAATGACCGGAAAATAAAAATCCGCACTTGTAAAGTCCGTCTTGCGAAATCAATCAGAGTTTATTTCATAAATATAGTTTGATATCATGACTTTACCATCTTTCGAAGATTTTCTCGCTGAATATATTTCGCTGGAAAGCGTTTCCTCGATGCCTCGGCCTGGAGCCATGGAAAAAACGGCGCAATTTTTGGTTGACCACTTGCAAGCCATGAAGTTTTCAGCGGAAGTCGTTCCCGTTTCCGGTGGTCATCCCATCGTTTTTGCCCGCCGCCGTGTGGCATCCCCAAAAATAAAGCTTTTATTCTACGGCCATTATGACGTACAGCCGGCTGAGCCGTTGGAAGAGTGGAAAACGAGTCCCTTTCGGCTGACGGTTAGGGACGGAATTGCCTATGGGCGTGGAGTCGCCGACGATAAAGGCCCCATGGCCGCAATGCTTTATGGACTATTTAATACCAATTTGGACGATGCAATTGATATCACCGTCATAATCGAGGGCGAGGAGGAAATCGGCAGCCCACACTTTGAGGAGTTTTTGAAAAAACATGAAATTATTGCCGATGCCGTTATTATTGCCGACACGGGAAGCATTTCCGAAGTCGTACCGGCGTTAACCACGGGCATGCGGAGCATCGTATCATTTAATTTAAATCTTCGCACGGGACAGCGGGATTTACATTCCGGCTTCGGCGGAGCGCTCCCCAACGCAATTCATGAATTGACCCGCTTGTGCGCGATGTTGCACGACGGTCGTGGGCGCGTGGCCGTGGAAGGATTTTACGAAGACGTCATCCCTCCCACGGATGCGGAACGTAAAGCATTTCAATTTTTGGAAGCCGGCGAAAGCTCTTTCCCGGAAGCCATGGGAACCCGTTCGGTTGCGGATTTGTTCCCTCCGCATCTGCCTCGAAGCATCCATGCGTTCATGCCATCGTTGGAAGTTAACGGCATCCGCGGAGGTTCAGAAAAAACCATTATTCCCGCGGAAGCATCTGCAAACATTACAGCCCGTGTGGTTAATGGACAGAATCCCTCAAAAATCGCAAAATTAGTGGAACAATTCATTCGAAAGCATGTGCCAAGGTACGCGGATTTGACTCTGACTTCGAAATGTTTTGGCGCACCCTACGCCATTGATCCTGAGAATGCATCATCCATTTTTTTCGAATTATTTCATCGCATGGAATGTTCAATGGAAACGGCTTTTGAAGAATCGCCACTTCATCTGCGCGAAGGTGGAAGCATCGGGGTTGTTGACGCGTTTAAAAACATTTGCGGTGCCGATTCCATTTTGGTCGGAGTCGTCCCGCCAGATGCACAAATCCACGGCCCAAATGAGCATATTTCCATGGAAATCCTCCACCGAACACGGCGGTTGTTTATGAAGTTTTTTCAGAAATTTTGACAAAGGATTTCGCATGTTGGTGTCACCGAAATAATAATCCATCCGTTTTTACGATTGCCATAAATCGCAGGAATTGATTTTCCTTACGGGACGCTGGAAAATAATTCCAGCAGATTTGGCAATACCCGTCGGTCGGAACGTGGATGTAGCAAACGGCAATGAGCCTTTATCTGCCTCCTTTGCAATCCAATTTGATTTTGCATTAAACCCGCTAGAATGATACTTGCAAATAAGTCCAGAAGCCATAATAATGATTCCAATGATAGCGGCAATGCTGTTTAGTGCGAAGACAACCAGCGCTCACATGCATGTCTATTGCACCAAACACCACAAATGTTATATCGAAAAAATTTTACAAGCAGTCAATCGTCAATTATAGTGTAAGTGATATACGAATGGTCGTGCGATTATCGCAGTAGCCATTGCCATATATTTGACAACGCCAAACCCCAAATGAGGTTTTTTTACGCCAAGAAGCAGGTCTGTGAAAAAACAACAACCCGAGAAAGGCCGGGAATTGGCTTCGTTTGGCTGCTCGGGCTGGGCTCGAACCAGCGACCAATCGGTTAACAGCCGACCGCTCTACCACTGAGCTACCGAGCATCGACAACGTATCAGAGAAAATGGGGTCGAATTTGTCAACGCATTTTGCTATGTGTCATGCGGTGGAAAAAGATGGACCGTCGTCGCCCGCGTCGATGTTAGAAATAAAAGAACTCACGCTTCGCCACGGCAGTCGGGCGCTTATTGAGGGAATCAACCTATCCGTGGCCACAGGTGAAATTTTTGCCATTATCGGAGCCAGTGGTTGCGGAAAAAGCACGCTTTTGCGGCATCTTATGGGACTTGAGCTCGCGCCAGTGGGGACTATCACACTGAATGGCTGCGACATCAATGATCCGGATGAGCTCAAGCGCGAGTGTGCGCGTAAACAATTTGGCGTTCTCTTTCAAAACGGCGCGCTTTGGACGACCATGAATATTTTAGAAAATGTGGCGTTACCGCTGGAAAATTCTCTGGATTTTACTGCCGAAGAACGGCGGGATATTGCCGCATTAAAACTTAGCATGGTCGGACTGGGCGGATTTGAATCATTTTTCCCTCATGAATTGTCCGGTGGAATGATTAAACGTGCTGGAATTGCTAGGGCAATGGTACGGAATCCGGCCATACTTCTTTTTGATGAGCCTTCGGCCGGATTGGATCCAACCACATCCCAAAAATTGGATGAGCTCATTCTCCGCATCCGCAAGAATCGCGGCGTCACATTCATCCTTGTTACGCACGAACTGGCGAGCATTTTTGCCATTGTCGATCGGGCTGCATTTCTTGACTCAGATAGCCGCTCCGTTTTGGATGTCGGAAATCCAGACGAACTAGCTAGAAAATCTCCACATATTAAGGTAAGACGTTTTTTCCAGCGGTAATGAGTTGCAAAAGACAATATCGTTGTTAGCTTAGGTTAAAATGCGTAGACTGCCATCATCCGCAACCGTTGGTTTGTTCATTCTTGGTTGCGTTATGGTATTCATAGTCGCGGTTTTGCTCTTCTCTTCTGGATTTCACTGGCGGCGATGTCACTCCTTTGTTCTCGATTTTAGCGAATCGATAAATGGGCTCGATGTTGGCGCTCCGGTAAAAATGCTTGGCGTCCAAGTAGGACAAGTGCGCAGTGTGTCGCTCAAATTTGACCCCATCAAAAAAAAAATTAGCGTCCCTGTTATGATAACACTGGATGACACTTGTTTCACAATTGCGAAAGACAATTACGGGCTGCAATCAGCTGATAAACCACAAGGTGCCCACTTGGACCCGCAAATATTGCGCGAGCTGGTCGGATCGCTGCAAACTGACAGTTTCGTAACTGGCAAACTCTTTGTCGAGCTTAGCTACGAGCCGCTTGTGGCCCAGCGCCCCGCGGCCATGAACAGCGGGAAAGTTCGCGAAATTTCGACGAAAGCGAGCAATTTGCAAAATCTTAGCGGGCAAGTGATGTCCATTGTGGAAGGCCTCAGCGACATTGATTACGCGGCCATTGGCGCGTCCCTTCAGGAAATCTCTTCGCAGATAGCACAGATTCCATTTGCATCCACAGGGAAAAACCTCGGACAGATATTTCAAGAGTTTGCAGAATCCGCGCGGCACATCCGTCTTTTGCTTGGGGAAGGATCAGCTATACGCATTGATCTTGATCGATGTTTGCGCAATATGGGCTCTGCGGCGGATGTGGTTCGGTTATTTTTTGAATATTTAGAGCGCAATCCAGATGCATTACTGCGGGGAAAATATGTGGGGGATTGTCCGTGAAAAAGATATTATTAGCCATCCTCATGGTTTTGTTATCTTCTGGATGTGCAACGAATATTATCGGCGAACCAAAGCCAGATAAAACTCGCGTTTACCTGTTGCCGGGCGTGAATGACGAACGCCTTTCTCAGTTGCAAACTACAGGTCGGGCATTTAAGCCGGAAATTGTTGTTGGCATTAACCCAATCGAAGTTCCCGAATATCTCAATTCATTTCGATTGGTCTATAAGAAGGGTGGCGATATAAATAATCGAATTTTCCAACATGATTTTATGCGATGGGGCGAGTCACTGGCGAGCGGTTTGAGTCGCATCATCTGCCAATATTTGACACTCGCCCTTCCGCAAAACTGGGTGGTTGCTGCCCCATGGGCTCTATGGATAAATCCGGATGTTATTTTGCAAATTACCGTGGAGGATTGGGCGCCAACGCTCCCTGGCGGAGTTCTGTTACGCGTGCGCTGCGAATTTCGTGCGGGCAAGGAAAAAACGTCTCTATTCGCGAAGTATTATAGCGATTTTATAGCTCTAGACAAAAATTCAACGGAAGAATCTATTGTTTGTGCAATGCATGAAACTGCCAATAGATTTGCTGCGGAATTAGCAAGTGATGCACGCGCATTGCTTGCCCCGTAAAACGTTGGTAACAGCAAATTTGGATATGCGAGGGGGATGAGAATATCCAAATGTTACGCCCGCGCAAAGCCTATAATTTTGCCACAAACTACGCGGATTGTATGTCATTGGCGGCACAAGTTGGCTATGGCACGTCCTATTTCACGGAACTCGGTGCGTTGTTTTAACTCCCGCCGGCGATCACGCATGTCTTTGCCCTTGCAGAGGGCAATGTCCACCTTGACCAATCCGTGCTTTAGATACATATGCGTTGGAATAATAGCCATGCCTTCTTTCTCTTGTCCAGCACGCAATTTATCGATTTCGCTTTTATGCAATAATAAACTACGCAGGCGGGTTGGCATATGATTTGCATCGGTTCCATGGGAATATTCGTCAATGTGTGCATTGAGTAACACGGGGATGCCGGCACGGTTAATCCGTACAAACGCGTCACTAATCTGCGCGGAACCAGCGCGAAAAGCCTTTACCTCGGTCCCTTGGAGCACAATTCCAGCCTCAAAGTGCTGAAGAATCGTATAACGATAACCAACCTTGCGATTCACAATCTCGCAGGAACGACTATCCTGTTTTTTTGCTGCCATCGAAGCCTGTCCAACAGTACAAACATTGCCGCCACAGCAGCTAAAATTCTGAGGAAAAATATTGATCAACGGCACTTGTTTTATCCGCTTCATATAGCTCAAAAGAAATTCGGCCCTCGATGATTTCCCGAAGTGCAGTATCCTCCAGATCGTGATGTTCCAGTGATTCAACGAGCGGCTTACTTCCCCTGCGCAACTGCTTGACGCGACGGGAGACCAGATTGATCAGGATGTTGATGTTTGGGATTGCCTGTTGCGCTTGCTTTATATAGTCTTCTCTCATTACAATGCCTGCAAAATGGAGAAACTTGCGCTAGTTTCCAAGAATTTTTTCAAGCACGTCTAGCATTCTCGGACCAGGGAACACCTCATTTTTACTATTCTGTGTAAGACTTCCAAAATTAACCGCGGCCGCTACCTGCTGACTGTCCCAGTAAATTAATACAGGGCTTTGTGGACTGAATTTTCTTGAAAAATGTGGACGCCAACTCTTTGGGATGCCGTTCCAAGTCCATTCCACATCGTAACCGCAAAGATCTTTCTCTTTAACACTCCCATCTTGCAGTGCTGGGTAGCATTTTAGAAACTCTGGAATTCGCTGGGCGTGGACGCGAGTTACAAAGGCCGTTGGCAGCTTGCGTACGTATTCGGCCATATCCGAAGGAAACCCGTTTTGCAAAAGCGGTAGCGGATCGAAGGAAACAAGATTGAGCCCATTCCACATGCCGTGATGATTGGGATTGTCTATTCCATAACATTTGCCGTACCAGCGCTGAAAATTCTCCTCATTACCAAGGCGAAGGCCGATTTCAAAGTGCAGATGTGCCCGTTCGGAAGGGATGTTGTAGTCATTGGCAGTCCTGCCCATGACCCCTAAAAGCTGTCCACCTGCCACCTGGTCTCCGACGCGCACATTCCCGTTAATGGCATTAAGGTGGGCGTATAGTGTGTGAACCGGTAAATTAAATTCATCGTGTACAACGATAACATACTTTCCATAATTACTGAATTTGTCCATATCGTTGATGTATGCCACAGTTCCATTGGTTATCGAAAAAACAGAATCCAATGGTTCGCCATCATCCGCCACGTGAACGGGTTTTATGTCTACACCGCCATGGTAACGGGTGCCATTTTCGCGCACCATACCAAACCCTCCGTTGTTCAAGCCAGCGCCAGTGGCTTGGAGGTATGACGCATCAGTCTGTGGCGAGGAATTTGGCGTTGGGAGAAAAAAACTAGCGCCATCACAGGCACTCCAAGATAACAACAACAACAAAATCGAGACACACTTGCTAATGATATTCATGGCTGCCTCCTAGGCGATGCGTTCAACAATAAGTTCTCCAATGGTCGGGCGCTTTGGTGCTAATCGGTATGAATTCCGCAAATATTCCAAACCAGCTTCTAATTTACACTCATCATTATAGTGGATCATCATAAGTGGTTCGCCCTGTTTAATTTGAATCCCCGCCTTCATGACCTTGGAAACGCCAACCGCTGGATCTAGCGTGCCGTCGGCGTTTTCGCCTAGCAACCTTACCCCGCGGGCAATCATCCCGGCGTTTATACTATGAATATATCCACGTTTCGGTGCTGGAAGTTTGCGGATATATTTTGCCTTCGGTAGTTTTTCAACGTCATTGAGGCAGTCGATATTTCCGCCATGGGCGGCAACGATTTCTTTAAATTTTTCAAAAACAGCGCCACTGGAAATGCTCCGCTGGACCATCTGCTTGGCCGAGAGCGTCGAACCAGCAACACCAGCCAAGCGAACTACCTCCATGCCCATCCGCAGCACGAGTTGGCGGAGATCATCCTCCGCCTCATCTGTTTTTAAAAATCGCACAACCTCTTCAATTTCCAAGGCGGTTCCCACGGCGCCGCCTAACGGTTGGTTGGCATCGGTTACGAGTACTACACTACGATGCTTGAGAATATCATAGGTGCGAACGATGGTCCGCGCAAGGTTTTTTGCCTGTTCCACGTCTTTAATGAAGGACCCGCTGCCCCATTTAACATCTACAACGAGTCCATCCGCTCCACTGGCAGACTTGCGTGACAAAATGCTGGCAACGATAAGCGACTGGCAGGGAATAGTTCCACTTTCGCGGCGCGTACGATAAATTGTTTCGTCGGCCGGGGCAACGGATCCGTGTTGAGACATGAACGCAGATTTAACCGCCTGCAGATGATGCGTGAAATCTTTTAAGTCGGCATTTTTGCGAAATCCGGGAATGGCGGATAATTTATCCAAAGTGCCAATAATGAAATTTTCGTCATCTCCAATCATAGCTGGCATGGCTACACCGCAAGCTGCTGCGAGCGCCGGGAGAATTAGCGGAACCTTATCGCCCACGCCGCCAGCCGTGTAATTGGCAACCTTAGGCCAGGTAATTCCCTCCAGGTTTAGTACTTCGCCCGAGAGCATCAATTCGTCCGCGAGCGTAGCAGTCTCTTGTACAGTCAATCCACGAAAGTAGATCGCCATCAAAAGCGCTGCCAGCTGATGTTGCGGGAACTCATCATTAGTAATCGCATCCACGATTGACTTGATTTCATCCCGCGAAAACTCCTCACCATCGCGCTTTTTCTCAATCAAAAACGCGAATGAAGTTGTAGATTTTTTCCCGTTTTTCTCTCTCATTCCACATTGACCTCCGGTGTGCTAGAAATTCTCCGCGCAAATAAATTGTTGATCTTGTTTAGTGATTGTACGAAATTTGTCGAGCACCCCCCTGGAAAACCCTTACCGCGCACTCGCATAGCCGCCTGTATGGTGCATATCTTTCGGCGGTGCAAGTTTTTTATTGTCACAAAAAGACAAAAGATTTTTGGGCCATATTTATAGGTTTTTCACAAATGAAAATAATGACGCCTTAGGTTCTGGCCATTTTTGCGCAACATGGGCTGTAAGCCCGGGCATGGAGTGATTTTCGCGAAAAATCAATAAACTGGCTGGCCCAAATCTTTTAGCATTGTTGTAAAATCAGAATTCTTGTAATCGAATGGCTTACCGCCGCGGATGCGTTCAAAATCAATGAGTGTCATCTGTCCGTTCTTAGCTTCATCCTTTCCAACAACACCACTCTTTTTTTGTAACGCACATTGTGCCGCCAACTGCGCTGTTTCTCGAATAAGCTGTAAATCGAAGTCATTGGGCGCGGCAGATCGGGCAAAATAGCCGCTTTTTTGCACCAAAATTTTCTGCGCGCCGATTTTTTCACCCAGGCGATCCCCGATCCAACTGCCAATGTTAAGCCGGTCCAATTTTACATGCCCAAAGGCGTCCTTCGGGATGATTTGCTCGGCTTCCTCCATTTCCCGAAGAATAGTCGATACGCCGGCGCCTTCACTAATAAATAGGTTCACGTTGCCCACATGGGTCATTATCCGGCTTAAACGGTCGGCCTCGGCTTCGAGATTAAGAGGCATTTCAGGAATATAGACCCCATGCACGTCCCAACGATTGCGATTCAGGCCCATGGAAGGTAAGAATTCCCGTCTATCCAGCATTTTCCGATAGGCTCGGGCGGTGGCATAGGTAAGCCAACCGCAGTTTCGACCCATAACCTCATGGATGATGAGCATGGATGGGCAGGTTGTGCACTCATTGGCGATGTTTGCGAAAAATTTTGCTCCTTCCCAGGCGGCCGTATCTGCGCCCAAAGTTTGGGTTATAGGAGAAACGTCGTTGTCAATGGTTTTTGGCAGTCCGACAACGGCTAATTCATAGCCGTTTTTATCCAAATAGGTTGCAAGTTGGGCGGCGACGGAATTGGTGTCATCTCCGCCGATGGTGTGCAGGGCATCGATCGCATCCGCTTGAAGGCGTTTGGCTGCGACAACCTGCGGGTCTTGCCCGGACTGAATGAATCCACGCCTCTCGCAATCAGCGCCATTGGCCAATTTAATACGGCTGTTACCAATGGCGCTTCCGCCAAATGCCAGTAAATTTTGCCAGTTTTTGCGCATTTTTTCGTCAATGATGAAAAAATCTCCCTTCAAAAGGCCGCCATAGCCGTATTGGTAGAAAAGAATTTCAACGTCTGGTGCCATTTGCGTGTACGCTTCAATGAGATAGGCAATGGATGCCGACAGGCAGGGGGCGATTCCCCCGGCCGTTAAAATTCCCACGCGTCGAATGGCCACGCTTTGCATCCAAATAATTTACAGATGATTTTCAAACGTTTTCTGACGTCGAACACCTATCCAACGCGCGCAACGCATGGACTAACGACCCGTTGAAAAATTTCTCAACTGTGCAACCAACCAATTCCGCAACTCTTCCGCGCCTTCACGCCGCCCATCCCCAGGCAACGGAAAATATGCTACTACCCAGTTTTTGCTATGCTCATCTTGCTGGAATAACATGCGATCATGTGGAAAGCCACCTGTGGCGATCGACGCGAGCATTATGGATTGAATATCGTCAGGCGTCAGCTGTCCTATTATCGTACGCGACCCACCGGAAGTAATCGGCTGCTTTTCCAAGGTTTTTGCTGTTTTCGCACACTTTCGACGGGCGGTTTCCACGGCCTTTTTCCGGGACTGAAGATCCAGGGGCATTCCAAATGGACACAGGAGAACCATTTTGCCTATGTCGTTGAAACCTTCCGCCATACCGACCAAACGGTTTAGCATCTTTTGTACGTCAGCACCAGCGGTCAAACCAGCGAAACGCTTCAAGAGGCTATCATCTTCTCTTCCTGGAGGGTCGAAGTAACCTCCAACGGCGTCATCAAAAGTGTCCGGAGAAGTTTTTTTAAAAGTATATTCTATAAAAGTAAATATCTTAGTATCGCCTGGATTCCCGCCCCACTCGGTTTCGCGGTCTATTATCTTTGTCGATACGTCATCACTTGAAAGCACACGTTTCGCGCGCGACTCTGCACGCGAAAATTGCTCAAGACAGCGTTTCCTCTCCACATCGTCTTTCAGTAGGAATGCCAATTTGCCATGTTTAATTGTCCAATTTGCTGCCAGCACCGCAATAGATGAGCTGTTTTGCGCTTCCATATAAGGATCAACATCGCGTTTTGTTTGCGATTTTGTGCTTTCGATGGTCGGATTTGGCGCTGATATCCGCCCACGGTCAAATCCTGGAACATAATCTATATCAAGTGGCGGCTTATCTACGGGTTTTGTTGCCTGTAGTGCCGCCGTGGAACTGTCAGCTTCACTGGACGTCATTGCCGCAGTAGAAGGGAATGCGAAAGGTAGTAATGCCGGCAAAAACGGGAGTGGTGCTTCACTCATACGCTGGTTGGCGGTTGGCACTACTTTGGCGGGCGGCGCGGCGTATGTTGTTGTAAACAATTCGACAATTTTCACGACGACCTTCGCATCTGAGATAAAAATTGCATATACGATGGCAGTGAACCAGAAGTGGTAAATGCGATGGAATGTTACTTTCTCCCAAAAAGTGACATAAACTAATGTTGTAGTTGTGAGCTGGCACGGATGCGATACGTCGAATCTGGATGTCAAAGCCGTGGCGAGTGGATTAACTCTAGCCTCATCTACTTTGAGTGACATCATTAACGTGAATGATTTATTGTTGAACAGCGGATTATGTCAAGCTTAAATAAATGTGCATAAAGTTTCCGGATAGATGATCAGTATTTCGTGGTCGCAAACCGGCGCTTAGTCGCGCAAGAATGCGCCAGTGGTAAAAATTGTAACTTGGAATGTCAATGGCTTGCGATCGATTTTGCAAAAAACTTTTGCTGCTTTTATCCGTGATGTGGATCCAGACATAATATGCCTTCAGGAAACGAGGGTAAGCTCAGATGTGATCCCGGATTTAAAGTTTCCGCAGTACGTTTTTCGGTCTTTTAACTGTGCGGATAGGCGAGGGTACTCGGGAACGGCGATTCTTTCGAAATTTGTGCCGCGAGGCGGAGCCGAGCGGATAAATCTGGAATCATTGCTTCCTTCACATGAGGGGCGGGTGCAGGTGGCCGAGTTTGAGGAATTTTTTCTGGTCAATGTTTACGTCCCAAATGCGCAGGCGCAGCTTACCCGTCTATCCCTGCGTTATTTACATTGGGATGTGGAGTTTGGGAAATATCTGGCTGAGTTGGATGCCAGGAAACCCGTGTTTGCTTGTGGAGATTTTAATGTCGCGCATATGCCAACTGATTTGGCCAGGCCGGATGAAAATCGTGGCAGTGCGGGATTCACCGACGAGGAGCGTGAAGGATTTTCGAATATTTTGGCCAAGGGATTTGTGGATGTTTTTCGCATAAAAAATCCAGAAGCTGAAGGCGCTTATACTTGGTGGTCCTACCGATGTGGTGCCCGCGCGCGTAATGTGGGGTGGAGAATTGACTACTTTCTCGCATCCCGGCGGCTAATGCCGGCCATCGAAGAGTGCAAGATTCTCGCCCATGTAACTGGCTCCGACCATGCTCCTGTGCTGTTGGGCGTAAAATAACGGCGCATTTTCGAAGGCGAATAGAGGGAATTGGGTAAATTATTTTAATGATTCATAAAGAATTTTGCGCCCACCGTAAAGGCGGTGATAATGGTGGCGCCGACGTACCACATACGCACGCCCAATGCGTCTACCTTTAAGTCGACTTTGTCTATCCGTGCTTCAACTTTATCTATCCTTTCGTTGAGACCAACTTCAACTTTATCTATCTTTTCGTTAAGGCCTTTTTCAACCTTATCTATTTTTTCGTTAATATCTTTTTCAACTTTATCTATCTTTTCACTAAGGCCCTTTTCAACTTTATCTATCTTGGTATCAAGTTTGTGCATGCCCTCCCTGTGGTTGGCATCCAATTTTCGTATATCTTCCCTATGGTTGGCATCCAATTTTCGTATGTCTTCCCTGTGGTTGGCATCCATTTGCCGTAGGTCTTCCTTTGTGGCGAAACCAAACAGAGTGATTGCTCCAACGATTGCCTGTTGAATGCTTCCAACCAAATCAAAATCAATTGGCTTAGTTTCCTGGCTCCCAGCGAGCGTACTCGGTTTTGCATTTGCCATATATCGCCTCCCCCGATGAGCCTTTCTATACTCTAACCCAATTTCAAGAAAGTCCAATGCACTTTCTGCAAAAGCCCAAATCGCCACCCTTGAACCCGCAATTTATACGGCAAAACAACCAAAACCAACCTTTATTGGAAACTCAATGGAGACTAGTGCGCGGCGGCAGCGTACCCTATCTCCACAGATACAAAAAAACACACACAAGAGGACACCAGTCTCGGCGCCTCCCCACCCGGCCTACTCGCCGCCGGATCATGTCTTCGAACTACGATAGATCACGATCCTTTCTTCTAGGCGGAGTTTGATCACTATGGAGCAGAAGAAGTCGCCAAAGGAGCCACCGGAGCATTGAGAACATCTTTCAAAACCTCGTCAAACCTTGTTTTTACCGCAGCGTCCACATTTTCTTTTGCAACATAGGTCACTGATCCTCCAGAAGCAACAGCAGCATCCAGAACCGTCTTGCGTTTGCTTGCGTCGGTATCCACAGTATCGGGGTTGTCGCCAGCATACACCTGCGCATCAGCGGCGCCGCTTATAACATAGGTTGCGGATACGTTGACGCCGCTCACATCTACGAGAGGATGAGGTTCAGCACTATTACTTGGAATCGCAACGCTGCTTATCTTATCACCTGCTATACGTGCCGCGGCAACGGAACCCGGCAGAACTACACCTTTGTTAAAATTGTCACCTCCGCTCAATACTACTGCCTCAAGACTAGACAAACTGCTAAGGTCCAAATCACTCCCATTAGAACTCGACTTGAACTCTAGTACTTTAACAGTCCTTGGAAGAGCGAACCAAACACCATCACTATTATTTACGTTTGCGATGCGCGCCACTTCTAGCTTAGTGCTAGAAGCACTAATCTCCTTCGTGCTAGCTGGAGTGGATGCCGCAGAAAGCAACCTGAGCGCTGCGCATTTGTCAAAGTCTATTTTCGCAGGAGCGGACTTAATATCACCACAGGACATAACTTCCAAACATGTCAACGGCTCAAATGTCTGATGGGATCCATCAAGTTCCAGGTCCGATTCGGTTAATAGGACTTTGAGACTTGTAGCACCACTAAGCGCCCCATGCGAAAATAAACTCACCGAGCTTCCACCTTTCTGTACTTCGATACTAGTCAAATTGCAAACAACACGCTTAAGTGTCGCACCATCTGATGGCAGAGATACTTTTTGGGCATCCGCACCATCCAATAACAGCTCTTCGAGGGCGCAATTGCCCCCTCCAGCGATGGTTACCGTATAACCACCTTCGGAGGCACTAGAAACACGCTTGGCATGGTCTTCAAATTTTTTGAGAACATCGCCTTGTACAGTAACCGTCATATCGCCATGCGCTGCTTTGTCGCTAATAGAAAACTCACTAACCTTATCACCAAAATCGACTTCCACTAGCTTATACACAACAGGACCAGCAGCAGCCGTCGGACTAATGCTCACCCGAGTAACACCATCTGCTGCTACACTAATTTTTGTTGCACTAACCAGGCACGTTATATCTAAAACATTACCTGTTTTATTATACAGAGTGGCGCTGACCGTGCCATCCTCCGCGATAGCAACAACATCCGCAGGAAGGCCGCCAAAGTTGCCATCGAACTTGACCTCATCCAGTGCGGCCAAACCATCAGCCACAAATGCCGTACGGTTCGAACCATCCGTACAACGATAAGTGAAATGCTTTCCAAACGCATCCGATGCAAACGTGGTGACGCTTGATGATGCCTCCGGGATACAATGCACGACTTTTGTTTTTTCTTTCACTAGTGCAACAAATTTAGATCCAGCATCAGTAATACTGGCGAACGCACTACCACCAATATCAAACACTTGCACTCCTCCCAGCCCAAAAATGTCCAGCTCCTTAAGATTCTTCGCTACTTCTTCATGCAACTTGAGAGATTTAAATTGGCACCTCAGACTAGTCAACCCACCCGCCGACGTGCTATCTTTGGTCTCAATTTCTTTAATATTACCACGGCCAATGAGCTCAAATTCTGTCATCGCGCAGTCACCCAACTGCAGAGCACCGCCGGAAGTAACACAAAAACACGGATTATCGCTATCGTTTTTAATTTCCTTAACACTCGTCACAGTACTAGGAACTGAAACTGCTCCACTATATATCGCGGAAGCGGCACCGGAAAACTTGAGCACTTGGAGTGCAGGCAGCGCGGAAAAGTTTACTTTACCGTCCTTCGCAATATCGCTAAGACCTCCGCCATAGGAGAATTCTGTAACGCCATCGCGCCTACATCCAAAAAAGCCACGACCATCGTCGAGCAACGCAGAAATAGGAACAACACAGTGGCCTTTTTCGTCAAAGAGCTGCACATTGTGATTCAAAAACGAAAACTTCGTCACACCGGAAAACGCATCAGATGTGTTGATCGAAACACATGTGACGGACTGCGGGAGCACAACGTTATCGCCAGGTGCAACAGCGCCTATGACCCTGATGGTCTTCAAGTTTGTAAGGGAATCTAATAACGTACCGAGCCCTGCTAGCTGCGCACCGCTCACCGTAATATCGGTAATTTCGGGAAACGCAGCCAAAAGCCCTCCTCCGGGGCCGCTAGCAACGCTCAGCGTATTATCGCCACTAGTAAGGCCATCTACGCGGGAAATATCGAGACTTTTGACAGCGTTAAGCGCGGCGGTCACCGTTTTAGCGTTACTGCCCCATGTCCCACTCAATTTGACCGCCGTCACGCCGGACGGAATGCCGTCAAGGCACGCGCCTATTGCTCCATCGCCAAAGTCAACGTCATGAAATTTAGGCATAAAAACACCCTGGAGACGTGCCTGATCTGCGGCCCGAGTCGTTAAATTGTTATCATCCACGATTTCAAACATTTCCGTTTCTTGACCCACGATGCCGCCAGGTATGTATATTTTCTCAGCGAGACCCGCCGGGATTCGAATTTTTGTCACTGCATTCGTAAACGGATTACATATCAACTTATTGAGATCAACTTCAATCCGATCCGTGCCTACTGTCACGCCCTTCAGGGCTACTATGGTGACGAAATCCAGCTTAGAACCAGGGGCTGTGGCAAAAACTGGAGTAGTGCCACCACCCGAAGGCGCAGCGATGGCGAGATGCTTCAACCCAGAAAAGGAACTAAAATCCGTGGGGGACACACTGTTGCACGTTATTTTGTCCAGCGGTAACTCGGACAGATTCAAATCTGTTATATGCTCAAGCCCAGCACTGCCAGCATCTTGAGTAAACGCTAACTGTTGGGCTTTGCGTTCTCCGGATAAAACTCTCCCTAAGAGCGTGCCAGGGGCTGCCGCTGTGGGAGTAAGGGCGTCTTCTACCATAAGGACCGTCCGGCCGCTTGTCGGCAAGTTTGCAAATGATGCACCCCCGTATTGATCCGCGGTCCCTATGACTTGCTCCAAGCCAGTGAGTTTGCTAAGATCAGCGCTCGTCGCACCATCTGGTTGCATGAGTGATGCCCCAAGACGAAGCTTTTTGATCGAGGCCAAGTGCGCCTCGGACAGCGCAACTTTCACTCCACTTTTAAGGTTGGTAAGATCGATGGCGGTGGCGTCGGGAAGATCGTCGCCGAAAAGTCTCAATTCACCAACAGCATCTAAACGTGTTACCCCTACTGTCGTCGCAAAAGTGGCAGCACCACACTCAAGACTCGCTAGGCCGGTGAACCCATCAATTGTAGTATCAGTACCGCCTACCTTGATCGTTACTGCCGATCCACGATGGGATCCAATACCAAAACTAGTAATTTTGGATTCTGAACCAGTCGCAAACAAGAAACCGCCAACATCACGATCGCCTACATTTACGGCTGTGAGACTCGTGAATGCCGTAAGATCAAGATCCACGCCAGGGGTAGCGGCGAGCACTGGATCATCGCCAACCTTAACATT
Organism: Puniceicoccales bacterium; assembly: GCA_031278455.1. Lineage (GTDB taxonomy): Bacteria > Verrucomicrobiota > Verrucomicrobiia > Opitutales > JAIRLM01 > JAIRLM01. Next base: position 85,426 of record JAITKJ010000011.1, on the reverse strand, counting down.
CAACCCATTGCGTAGGTCCAGAGTTCCCACTTTGGCTCTATCTGATTCGGAAATTTGCACCGTGACGGTTCCACCGGCAGGTGTTCCTGCGGACGGCGGCGACACTGAAAGGCACGCGTTGGTATCAAAAGCACCATCTGGTGCAACAACCACGACATTGCAACCAACATCGCATAATTTCGTCGGGGTTATCCTCCCGTCATCGCCAGCCACAAGAATCATCACTCCGCCATTAAGATCAGTGACGGGCGGAATCTTTGCTAATTCTACAACTAAGGCATGCCCACCAGTCTTAACTCTCGCAATATCTTCCCGGCGCAACACGACCCTATTGTGCGGAACGCCTGCAATTCTTACGTCTCCGGTGGGTTGACTCAGAATCATGGGACGAACAAACACGCCATCGGGACGATTGTCGGTGTCAATAAACTGAAGATCCTCGGCCCTAACGGTTAGCAGATACTGGGCATCATCAAACGTTGTGGGCGCCGTACTAGGTGTGGCAGCGGCAGTGGCGGCAAATAACGAGCTCAACTTTAGTTTATTACTGCTTGAGTCAATCGGTGTGGCGCTACCATCGCCAACCTTAAGTCCTTCTACGGTGCGAGCACTAATATCAACGCGGGCGAGGCCTGATGTGCTATTCGGCGCAAAGGATTCCAATGCGGGGCCCGCGACGAATGTCTGCACGGAAGCCGGTATGGCAGTAACCGATTTAACCGTTTTAGACCCGGGGAACTTGAGGATTTCGAGGCCCGTAAGAGCCGAAAGATCCAGGATGCCACTTTCGAAGAAATTCGTCGACGTCGCATCAGCAGCAGTCGCTTTATACCCAGCAGAAATCGTCCCCTCGCCAAGGGTCAGGGCCTTCAACTTCGCCGCGGCATCTGTGCCGACGAGGGTGACAGTTTCGGCATCTGCGCCATCTGCCTCAGCATCAGCATCCGATACATTTACAGCCTTCGCTTGTAGTTTGACGGGCGCCATCGTAGCAACAGCATTCACATCTGTGACTTTCGTTTCCAAATCGTCGTCAACGATACCTAGTATCTCACGCCGAGCAGAAGCGGAAATTTTCAAGCGTATGCACGCGGCAGTCTTCTTCTCGACCAAAATCGAACCGGGTTTTCCGCTCGTTAAACTTTCCACCGGCGCACCTAACACACGCGCTAAATCAACCTCAGTATCAGCGGCCGGCACAGGATCGCATACTATGACGACCTTCTCTAACACTTTCGACACAGAAGTAGCGTCGGCGAAAAGCGGAGTGTTGAGAGTAGCCGCTAGCACATCGACAATTAGGTGTTTCAAACCAGTAAAGCAACTATCAGCATTCGTGAGCGCCGGCGCTGGATCGGAAGCGCCGACAGATATACGGCTCAACGGGAGTCGTCGCGCATCCCAAACTTCTACTTTGTCTAACCCGGCGGCGGTGGCATCCGCTTCTCGGAGGATCAGCTTTCCGGCCGGGCCGACACCTTCAACGAAAACTCGTCCCAGAAATTTGCCACCGGCCAGCGCAGCGCCATTAATTTGCCCGCTAACCTCATAAGTAATGCCCTGCCTAATGGCGGGGAGGGCGACGGGTGGCGATCCGGGGGCGGAAGGGGCGGCCGGCACACTGGATAATAACGGGCTTGCCGTATATTGTTCTGCGGTACCTGTGACCTTCTTTAACGCAGTTAGTGCGGCCAAATCAGTAACAACAGTCGCCGTGGCGCCTTCTCCTAAACTCCCGAGCTCCACTGCAAGACTATATGCTGTGACGCACCCTAATAGATCCGACGACAGATTGGCCCGCCTCACGGAAGGAGGCAAACCGGAAAGATCGATGGCGACATCGGCGGCAGCAGCGCCACGAATTGTCAAAGACTCCAAATTCGGCGGAAGATCGTTGACGCGTTCCTCGAAAAATTTAGGGTTGCACCGAAGACTCTTCGCGGCAGCGAAATTGCCAAGCGCGGCGTCCGTATCGCCTTCGTTTTTGAGCACTACGTTACCCCGATGAGATCCCACGCCAAAAGCGGTAAGAGCGGCAATGGCACTGCTTTCCAAAGTTGCACTTGCAACATCATTATCACCGAAATCCAAGACTTTGAGGCCGGTGAACCCTTTAAGATCAACGATCCCACCGGTGGCAATTATCGAAGCGCTGCCAACATTAACAACAAGCCCGTTTGATAGGTCAAGAGTCTCCACCTGGGCTACATCTGCGGCATCAATGGCCACACTGACGGTGGTGGCGCTACCACTTGGCTTCTCGGGCAGCAAAAGCTTCGCATTGGGGCCAAGACCACCCTTCGGTACAACAAAATTGACACTGCAACCCAATTCACCCGGGCCCACCTGTTGCACCTTTCCATCAGCCTCAATCACATTAAACTTCAAGGCGCTAAGATCTGCGAATTGCGGAACACCTGGTAACTCAATAGTTAAGGCGTGACCGCCGTCAGCAAGAGCGCGAATGTTGTCCCTGGCCAATACGAGGCGATCGATCGCAACGCCGCAAATTCTCGCACTTCCCAAACTGCCCGTCGGAATTCTTGGACAAACATATACCTTATCAGACTTATTGCCAAGTTTTATTTTTCTATAATCATCGATGTCAACGGTTATCAGCTGTACGCCTTCTTGCCAGTTGTCGTGATTCAGCTGCAGCGCGCCTACATCTCCAGTGAATCCGCCGGACAAATCCAAGCTGCCGTCGGTTGCAGTGGAAAAATCGCCCCCGTTAACCTTAAGCTCGGCGGCGCGGCCGCTTAAATCAAGGCGCTTTACGCTCGCAACACCAGCATCCGCAACAGTAAGGGACGCCACTCCCGAACCCAGGGTGAAGTCCTCAATGGGCCCTCCAAGCGTGGCCGCCGTAAAAAGTGGACATCCATTATAATTGATAGTTCGCAAGCCCGTAAACTCGCCAGAGCTAAAGGCGCCACCGGAGACGAGCGATGTTCCCCCGTCAGTGGCGTCGGCGGCACGATGCGCAAGCGACGTCGTTGCCTGATCAAAGGTTATGGATGCCAAGTGGCTCTTATCGCCAGCGAGGACGGCCTTGCCACTCCCAACTGCTATTTTCGTGTTAGTCCCACTCAGGGAATACACATTTTCGGCGGTGGTTTCGGCGGCGGTGCCGGGTACCATTACGGCCATAATTCTGGTCGAGACATCATCGGCGACCGGAGTCGCAAGATCATCATCCGATACGATTACGACCTTAGCCGCGAGCTCCGTAGTGGCGTTTATTATTTTTAATTTCCCGGCAAGACTCTGCGCGATTCGAATCTTGACATCGTCTCTTTTTATTAAATCCGCGAACGGAGAACGCGCTTTAGTGAAATCAATGTCATGCAGCGCGCCAGCAGCAGCGGCCACGGGATCAAGCGGATTGTCTGCCAAAGTGATGAACTTCACCGCACTCAGGGGGTTGCTGCCCTTGGCAAAAACATCCCCTGCGGTATCGCCAAATGCCTGCTTTGGGTCGACGGCGATACATTCCAGCCCGGTTAAGAGAGCGGCATCCGCGAGAGGCTTCGTATTATCCGGGCTCGTACCGCATCCTATAGATCCTAGCGGGAGGGCGGTCGCATTCCAACTTTTTATATCCCCGAACCCAGCCCCGGAAGGATCCGGACGCACGACGATCAACTTTGCATCGGCGAATCCTCCGCCGCAAACTCGCCCTAAGAGTCTGCTCGCATCCAATAAAGTTCCGTCAAGAGGGCCGTCGGAAACCACGAAGGTCACACTTTTTGGTAGCGAGGCAAACCGGCCTCCTTCCGCAGTCGAATATTGGCCTCGGCTTCCAATGATGTGCGTTAGCCCGGAAAATTTAGAAAAATCAGTAACAGCTGCGCCGGCGCCATCAGTCCAAACCTCTACTCCGAGAGACAACTTTTTGACGCCGCCCAAGCGAGCCTCCGGCAACGTAACCTTCACTCCATTGGGCAGGTCGGAAAGATCGAGATCGCCGTCCCCGAAAATCTTCAACGTCTTGAGGGCGGGCGCAAATTTGCCTGGCCGCGCGGAGAAAGAAGAAGCGGAACACGTAAGATCCTGCAAAGCAACGAACTCACCAAGGCCACATTTAGCACTCGCGGAACCTGCTCTTACGACCATTACGTCATCCGCAGAAGACCCAAGGTCCACGCTGACAACATTCGGCACGCATGCATCGGCAAGAACTAGCTTTTTAATATTAAGATTGCCGCACGAAACGGATTCAAGACCTGTGAACACTGAAAGATCGACAACCCCTTCGGTACTGGGGGCCGGCGAAGAACCGGCAACCCCGACACAAAACTTGTCGCATTGGCCAATACTCTTTACTTTGGCCGCATCTTTAGGATTAAGGATGGTCACTTTAGCGGTTACGCCCTCGGCCATTTGCGCCGGCGGAACAATTGCCGCGCCATCAGCAAGCCCGCCAGCCGGTATAACAATCTCGACCGGGCAACCCAATTCATATACACTCTTCATTTTCAGAACGCCATCAGCGTCAACCACCCAAGCCCGCAAAGCGCCAGGATCGACGCCCGTCGTACCGGCTGGGAATTCCAGCTTTATTCCACCGGAGGCCGACAGCTCACTCTCGGTAAACACAAACTTACCGCTCGCGAAACCGGAAATGGTATCGACTGGTTTGTCGGCTGATGGTCCTGCGTCTGACTTCGGAGATAATCTGACTTGGGTAAGCACGTCATCAAGCCCGGCACGACTAACACATCCAGTATCTTTGGCGTCAACGACAAGCAGCGCCTTGGCATCTTTCAATGGCGTCCCATCTGCCGGGGCGTTGCCTGCAGTATTGAATTTGCCGGAGAAATTTAATGGGTTTTTGCCGTCAAAAATGCTTCCGCCAACCTTAAGCTCGGGGTTGCGGTCGCTCAAATCAAGGATCCTGATGTGTCCGGGCGCAGCACTAGGCAACGTAAGGGATTTCAACGCTCCGCCCACGGCAATTCTCTGTATGCCATCCGGAGACTCAAACTCATCAATAATTGTGCATCCGCCAAATTTGATGTCCTCGAGCAACGGGACCGCGGCAGCTTTCAGGGCGCGCTTTCCGGGATCGCCTGTGACAAACGGCGCAGCATCACCACCGCTGGCGCCGCGGCAATTCAATGAAGTCACTTCACTGCTGAGAGCCAGAGATTTCAACTGCTTCGCCGGGTCGCCGACGATGACGACAGAAGTTGCACCACTGGCATCTGCAGCTCCCCCTGTCTTATCCAAATCAAACTCGGCTGCGGTTGTAATTTTAAGATCGCTTAAGGCGCACGTACCACCTTCGCCATAAAACACACGAATCGATTCAAGACTCGCGCCACCTCCAGCCTTGATGCCCGCGATCGCCAGCCCGACGCCTTCTCTAGTGGTAACGCTCCTCGGGAAACGCAGCTCCTTAAGTTGCGGGCTAACGCCGAGTACAGGAATCCGCTTACCGCCCGCCGGGGGCTTCGTCACATCAAAGACCGCAACATTGCCGGCGGCAAAGAGTTCCAGTGGCGTGTTTTCGCCAGTTACAACCCTGGCGCCAGACCCACCGGTCCCAAAAAAGTCACTAAAATCGGCAACAGCTTTGCCGTCTTTGTCCACCACGTGGAAGTCTTTCGCAGCCAGCGAAACGTCGAAAGATGTGCAGCCGTCAAATTTTCCTGTCCCAACCTTCAGTTCATTTATTGAGTCGGCCCTAAACTCCGCCGGGGGCTTGCGGCCGCCGATGTCCACCACATGAAACCCGTCGCCAACGATGGAAAATTGATCAAAATCCCTTGCGATTGTTGCTGTTTTCTTCCCGTCAGAAGTAGTAATCGCAACCGGTCCGCTACTGCTATCGTCGGGCCCGCAAACGGTAGCAAGTCCGCCGCCCACGGTAAGACTCGTGACAGTGGACGGGACGCCAAGCTTTTTTATGGATGGGTCGGTGACGGCGAGGTCTTTCAGCACCCCAAAACCACCGTCAAAAGTTGCTGCACGCCCCTCGCCATCACCGGCAAAAAGAGAACTCCCGCCAAGCTTCACCTGCTCCACACCTTCGCCGACGCGGAACACCTCAAGCTTCGATTTTGCCTCGGCGGCCAATTCGACCGTAACAGCGGTTCCCGTTTTACTGGCAACATCCACCTTTGCAAGTTCGGTCGACAGGACTTTAATCGTGGCAGGCGCGCCGACTCCGTGGCGGAAAACTAGCTCTCTTAACTTGCCGAAACTTTCGGCCGGCAGAGTAAGCACCCCCCCGGCACAACAGCTCGCTCCGTCAATGGATACGTTTTTAACCCCCTCTGTTTTGAGCGCTTCAAGGCTCTGCGCCGCTTTTGTGTCGGTAAATTCAATTGTTGTAACACTTGAGCCTAGCGTATCCAAAGTTTTAATGGCGGCGCCCACAGAGACTGCGGTGATGGACTTATTGTCGCTAAACCCAAGACTGACATCATCGCCAAACAAACCTTCGTTGATACAAAACTTCCCATCTTTGAGAACGGCAACACCAGCCGGGTTGTCGTCACTGTAAACGTGTATACTCTCAATGCCCGGAGGAATGTTTCCTTTTGTTATTTGCCTCGCGACGCTCGCGTGCATCCACAGCTCTTTGACGTTTGGGCAATTCGCAAAATCACCGCCGGCTATCTGAGTTCCTTTTGCCAGAGTAATATGCTTGAGCGCCGGAGCGGCTTTGAATCCAGCAGGGCCGGCACCAAGGGTGACGCCACCACCGCCAAAAGTAAGCTTCCCCAGTTTTGTGAACTGGCTGAAATCTGTGCCGACACTCACTGGCGTGCCCGTCGGACCACTTTTAGCGAGCACATCGCAATGCCCGGCGCCATCAACCCTTAAATCCATTACCTCAAGCAAGGCCAGCTGTCCGTTCAACAAAGTGAGGGCCGTGGCGGCGGCACCATTCGCGTTAAACTCACGCAACGCGCTAAAACTAGTTGCGTCAAACGCACCGGGCCCACTTGCGACGCTAAGTTCGGCTCCTTCGCCCAAAACTTGAAATGGAGGTTTCCCGGAAGAAAGAGTTATGGTCTCCACACGTTTGCCAAAACCGGAAGGACCCTGAACCCCTCTTACCGTAACGCCGCCGCTCAGGTCGAGACTTCTAACTTTGTTTTCACTGGGAAGGCTCACAACGCCCACAGCGCAATCTGGGGCATCATCATCCAGCAACGACAGCACGGCGGCACGACGCGGGTCAAGCTTAATCAGCCCTGGGAACTTACTGGCATCGAGCATGGGGCATGCACCGTCACTGCCAAACTGCGCCGCCCTCGGCGATAATTTCATAATTTCCTCCGCGTCACCAGTAGCACCACTAGGGACCACATGCAACGCCAGGCCGCGGCAGAACGGCGGCAAACTCGTCGCCGCACCCGTGCAATACAACTCTCTCGGAGGTTCGGTGTATTTTTTGACGGATGAGGGGTCGCCGCTAAGGAGAAAACCCCTGCCTTGGGATATTCCCATAGCGCCCTCAGCCGTGACAGACGAGGGCGTCAGCGTCACCTGCTTCTTTTTGGATAGATCTTCTAGCGTCGCAACCTGCTTATACTCCTTGCCGTTGAGAACGAAAATCTTTTTGCCATTAAACCAGTCGTTACTAGTAATTCCGGCGGTGTCAAAAACCTCACCGCCAACATCCGGGAGGCGAAGCGTGCCCGCGCCAACAGCCGTCGCTAGGGCAGCAACTGGAATCTTTTTTCCGCTTTCGCCACTAAATCCTTTGGCCGCAACTATCACTTCTTTGACCGACGAATCTTTTGCCAGGCCACTAGCAAATTCAACATTTGGCCGGCCGACAGTCAGCTTGGTCAACCCGGAAAATTTGCCGGATACATTCAGGGACGCCGGATCGGTGGATAAACCCTCAAATGCAACTTTGCCGTCGCAAGCAGAGAGGTCAATTTCGGTAACTTTGGACAAACTAGTTTGGCCGGACAACCCTTTGATATTAGTAACCCCCTGGGGAACTACCAGTTTCGTCGGGACCTCGGACGCCTCTTGGAAGGAAATGCCCGTAACGCTCGCGCTGAGATTGGCAAGTACATTAGCGGACGCTGCCCCATTCTTCGGCAATACAGCCTCTTTGAGTGCCGCAAACGCACTTAAGCGTATTGTTTTCGACTCGCTTGCTTTTGCGTCGGCCACATAGAATTCCACGGGGACGCCAGCGGCATTAGATTCGCCAAAATTAATCTGTTTGATGTTTTCCCAGGCAGCACGTCTTGCGGCGAGGACTTTCAGTACGCCAACGCCATCTTGAGTGGCGGCGGTTAGGCCGCCTACGTTGTCTCCTAGAATAGAAACTGATCCGACAGCAGTCCTGGTGTTGCCGAAGGCCTCTGCAAAACTGTCAAGATCGACATTGGCAGCATCCCCTGAGGTGGAACAGTCAATGGCGATGTCGGCCGTGGAGTCCTTCGCAACAGGAGCGCTTTTCATGGCGCTCGGCGAGACTTTCAGCTTGACCGATCTATCACCGCAGAGATAACATGCAGGTTCTGCTCCAGACGGCAGAGTAACAAGCGCTGCTTCTCCGCCATCGTTCTTCTTGCCGGAAAGCGTAATGACTCTCGGCTTCTTCGCATTGTTGCCAACGAAGCCGACCGGAAGGGTATAGTCTCCCTCAATGTCAATCAACCTTAGCCCCGCTGCAGGGTGCGCCTTCGCAAGGCTGTGACCAACGGCATTCGCATCCGCCTTCGCGTCAACGACAATTGTTGTGTCTTCAGTGAGAGAAGTCACCCCGCCGCCGAGAACCATGTTGAAGCCGCCGCTGAGTTTGCTTATGTCGAGGACCTTTGGCATCTTGTTCAGCGTAACATCTGTTTGCGCTCCGCTAGGCGCAGTAGCGACAACCGTCGCTCCTGCCGCTAGAAACGCACCAATCGCAGCGGAATCCGATGCACCACCAGAAAAAGAGACAATGAGGTTTTTGCCATCTGGGATTACAAAATCTGCGGCTGCGCCCTGAATGGCATTTCCTTGGGGGTTTTTTTCGTTATAAGTAACCTCAACTGTCTGGCCTTTCGCAGCCCCATTTAAGGCTTCACGAATTTGCTCCAAAGTGGGATTGGGCTGCAGTGTAATGGGCTGGCGCGGCCCATCGCCTCCTGCTGGTGGCGTGGGGCCCGCGTCCGCCTTAGGCGCAGCGAGCCATGTGGCCAAAGCAATAGCCAAGAGGAGGGCGCCGCCGCCCGCTAAACAGCCCGAGACCATACTCGCGGAAACAATCCAACCGAATATCGGAATATATGGCCCAACTATGAACGCTAACGCGAGAAAAACCGCTGCGCCCGTAAGGGCGATCGCTCCGACAACCGCGCCTGTTATCGCGACAGCGTTCACGACTGTCGTACTTGTTGCCTTATCTGAACGCGCCGCAGGTATACCCGCCCCCATCATTAGGGGAGCAGCCTGCGGCGTAGAATTATTAATTGCAGAACCCATAAATCAAATCTCCGTCTTTACTGTGAAAGCATCAGATTATTTTGCATACAGCATGTCAACCTTTTTTTCGCGCACACGTTATTTTTTCAAGGGTCCACATTTGCCGCGTGTCGCAGAACGGAAAAATCACTTGCCTTACGAGGGAGAACCGATTTGAAAAGTCAAGCGCGGGGGGTTAGCTCAGTTGGTTAGAGCATCAGCATGACACGCTGGGGGTCGCTGGTTCGAATCCAGTACCTCCCACCATTTTTCCGATGAAACAGGCCATTGGAGGCTATATGGGGTATTTTGGAGCTAGCAGGCTGATTGCCCTTGTCCCAATTTGTGTTATTTTTCTCAACACAGTTGGCTTGCTGGTTTTGTCGAGCGCGAGCCTGTCATTTGTTTGCCACAACTATCTGCTCAAGCAGATCATATGGCTTGCCTTGGCTTTGTGCGGTTGCGCGTGCATGCTGATTGTGCCAATCGATTGGTTGAAAAAAAACGCAGCCGTTTTGTATGTCATTGCCGTCGTTCTTATGATGGCCGTCCTCATCCCCGGCATCGGTCCTCGCATTAATGGAGCCAGGCGGTGGATTCGCGCCGGTATCGGCAATATCCAAATTTCCGAATTTGCCAAAATTGCCTTTTGTCTCTATTTTCCGCGCGTACTCACCAAGTCTGCCAAACTGGCATTTTTCCCATCGCTCCTCATTCCGTTTTTCCACATCGGCATCTTCGCCGTCCTGCTCCTCATGGAACCAGACTATGGAACCACTGCGCTGTTCCTCATGGCCGGTATGATAATGCTGTTCCTTAACGGTTTTAGCGCAAAAACACTTTGCTTCTGCGGTATTCTCGCATTTGGCCTTTTCGCGCTTATGATTGCGCTAAATCCGGTTCGACTCGGACGGTTGTTGGCGTTCATGAATATTGAAGCCACGAAGGCTACTGGCTCCTATCAACTTTGGCAGGGATTGGTTGGACTCCAAAGCGGAGGCTCCCTCGGCATGGGCCTTGGCAATGGCCGCCAGCAACTATTTTATCTGCCGGAGGCGCACACGGATTTTATTTTTTCAATTCTCGCCGAGGAGTTGGGGTATATTTTTGCCCTGCTAGTGATCGGTGCCTACGTGCTTTTATTTGTTATTCTCTGGGCGGAAACGTTCCGCATACAAACGGCGGATACTTTTCTAATGGCCAACGGCCTTTCACTGTTTCTAGTCATCCAAAGCGCCATCAACTTGTGCGTGGTCATGGGCCTATTGCCAACCAAGGGCATTGCCCTGCCGTTCATAAGTTACGGAGGATCAAATTTGGTTTTTAGCTATGGGGCTATTGGCTTGCTGCTTAACCTTTTGCGGACATCTTACTGGGAAGATTTGTCGTGGAATCCACATACCAAACCCGCCAGCATCGGAAAACCCGTTTAGGATTGCCACTGGCGTGCGGCGAACGTAGGCACATGTGATGCTATCCCTACGCAGTGCGCTTGAAGCCATTAATCGTCTACTCTGGGGGCCCCCACTGATTCTCATGCTGAGTGGCATGGGATTGTATTTCACGTTGAAACTTCGATTGCTACAGGTATTCCGCTTTCGGCAGGCTCTTGCTCTTGTTTTCCGCGGGGATGTTGGCCACGGAGATGTGTCCCACTTTGCCTCCCTTTGCACTGCTCTTTCCGCAACTATCGGCACCGGAAGCGTTGTTGGCGTGTCAACGGCCATCGTCGCGGGTGGCCCTGGAGCACTCTTTTGGATGTGGGTTATGGCGCTCTTGGGTATGGCAACGAAGTACGCCGAGGGATTTCTGGCGATTAAGTTCCGTCGCACGGGAGAAGATGGAAAAATTGCCGGCGGGCCGATGCATTATATCGAAATGGGCACGGGAATTCGCTGGTTGGCCAAAATTTTTGCAATTTGTGGTATTCTCGCTGCGTTATTGGGCATGGGGACCTTCGCCCAGGTGAACTCCATTACTATGGCGGCTGGCAATTTCGGCATCTCGAAAATCGCAATCATCATCCCGCTCACATTACTTGTGGCGATTGTCATTTGCGGTGGCGTCCAACGCATCGCCCTCCTATCGGGCTGGGTTGTTCCATTCATGTGTGCGCTTCATATCATTGCCTCGTTGGTCGTTATTAGCATTCATTTCCAGGACATTTTGCCGAGTCTTGGCCTGATTATCCGTGGCGCATTTTGTCCGCGTTCAATTTTAGGGGGCTCACTGGGCATGGGATTGTTAACGGCCATACAAATGGGCGTCAGCCGCGGAACCTACGCCACGGAGGCCGGCTGGGGGAGCGCCGCGATCGCGGCTGCCGCCGCAAAAACAAATTCTCCTGCCCGTCAAGGATTGGTGTGCATAACGGGCGTGTTTTTTTCCACCATTGTTTGCACCATGACCGGGTTGGTGCTTATCGTCACGAGGGACCAAACTGATTTATTTCAGACGCATCTTGAGGGTATTGCCTTAATTTCGCAGGCTTTCAGCGCAAATATTGGCTCCGCGGGGCGCTATGTGGTAAATCTAGGACTCATGTTTTTTGCGTTTACGACAATTCTTGGCTGGAACTATTATGGCGAAAAGTGCTTTCAATATTTATGCGGGCTGGAAAAGCTTTCCATCTATCGTATTCTATTTGTTGCCATGATCGCCGTCGGCCCATTGCTGCGGCTAAACACAATATTCATCGTTGCCGACATATGTAGCGGTTTAATGATTATTCCCAATCTCATTGGGCTGTTTTTACTGCGAAGGTTGATCACCTGTGAATCCGCGCGCCTTTGAGCATCTATTGCATTGTCATAAATGTGATTTATTATTGCTGCGACTAGCGAGATTCTTATTGTAAATCATTTCGCAGACAGCCCATACGATAGTCACTCCGGATACGGCCGCAAAAGTTCCGCCCAGGGACCAAATTGCTATTTGCAGAATCCAGTGAACCGTGACAAAAAATTGGCATGCGATTGACGCAATAGCCAATGGCGTACACGTGCACATCATAAACCACATTAATGGAGTTGGCTTTCCGGGAATTGTCATCCGGGCAACTGGCTGGTTAGATTTTGGAATTCCATTTGCTGCCGCTGTATTACCAGTCATGTACCATCATGATGCTATTCATCCCCGTATGGCAAGTCTCAAAAATTGGACAGATCTAACCGCAAATTTCTTGGTCGTTGTTGCGCCTTTTTCGTCTTGGCGCATTTAATGCGATTTCGTCACCAGAGTCACATGGATGATAAAATATTTTGGGTTCAATCATATACGATTGGCCGGTGATATTGTCTGGGTAATCATGTGCATAGCGGTAGGACTCTGTGTTTAATTGACGGGCCATGGATTTTGGCTGATTGCGTAGATAGTTTGGAACGGACTGCACCGGGTGCGTGCGAACTTCCTCTCGTGCGTTGTTGAATGCCATATAAGCCGAATTACTTTTTCGTGCCAATGCCATAAATATAGTCACGTGGCTTAGATTGATGCCACACTCGGGCATGCCAACCGTTTCGCAAGCGGCGTAGCAAGCGGTGGCAAGTGGTAGGGCACGCGTATCGGCGAGGCCAACGTCTTCGGACGCAAATATGACTAGCCGGCGGGCAATAAACCGGGGGTCCTCGCCACCTTCTAACATTTTCGTCAACCAATAAACCGCCGCATCAGGATCGCACCCGCGCATACTTTTGATGTAGGCAGAGATGGTCGCATGGTGCTCAGTTTCATCGCGGTCGTAGCGGATGTGCCGTTCGGACGCAAAAGCCTCCCAATGGGCGAGCGTGATGCGGGTTCCAGTGGCCGTGCCCATGACGAGCGTTTCTAAGTTCCCAAGCGCCCGTCGGAGATCGCCGTCACAACTTTGGGCAAGAACATCCAACACCTCGTCGGCCAAATCACATCCACTGCTGCCCAGACCTACTTCCCTATTATACAACGAACGCAGCAGGTAATTCCGAATCACATCTTCCTTAAGTGGTTCCAGTTGAAAGAGGTGACTCCGGCTAAGCAGCGGGGAGATAATATAAACTGCCGGAGTATGTGTCGTCGCGCCGATAAGGCGTATAGTCCCCCGTTCCACATCTGGAAGAAGGGAATCTTGCTGCGCGCGATTAAACCGATGGATTTCATCAATGAACAAAATGGGCGGACGGGGGGCTCCGCGGGCGTCCTGGATGATACGCCGCAATTCGGCCACATTGGACATGACCGCATTGATGGCAACAAATCCGCTGTTGGTTTCATTGGCAATTACTTCGGCGAGAGAGGTCTTACCACATCCTGGAGGTCCGAAGAGAATAATGCTCCCAAAACTATCCCGCTGAATCATCTTAGGCAGAAAACACTTAGGGCCAAGGATATGCTCCTGCCCGACCACATCCGTTAATTTTTTCGGCCGCATGCGTACGGCTAACGGGATATGGCGAAGAAACTTATCGTCATTAGAATTATTCACAACGGCACACCACAAATTGCCTTGCTGCGTCACCTGTCTCTCTTTCTTCGTCTACACGCACAACACAACAAAAAATCCAGCGGGACATATCCGATTCAATGACGATAGGCCTTTGAAATGTCATACAACTGGATTTTCGGAAACAACCTCAATCACCATCTGCGCGATAATCTCTTGGTGCAACCTTACATCAACGCGATGCTGTCCTAATTCTCGAATGGGCTGCGAAAGCTGAAGCGCGGCCCGATCAATAGTGATCCCGCGCTCCTCCAGCGCGGTTACTATTTCCTTGGCGGACACTGAGCCAAATAATTTACCCTGCTCTCCGGTGCGCACGGTCATGATAATCCGCGCGGCAGCGATTTTTTTAGACAGTGTCTCCGCTTCGGCCTTTTCGTTGGCCTCACGAATGACGCGATTACGCACCAGCGCCTCTACTTGCTTCCGATTAGCACGCTCTTTGGTTATCGCAATCTTTCGCACTGTAAGATAATTGCGTGCATATCCAGCCTTCACGCTCACGCAATCCCCCTCGTTGCCGAGCTTGGGAACGCGCTTCAATAGTATAACTTCTTTTGTGGCCATGGCTGCGCCCTCAAATTAGAAACGGTGCTTAGAACGGAATCTCCTCATCTATGCCACCATCATCTGTGTCACTTTCAGAATACCGCTTGCCGCCGCCCTGACCGCGTTGGCGTACCTCCCGACGATTTCCGCCGTCGGGCCCACAATCTCCTCCTCCATCCTGTCGGCGTTGGGAAGACAAGAACTGAAAGCTTTCGGCGATGACAAGGATCTTACTCCTCTTCTCTCCATTCTGGCTTTCCCATTGGTCCAGCTTTAAGCGACCTTCCACAAGAATTGGACTCCCCTTAGTCATATGCCGCGCGATGGTTTCCGCCTGTTTTGCAAAGGCATCTACTTCGATGAAAACAACCTCCTCACGGGAGGAACCATCCGCATTTCTAAATTGCCGACTTACTGCCAAAGAAAACCGACAAACGGAAGTGCCATTTGGCGTTGTACGTAACTCTGGGTCGCGAGTAAGGTTGCCGACCAAGATGACTCTATTATACGACGTCATGAAATTTCTTCTCCAAAACTAATTGTACTGCCTGCATTTGATTTAGATTTTCTCTATCAGTGCTCGATTAATTGATTTATCTAAGCGTAATCGATTATTAAATTCGGCATTAAAATTTTTCTCTGCCTCAATAAAATATTGCACATACGTGCCCGCGCGAAACTGACGATTGGTACTACGCTGAAAATCGAACACACCTAAATTTTCCGCCTTTTCGACGACACCACCCAGTAAATCAACATAACCAAAAATTCGGCCCATAATATCTTCCACGGACTCACCCTGCTCTCGAGTGTCGAGAACGAACGTAACTTTATACCTTTTTCGCATTAATCACCCCGCAAAACCACACGTTTCGATGCAATATGAGCGAACATCGCTGTCAAGGGAAAGTTGCCTGTTTAGCGATAATATTTTTGAGAGTATCGAAAATTGCCGGCATGCTGGAGAGGATCACGGCTTGTCCTTTGTGGTACAGGCTCGCATCATGAACTTTCGAACGATGATGTCTGCTCGGAGTTTGCAAGTGGGCAAGCGATGTGTTTGAGCGTTCACAACCTTGATCTCGCAGCGTAAAATGAACATCTCATGAATGTAGCATGTACGGGTTTCCTTCGATTTCCCGGCCGATTGTGGAACTGCCCCCGTGTCCGGGGAAAATCTGCGTTTCTGGAGGTAGCGTGAGCAAGCGCTCCTGGATTTCATTTATAAGTTGCATGTGGCTTCCTCCTGGCAGGTCCGTTCGGCCGATGGTCCCCGCAAAAAGAGAGTCACCGGTAAACACCCAATGCATGCCGGGGAGATAATAGGCAAGACCTCCAGGAGTGTGGCCACCAATTCCAAGGACCCGCCATTCTACGCCAAGTAGGTTCAGCGAATCGCCATGGTTGAGATAAAAGTTTGCCGTGCAAGGTGCTCCATCCAGCTCGGCGGGAACAAAATCCCGCACATATTCCAGCTGTTTGATCCAGATTCCATCGAATGTGCTTACGTAAACGGGTACGCCCTCCGATTGGAAACGCGGTGCATCTAAAAAATGATCCCAGTGGCCGTGGGTCAGAAGGACTGCCTCGAGGCGGTTTGGGTTATTTCGGGACAATTTCGCATATTCGTCAAAACTCCCAGGCGCGGCGTCGATTAGAACGCTCCGGCCGTGCGAATTTGCCACCAGGTACTCATTTGTCCGAATGGGCCCGCAGGGAAAGTGCCTGCAGGTTAACTTCGGCAAAACTTCCACCATACACTTCGACCCTAAAGCAATGCGGCGACCTTTTCAACTAATTCCCCGCAGCGCGTGCTATAGCCCCATTCGTTGTCGTACCAGGAAACCAGTTTAAAAAAGCGCTTGTTCAGACCAATGCCGGAGCCGGCGTCGAAGATGGACGATGCGGAACAATGTATGAAATCCGATGAAACCACTTCATCTTCCGTATATTCCAAAATACCCTTCAGCGGGCCCTGGGCTGCTTTTCTCATGGCCTGGCAGATCTCCTCATAGGAGGTATCCTTTGTTGTCCGTACGGTGAGGTCGACCACGGAAACAGTTGGCGTGGGAACGCGAAATGACATGCCCGTTAGTTTTCCGTTGACTTCCGGGAGGACCAGACCAACCGCCTTCGCCGCACCGGTTGTGGAAGGAATAATGTTTATGGCCGCTGCCCGGCCACCCTTCCAGTCCTTACTCGATGGCCCGTCGACGGGTTTCTGTGTCGCCGTGTAGCTATGGACCGTAGTCATGAGCCCCTCTTCGATGCCGAAATTTTCCAAAACGACCTTGGCAACTGGCGCCAGGCAATTTGTCGTGCACGAGGCGTTGGAAATCAGGTGATCGTTGGCGGTGAGCGTATGACAGTTTACTCCGCGCACAATGGTTTTGACGCCATCTCCTTTTGCCGGCGCAGAAATAAGCACCGTTTTTGCCCCGGCAAATAAATGCCCCTTTGCTTTTTCCGCATCCGTAAAGAGCCCCGAGGATTCGATAACAATGTCAACGCCCAAATCCTTCCATGGAAGCGCCGCCGGGCCCTCCCTGGACGCCAAGCATTTGATTTCCCGGCCATTTACAACCAATTTATCCTCGCCTTTGTTTTCAACGGACCCTTGAAATCGCCCTTGTGTGGAGTCGTATTTCAAAAGATACGCCAAGTTGTCGGCAGCGACCAAGTCATTGAGCGCCACCACTTCAATACCCTTTTTGTGCAATTCCAATTCCTCAATCGCACGAAACACTAGACGTCCGATACGCCCAAACCCGTTGATGCCAACCTTAACCGCCTTTGCCATGATTATCCCCCTTACTCACGATAGAGCGCCAACCGCCTCTGTGCGCAAATATTAAAATACGCCCAGCCGAAACTTTCAAGTATAGAAATTTGTAAATCCGTATCCTTGATTTGCCGCCTTTTCGCACACGCTTGAAAGAGTGCGCGCCGTGATACCAGTAAATGTGGCCAGTCCGTGGTATAATTGATTCTTTGTCGCCATCATTGCCGTTTTCCCTTAAAATGGAAACCAAATGATTGGCCATATTCAGGCTGTTCTGCGCAAGAACGCTGCTTACATTTGGATCTAAACCAATTAATTTATTTTTTGCCAGGATTGCTAGCCTACACAAAAGCTTCGCGTTGTTTAAGCAGATAGGATGTGACACATGCCAAATAATCTAGTGCTATCTCCAATCGACGTAAATCTATGATATACGCCGAGATCCTCCGTGCTGTCATCATGGACACTATTGGCGCCAAAAACATTTTTTTGACGTTTTGAATTTCCCGATCTGCCCATCGCACGAAGTGCCATAAATGGGCGGCCGTAAATACCCACTAGCGGTAAGTCAATATTAAACCTTCTATGAGTTTCCCCCAACCGTCGACAAGAACGAATAGCATGAGCTTGAATGGCAGGGAAATGGTCATGGGCGACATCATCATCATGCCAAGCGCCATGAGAATATTGGAAACCACGATATCCACGGTAATGAATGGGAGAAAAAGCAACACGCCAATTTGGAATGCCGTGGTTAATTCGCTAACAGTAAATGCCGGAATAAGAATCAAAAAGTCCGTTGCACTTATATTGGATGCGTCTTCCGCTGGCCAGATGCGTCGGGCCATTTGAAGAAAAAACGTGCGATCGTTGACAGTGGTATGGCGGTAAAGGAACTGCTTCAATGGCTCTCCAACGCTGGTAATAAATTGTGGCAATTCCTGCATATTTTGCAGGGAAAAGTTGGACTCAACGGCCGCGGTAACCGTTTTTTTGGCAATTGGAGCCATGATATACATGGTCACAATGAGCGCCAAGCCATTCAGTACCAAATTGGGCGGAATTTGCTGGGTTCCCAACGCATTGCGTACGAGGCCCAAAACGATCACAAGTTTGACAAACGAAGTGACCATGAGAAGAAAAAACGGCGCCACCCCGAGGAGGGTTAGAACAAGGATGACCGTTATTGGGTCATAAGTGAAGAAGGACGTACCCACAGTCATTCCTCCGGTGTCATTGTGCCGCCGCGTTCACTGAGCTGCCGCGTAGTTCTTCAATCTGCACACCTAGACGGCCTTCGACCTTTACCAGGCGCCCGCGGCCAATTACATGCCCGTTTGCACGAATATTCACCGCCTCATCCACAGGCCGATCGATCGTGAGCGTATAGCCCTCTCTCATGCCCTCCAACTCCTTGAGAGTCAGTGTCACATCACCAACGTCAAAGGTCAACTGAACTTCAATCTCTCCCACATTTATATTTCCTGCTACCATACGCTGCGAAGCAACAAATTGTGCCTCTCTGCGCAATTGTCCCGCTTTTTCTACGATTGGCCGTCCGCCAGCTGTTATTTTTTCCGCAGCCGCCTCCACTTCGGCAACCTCTGCCGGATCCGTTGGCTCCGCATCTTCTGGAAATTCCTCGTCCGCCTCAGCCTCATCATCTGCTTCGGACTCCTCATTTGGCTGCTCAGATTCTTTGCAATCTGCCATCTGATCGGCATTCTCCTCGGCTTTTTCTTGGCTATTAGGGTCTTTGATTTCTTCCGGACTCGCTTCCTCGTCATCAACACTTGGTTCTGACAATTCGCTTGCCGTCGAAGCAAAGGACTCATCTTCCTTGCCGTTACCAACTCCCGCCATATCCGGAGTAGCATCTTTGGACTTTGGATTCATGTTTTGATACCTTTGATTATAACCATTTAAGAGCCCTACGCTGGAACTCTACCAACGCCAATTATGGTGAGCTTATTGCCATCTCCAATACATGCAAATTCATAGGGATTGAGTCCGAGAAGCCGAGTCCGCTTCGCCTCAACGGCACCCATATCTTCAAGGAGAATCACGTCCCCAAGACGCAGGGACGCCAAGTCCTCGCGGGAAATAGTTGTCTCAGCAAGTCGATTTTCACAACGAAACGGCAGATGGAATGCGTGCGGAATAGCCGTTGGTATTTGGTGAATAAATTTTCCAATCTCTTCGGCAAGAGGCAGATCCATCGCTATTTTAGCAGAAAGCAACAACCCCACTTTTTTCCCCTCGTAAGGATTGTCGTCGTATATCCGCGCAGAAAATGAAAACTTGGGCCCTGTTGGATTCTGCGACACATCAGACAATCGCATGCTTATCTTTGCCGATAATAGGACTGATAGTCGATCTATTAGCGGCGAAAGCAGAGAATTGAGTAACATGTCTTGTACTGGAGCTGGGTAAGAATCGATGGAAAATTTGGAAAGCTCCGGAGCAAAAGCGGATAAATCATTCAAACTCTCGAGAAAAATTTGTATAGTCCCGTTATCGCAGGAAAGTATGATGGAAGTTTGCCCGCTGTTATTTTCCAGAGGACTCCGCTCCAAATTAATAAAAAATTTTTTGTCGCCAAATTGAAATGCAAGGACACGTGCAGTGTGAAAAAATATATTTTCCAATGCAATTGTTTGCCGGCTCACGATTTTTCCAATGAGCACATCCAGCACAATTGGCATACCGCGGATACCATATTTACGGTCTAGATTCGCCCGATCTGTATCGGACGTCGCATGCCGGCAGCACTGTAATTCCTCCGCTGCACTTGGTTGAAAAATTTCCACCTCATCGTCTTCCACGGTTTCACTATCATCATTCGCAATATCCAGACTCGTTGCGGCATTTTGTTCCGGAGATAATTTAGTACCTCTTCGCTGTGCTGCTTTTTTCACTAGGAGTGAATCCTGGCCATCTTCTGGTTTATTTCTGGCGCTTTTCTTGGGCCGCGAGACAGTTTCACCGGCTACAGCAGCAACCGATTCCGCCTCATCACTTTGCTGACCTTTTCTTACCAAGACAAATCCCCCAACCGCATTAAGAAGTGAAAATCATGATTGATCAATGATAAAGTTCTCCTCAGGCATGTCCGAGCGCACTTTTTCGTCCAACACGCCCAGTGCGCCTTAAACGACGGCCCTGTGAATCCATCTCTTCCTCGTCGTCGTCATCATTGCGACCATTTCCAAAACCGCCCTTGGACCGTCCGTGGTTGGTGTCACCTTCCTCTCGTAATTGCTGCGATGTTGTAATTTTTACCTCTTTAACATTCACTTTTTCCGCGAGCAATTCGCAAAGGGCGGCTTGATTGAGTTTGACCACTGTCGCCATTTCGGGGGTCAATGATGAAAATGAGACTCGTAATGTGCCTCCTTCATTGGACAAAGAAACATGCGCGCCAGCCAGACGACAATCCTTAAGGATCACGGTGACTTCCTGTCGCTCATTAAGTATCGCCTCATGGATAATCAGCTCATTGACGATTTTTTGCGCCAATTGGCGTACTTCGCGACCGGAAAAAGTTGGGATAATTGGATTTACTTGTGTCGTATTTGCTTCAGCAAACACGACACCAGTATCCGTAGGTGTACCAATTTTTAGATCTTCTTCTTCCGAAATTGGCTTACAACCTTTGTTCACCCTACCTGTCTCACTTATTTGGCAAAGATCTCCAACGTCTTCATCCATGAGCTCACTATTATGGTCGTAAAATGCCGCTGGTGCCACATTTTTAACTCCCTGGAGGGGGCCGTTTCCATCTAATGCAGAATCCTCCGCTCCGCCAAATACCACTTTCAGCCGTTGTAGTATTAAGCGATCGTCAGCCCGGTTATAGGCGTCCTTAAAACGCTTTACATCCTGTCCCGATGCGGATCCTTGCGCAAATGAATTGCCAGTCCCTACCTGCTGCTCGACACTCATCTCGCGATTCGTTTGTCGTGTTTCCACCTGCTTAACATGTTCTTGCATTTTTTTTCCTCCTAAAAAGCTGCCAATTCTTCCACCGGTTCATCCGAAGGATCCCGCTGGCCACTGGTTCGTACTGACTCCTCTAATTCCTTATCACTGTTAAATTCTTCTAAAATACGCTGTTCGGCAGTCCAATCAATTTTATGGGCTTCTAACTTTTCCAAATTGCGATAGGCCCGCTGTACCTCGTCCTGTTTTTGTTTTACCAAATCTTCCGCCTTTCGCACATCTTCCTTGGCGTCCTCAAGGCGTTTTATGTAATCGGCGGTTTTAGCGCGTAAGATCTTAATATTTGCCGCTAATTCGTCAACCGAACCCTTGCGCACCTCTTTTTTCAGTATCGCATTATACTGACGGTCGATTTCTTCTTCGACCCATTTTTCGTATTCCTCCAACTCCTTCTGCCGCTGTTCCACGATTTTTTTTGCCTCTACAACCTGTTCCTTTGCCTTTATGAGCTCTCGCTCCGCACGATCCTTGCGCAATTCACGCACACGCATCAGATCTGCCAGAATATATTTCATGAAAACGAACCATGCAACTAGGATTTTTCAAAGGCCCACACATTGGCGTAATTTTTGCAATGTTTCATCAAATGTATCCTTCTCATGAAGCCCCTGGCGCAGAAATCCATTGATTTCGTTGATGCGGTCAATGGCCTCATCCGTCTCCTTATCATTGCCACGTTTGTACTCACCGATGCGCAAGAGCAGCTCCACTTCTCCGTATTTGGACAAAAGCGTACGCAGCTTTCCTGCCGCCTGTCGATGTTCCTTGGATGTGATGGCGTTCATAACACGGCTCACGCTGGCAAGCACATCAATGGCCGGGTAATGATTGGCGGCACCTAATTTACGCGAAAGGACGATGTGTCCGTCGAGAATGGACCGGGTTTCATCGGCCACCGGCTCCGTCATATCGTCACCTTCCACGAGTACGGTATACAGCGCTGTGATTGAACCTCGCTCCGACTGTCCCGCCCGCTCCATGAGCTTTGGCAGCGTGGCAAAAACGGAAGGCGGAAATCCGCGCCGAGTTGGGGGTTCTCCGGCGGCAAGCCCGATTTCGCGAAGGGCGCGGGCAAAACGGGTGACCGAATCCATGAGTAAGAGGACCTTTTTCCCCTGGTCGCGAAAATATTCAGCAATCGCTGTGGCCACATAACTGGCTTTTAACCGCTCCATGGGTGTGCGGTCGGACGTGGAAATAACCAAAACCGACCGGCGCATGCCCTCTTCGCCCAAATCTTTTTCGATAAATTCTCGTACCTCCCGGCCGCGCTCGCCAACCAACGCAAGCACGTTAATATCCGCCGTGGTGCCTCGGATAATTTGCCCAAGAATGGTACTTTTTCCACCACCGGCGGCTGCGAAAATTCCCATACGCTGGCCTTCGCCACAGGTTAGTAGGCCATCCAGGGCGCGTACACCAAGGGGCAACGGCTTATCAATAGGCGCCCGCGTCAATGGATTTGGTGGGGGCGCATAAACTGGATAATATTTTTTTGTTTTTAGCGGGCCCTTTGTTCCGATATCTATGGGGTTTCCAAGGCCATCCAATGTACGCCCTATCAACTCCTCACCAACTGGCGCCATGTGTACCTGGCCCGTTGGAATAACTTCCGTGGCCGGAGAAATACCCGTGAGTTCGCCCAATGGCGTTAGTAATGCCGCTTGCTTGGCAAATCCAACAACCTCTGCCATGAGCTCTCCGCTTTCCCACGGCGTTGCCAGGCGACATAGTTCGCCAATTTTCACGCCAGGTACCGAGGCCTTGATGATTGTTCCAACCACCTGCAGCACGCGCCCTTTGACCTCGACGAGGCTCGCATCGCGAATCTCTTCCCCTATTGCCTCCTCAACAAGGCTAAACGGCTGCCGACCCATTGGTGCATCCTAAAAACACACAATCGCCTTGGCAAGTTACTTTTTACCGCGTGCCACAGCTAAACGGTCACGCAACTGTAAACAAATCCAACAACGAACCACACTCACTTGTCCTTGGTGGGCAAAATGTGTCTTTCGCGAACCTTTACGGCCTCTTTCCCGACACGATTACGCAGGAAATATAATTTAGCCCGCATTGGCACGCTGATGCGATCAATTTCAATTTTTTCAATGTATGGAGAGTGAACGGGAAAAACCTTTTCGACGCCTACGCCAAAAGATATGCGACGCACAGTGAACATCTCCGTGGCACCCGTTCCCTTTCGCGCAATTACGATTCCGGAAAAAATTTGAATGCGTTCTTTTTCGCCCTCTTTGATGCGCACGTGCACCTTCACGCCGTCGCCAACTTTAAATCCGTAAATTCGCTCCCCATGAATGGAATTTTGCGTAATTTGCCTAACTTTTTTGTTCACCGCTTGTCCCCCTGTTTATTAAACAGAGTCATTCTCGAATAGGTTCTCAGATTTCGTCAAATCATTTTCCCCGACAAATGGATTGCCTGCGAGACTAGCGTCCCGCCGAACAGGTCATGCAAATTTGCAAAAGTGTTTGGTTCACAGTGCCGACCATCCTAACTAAGATTTATTCCGCATCGAGTAATTCGCACTCATCAAAATCAACCAAGCGTTCCAGTCCATGCATCCGGCTGCCTTTTAGGTAGATGGCACCTTCTACATCGCAAATGGCGGCGCGTATTTCGTCCAAATCGCGGCAAATGTGCATATTTTGTGGCGGGACATTCCGCCATTTCAACGCATCACGCACGAAAACGCATTCCTTGCCAATGAAAAGAATACGTTCGTGTGCGCCAATTTGGAGTTGTTCGCCGACGAGTCGGTGCTGGCGTTCCGATTCAACACCATATTCGCTGAGTGACCCAATTATGTAATATCGCGGAACATTGGGAAATTTTTTTTCAAATATGCGGACGGACTCGATTAATGCTGGAGCGTCGCTATTATAACAATCCACAAAGTAAGTTTGTTTTTTTTTTCGATGGCGAAAAGCTTGGCCACGTAATGGCAGCGGTTTCCACTGGGCCAGGCGTTCGGTCGTCGTTTCTTGGGAGATACCAAAATGTCGAGTTATAGCCCGGCATATGGCAAAGTCATAGGCAAATCCAGCAGATGGGACTGGTAATTCGTAGTCTTCTCCAGTAATTTCCGAACCGGAAAAAATGATTCGGCAGAACATTTTTCCGTTTTCCAAGCGTGGGATATAAGCCAGTGCACCAATTTGCCGTGAGCAACCGAGGCTGACCACGCACAGATGATTGCGGAATGGTGTAAACTGCGGAAGTTTGGCTAGTTCTTCCCCGGTAACAATAAATCCATTTTGCAATAGCACTGCTTCACATATGCGTAATTTTTCTTCTAAAATCGCCACTTGGGAAGTAAAGAATTCCAGATGTTTTTGCGAAATTGCAGTAAATATGACATGTGTTGGCTGTAATATTCCGCTAATGGCTGACATTTCCCCTGGCCGGCTGATGCCGGTCTCCAGAACTGCATACCGATGTCGTCCGGGATCAAGCCTTAGTAGAGTTAGGGGTACGCCCAAGGTGTTATTTTCGTTGCCAGCGCTTGATAATGTTTCTGATTTTCCGAGTAATAAGGCTAGTAATTCTTTTGTGGTCGTCTTTCCATAGCTGCCAGCGACGGCTATGACTGGCCTCAAATATCGTTGTCTGTGAGCCTTTGCAGCGGACTGTAGCGCGGAAATACTGTTAGACACTATTAGTTGTGGTATGGCGATGCTTTCATCGTATTGCTCGACAACGGCACCACACGCGCCATTAGCTAATGCTGCAGCCAGGTAGCGGTGCCCATCGTCTTTGTCGGTTGGTATGGCAAAAAATAATGAGCCATGCGTCGCTTTGCGTGAATCGATGGCAAAATTTGTTATTGGTACTTCAGGACTGAAATTTATCCATGTGCCATGCGCGTCTATTGCTAGCTGTTTGGGCGAAAAATTCATGTCCGCGCGCCAATTTGGAAACTTCATTCGGCAAAATCAAGAATCAGATTTTGTGCTGCGTATTTGGCCGCCGGATCCATATCGCAGGCAAAGAACTCCAATGGAAATTGGCAGAAAAAATGGCAACCAAGCAGCAACCATTGGATGTAGAACCCCATTGTTTCCAAGAGAGGATGATAACCCAAGAATCACGTGAAATAAAAAAAGCAGGCCAATGGCTTTTGATGCTCCATGCATTGGATTTTGCCGCACGCCGTACAGGGAAAACGGAATAGCGCAAAAAAGCGCGACAAATGGCGCAAAACATGCCGTATAACATACGTGAAATCGCACGCGATAGGCCCGCATACGCGGAGATTCCTTCGGTTCCACCCGCATGGCCTGTCGAAGTTCACGCAGGCACATGTCCTTTGGTCGTTTTTGCTGATTT
Organism: Puniceicoccales bacterium; assembly: GCA_031278455.1. Taxonomy (GTDB): domain Bacteria; phylum Verrucomicrobiota; class Verrucomicrobiia; order Opitutales; family JAIRLM01; genus JAIRLM01. The sequence continues at coordinate 59,843 of JAITKJ010000011.1, read as the reverse complement.
ATAATTTGGCGCGGCGCCTCATGAAATTCATCCCAAAACTTCTCGTTAAAGTGGCGATTTCCTTCCGCCCAAGGTATGGCCACGTTTGATGCCGTGATTTTCTGAAAGTCCCAGTGTCTCCCGTCCCAGCGGGCGCTTTGCGCATGAAATCGTCGCAGTGGAGGCCCGGGATCCAGTATAAAAATGTCATCGGCTTGGCCATTTGCCGCGTTTAAATGGCCAACTAGCCACACCCGCCCGCTTAGGCTATCCCGGAAAAACAAATTATAATAATTCGCATCCCTGGGTCGCTCATCCAAATGCGCTTGCAAAAATATCATTATTATGGATATGGCAATACCACATAGCCATATGTTTTTTGTGATTTGCCATGGCGACAATCCAGCCGCTTGCATTGCAATAAATTCGTTATTGTTTCGCAAGGAACACAGACTAATTAATGCCGATATAAAGACAGAAATGGGAAGAACGGTGCAGAAAAAATGCGGAAAGCATTGAAGGTAGTGGCGCAGGATTCCACCAATTCCATTGGTCAATAAACCTGGAAATTCGCGATACATATCTTCGAAGACAAGAAGTGCGAACGTGGAAATAAGCGTTGCGGCCATATACTTTAGCCATTCATTGCGCACATATCGCCCAAGGATCACGGTAGCTATCAATATATTTTTTAAGCCGAATGCAATTCCTCATTTTAATTTTTGAGACCGGTGGCCATGCTAAAATAATGACCTTTGTTAAAATTTCGATAAAAGGCAACGCACAACCCGCATATGCTTTCATTTCCTTTGGCCTCATACAATTGACCTTGTGCAAAATTAATTTTTGACCATTTTCTAGCATAAATTTTGAAATTAATGAGTGCGCTTGCAGCCACCGCAAAAAGTTTGATAAAAATTTTTATTTCGAATCTTTTCGCCACGGAAGCACTAATTAATAGTCAAGATAATACTTGATTTGGTGAAATTTTCCCAAAGAACAGCCCCATGGCTACTTCCATGGATGATATTCTTTCCCTTTGCCGTCGGCGCGGATTTATTTTCCCGTCATCGGAAATTTACGGCGGAATAGCTGGATTTTACGACTATGGTCCCCTCGGCTGCGAACTAAAAAAAAACATACGGGACGCCTGGTGGCGAGACATGGTATATCGGCGGGATGATGTGGTTGGCCTCGACGGCAGCATCATTATGCATCCGGGCGTTTGGATGGCGTCTGGGCACGTGGACGGTTTTTCCGATCCCATGGTTGATTGCCGCGAATCCAAAATGCGCTACCGGGCGGACCAACTTTTTTACGCACCGATTCTGGTGGACGACCAGGTGATTGGTTACGTGTGCGTATTGGAGGATACTTCCATGGAAACGGCGGCTTTGGAAGCCGCCCAACGGTTAAAAAGTAAACTTTCCGTCCGTGGGGAATTGCAACCCCTGCAACTAGTGTGCTATACGAGTGCGTCGGAGACGGTTCAAAAACTCATTCCGTCCCCTGCCACGGGAACTCCGGGGACACTAACACCCCCCCGTGCTTTTAATCTCATGTTTGCCACGCACGTAGGGGCCATCAGTGACGATGCCTCAACGGCCTACCTGCGCCCGGAAACGGCCCAGGGAATTTTTGTAAACTTCAAAAATATTTTGGACACGATTCATAGGAAGTTGCCTTTTGGGGTTGCGCAAATCGGCCGTGCCTTCCGAAACGAAATCACGCCGCGGAATTTTATTTTTCGCTCCCGGGAATTTGAGCAGATGGAGTTGGAATATTTCATCAACCCAGACGCAGACTGGGAAAGCCTTCATCGCAAATGGGTTGATGAACGACTTCGCTGGCACCAATCCATCGGAATTCGTCCGGAATTGCTTAGTCTTCAGGTTCATGCGAAGGAGAAGCTGGCCCACTATTCTAAGGCCTGCACGGATATCACCTTCCGTTATCCATTCGGTCAGCAGGAAATAGAGGGTATCGCAGCACGTGGAAATTTCGATTTGACCCGACATCAGGAAGCAAGTGGGAAGAGCTTGGAATATTTCGATGAGGAAACGCGGCAAAAGTACATTCCCCATGTGATTGAGCCATCCGTTGGCGTAGATCGGGTGTTGCTAGCAGTTTTGTGTTCCGCCTACGACCAGGACGAGATCAGCGGAGAGGAGCGGACCGTATTGCGCCTCCATCCCTGTCTGGCGCCAGTGAAAGCGGCCGTTCTCCCATTGGTTAAAAATAAACCGGAACTCGTCCACATGGCGCAGGATATTCGCAAAAAATTAACACGCCATTGGAACGTGTCCTATGATGCCACGGGAGCCATTGGGCGCAGGTACCGGCGTATGGATGAAATTGGCACGCCTTTTGCCATCACCGTTGATTTTGAATCTTTGGAAAACGGAACCGTGACGCTGCGTGAACGCGATTCGACCGAACAGCAACGTATGGACGTGGAGGAAATCGTTGCCTATATGACGACCGCGATAAATTCATAGGAACATGGATAAACCAAAACTCGAATATCTTTGTCCGGCGTCGCAGAATGAATGGCGAAAATGGCTGGAGGAAAATGGGATGCACAAGCGGGAAATTTGGCTCCTTTTCCCGCACAAGAGTACCCGGCGTCCAAGGATTTCCTACTTTGAGGCCCTCGAAGAGGCACTGTGTTTCGGCTGGATTGACGGCATGGTTAAATCCTACGACCCAACGACGCTTTCCCAGCGATTTAGCCCGCGCACGGCAAAAAGTTCTTGGAGCGAGGTCAACAAACAGCATGCACGGTTGCTAATTGCCGCAAAAAAAATGACGCCTGCGGGTTTCGCCGTGCTTCCGGATTTGGATGTGGATTTATATGTGATGCCGGAGGATATTTTGGAAATTTTACGAAGAGATGAGGAGGTTTGGAAAAATTTTTGTGCCTTCCCCGCTTACTATCGCAATATCCGCGTCGCCGCCATCGACAACTGGCGCAAACGCTCTCCGGAAAGATTTCAAAAAACACTGGCCTACTTTGTGGAACAAACGCGCAAAAATCGTCTCTACGGCCGCTTTCGCGCTCAGAAATGACGCCAAACGCAACCATAACTATTTCGAATAATGCACCTCCATTTATTTGATTGACAAGATGCGCATTTTCCTATTGTTCCCCCCGCAACGGGCGGAAAACGCGAATGAATAGACAATTAACTAGATATGCTCCGGGATCCATTCGTGAGCTATGGACCATTGCCTGGCCTCTTATTATTGCCTTTGCTGCTAATCTACTCATGGTTCTGTGCGACCGCATCATTTTGGCGCGTTTTTCCACGGAAGCATTCCAATCTCAGGCGGCAGCCATGCAGTGGTGGTCCATGGTATATTACACCTGCCTCAACGTTGCGGCAATTTCTCGGGTAACGGTCGCGCGATTCAATGGTGCGGGCGCGCCGGAGAAAATGATGTGTGCGGTTTGGCAAATGATTTGGTTCTGCTTAGCTTTATCTCCACTGCTTATTGTTTTGGCAATCTGGGTCGCGCCCCGACTGATTGCGCCCGATCTGCGGGAATTTGGAGTACCCTATCTGCGCATTCTCCTCATTGCAATTCCCATTCCAACGGCAACTTTTGGTGCCATTACTTCGTATTTTGCCGGCCAAGGAAAGAATCGGTACACACTTGCCGTCGCAATTGCATCCAACGTTTTCAACTTCGCCCTGTGCATTCTGCTCGTTTACGGCGTTGGTCCATTCCCACGCTTGGGAATCATGGGTGCTGCCATCGGAACGGTCATAGCTCAAATTTTTGGATTAATTTTGGCGATTTGTTTCCTGGTAGTATTTCATAAGCGCTCACGAGTGTTGGAAACACGGTGGCTCTGGGATTTTAAACTTTTCAGGGAAATGTTGAATCTCGGATTTCCGAACGCGTTAGCCTGCGGGTTCAACTGGACACTCTGGAGTCTTATGTATCAGGTGGCTGCTGTGCACGTGACCCGCGACCAATTTACGGCCTTCCTCGTCGGACATACTATTTTCGTTGGCCTATCGTTTTTGGTTGATGGCGTAAGCCAAAGTGTCGGCGTGATCTCCGCAAACGCTTATGGGGCAAAGGATTGGCCGCTTTTGCATCAAAGTCGGAGGTCCTGGATGTGCTTTTTGGCCATTGAATCTGTCCCTGTTTTTGTTATACTCATTCTCCATCCGCAGCCGCTTATTTTTGCGCTCATGCCCGCGGGTACCTCGCCAGAAATGTTTCCACTCATCCGGCAGATGCTGTTTTTCATGTGGTTATTGCTTGCTGCAATTTGTTATGCATCTAGTTGCCGGGCCACGCTAACTGCGCTCGGAGATAGCAGATTTATTTTATATTTCAACACTGTGTTGTATCCAACTTTGAGCATTATTCCTAGTTGCCTTGCCCTACGATACGCGCACAATATCATCCTTGCTGCCGCTTCATGGGTTTTGTACAATATGGTTTCTGGTATCATATATCATATGCGGGCACTCGTTGTCATTGATCGGCGGGAAGCACAATTTTCGGAGAAAAAGTGCACTTGTTCGGCCCCATAGGTGCTAAACAATCGGCATATTTCCGTTGCCATTCTGCGCTAGGAGCGTATTCCCAGCTCATGGGCGACGATGAAAAATACGAAACGATCATTGGTCTAGAGGTACATGTGCAATTAAAAACACAATCAAAGGCATTTTCTGGATCCCGTTGTGGATTCGGCGAAACGCCAAATACGGCCACTGACCCGGTTGTTATGGGCTTACCTGGCGCATTACCCGTCATCAATCATGAGGCCATTTTGCAAACCGTCCGTGCCGGTCTCATGTTTGGCTGTGATATCGCACCTGTATGCCGCTGGGATCGGAAAAATTACTTTTATCCGGATAATCCAAAAAATTACCAAATTTCCCAGCAGGGACTCCCAATTTGCACGGGCGGCGTCGTGGAAATTGAACTCCCGGGCCCAGCACGGAATATCATGGGACCCCATCGGTCTGTGAGACTCAATCGCATTCATTTGGAAGAAGATGTAGGGAAACTGACTCATTGTGGCGACCATTCGCTCATTGACTTTAACCGCGCGGGAACGCCACTTGCGGAAATCGTTTCCGAGCCAGATATTTTTTCGGCGGATGAAGCGGCCGCATGTCTTCATGCCATCCGTATGTTCCTTGAAAGTGCAGGCATATCCGATTGCGACATGGAAAAGGGCCAAATGCGTTGTGATGTGAATATCAGCCTCCGCCACACTGGGGCAAAGGAACTTGGTAAGCGAACCGAGCTTAAAAACCTCAATTCCATTTCTGGTGTACGAAATGCCATTTGCTATGAAGTCCAGCGGCAGCGGCATGTTTTGAGAAACGGAGGAACTCTAAGTCAGGAAACACGCCGATGGGATGGCGCCCAGGGAGTCTCCGAAAGTATGCGGAGCAAGGAAAACGTGCAGGATTATTGCTATTTCCCAGAACCGGATCTTATGCCCGTGCACATAATGCCAGAACTCATCGGGGCGCTGCGGGAAAAACTCCCCGAATCACCTTTCGCCCGGCAGCGAAGGTATATGGAGCAGTTTAATTTACCCTACACAATTACTTCTGTGATTTGCTTTGACCGCATTTTGAGCGAATTTTTTGAGCAAACACTGGCCTTCCATGACAATCCTCGCGGAAATGCCAATCTGATTATTAATGATCTCCTCCGGGAACTCTCCCAAAATTCACTGCCGCCTGGAGACATGGGCATTTCACCGCGGGATCTGGCTCAATTGGTAAAGCTGTGCGACGAAGGACAAATTTCAAAGCAGGCCGCGCAAGATGCGCTGGTTGAGGTATTTCGCACCCATGAAAATGTAGACACAATCGTCAAGCGGCTCGGATGCATTCAATCGCAGGATCCAGAAAAACTTGCCGCAATTTGCCGGGAAGTAATCGAAAAAAACCCAAAAGCTGTTGGCGAATTTCGCTCTGGTAAAACGGCGGCCATCAACGCACTTAAGGGACAGGTGATGAAGGTTTCAACGGGAAAAGCCAATCCCGCCCAGGTTGATTCTGTCCTGCGGAGCTTGCTACGGTGAGGTCTTTAAGGGGCAACTATTTTGTTTTTTGCCGCAAATACGGAAGGATATTGGAAGGCCATATCCGCGGCGTATATAAAAATTCCTTGCGGCTCCTTTGGCATCAACAGCTAAGCGTTGAGATTCGGAGGCAGTCTCTTGAGAAAATCGAGCGAATTTTCCTTGCAAAAGCGGCGAATGAACGTGTGTATGGGATTCATGGCTAGCTTAGTCGTTTCATTATGATCAACTAGTCGCCGTTGGATATTTCCAAACCAAAGTTTCGCAAACAGTATTTTTATAGAATCTGGCCGAAAGACTATTACAGAAATTGATCTTGTAAATCACATAATTATGATTTTGTTTTGGGCATTAGCGGGGATCGTTTTTGCATTTGACCAATGGACGAAGCACATGGTCCTCTCGCATCTCCATGCGCCAGTGGCTGTTATGCGTCCCTTTCTATATTTTATGCAAACGGTAAACGATGGGGCCGCCTGGGGAATTTTTTCGGGAAGACGTTCGTTTTTGTTGGCAATTAGCTTGTGTGTTTCCTCTTACATAATCTTTTTCCGCAAAAAGTTGCGGCTCAACCTTTGGCCCCGCGGCGTGGCGTTTGGCCTCTTGCTTGGCGGAATTTGTGGTAACTTTTTGGATCGGTTGCGCATGGGCGCAGTTATTGATTTTATTGATGTTCGCCTTCCGTTTTACCACTGGCCAACATTTAATTTTGCCGATGCAGCCATTTGCCTCAGTGTGATCATCTTATTTTCGATTCGCGAACAACAAATGTAATTTGCTCTTAGGAAAATGATTAATTTGTGATTTTTTTGGCAAAATCTCACATAAAGGCAAAAATAATGACATCAGAGCGCGCAATCCATGCGGATGTAAATAAAATTGATTTTCGCAAGAAACCTCTTGAAGGCACGTTCATATTGTGATTTGTAAGGTTAAAAATGAGTGACTGCAGGATCATTGGATTTAGTGTTGGATTTTTAGTTCCTGGCAATGTGCATTCTTTTAGACAAGATGGCACAAATGTCGCGTACAAGGTGTCAGATGCATCCCATTGCATTTCAAATGCGTGCTTGTCCCGTTATGCGTGGCGAACTGGGCGCGTAATTCGGCTTGTTGTGCAATGCACGGTAATTGGGGCACTTTATCCTTTATTTTATCGAGCTCTACGTCGCAAAGCGAGCCCCAGATGACACGAAGGTTTCCATTTCCTGTGAGCTAATTTCCGTCGCCCGTTGTCGAATTCCCGTAACGCAATTAAGTGATCGCGGACGGCAATCAAATGTGCCCAAACGCACCAGCGCGAGTGACGCCACACCTGCGGCAACCGAAAGCCAAAATGACGCGGACGCGAATGCCAAATCTAAAACAAAAACATCATCTGAGCCTAAAACTACTGAGATTCCCCAAGTAACCATTGTTGATCTGCCGCCACCACTAGAGGAATCCATGCAAATAGAATATTCATTTGAATCCCTTACTTCAGAGGGAAAGATGATGTTCAAGTACGGTCCGGATGATAGCCGCCAAGAGATAATCTGCGCCACTTTTAGTGATTTACCCCAATACACTAATTTGTGTTTTTGTGGCAAGAAAGGATTCAAACAATTTTGTCTTGATGGCCTAAAAAATGTGTGTGGCATTTCTTACTATGGTCACATGAAAGACGCCGAGGAGGTGAAGCTCGCGAATATGTCTCTTGAGTATGTTAATTTTTACCAACTTGATTTTCTCAAGCATATTTCCATTGAAAATTCAGCTATCAGAAAGTTACGGTTTGATCTGCCCATGTGCGACAAGGCCCGGCGCGCAGAACTTTTCTTCGGCGACAATGTGCGCATAGAAACCATTGAAGTTGATCCGGGTAGTGGTGCTAATCTCTTTCGGAAAATTAGAATTACAAATGGCGTCGGCTATGAAAACGCTATAAAGTTGTTGCGTGGCGCGGCAGACTTGGAAGAAGTTGTTCTTCAGTTTGACCATATCGGAGAGGACGATTGGCGCGAGCTGCTTGCCGTTATTCCGTCAAAGTGTAAAGTTCATTGCCCCGGATGTCCGCAAGCCGTTAGCGGAAAATTTTGCGACTTAATTTTCGCATAAAGCCAGCTGTTATTATATGCGCCTGTGGCGCATCTCATACTGTGCGTAGTGCCGCAGTATTGATTTGTTGGATTGAACTCTTTTGCATTTTCCGATCCTGGCATTATTTAGCCATATGCCGATTGTAAAGCTTGTGTATTGCCGTCTTTTCGTTGTCTTGTGAACACACACACCAATTCTTCCAGTACGCTTTTTACGGTGTTTATTAGATATGTGCTGGCGGCGAGCTGCAGCGCATAGACGGCTTCTGTGGCTTCTTCTTCGGTCTTGATGTGTCCATTTGCCATTAAGCTTGCGATGGAACGAACGGATGCGTCGCGTTCATAAAAAAATTGGACAATGGGTCTAGTCAGGACCAATAAAATAGTAGTTACAGCCAAAGCGATCGTGATCGCGATTGATATTGTTGAAGTCGCAAAAGCGAGTGTTAGACCGTAGAGGATGAGTATGGCGATTCCTGCTACGGGCACGGCAAAAGATATAAATAATAAAAATTTGCGCTGTTCTGCGTGCCCCATTTCGTGAAATGCGATGGCGAGGGCGGTGGCGGCGCCAAAATCCTTTCCATCGGCGGTCTTACAAAGTATGTCACCTTTTTTTGCAACCATATTGCCAATGCACGGCGGAATGGAAACGGTATTATGAATTGGATCATAGAAGCAGGACGATAAACCGTCCGTTTTTCCGATAATAATACTGACAGGGCTTTCTGTTGTCCGATCGGCCTTTAAGTTCTCGTGTCGCATTATGTCATAGACAGTTTTATCACCATCACCATCTTTAGCTCGAGGAATATCTATATTGGCCAAGTCATATTGAATCTTTGTAAGTTTGTAGCTGGCATAAATTCCAGTGAAAAAGGATAACAGACTCATGAGGAGGCAGATGATGCCCAAGCCGATTCCGCGAAAAAAATTATATACGCGACAGAAGAATCCTGGGTATCCGGCAAGTTCGACGCCCTTTCGCTTAAATATTTCCACGGCAAGTGGATTCGAATAAATGCGTTCAAGCATATTCTTATTTGTTATTTTTTTGTTGTCTCCATTCATTCTCAACAATTTAACTGCGTCGATGACAAGAGTCCTACGAAGAGATCCGCCGATTTGGTAATCCCAAAGAATCATATTATCAATATTAGAATAATAATGAGCAACAAGTCAATCAAAAATATAGCCTTGCATGAATTTCACTGGATTTGCCGAAAAATAAATAACGACAAAGAACGGCTCCGTTTAGGCTCTTATTGCCTGCCGGCATTAGTTTTGCAATATTAGCAGCGGCATGCCGTAGTCATGCTTATTTGCGTTTATCGTTAAACTTCGACAGCGCCGACGCCTTAAAAGATTTCACTGCTGTTTTCTGCCGTAATATCAGCCTTATGAAGCACAGCACGCTGAATAAGTTTTATTCTTGCAAACACGGGAGTCATTCTATAAACTTATTGTATGGTAGTTCATACGAGCTCAGATTGGAAGGCTCATGCGCAAACGGCAACATTTGGGGCAAAAAAGCTAGCCGACACCGTCGCCAGCGAGAATATCACAGGCTGCAAGTTGCTCGGTATCTATCGCGCACAAGCAAGCAATGTTGTAGAAGAGTTCAAATTTGCCGTGCGCGCGGCACAATCGGCCCAAACAACATTGACGGACTCCGATGTCCAGATGCTGGCAAATTTACAAAAGCACACATATGATTTGATTTCGCGGACTGGCGACGTCGTTTTTGCAAAGCAAAACATTTTTGTGCGGCTCTTTTACTGGTGCTTTTGCGACATCCCGCATGTGCAAATGTTAAAAAACATGCTAAAAACAACAAACGAATGGCTTGCATCACGTGCGTACGATGCGCGCCTAAACCTTGACGCATCAGAAGAAAGGACGAACGTTGCCAACTATGCCAAATTTCATCAAATAAGCCAGTCTGATGAAACCGATATCAACGCCGCCACCAATGCGCTCAAGGTCGAGATTATCGTTCCGCGAGTACAAACTCTTGCGGCTGGCAATGAAGTCCCAATTATTGCACCATCCTCCGACGACGAAAGTCAATGGGATGCCTTTTTTAGCAACTGGGGAAAACCGACATCGGACGATAAATCCCATAGCACCGATGGCGTTAAGCTGTTGCCAATTACCGAAAAAACTGCGATGCGCATCATAAGTCGCATTAACAGTAAATATTTTGGCGGTAACTTATTATGCGCAAATAACCCTCAAACAACATGGAAAATACTTGTCGGCAAGGACATTAGCGCATTCAATACACTGTCGCCGGCCGAACGCGGCAAGCTCGTTGATCTTTTTAATCTTATCCTTTCGATGAGAACCGCGCTTCCGACGGAAAGCACCGAGAGAAAATGGGCAGACGTACTCTTTGCGCACATTATTACTTCGGGCTTCGAGGCTTCGGACATAGACAAGTCTTTATTTGTGGGCGCATATGCTCATGCAGCAACAAAATCTAATTTTGCGACGGTTGCCTTGCCAAACGTTAAAGAGCTATTTTCGATCGATGCCGCCATAGCCAAACAACACGCCATGGTAAAATATAAAGGCATGGAATTCATGCAACATGCTCGCAGCGAGCCAATTACTATATTCACAGGAGCCATTGTGGAAAAATTTGCCACCTACGCATCAAATCCCGATGCCATGCAACATATGCAAGCAGTTATTGAACAACTTCCACCGCAAAGCCGTTTAACGGCTGTGGAAGAATTGGCAAAATTTGCCAATGAAATGGCCGTCAGCCTGAAAACGACATATAGCCCAAGCAAACTAAATCAATTGCGAGCCATCAGCGAACTTTTACTAGCCAATCAACAATCGCTTCCGAATAAAGAATTGCTTACAGATCTATTCTCCGTTAGCAATGATATTTTTTCGCAGTGGACTCGCTCCTGCAACGAAATTGCCTCCGTTATTCAAATTGCTGCGCTGAAAAGGTTAACTGGCGTTGAACTCTCTTCCGAGGAGAACAAACATATTGCATTGCTTTCCATAAATCCGCGTTATGGATTTTGTCCGCGCGTGTATAATACGGCTGAAGTCAAGATAGCAAACAAAACTTTCGACCCAAAAGACAATCCAAATTTTAGAGCTTATTATGGGAGCGAAAATTCACTGGTTTCGATGGACGTGTTTTTTGTCATTCCTGCAGTCCGCGATCCTTCTGCGTTCGTTACGGAAGATGCCGCACAATCAGAGATTGGGTTTGCGGTAAAAATTAATCGCGATAACGGAATTATACTCAGTGAAGATGGAAAATTATTGACCGCAACACATAGGCAGCCGCCGTTAATACGCAAGCTAAAACGTGTAGGCCTTGATATTGCTAAGACCATTGACAGCCGTTCCTCATTTCCAGACTCAACCAGGCAAGTAATCGACGGCCTCGTAACAATCGATTTAGAAACAGGAGAAGCTGTGCACAAAACCGCTGGAACGTTTGTGGAGTTGTACACGGAGCCGGGACCCTTTGGTTATATATTAGATCCTGCCGTTATTGCATTTAAAGATAATGACGACGTCGTACGCGTCTATTCGGCTAGCAATTTAAGCGAACCAATATTTTTAATTAGGGACGGCAAATTTTACTCGCACCGAAACCCTGAGCGTCAGCTGCATATTGTTCCCAAAAATAACGACGTTTCTGGGCTTGGGCTCCCGCGGGATTTTTCCATGCTACTAGTTGGGTGGGATGCAGAAAAAAATATCACCGAAATTGTAGTACCTTTGGAGAGAAAAAACAGCCCGTCTCCCATCGCCTTTGTAAGAAATGAAAGTTCTGGGCGATTAGAATTTTTTGAGGATGGCCGACCAACTGATCGCTATTTGGTGCACCCAGACGTTCTAAAAACGTACTTTCCGTTTGACCTTCCGGATGTTTTCATCACTGCATCCGACAGTAATCCGCGGGAAGTAGTACTTTTTGATACTGATCTTCCGGATGCGCGTGCAGCAATCACATTGCCCGAGAAAAAAAATGGGACAGTAATTTTAGGCCACATAGATGATTCCGGCAAAATTAAAGGCGATTCTACCGCAACAAGAATACTAGAATATTGCATAATCAATTTTTCTAAAGATACATCATTTTCCACATGTATTATGGAGCAAGGTCCGAACGCAAAAAATTATCTTCGTTCGATTATTGCATACATCAAAACCGATCGCATTTCAATCGGTGATAGTACTCACGAGTTTGACGTAAGAATGTTGCCTGGCGGAAAAATTTCACGGAACATGTTTAACAACCTTCTTTTGGCGTGGGATAATACGAAAAAAAATTTTTCGGACCCAGAATACATCACGCTATTGGGCGAAGCGATTTTAGGCGCGGCTATGAATGGTGTCAATAGGACTTATAGCGAGGAGTCAGTCGACATAAGCGATAAATTAAAAGATGTTTACAAAACGATAAAGATCTACAACCCGTCATCACAGGTACTTCAGTCTTTTTCGGAATTGGCCAATGAGTTAAATATGAGAGTCGCTAAGGATCGCTCCCTAGAGGCGCGAGCCCATTTTCTATGCCACGCCAGCGAAAAAAAATTCTATCAATCAGAGGTAGCGCGCTTTGAGCGGCAAAAAACGGCGGAACGCTTGCAAGATATTCGGGTGCATCTACCGAAACCTTCAAAGCACATCGGCACTAGCAAACTAAGAAGAGTGGATTTACAACGCATTGGCACGTCGGAAGACCTTACGCAAATGGCGGGGGCGAAAGTTCGCCAAGAGTGGTTTGGAACACAGGCGGATAAATTTGACCTTGCCACTGTCGGCGCCGGCGCGCTCGCCATATTACGTGGGGATCAGCAGGATCAACATATTATGGCCGATGCCGTTAGTGAAGGTGCCGATGATGGCGTGATGCCTGATTCTAGCGAAGGCACAGATCTCGAAGGTGCCACGCCCGAGCGACAACGCCTGAATCAACATCGCCAAAAAAAATCCGCCGAAACTCAAATTTACGCGGACGCACTCTGGGGGAGCATTGCGAAATACTTTGATGGAACCTTCGATTTATCGCATCCAGAGAATTTCCACATTACACCAGAAAACAAAGCCGAGCTTCAAAGGAAGTTGGATGAAGCACAGGCATCCCTTGGAAAATTTGAAAGTGGAGAAATTCCAGCAAATGGAGATGCGCTTAAGGTTTATAAGGCCTATCAAGAGGCAACGAAGGTTCTCGATGACATTCTCCTCAACGTTAGTCCGAGCGTGAAACAAATGCGACTATATGGCAATCTGCAAATGCCAACAGTTGAGCAATTGCAAATGCTTTTATTTAGGGCTTACGACTATCAAAACGCAACAATAAATAGGACGGTGTTTCTAGCGACATATCAGGAGCAATTTGACCCATTCGCCACACTGGAGCAGGTGGAGGACATCATTGGAGCCATTGCCGATCAAATGGTCTGTAAAACCGCACTGGACGCCAGTAAGACGCGTGTAAGAGAGTTTGCAAACTTCAAAAAAACGATTGAGCAACTCATCAATTCGCCCGCCGAAATGGGAGCGGAAAGCCGAAAGGCCAAACTCGATGGGCTTACCGGGCAAAAGGCAGTTCTCCAACAGGCACAGGGAATATGCCAAAAATTTTGCGCCATTGCTAAAATGCGGCATCAAATTGAATTAGAGAGATCTGCGCTTAAAATACAAAATAACACCAATTCGGATAAATTTACAGAAAGAATTAATGAAAATAAAACTTTATTGGCCGAAATAAATGCGCAAATTGACGCTTTTGGCAAAATGCACAAAAGCTATATTAATAGGGATTCACACGAGCCGCAAATTGATAGCGAAAAGATTCATGTTATGCTGGGCAAAATAGCTGCTAAAAAGGCTGAAATTGAGAAGCAAATCACCAATGCTTTGCCGAGACTAAAGAAAGAGCGTTCTGCATTGATTGATACGGATGCGATAATAAAAAACGCGATCGTGAAGAATACCACATACGCGGATATAAAAAAACAACTTATCGAGTTGGAAAACCAGAAGCGAAGCCTGGAAAGTGCCATAAGCTTGGCTAAGAAAAAAACGGAACTGATGGCAAGCCGTGAGCAAATAAAAAAGGAACGCACCGAATTTGAAGGCGAATACACTGCTGCCCTGGCCGACATAGAAGAACGCATTGAGGAATGCCACACCGACGCAAGAAAATTGTCCGGTGAATTTGAAACGCTCAAGGTAGGCCAAGCGTCATTGCTAGGCGAAATGACGTTGTCCGATGACAGCCTAAAAATGCAAACGGAAAATGGCGAAATAAGATTTGTCGTGCCGGCGATGGAGCAGCTTTTGGTCAACATTGAACAGGAAATTGAATTTCAAGTTAGCGACACAAAGGGCCGAATGCTTGCCATGAAAGAAGCCTACGGTACTTTCGTTAAGGCCATGGCGTCGGCAAGGACATACGATGCTAATAGCATAACGAACTTTTTCGTCATGTGGTTTGAGTTCAAGGCTGGATTTCGTCTACGCGAGGATCAAGTGAAGATGGTTAGCGCTCTTATTGAAAAAATTAAGAATGCAGCCGGTAATACGGTGGAAACCCAAGCACTCTTTCAGCTCATGATGGGCGGCGGGAAAACAGCCGTCATAATCTCGCTGTTATTTCAGATGATGATAGGACTTGGTATCGTTCCAATTGCCGCCAATGACAAATCTCAACACGAGACCATGACCAAAGATTTGAGCGGATATCATAGTGAGCGATACAACGGACGCATCATTGTGCCAAATTATGAAATAAGCGCGTTTCGCGGGAAAGACGGTTTGAAAATTTGCAACCAAATCTACTTACAATTTAAGGAAGCTAAGCAGGTTGGCGCCGGTATCAGCATCCAAAGCACCTTGCTCCGTGGAATCGTTCTCGAACGGCGTAATGCGATAGTCCAACTGGATGAATGCCGGAAAAAACTGGCAAACGAAACAGATTCCGCAAAGAAAATGAAGTTTTGTGGAAATCTGGCCGAGCTAGAAATCCGGCTTAAGGAGTTTGAAAAATTATTGGACTTTATTCATGAAAATGGCGCCATGATCTGCGACGAAGTGGACCTGAATTTGGATCCAACTTTCAGTGTAAATATTCCCAATGGCAAAAAAGAGACATTCAATCCGGTACAAGCCGATTGCATTAGAAAATTTTTCAAAATTATTGATGCTAGTCACACAATTAAAAGCGCGCTACGCAACGGCAGTGGCATTGATGAAGAAACGCTTGGCCACGTCATAGATACGATGTTAGGCGAATTGAAAGTTCCCGATGACAAGCGCGAGTTGTATAAACATTTTATTTGCTATGATGATACCTCTGGCATAACGCCATCTGCGGGTGATGGTGATTTCCGCACGTTGTGGGAAGCGGAACGGGTGCGACTTGCGTCCACGGGCAGTGAAGATGCAAAATTGCTAGAACAACTCGCCATGCTGCGCGGGCTAATTCAAACAGAACGCTATGCTTCAAAGAAAGCATTTTTGGAAAGTTTCGGCTTCCGCGTGGATAAGCGAAAAGCGTCTGGTGGAGAAGAGATGGAAACAGAGGTTAAGGTGGTGCCATATTCCGCGGCCAACACGCCATCTTCCGGAGAATACGCTCATCCACTTGAATTGGCGGTTTATACGCACCATGCACTCTTACTGGGTGGTCGACCGACATTTGGCGACGAATCACCATTGGCGTTGAAACTCGAATCCCTTATCCGAAGAGCTATAAATAATCCAGATTCCAGCGCGGGCCAATATTTGGCAGGCATTGTAAAAAATTTTTCCAAGGATGCGCAGGAATGCAAAACTGCCCAAACGTCGGCGCCACGTAAACGGCTGACAGAGACTGCTTTTGCGCAATTAGCTATGATTTACAGCAGAACAGGTGGAAACGAAGAGCGTAACCAGCTTATATCCATGCTCACAGCGAGTGATTTCACATTTTTCCCCGCTATGCTCGAAGGAACCGGGTATGGCCAAACACACCTAACAAGACTCCTCGTTGCCGATTCCGGAACTCCATGGAATTTAGATCTTCTTAGCGTTGGACTTAAACAAGGCGCCATGCTCGATAAAACCACGGATATGCAAATTCTGGATAAATGGGAAAAAGACATGGCCGCTGGAAACTCTACCGTCTTCCAGTCGGAAACGGAAAATCCGACGGTGGCGACCATATTGGACGCGCAAGCAAAGTCTCATGGCGGCAAAAGCAAACCGACTTGCGCGCTCATCGACGTAGCTGGAAGTTTTAAACATCTCGATAATCGACGGGTTGCTGAACAAGCTCGCGACTATTGCGCAAGCCACAATGCTCCATTTAAAGGCTTCGCATATTTTGACGCAAAGAAAAAGAGTTGGTTTGTCCTTCCAAAGGACCCAAAGGCCGATCCAATAGAATTGCCTAATTGCATGGAGAAAACTGTCTTTATGAAGGCCGGCGTCACAAGGGAAGAGTTATTCGTTTACTACGACCAAAATAAAACCACCGGAGTTGATTTCAAATTGCCCCAGAGTGGCCGCGGACTGATCACCATGTCTCCGGAAAAAACACTGCTGTCGCGCTTTCTACAAGGCATATTGCGGATGCGTGGCTTTTGGGATGGTCAATCGGCGGATATCTGCCAAGTTGGCGGAGAGCCATGTGTCGAACAGCCGCAAGCGACCGACAATGCATCTAGACTCTGCAAATTGTTTGAAGCGTCCAAGCACAATCAGGATCAATTGTTGGTTGAGCGTAAGGTTGGGGCATTCATCGGGCAATTAACCGAACGGAAACGGGAAATTCTCGAAAGGGCGCAACAGGATTATTACAGGCAACACGAATGGGC
Source organism: Puniceicoccales bacterium (assembly GCA_031278455.1). Classification (GTDB taxonomy): domain Bacteria; phylum Verrucomicrobiota; class Verrucomicrobiia; order Opitutales; family JAIRLM01; genus JAIRLM01. Next base: position 42,873 of record JAITKJ010000011.1, on the reverse strand, counting down.
AATCAAGCACGGAAACTCGCCATTTGTTCCCTCTCACTGGAAACGGAAATACGAGGAATTGCAGGCGGCCGCTAGCGAAGTATTCAAAGCCGACGCCCGGTTTAATCCAATAAATTGGTATGCGTCGTTGAAAAGCGCAGCGAACGCCGCTGAACACGTGCAAAGTGTGCGCGAAACGATGGCCAGGTCGTTAAAAGCCTATGGACTTACCGATGATTTCCTTGCGCTTACGAAAGATGTGGCAGATGCAAGCCGGGATCAACTGGCTGATATTCAAACGGCTGTTGGTGGCTCATGTGTGGAACTTGGCACACAGGTCGAACAGCAAGCGGAGGCAGAAGCGGAGTCGGAACAACAAATGGAAGTTTCTACAAGCAACATCCACGGCGGCAATGAGAACGGCATTGGAGATCCAATGCCAGACGAGCGCTATATCGCAGGTGCGAAGACGGAAGCGAAGACGAGTGCATTTCTACAGAAACTTCTCACAGGGATTTCCGGTGAGCTTGAGGGTTTCGAAAAGCTACAAGCAATTACGGTGGGAATTCGTGCCGTGAGTCTGGCGGCGTTGGACGATTTGGATAATTGTAAGCGGAAATTTAAAGTAAACCTTATCGGATCCACTACAACACCAAAAGTTCCCATAAGCTTTTTCAAGGCGGTAACTAAACGGGCGAAAGCTGCTGGTGTAAGGATTGAGCCTTTGGCTGAGCGAATGGGCAAATTACAAAAGGAGGTGGATAAGATTTTCAAAAAACCAACATATAAGGAGGGTGATAATCCGGACGATGATAAAATTAAGGAATATTTCACGCTTGACGCAAGGGCGAATTTGCGCGGTTTGTTTGGCACGGACTTTGATGTCTGGGAGAAGTCGATAATCCAAGCCGGCATATCGGTGGCTCAGGTTACGCAATTTACCGATCTAATGCAAAAATGTGTTACAGATATTGACACGCTAGTCGAAGTTGCCGAAAGCGAGAAAACAATAAACGAGGACGGCCTCATATCACTCCGCGATTTTAGTTCCAATCCGGCATGGGTGTTGAAGCAAGTTCAAAACAAACTTAGTTTTGGGGCCATTCTTGATCTGGTGAAAAGTGGAATATTGCCGCTGTTGGGAATATTTGCGAAAAATGGTGAAATTAGTATCACGGATACGATAGGTGGGTTTTCAGGCGCAATAGGCTCATTGACGCGCATGGCAGTTGGAAAATTTACAGGCGCAGGTGATACCGCGATGAAGGAACTCGGAGTCGTTTTGAACCGTTTAATTGGACTCGAATATATCGATGTGTTGGATGCCGCACAAAAGGGAAAAGTTCTCAGTTGGGTTAGCGAAATGTTGCCAACAATGTTGGATAAGTTTTTTGTTAGAGATGAAGTGGATGCAGCCGCCTTTATGCTAAAAGTTGTATTGCGATTGGTCTTGCCCCCAGTGAGTTCATCTTCCTTGGCGCAGAAAAAATTAGCGGATGCCATTCTCGAACGAAGCAAAGACCCTGATACCGGACAATATGACATGGACCAAGCAATACACTTTTGTGAGGAAACGATCGCAGGATATGCCGAGTTTATTGAAGGACTAACTAATCCGAACGGGTACATGTGTAAGGCAGTTGCCGAGGCAACAAATCAAGATGTTGCTACAGGTCTTATGACATTACTTGACAAATTAAGCAACCCTCTATTCAAGCCGACTTTAGCTGCGTTGCAAGGCGTGAGGGCTGCTGTGTTGGAACAGGGCGGCCAAACCGTCGACCAGTTGCCCATAAGGGTGGCTGGCGCGAAAGTTGACGATAAGGAAGAGATACCATCGCGTAAGATAACGGACGGAGCGCAAACGATTAACGCGTGGATTAGAGATATGCTGGAAGATCCAAGCGATACGGATACCATGGCTGATATTTTTCCGGAAAATGTCCTTGCGAGCGAACAATTTATGCGTCCGTTCCAATATGGTAACGATCCCACATCGGAATTGGCGTGCAATGTCCAGCGCATGATTGCATATGCCGATTCTAGTGGCACGATAAGAGGTATGTTTATAACGGACGCAGAAGTTGAGAGCTATGGCCGTATGATCACCAGTGGGACATTAAAGAATGCCTATTTTGTGGACACGCGCGGGCGCATTGATCCTCAGTTTTTGCCGCCCTCGTGCAAGGATGGCGCTTTGCCAACGGGTGACGCCACATTCGCTGAAATTCTGAAACAACGCTCGCGTTTTGCCTTTTGGATGCAAGTCTTCAATGGAAGCGTGCAGCCGGAAACACTCGACGAAGATCAAGAGATGAGGGAACTATTTCTGCAGGATATTGCCAGCATTCCTGAGAAGAAATCGGCATTCACCGCCTTTTTGGGCGCCAAAACATCGGACGTAGCCTGGATAGATAGAGTAGAGCTTGCCGCCTGATCTATTAACTTCGCATAGGGCGCGAGCGTAAAATTTTCATCAGTGCATGTACCCTACCATGGTTTCTTCGCTGCCTGAAGTCCTCTCACCGTATTTCACCTGTAAATACGGAGTAGATCACCTGTTTTGCCCGCGCACACACACGCTGTAACAAGCGCGGGCGGCGGCAAGCGAGCAAGAAAAGATCCTCCCCGAATGTTGCGGAAATGCCTGCGTTGCAACCATCTCGCAATATCATGTTTGGCACCACGAAAATCTTGCTTGCTTTCATGATGATATTAATGCAGATTGATTGGATGGAGAAATCGGAGAAAGTGCTTATTGACATCGGAAAAGGAACACTCATAAAATGTTCCCGGGAACCCGTCAGTACGGCCATAACCGGCTTAAAGATCTTAAACAAGGCGCTTACGGTTCTTCGCTATACCCTGGTCATTGGTGTTTCGACACTTGGAACTATAGGAGCTATTGCAATTGTTGCCTTTGGTTGCACGCCATTTCTCGGATGTTGCTGGCTCGTGCACGAGGCGCTTTATATAGTGCTTATGTATACGCCTTTTCCTTATTCATGCGTGTTCGCCATGTTTGGTATAAATCCACTCATGAAATTTCTACAGCAAAAAGTCGAATGGGAAATATCGAAAAGAGGAATTCTGGCAAACCCACCATTCGATCTTCGGCGAGCATCGATCCAGCCTGCGGGAATGCAAGAAAGGCTGATCGGACTCCTTCCAAGTGATTACGGCATCGGTGGCACAAAAGAACTGGTTGTAAAATTTGAAACAGATACCAACGCAAAAGCCGGCAGAACAATATACCTATGCGAAATTACCAAAAGCGACACAATCATCGGCTACATCGCGCGCGGGAAAAAAGACGGCATTTACCATTACATCACACACGCCAACGCACAAACCGACCTATGGAACGCAAACGTCTGGATACAAATCACCTGCCCGGCCGACTTCGCTGCCGCCGCTGCCAAGTCCTAACAGCGACCCACCTGCACACATCAAACCAACCCGCGCATTTGCACCACAACCACCTCAAAAAAATGCGCCCGATCAATCCGGACTCGACTTCTCCAAAAAAACGGCGATCCCAGTCCCCCTGAATGCCAAACCTGCCACACACATTCCTCCAGTCGCCCTGCATATATCGGCCAACCCACGAGCAGCAGCTTCCGGCACCACCAGGCAATCAGCCGAAACACGAGCCTCTGTCACGCAAAATCGATCCCACACACACCCTTCTTTCGCGCCCTTACGTCCAACAATCGGAAGAAACGGCCCAAACGGATCTGAATACTCAGAAGTATACAATCTAATTGCATTTTGCGTGTTCATGTGGTACTTTCTTGGGGTTGCGAAAAATCTGGCAAGAATATTTTCATCGTTTGCGACAGCGACAACACATTTATAAAATTTGCCAAACGGCGTTTATATTATTTTGCATAAATTAAAAACAGATTCGACGATGTCGACAATTAGTAAAATTGCTTCTGATTATGTGCTTCCAGGCTTTGGAAGTGCGTAGAATGAATACATGAGTAATGAACCGCGATTAAGTACAGCTTTACTGTCGGCTGTGCTTAATGAGTGGAGTTGTGGCAGGACTGTGCATGCATGGACGATTGGTCCAATAGCGGGTGGCATAGTCTGTTATGGAGAGGATGGTTGCATGATCCAAATTTCCGACGTCGCCGAGTTGCCCAATGCCGCGGTGACGCCTGTTCCTGGTCCGGCCCAACCCGCTGCGGGTGCGCCAGCGCCACGGCCGGTGCCAGTAAAACTCAAGGCGGGCGCGGCCGATAGGGTAGCAATAATGTCCTGTGGCGTGGATGGCGTGTCGTCCGTTTTTGTCGTGAAGTCCGAGCGGTACATTCCTATGTTGGAGCAAATTGTGCGCAAGGAAACAAATGGCTGCGAAGCGACAATACGTCGTGTCACCGCTGATAGTGGGCTTACTGTTTCCTATAGGGTTCCATCCTTGCCGGCCCCCATGTGGTGTGGTGTTTTAAGCCAAGTCGCCAATGGTGGAGTTGCTACCGGATTTGCAGCATTTTGCACCCTGTTGGGTTTTTTGTCCGCGCAACTCGTTGGATTTGCCATTCCCGGGCAGGGCATTTTTTTAACCGCCGTTGCAACAGTCGTTGGTCTTCTATTTGGCGGGTCTGCCTGGTGGATCGGTCGCCGTTATGGGCCGCAACTTGCACTCCAACAACGGATGTCGATGTAGGGGTCCTGTGCGTTTCTCGCGGCGTATTTTGTTTGGCGACGTAGGTTCCCGAGGCGGCGACTGGCCTTGTCTGGTTTTGGGTATATTGGGCGAATGGGGCTTTTATCTTGTCGATAATCTTCTGAGATGGCGTGTTCTGTCGGCAGCGGTCGACGATAGCTATAGGCTGCGGAAAGTTTTCTGCTGTCGTCATCCGTGTGATGCAGAAAGAGTTCTGCTGCTCAACCATTAGAATTCATAGCCGAGCAGCAAGTTGGCCGAATGACAGCGATATTTTACGCCACAGGCACCCTCCCATTGGCCGCGAAATTCCCAGTGTGCCCGTATCCGTCTGTGAAAACTTCCAGAGCAAACAAAATAGTCATGCGGGCCGCCTCCAATGTCCAGAGCAAAGGTGCTCTTAACCTTCCCATAGATTGTCGCGGCATTTACCATTTTCCGCATCACCTGCCGTTGCCAACCTAGGTTGCATTGCAATTTCAACGAATGGTCATTATATTCGTCGCCATCCAATTCTTTTTCAAAATTCAGGCCGAGCACCAGGTCGGCTATGTGATTCTCGATTGCGGGGACGATTCGGGAGTATCTATAGGATGCGTACAACGTTGAGAGTTCTGCGCTGGAAAATGCGTTTCGTGTTTCAGCGTCGAATATTTCGGTGAGATAGGATTCGAATTGTTGTTGTTCCGTGTGTGTTTGCGGAAGTGCGTAAGGATTGGCATGAAAAAAAGTATAACGCAAATCCCCAGCCGGGCTGATGCGTATTCCCTTGAAGCTGAATATTTCACGCGTGCAGGCAACTTTTGCCTGGAAGGAAACGTCGTTGAATTTTTCCATTTTGCCATCATGGCGTGAGACATGAGTACAACCTGTGTTGATGGCGACCAAAGCGCACATATTTATCTTTTTCCACTTTCTATCGTAGCATTCGCTGGAAATAAAAGCGCTGCCAGCCGTTTCCTTGCACGTTGCCTCGCGGAAATCCTCGGCCGTTGATCCAAAAAAGTTAGCCCGGCTACGCACATGGCCAAATCCACAACCGTAGTGGAAATGAAAATTGTTCGAAATATGCCGATTCCAGTCCTCGCCGAGGAATATGCCGTGAAAATGGCTTGAACTACCTAAATTGCTTTCGTCCACGTCGCAACGCTCATAACCACCAAAAACTAACACAAATGGCTCGGTGCCCTCTCTCATGCCATCATGGAAGTGTTGGTTAATTGCTTGCAGCATTCGAAACATGTAAGTCCTTTTGGCGCGCATTATATTTCGACTCAGGCATATTCGACTCATCGGCGGCATTGGGGCGAATGAGTACACTACATGTGTTGCGTCGCCTCCTACCGAACTGCCCGGTTCGCCCTTGGGCCCTGTGGTCAGCGCAATGAAATCTTCGTCCCTCTTTAGGTATTCACCGACTTCGGAGGCCGTAGCACCATCTTTGCCTTTCTCGCCTTTTTCGCCTTTGTCGCCTTTTTCGCCTTGGGCGCCTTTTTCGCCTTTGACCGCTTCCCTGAATTTCGAGTCTTCCTTTAGGTTATCGGCAACATCGGAGATAAAGTACTCGTCGGAGGCGATGGCATCGGCCAAATCGGATATGAATTCCGAGTCGTCTTTTAGGTATTTACCGACTTCGGAGGCCGTAGCACCATCTTTGCCTTTCTCGCCTGGGTCGCCTGGGTCGCCTTTGTCGCCTTTGACCGCTTCCCTGAATTCCGAGTCGTCCTTTAGGTTATCGGCAACATCAGAGATAAAGTACTCGTCGGAGGCGATGGCGTCGGCCAAATCGGATATGAATTCCGAGTCGTCCTTTAGGTATTCACCGACTTCGGAGGCCGTAGCACCTTCGCCTTTTTCGCCTTGAGCGCCTGATTCGCCTTTGTCGCCTTTGACCGCTTTCCTGAATTCCGAGTCGTCCTTTAGGCTATCGGCAACATCGGAGATGAAGTACTCGTCGGAGGCAATGGCATCGGCCAAATCGGATACGAATTCCGAGTCGTCCTTTAGGTATTCACCGACTTCTGAGGCCGTAGCACCATCTTTGCCCGGGTCGCCTTTGTCGCCTTTGGGCCCCTGTGGCCCTTCTGGTCCCTGTGGCCCTGGTTCGCACTTACATTCTGGCGTAGTTACCGGGCTTTCCTCGGCGCCAATGAAAACATTTTCGTTGGTTATGGATTGTACAGATATTTTGCCATTGTTCAGGTACACGATCGCGAGGCCGAGCTTTCCATTCAAATCCGTCCATACAACATAATGGTCCTTCAGCGAATTGCCAAAGCCCGTTGTATACGGATCATTGTTGGTACTCTCTGGTCGTTGGAGGAGCGTGTAAGAAAGCCCGACTTCTTTAGTACCGTCCAGAAAGTAATGATGGCTGTGCTCAGCTGATGAAGTTCCTGGAGAATCACTAAAAGGAATTTCTCTTTCCATCCAGGTTGTTTCATTCCAACTACTAATATCCGAACTACTAGTTCCGCCAAATTTTATTAACCGACACATTCTTTTGTGTTTTTCTTCCGGAGTGAGGTCGCTCTCGCTGAGATTTTTCATGTAAACTACGAGCGCATTAACATGTGAATCACCAGGCGTTGTACTTGCTAAAGTTGCTAAATCGTCACCAAGTAATCTAAGTGCAAATACGCCATTGCCGCGAATATCCATTTGCCAATCATCATCACTTTCTCCAAGTCCCGTAAGTACAATGCGCCCAGTGCTGCTATAGCCTTTATATTGCTGCGCATTTCCGGCAGTAAAATCGTACACACTTCCAAAAACAAGCCTTGGTCGTAGTTCTGATATGATATTATTTCCATTATCAATGCCTGAAAAAAAATATTTATCACCCGGGGACTTACTTGTCCCGCAGACAACCATCCGGCCATTTATGGGACAATTTTTGAAATTAAGACCCGTGCTCTTCTCATTCAATTGACTAATTGCCGTATTATAGGCGATGAGATCATTCTTGCTATGCAGATATAATTCGCCGTATATTACCTCAATTGTTTGAAAATCGCACACGGGCGAAAAACAATTTACCTGCCACCCATCGGTGATACGCATGCAGGCCCCTTCTGCAGTTGTCTCGCCGAGACTTGTTCCGTCCAACATATGTCCGCCGTTGGAAATACGTCCAAAAATGTTTAAAGTTCCTGGGCCGACCCGGCGGCCATTTTGGGATCCATCTTCCCAGTCGGATCCGCCGACGGCTATGGAATCATTTCGCTCCCATGTGGTATCTCCCACCCACAAGGTCTCGTGCGTATTTGCCGAAAATTTGGCGTTTGCAGCCCAGGTCGTGTTGTATGAGAATGACTCAGGCTCATCCTTTTCGCCATCAGCATCGCCCATTTGCACCCGGGGTCCAGCAGGTTTTTGTTCCCATCCGGTTGCCATAACGCGCGTGCGGCCAACGTTGATTTGAGTATTTTTCCCAAGCCAGACGGCCAAAATGCCATCGCCCTGATTCTCCGAAACATCTCCGTCATCTACGAAAAATCCACCGATGTTAACAACCGGGCTGGTACCATCAGCAATATCCAAATCGTTGAAGTAATAGCGCATGTTTGCGTTGCCGAATCCGCCAAGGGCTGCAACCTTGGCATTACTTTCTTTGGAGGCGGATGCAACTGCCAACAGAGTGGCATTTCCGCCAAATTCCACGGACCAATTTTGGCAAATGGCACCACTTTCTCCAAGCGGGGTTGCGGCGCCGAAAAGTGCCGCGTAGGCCGACCCATTACTTTTCGCCGTTGCCTGGGAAAATAAAATGCTTTGGTCGCCAAAACGGCCAATGGTCCAGCACTTAGCGGATGGTATGGGATCACTTGTTGCGCATCTGTTTATTCCTAAAATAGTAGCATAGGCGTTTTGTCCACTGCCATTTGCGACCGCCGTCGAACGGAATACATTTTCATTCCCAAATCCTTTAAAATTCCAATTATCTAGATTATAGTTCGAAGTGTCTTCCAGGGTTGTGACGCCGAAAATTACGGAACTTGCCATGCCCGTGATTATATTCGCAGCGAAGTTATTGTTATCTCCAAAGCGGCCGAATAACCAGTTTTTATCTGTAAAGGTTGTCCCATCCGACGGCCATGATGTATCGCCATCACTTGATGCTTTGTGCAAGTTCCCAAATACAGACACGGATCCACCTGCCACATCCGTAGTGTTGACGACTAAAGATTCAAAACTAAAACCAGAATAGTTATTAGGGTCTATGAAAAAGTATTCTGTTAGGTTATCTGATACTGATTGCGTTCTCAATGATGAAAATATCGTGGTGTCCATTTCTCCAGAGGTGAAAACGGACATACTTCCGCCATAATCATTATACAATTTAAGCGTTGCGCCACCAATATCCGAATTTTCCACGGAGACCAAAATTGTAGGCCCGCTATTATTTCCCGTGTACGATGAATAAATTGTCGGATGTGACCCGTATTTGCGGAAAGCATAAATTTCCAAGTCGTTTTCAGGGCTCGTCGAGAATTTAATCGCTGGTGTATTTTCAGTCGCAAGCCCTCCCATGCCGCTAAAGTAAATTGGAGGATCCGTGACTTGGTCGGATTCGGTCGACGTGATATTTTGACCGCCAAATAAACCAATCGAAGTTATGGCCAAAAGCCCTACGGCACAAACCCTTAGCCACTTATTCCCGGGGAACACGATTTTGAGCGATGATAAGTAAAATTTTTGCAAATTCAAAAACTTTTACCAAAACAACGGAATTTCAGGTAAAATCGCCTACCCATGGCCGTTATGCAGAACTCATAAAGCATGCTGCGCCGTCTGCACTTACGTCCCGGCAACAGTTTTTCCCAGTTATTTAGCCAATGCTTCTAAAAGTGCGTGCCATGGAAGGGTTGCACATTTGACACGCATGGGGAATTTTCGCACACCAAGGAGAGGGAGTTGAGGGCGGAGATCGGGCGCAGAATCGGATTCTCGCTTTTTCCCCGTCAGAAGCGCGAGCATCTCTTCCGCCTTCCACTTTGCCTGGGATTTGGATAATTTTTCCACGGCCATTGTTAGCAGAGAGGCGGACGCTCGGACGATGGCACACCCTTCACCGGAAAACTTAACTTCCTCGATATCATCTCCGGACAATTTAAGGAACAGGCAAATATCATCTCCGCAATTGGCATTATACCCTCGAGCAACGCGATCAGGGGCGGACATTACGCCAAAATTCTGTGGGTTCCGGTTATGCTCTAAAATGATCTCTTGGTATAATTCCTGCCAGTCATGCATGCGTGAGATCTAAGTTGCCAGTCACATTTCTTCAACAGGATTTACCCGATTGGCCATCCATGCCATAACGGCGAAGTAGGGCATCCGAATTGGGGTCCCGTCCCATGAAATTGCGGTATAAAACATCCGGCGGTTCGGCGTTTCCGAGTTCCAAAATTTTTTTGCGGAAATCTTCGGCCACTATTTCGTTGAAAATGCCATCCTTTTCAAAGCGGGTAAAGGCATCTGCGTCCAAGACCTCTGCCCATTTGTAGGAGTAATATCCAGCCGCATACCCAGTTGGACTGCTGAAAAGATGATGGAAATGCCGCACGATGGGCAGAGGCCGAGTTGCATAAGGAATTACATATGCCGAAATGGCCTCATCGATGAACGCGTCCAAATCGCCATCCACGTAGGAGATATGTAAATCCAAATCCATTTTCTGCAGCGACAACTGCCGCATGGTTGCTATGGCGATGAGGTGGTTCCGCGCCGCTAACATTTTTTGAAAAAGTTCTCCAGGCAATGGCTCCTGGCTTTCGTAGTGGCGAGCAAATATATCAAGCGCCTCTCGCTCCCACACCCAGTTTTCCAAAATTTGCGATGGCAACTCCACAAAATCCCAGGCAACGTTGGTCCCATTGAGAGAACCATAATCCACTTTACCCATCAGGTGGTGCATGAGGTGGCCAAATTCATGGAAGAGCGTTTCCACTTCGTAGTGGGTCAGGAGCGACGGCTGGGTTTCAGTCGGAGGAGTTAAATTGGCCGCCACGAAGCCGACTGGCGTTATCCATTCCCCATTTTTCCTCCGATGGCCATTCCGCAGGGCGCCATCCATCCAAGCTCCGGAACGCTTGCCTTCCCGAGGGAACAGGTCCAAGTAAAAAGCTCCCAGTAATTCTCCATCTTTTTCCAGAACCTCATAGTACCGCACATCCCTGTGCCACACAGAAATTTCCTGAGATTTTCCTTGCCGATCCATCGTCGTTGGCAGTGGCCGGAAAGTAATTCCATAGAGCCGCCCCAATATTTTGAACAGTCCCAACAAAACGGCATCCAGCGGAAAATACGGACGCAACTCTTCTTGGTCAAAGTTGTGCAATTTACGACAGAGCTTTTCAGATAAGTAGGCCAATTCCCATGGCTCCAGGCGAGCCGAAAGATTGTTGCCAAATTCCCGGTTGAATGCCTCCATGCATGCAATTTCTTTGTGAAAATACGGCAGAACACGGTGATGCAAATCTTCGGTAAAATTTAGCGCCTCTGTCCCCGATTTTGCCATGCGCCGGGAAAGGGTAAAGTCGGGAAAATTTTTTCTGCCAAGCAATTGCGCCTTTTCCCGGCGCAATGCCAAAATTTCGCCGATAAGCGTGCTATTTTCATGAGGTTCCCGGCGGCCAAGGTCGTTGTAAGCGGACCACAGCTCCCGGCGCAACGTATCAGATTTCAAGTAACGCATGGCCGGACCGTAAATTGCTTCGTGGAGCGTCAGCCGATAGGCATTGGCGTGGCCTTTCTGCTCCGCATTTGTGCGAAGAATTCCCAAAATGGTTGGCGGCAACCCATCCAAAATTGCCTTGTCCCCTTCGAGAATAATTTTTTCCCAAGCATCCAAGGCATCGAGCACATTTTCCGAATATTTTTGTGTTTTTTGTGCTAATTCTTTCTTAATTTCACGTAACCGCGTTTTCTTGTCGGCCTTTAAATTTGCGCCGTTTTCCAAAAAATCCAAATGTGTTTCCTCTAAAAGGCGCTTTTGGGCGGGACTTAATCCGTCATTTCTTTGCAAATAAACGGCGTGCGCCCGCTCCCAAAGGTCTTCATCAAGTACAATGTTTCCATAAAACTGTGTCACCATTGACAAACATTCGTTATAAACGGCTCGGAGCTCATCACCATTGACCAGTGCGTCGAGGTGCGACGCACACGCCCAAATGTAATCGAGAGGTTCTGTAGCCAATTCCAAAGCTTCGATGATATTGGTGAAGGTGCTTTTGCGGACAGGTATGGCAACAATGGCATCAAGGTTTTCCTGCGCCCGAGCAATAGCCTTCGGAATGGCCGTTCTAAAATAGGCGGCCGTAAATATCGTCCACTCAATTGGATATTTGGCTTCAATCACACATTCCCCCTTTGGCTTCTCTAAGTTGGTTCGACGCTTTCGGCAAATTTAAATATCGATGGCCTGCGCCCGGCGACGGTATTGAAGCGTGATGTGGCGGGTCTCTTAGGTCTTGCCAAAAGCTGGTCGGGTAGTGGATTTGCGCCCCGTGGGACGGCAGTTTTTTATTAGGACCTACGGTTGCCAGATGAACGGACATGACTCGGAGTTGATGGAATCTATATTGCTTAGTTACGGGTTTCAGCCGGCTAAGTCCGAAGATACTGCCAATATCATCATTCTTAATACATGTAGCGTCCGTGAGCAGGCAGAACGCAAGGCTATTGGTAGACTACAACGCTTAGCAAGACGCAAAAAATCAGAAGAGGACTTCTATTTTGGCGTCACAGGATGCATGGCACAAAACCTTGGACTTGAACTTTTTCATTGCGTTCCGGACATCGATTTCGTCATTGCCCCAAGGCGCATACATGCCATCGGAGAAGTTTTGCGGCGTCTTAAAAACGGTGAGCGGCAAATTTATTTTCCCAACGAATCTGTGGAAACATCAGAAAATAACGATGTTCTTTATCGGCGAAAAGTTATTAAGGCTTCGGCATTTGTTACCATTGCAAACGGGTGCAACATGAATTGCGCCTATTGCATAGTGCCTAAGACACGCGGGCGAGAAATCTGTCGCCCAATGGAAAGCATCCTACACGAGGTGCAATTTCTAGTAGAAAAAGGCGTTCGAGAGGTTACGCTTGGGGGACAAATCGTCAATTTTTATGGTGTCCGCAAAATTCCGTTCAAAAATGGAAAAAGCCCTTTTGTTCAACTCCTAGAAAAAGTCCACTCCATCGATGGTGTGGACCGCATACGGTTTCTTTCACCACACCCGTCAGGATTTCGCGACGACCTCATAGATTGCTATTCGAATCTCCCTAAGCTTTGTCCGCATGTGCATTTCCCCATTCAAAGCGGCTCCGATCGCATATTGCGTGCCATGCGCCGACCCTACACCAGACAAATGGCATTGAAAATTTTGCATAAGCTTCGCCGGAACATACCGCTGATGGCCATTTCCACGGACCTCATCGTCGGATTTCCTGGTGAAACGGAAGAAGATTTCAGACAAACGGAGCAGCTTTTTAGCGAAGTTGATTTCGATATGGCGTTCATTTTCAAGTACAGTCTCCGGACTGGCACCCAGGCGGCGGTGATGGATAACCAGATTCCTGAAATCGTCAGCGAAGAACGGAATCAAATTCTTTTAAAGAAACTGGCCGTCACCTCCTACCGGAGAAATCGATTATTTATTGATTCGCGACAACCAGTACTCGTAGAAGCTCCGTCGACAAAGGATCCGGCCGTTCTCTGGGGATATACGCCACACCACAAGAAAGTATTTTTCCATGGTCCCAGAAAATTGATTGGGCAAATTGCTGACATAAAAATTTCCAAAGCAACTACTTGTGCACTAAGCGGTACTTTGGCGGATGAATTGGTGTAAATTTGGAATCTATGACTGGTCAGCTTTGCGAAAATCCACCAATTCCACCTGAATCCCCCTACTGCCGTTCCAATATGAGGCATTTAGCCGTACTGCGGCATCAAAGGTTTCGGGAATATCTTTTAAGCTCTCAGCCTGGTGCCAAGCGACACCATGGATGCTCCTCCGACCGTCTGTGAGCATAAAATTAAAGTGCTGTTGGCAATTTCCAAAAATATGTGGTGCGGACGCAAAGGACACGTTGCGCAGGCCAAAGATAGGTTGCTGATTTTCTTGACCATACGGTTCTAACTGGCGAAGGTGGCGCATAAGTGTCTCATGTATGTCGGCCACATTTATCCATGCAGCAATTTCCAGATCATGACCTGCATCGATGATTTTCAATGCTTCTGTAACACGCACTTCGAATGCATCGCGGAAACGGCCCACATTTTCCTGTGGCATGCCAATTCCAGCAGCCAACGGGTGCCCGCCCCAAGATCCTAGCAAATGGGAACATTTGGAAAGCAGATCCACCAAATTGAGCCCGTTAACACAGCGGCCGGACCCTTTTGCCATATCACTTTCCTCACGGCTTAGGACAACACATGGCTTGCGATAGCGTTGCATGAGTTTCCCGGCCACAATACCGATGACGCCCGTATGCCAGGTATCGTTGTACAAAACGATTGAATTACAGTCTGGGTACTGGGTTTCGACCATTTGGCTGGCTTCTCGGGTGATTTCCGACTCAATTCGCTGTCGTTCCTCGTTCATTTTGGACAGCTCCGTGGCCATACGGTCCGCTGCCGCTTCGTCCTCGCACAGAAACATTTCCACGGGAAGTGAAGCATCCGCGATGCGCCCACTGGCATTGATGCGAGGACAGACCTTAAAGGAGATGTCTGACGCCATCAGCGGTTGTTCTTGCCCGCGAATCGCCTGGCGCATGATGGCCTTTGTGCCGACACGTTTCGGGTGCTGCAGCTCCTTAAGCCCGTATTTGACGAAAATGCGATTTTCGCCGATCAATGGTACAACGTCGGCAATAGTTGCCAGCGCCACCAGGTCCAATTGCCCCTTCAAATTATATGACGCCGCACGCGGATCCCGGCACTGTCGACCGTGTTTTAAAAATCCATGGGAAAACTTAAATACCAGTCCTGCCGTGCAAAATATACCCAACGTGGATCGGCAATTTTCCTGATTTGCATTCGGATTTACGAGTAGCAGATTCAATGCCAATTCGCGATTAGCCCGATGATGGTCAATGATAACCACGTCCGCTCCTTGCGCGCGCATCCACTCAATTTCTTCAGTCGAGTTCGTTCCACAATCCAGCGCGATAACCAGATTTGGTTTGCTTTCAGAATATGCCCTTTCCACCACATTGTGCGAAAGGCCGTAACCTTCCTCAAACCGGCGCGGTACGAAATACCTGACGTCTATGCCAAAGTGACGCAATAGATGGACCATAAGAGCTGTGGATGTGATTCCGTCAGCGTCATAATCTCCAAAAATCGACACACTTTCTCTGCGAATCATCGCCTGCCAAACACGTGTAACCGCCTTTTGTAAATTTAAAATTTTGAACGGGTCATCCAACTGCGATAGATGCGATTCGATGAAGAGTCTGGCGGCATGTGGATCTCGCAACTCTTTGGAGGACAAAATTTTTGCCACGACCAGTGGAATTCGCAGGAATCTGTGCAGCCGATTAGCCGCACCTTCATCGCATGCGGTCTCTTTCCAACGCAATTGCTTTTTCATTTCCCTTAGCCTGTATAAATTCCGCGAAAATCACAAGCTGGATGAAAAATTTTTCACGGACCTTTATTTGGTCCAAATTCTGCCGCATGAATGAATTCGCGATCATAGTGGATACAACAGCCCGAAAGATGTGCGTGGTGATTGCCTTCACGCTGAGTTCGCGAAAAAAGCTGACGAGTCAGTCTCCTTTAAATTTACGAGGTCAGGTGCGCGGGTTAAAATTTTAAATTTGTGCGTTAGGCTTTTTTAGATAACTGAAAATGGTGGACGATGATGTGGACGATGTTGTACGAAAAGTTGCAGATTCATGGGATTTAGAAGCCGAAAAAATCTCTACCGAGGAGCGTGCCAATGATCCAGAAGCGCGCAAAACGTTTATGATGCTAAAGGTGCTCGCACGTATGGCGCGCGAAGGCAAAATTCAGGAATCCCTCACCCGCGCGATTGACAATTTATTTACTACGACGCCGGAAGGGCTTGCCACCCAGATAGAGAATTTCCAGCAGCGACATGACGTTGATCTCATGGGCAAATTGGAAAAAATCGTCCGTATTATGATTGCTGGTCTGCATGCCAGAAAGCCAGCGGAAACTAACGTTGACGACCTTATTCGATCCATCTTTGCCGGGAAATAGGAAAAGTGTTTTCATTTTCTCGCACCGGGGTTAACATACCCGGAGTGATGAAGATTCACATTAACGGCGCGCTGTACGCGGAACGGGATGCGATGATTTCCGTTTTGGACGATAGTTTCTTATCCGGAAGGGGCATTCGAGAATGTTTTGTTTGCCGCGAAGGAATGTTTTTCCATCTGGACGAGCGTTTGGAACATCTCAAGACTTTCGCCTCCGAGCTAAGAATGGAGTTTTCGTGGCCAATTGGTGACATCAAAGAAGCCCTTGCAAATGTCTACGACATAAATAAATTTGACGGTAAAGATGCCCTTTTAACCCTCATTCTTAGCGCTGGGTCCAACGCATGCCATTGTCCCTGTTCAAATACCAAAGCCGGTGAAAATGTAAAATTGGCAGAAGAAGCAGAATCAGCCGGGGAGACAAAGGTGCCGGCAAAACCGTCTAAATCCGAATGCGGGGCTGTAGCAGCGCCGTCATTAATTATTACCGCTAAGCCTCTTTCGCAGGAAGAGCCAGCAGATATCTCACTCGCGCTACTGGAACGCTTTTCGCTCGGCGATAAGATTTTGCAATGGGAACGGTATACTCTCGGAAAAGTAGGGACCTTTCTAGCTAGGATGGAAGCTAAACAAAAAACGGCCTCTGGTGCTATTTTGACGGACGCAAACGGCATAATATGCGGATGCACAGAAGGAGATCTTTTTGCTATCGCCGGGAATGATATTTTCACCCCGGCTTTGGATCGCCCTTGGTTTCTCGGAAAATTTTTATACCCAATTCTTCCAGAAACCGATGACATGAAAGTCACTGAAAAGCAGCTACGAATCCAGGATTTATCTGCGGCAACAGAATGTTTTCTTATCCGACCATGTGGAAAAATCGTCCCAGTTGCGAAAATCGGTGATATCACAATTGGAAATGGTAACGAAAGGACGGTTACGAAGATAATCTCAACTTGTTTGCCGCAAAAAATAAGAAATGAGTGCCATCCCGCATTTTGATGATATTAATGCATGTCGCAAAAGCTAATGCCATATTTATATTTTGCGGTAATGGCAGGCCTTTATTCGGCCAATCGAGTTATGCGTTACCAGCCTTAATGCAAAAGCCGGTTTTGGCTATTTCAAATGCTGATTCGAGAGTTGCGGTTTTGATATTTGCAAAAGGCCCAATAGAATTACATTTGACAATATTTGGCAAAAGAGTTGAACCTGTCATCAACGTGGACTCTCGAGCAGCTACGGGTGGCTTTGCCGTAGGACTTTTTGGTGTTCGGCTTACTGGCGGGGCGGACGCCACGACTGTTACTTTACAAAGTGGAAAGAATAGTGTTACATGCGTGGGTTTATCTATCGGACGGATTGCCTACAACTTGGGCCGAATATGTCGGTTTGTCATCACCTGTACGGGTATAGGATATCTGTGTCTACTTTATTTTGAATTCTCGATGGAGCAACGTCTTGGACTCCGGCCGTCGCTCCTGCGCGTCTTGTTGTATATTAGTTCTGCGCTTAGGCGCGATGAGAAGGCGATGGATGTAACTCAAAGGAATTACATAGTTAACCTAGCCTGTCGCGTGGGTATTTTGATCGTTTTTCCGGAAAGTCAGCAACGTCTTGGGTCGCAACAACAGCGCGTGCGCGCTGATACCCCCCTCTCCGAAAAAAAAGAAAAAACTTCGGACATCTCCCAACAAGATCGCAAACAGGGCGAAAAATTCGCCGACTACTTTGTCAAGACCTTTGCTCCGCAGCTTGATGCTTTGTTCAAGCGCGATATGACGGCTCCAGATGCGCGTACAGCGGTGCTGGAGGAATTGGAGCCGTTGATGAAAATACTGTGTAATAAACTCGACGAACTTCCTGCAGACGCGGCAGAGGTAGCCATTAGGCAGTTGTTAGAGAAAAATGATGGGTCGGCGCCAAACGACCTAGCAGCAGCAGTGTTAGCAGGATTACGTGTCAAGTCACAATTATGGACTGTTCTCAGAAAATTACCATTGGAATTGTGCGGGCTGATAGTTTGCCAGGTGGCACTCGAGGTGTCGACCGACACATATGTACGCATTTTGGAACGTTGTGATGACATTAGCATCGCGACGGATTTTATACGCACGGGCGCAGAAACGCTACCGCCGGTTTTTTCCGCCGTAGCGTTGGATGAATTGGATCCGCACGTGAAAAAGGCCGATATATTCGAAAAATTAACACCGGACGCGCGTAAACAAATTGAAGCATGGTGCGATGCAGAAGATCATCCCGATGAGATAGTTACCAATGTGAAGAAAACGCTCGACCAATTTTGGAATCCAAGTAGAGAGTCTGCAGAATACTCGTGGGAAGCGAAAAAATGGCTTTTGATTGAAGATGCTCATGCCGAATTTATATCCACATGGCCTACCCCGTTGTCGGTCGAAGTGCTAAAAGTCATGAATAACACAAACTGGACGATAGTGGCCAAACTTCTCGAAAATATCGCAAAAAAGCATCCAGCCTTTCTGGATGGTGAATTTGTATGCCTCCTTTTGGATGAGATTTATGCTCCTAAACTTTTTAGTGCTTTCCTGAAGAGATTACTGGACAACGGACAAGAAAAACTGGCACGTACCTTATATGAACGAATTGTTGCGCACTCCCCAGATAAGGGCGCTGAGATTTTGGAGGAACTTGATGAGCCATCGCAAAAAAAGTTAGTTGATTAGGCAGTAGCCGATGCGGGCGAATTGCTTGCAATACCTTTTTCAGCAGCATGTATTTCTTTTATTATTTCGCTATAACTATTTCCATTATTCGGCCCCCAACCAAAGTGGGATATTGCTGACAATTGGACAAACGGCGCAATCTGCTAATTAACACACGCGTTATTAAAGGGAGAAACAGCTAATCCAACACAAAATCCAGCTTCACAGAGAGTTGCATATAAGGAATTGTTCTTTTGGGCGCATCGACCCAGGAATGGCTGATGCAACCCGAAATACAACGGCGGGAAAAAGCCATGGACGTCCGACTGCCTTTGGGGCAACTTTCGGCGGCACTTGCCAATGTCATACAGGATCTCATGTGGATACATATGCGATGTGGCACTGTTGGCCGAATTTTCCAGTGAAATTCACCTATCCGACCATCAAATTACGATTGACGGATTTTTCGAGCACGGTTCCAACACCTATGCCACACTGTCAACGCACCACAAGTAAACGGCAATGGCTGGAGTCACTGCATCGGCGGCGAATATTGGTTCTTTCAACCAAGCAAGCGACGATTTTATTTGGAAGGCTCTTGACGCATGGGCAGGCTTAAAAACAATTGGGGCACCGGCGTCATCCATAACGATGAAATCTAGAGCCATTACCTACGGGATGCAAATTTCTCCACCTTCTCTGGGGGACAACAATTACCTGGGCAAGGTGGGATATTTTTGGGAACTTGGCAATTCACACCTCTTGATATTAAACTTTAGCCCGGGCAACAGCGCAGAAGTGCGAATGAACGCGAGTGACAGTTTGGTCCTCAGACATACTTTTAAGTCGAATCGAATGTGCCACATCCGAACACTTAGAGATCTCGGTGGCCCCAAAAATGATGCCTAACGGTCAGTTAACTTTTTTTAATGATTTCTTGCCAATCTTCACCGTAAAAAATCCGCCCATTGACTTCGTCAAACGGCGCATCTAACACCTTCGCTGGATGAGTGGGGAAAATTTCGTCGTTTCCGTCGCCTGGGCAACAGCATTATCGCGTGTTGGAGGACTTTTCCGCGACATCGTCATATTCGCATTGTTGGGATTATCGCCATGGAACGGAGCTTTCCTTTTTGCGTTCACCATTCCAAATCTTTTTCGACGACTTTTCGGTGAAGGCGCACTCACATCGGCGATGATTCCCATTTATGTGGATATTTTTCGAAAAAACCCGCCAGAGGCTCATCGACTTCTCAATGCTATTCTTACCCGGCTAGTACTCGTACTTTTAGTTTCCATCGGGATTTTTACCGTTTGCGTGGCTGTTTTATGGCCGTTTTTAAACACATCTGGAATGCGCACCATGGCCCTGACCGTTTTACTGTCTCCCTATCTAATTTGTGCGTGCGTGGCAGCGATGCTTTGCGGGGTACTGAACGCAGAAAACACCTTTGGCTGGCCGGCGTTCACAGCGTTTTTTCTCAATGTGGCCATTTTGATCTTTGGATTGATGGGTTTTCTATTTGGAAATGGTGACTACCAGCAATGCACGCTATTGTTATGTGCCGGGGTACTGGTGGGTGGCGGCCTGCAGGTATTAATTCCGTGGAATATGCTCCGTCGACGAGGTTGGCAGTGGCGCGTTGAACGGTTGCATACGGAAGCCATGGATCGACTTTGGGCGTTGTTCCTGCCCGCAGTTTTTGGTGCGGCGGTGGCGCAGATTAACACCACATTTTCGCGCATACTTGCTTATTGCTTTACGCCCGATGGCATTTCGATGCTATACCTGTCCAGCCGATTGACGGAACTTCCGCTTGGAATTTTTGTTTTTGCCATCACGGCGGTTGCGTTTCCGAATCTGTCAAGGATAGTATCCGACGGAGATGCCGCCGCTTTCTCTGCAAATTATCGCAGCGCGCAGAGGAGCATACTGATGATTGTTGTCCCAGCTACCGTTGGGCTTATTTGTTTGGGACAGCCAATTCTGCAACTGCTCTTCCAATGGGGGAAATTTTCCGCTAGCGACATCACCCGTGTATTTCCCGTGCTTTGTAGCTCGGCACTTGGAATTCCATTTTACGCCCTTGGCGCCATCGCCGTTCGCGCTTTTCACGCACACAAAGACATGCGAACGCCAATGTGCATTGGAACCATAAATATGGTGGCAAATTTATTTTTGACCATGTCCTTTCTCGTTCCCTTTGGCGTAACTGGAATAGCCGTTGCCAACTCACTCGCGGCGCTATTTCAATGGTATCTGCTCGAGCGTTCGTTGGGACGAGTTTTACATTCACGACACGCCAATGGATGCCAACTGTTGCCCATCGCACTCGCTTCCACTGGCTTAATGCTGTGGATTTTGTTCGTGCAGTTTTTTCTTTGCCGATTTCACTTCACCGATAAAACTGCCGCGGTCTTAAAAGTTTTTGCCGGAGTTGCCGTTGGCGGGACAATTTACATTATAATTCTTAAAAGAATGCGTTTTGCCGAAATATCGTTATTAACAAAATTTTTCCGAGTTTTTCCTGCGAATAGCTTCAGAAAATGATGTAGCCCATTCTCATAATCATTGTCGCCCTTCTTCACAAGCGGAGAATCCTTGGAGGGCAACGACAATATGTGAAAGAAGCCCAGCATAGGCCGGTTGACATCTAAATTTACTAGCAGGGAAGCAGTAAGAAAGGCCGCCGGAAGAGAACATATTACAGTATAATATTGCCCCTAAAGCCCTTGTCGCCCAGAAACTTCTCCTGGTGGCCGTTTTCCGGAAAAAGTCCATCGCGTACAAGCCAAAACATCGCATCCTATTGTGGCCCGGAAGCAGCGGCCGCACGCATGTTACTTGGGCGGTCACAAAACCGCCTGCGGGAGCATTTGTCGCCACATCTCCCGTAAGTTTCTTCTTCGAAGTCGCACGGCGCAATATGTCGATCTCCCATCGCGGTCGGATAAAAGGCCATTGTACGCAGAAGAACATATGGGGGGACACACTCTTAATTTCCAACCAAAAGCATCATGCTTCGAGCCGTAGTTTCGCAGATTTTCAATGCTGCAAAATTCTTTTTACCGCCAAAGTTGGAAATGGGATAATTTTCGCAACAAAATATTAAACCAATGTTGAGCAATTTTCGATGCAAGATTATCCACTTCAGCCCCCCATTTCTTAAAAGTGGTGGTGCATTATTTCGTTGAAGCGCATTTCTTTAATTGCGCATTAAGACTTATTGCGCAAGATGCGAGCATCTGCCAGAAAATGTGAAAAAAGCGAACGGAAGTGGGTTGGGGTAAATTTTTTACATATGTTCGCGTTTTTGTTTGTTTTGTGATGAATATTTTGTTTTTTTAAAGACGCGGTAAATAAATACGTTTTCA
This sequence comes from Puniceicoccales bacterium, assembly GCA_031278455.1. Taxonomy (GTDB): domain Bacteria; phylum Verrucomicrobiota; class Verrucomicrobiia; order Opitutales; family JAIRLM01; genus JAIRLM01. Next base: position 20,925 of record JAITKJ010000011.1, on the reverse strand, counting down.
GGAGAGTAAAATGAGGTCATACATGTGTGCACCGCTGGTCTTAGTTATCGACTCAGACAGCGAGACAATGGATGCGATTGTGAAGTATTTTCAAACCGTCGGTTTCAAGACAGATTCTGTTTGTACATTTCGCGAGGCAAACCACTATCTTACAAAGACGTTTGTAAATATTTTAATAATCAACAAAGTTGTACAGGGCGAATCAGGCTTGGAATTCTTGGAAAACCTGAGAAGAGGAGGGCAAACGGTTCCGGCCATATTCTTGCTCGATCAACCATCCCAATCGGAGCGGTTGCATGCACTGGAATACGGTGACGATGTATTGGAAAAACCGATCCACGTACGCGAGCTCGCGGCGCGGGTGCAGGCAATTTTGCGCCGTGCTTCAATTTGCCGCGACTGGAATTTGACGGAAAATACGACATTACGCGACGAGCCGTTTTATTTTTGTGGCGCTCGCGTTGAGCCATCGACATTGTCGATCGTCTTTCCGAATGATCACCGAGCGGCCGTTGGCAAGCGGGAGATTGGCTTGATGTCGTTTTTTGTTTCAACGCAGAATGTAATTGTTTCGCGCAAGGACATTATCCATAGTATATGGGGGCTGCACGCAAATTTACAAAGTCGCTCTCTGGATCAGTACGTTGTGCGCATTAGGCAAATTTTCCAGCGCAACGGCTACTCAACGGCAGAGTGGCTGCGCACCATTCACAGTGTTGGCTACATGTACATGGTTCCAGAATATGCGCCAAACGGACAATTGCCAACAATTAAAGATGAAGTTGACGCCGTTTTGCAAGCGAATAGCGAATTGGTTTACGTTGGCGCAAAATAATCCGCGGCGCCGTAGCCGGCTAAGGCTATTTTAATTGGCGCGGAGTGACGCTTTGTATTATACATGTTTCACAGATGATGGCCGGCAAGTGTTGTTTTAATCTTGCCCTGTGATGATTTGTTGAGATAAATGAAATACATGGCTTGTGCGTCGCGGTGGCGAATTGTTTTTTCGCTCTGCCTTTTGGCCGCCGTTGCCTTCTCGCTCGCGTGCTGGTGGCCTGTTACCACGGGGCATGTGAGCAAGGGTGCATATGAGCTGTTCCGTATTGCTCAGCGTTTGCCCGTCACAAATGCTATGGTCACCAATTGGGTCTTGGCGGTTGTGGTTATTTTTGGTGTTCGCTTTGCGATAGGCCAAAAGCCTCTCGTCATTCCCGGGCGCGGGCAGGCGGTACTCGAGATGCTATTGGAAAAATTGCACGACTTGTTTGAGCCGATCATAGGGAAGCATGTAATGCCGCATGCTTTTCCTTTGCTATTAACGCTTTTTATCTACATTCTCGTCCAAAATCTTAGCGGGCTGTTCCCTGGCGTTGGGGCCTTTGGCATTCGGGCCGGAGGCCATTTTTATTACTTTTTTCGACCAACCAATGCCGATCTCAATTCCACCCTTGGTCTTGCCATGGTTTCTTTCTTGGGATGGCTTTATTTTGTCCTGCGCTACGCTGGCCCAAAGGAATTTTTCCATGATACTTTTGGAAACAAAGCCGACAGGAAGGAGCTGCCTTTTTCCATATACCTCGTCCTTGGTCTGGTTTTCATCGGCGTTGGCCTTGTAGACGTTATTTCCATACTTTTTCGAATCGTCTCTCTATCGTTCCGCCTCTACGGCAACGTTTTTGGCGGAGAAAATTTAATCACAAAGATGCTTGGCCTGGTTGGATATCTTTTCCCGGTGCCATTTTATCTTCTTGAAGCTCTCATCGGCCTCATTCAAGCGGTTGTCTTTACTATGCTCTCCGCCGTCTATATTGGACTTTTGACCAATCATGATGCCGAATAATCGCGGGACATTATTGCAATATGGCTCCAGGGCGGTATCAGCGACAGAGAGCGGTGTCGCATTACGCAAAAATGCGCGATAAACCAACTCCAGCAACAGCAAACATGGCGGACAGAATCCCAAAGCGGACAACAATTTGTGGTTCTTTCCATCCACCGATTTCAAAATGATGATGCAAAGGTGCCATGCGAAAAATCCGCCGACCATTGGCAAATTGAAAAACACAAATTTGAACAATAACTGATAGCGCCTCGACGACAAAAACTCCACCTACAACGGCCAGTATGAACGGCTGAAGGATAAAAAAAGCGACGATCCCTAGAAATCCGCCGATGGCCAGCGAACCTGTATCGCCCATAAAAATCTGCGCCGGGTGCGCGTTATACCACAGAAAGGCCAGCAGTGCGCCGGAAAGAGCGGAAAGGGTAACCGCCAGTGGCCGTGGATCAATTGCCAGATGTGTGGGATGCACATTACTTGACGCAATAACTGCGATAAACGCCACGGATGCAATTATGCCACACAAAGCCGCCAACCCATCCAGTCCATCCGTAAGATTAACCGCATTACTCGATCCTGATAGGACGAGAAATAAAAAGCCAAAAAGCAATGGCGTAGACAGGTTCGGCAAAATTGGAGCACGCATAAGCGGAAGCCAAAGCTCGTGCAACCTGACAAAGTAGTCCGGTTTGTTCCAAGCGACCATGGTAAGCGCACCACCGCAGATGAGTGCCTGGAACAAGAATTTTATCCGCTTTGAGAAACCACGGCTGTCCCGCAGGAGAATTTTACGCATATCGTCACAAAATCCTAAAACGACAAAGCACCAAAGTACCATCAAGCTCGTCCACGACATGATATTATGCTTCGCGAAAACGATGGCGAAAACAGTGGCACAAAGAATAAAAACGACTCCACCAAACGTTGGCGTGTGCTTCTTGGGTGCATGAAGATCGGCTAAAGCCCGCACCTCAGATTTCGGGCGAAATACCTGTTCCACTTTATTGGCCTGCATCCATCGGATGAACGGCCTCGTGGCTAAAAATGCTGAAAAAAATGAGCAAAAAAAAGCTGCAAGCATTGACGTCAAGTCCATCCGCCTTTGATTTTCACACAATATGCTCACCAAAGACAAGCATTGCCTGTATTGGCAATATGCGGCCACGGGTACACATTTTGAGATTCGTGCCGATATTCTTGCCAAAAAAGCTTGCAAATAGCGGCGCCGCCGGCGCCTTCATTGGCTTTACGCCATGCCTGAAATATCAGTCGAGCATATAACCAAATGTTTTGGAACCGTTGTTGCATTGGATGACATAAGTTTGGATATTGAGTGTGGGGAATTATTTTTTTTTCTCGGGCCAAGCGGCTGCGGGAAAACGACGCTATTGCGAGTACTGGCTGGATTTTATGTCCCAGACGCTGGTCGCGTTATGAACTCCGGCAAGGATATCACCACTAGGCCGACCCATAAGCGGCAGGTTGGAATGGTTTTTCAGAATTATGCCCTATGGCCTCATATGACCGTCGCGGAAAATGTGGCCTTTGGGCTCCGGCAAAAAAAATTGCCACAGCAACTCATTGAAGAACGATTATTTGCATCATTGACCAGCGTGCGAATGGAGCAATATGCTAATCGGAGGCCGAATGAGTTATCCGGAGGCCAACAGCAACGTGTAGCATTGGCGCGCGCCCTGGCCGTCCGACCGCGCTACTTGCTCCTCGACGAGCCACTCTCAAATTTGGACGCACAGTTACGCAATGAAATGCGTACGGAAATTCGCCGCATATGCAAGGAAAATCAATTGACTACGGTTTATGTTACTCATGATCAGAAGGAAGGGCTTTCAATTGCGGATCGAATTGCTGTTTTTTCTCGCGGCAGAGTGGAGCAAATTGGGACACCAATCGAAATTTATAAAAGACCAATCAGTCGGTTTGTTGCACACTTTATCGGTGAGAGTAATTTTATTGAAGGTATAGTTTCGGCGGAGATGGATCTATTTTGGGAAATCAAAACATCTTTGGGGCCAATTCTTGGTGTCCAACCGAATGACATGGCGCCACTGCATCCGGGGGATCACGTTTTTCTTTCAATACGGCCCGAAGCCATCCGCCTGCGCGACGAGTGCATCGATCGTAATGCGTTTGTCGGAATTCTTGTTGGAATTAGTTATTTTGGGGAAGTAGCGCACTACGACTTTTCATGCAACGGCATCAATTTCAAGGTGTCCGAGCTGAATCCAAGACATTTGGAAATTTCTTCATCTAGCCAAAGCATTGCGAATATACGCCCGGAAGATGTACTCATTTTGATGAGATAATTTTCTGAAAAAATGTTGCAATTAAATATTCCGCACACACGGCTATAACGCATGGCCGATTATCATTCAGTAAGTAGTTACAATTGTTTAAAAGGAAATTTTGGCGTGCCCCGTAAAGATGCACTGGTTTGCGTTAAAAATAATGTTCCCGCTGCAACGTGGCCTGAAATTGCAAATACTATTGTCACTCTGTATTCAATGCGGCCAACACATCGGAGCAAAGTCTATGTGCATTTTGCGGAATGTGAAAACAACGCCTTTCCGCCCACAATGTTGCTTCTTGTGATCGAGGTTACACAATATGGAGCATACGCTCGTTTGGCGGCAAGTGGAGATGGCCAAGGCATATTTGAATTCGCAATTTACCCATATCAAATTGCGTCGTACATAACATTAAATGGCGACACCGTTACTATTATTGATGAGATTGGCAATTTAGATCCTGTCTCAGTGGAAATGTTTAATAGGGAGGTCGTCGAGCTAAGATCGAAACGTAAAGTCATTGTAAGCGAAAAAATTAGCATCGAGGCTTACGCCATGGCCTTTAATCGTCTGTTTCGTCTTATGGCGTCTGAAGCGGTCCTGTCCGGTAGCGGCAATGCCTCTAAGCGGGCAACATACCACAGCGTGGGAACATTTTTTGCGCTCCTATCATCTTTGAATGCAGATATATTCGAAAATTATCTCATATATCAGATTCCGAAACAACAAGCAGAACAACTCCCCCAACAGGCTCCACCACAAAGTGCTCTTCCGCCACCTTCATCTCCTTTGTCGATTTGGTATCGACAGGAAGATTTACCTCGTAAGGTTGCCAATGATTTATGGCTCATTCAAAAGGTCGAATTGAACTATGATAAATGCTTAGCCGTTGTTTTAGCCAACGATGTTCCCAAACAATTCGCTCCTACGATTGTCGATGAATTTCTTAAAACAAATTGTACACGTCACGAGCTAGAGTTTTTCATTGTCGGATTTTTTGCTGGATGTTGTGAAACTAATAGATAGGGCTGGCACCCGCGTCAGCCTGTTTGCTGCTTGCGTTGATTTTCCCGGCAGTTGCATACGTGGGTGCCCTGCCGTATTAACAGGCTGAGATTATACAAACTAAGCAAAAAACGACATCATATCAACGTATTAGCTCCAGGCAGGCGGTGCGCATTGAGCCGCGCATATTCAATGAAATTTTGCATCTTTTGCCGCATTAAATGCCCGTAAAATGCCACAACTTGGCTGTTTGTCAGCAAAACTGAACGCAACAATCGCCAGCGAGGAAATAAAAAAACCAGGTATAATCTCGTAGAGATCAATGGGCATGAATTTTTTCCATAATAACACCGTAATTCCACCGGTGATAACGCCCGCCAAGACCCCGCGCTCAGTTGTTCGTCGCCAGAATAAAGAAAACAACAGTGCCGGGCCTAAACATGCACCAAACCCAGCCCATGCATGGGCGACAACGTTTAGAATAAGGCTATTGGGATTTCTGGCTAGAACGACGGCCAGTATGGACGCTATTAGGACAGATCCTCGGCTGATCATTAGCAATTCGGCGGATTTCGCTCCTTTGCGGAAAACGGCGGCATAAAGATCGCGAGAAAAAGATGAGGCGGCCACAAGCAATTGGGACGATGCCGAGCTCATGATTGCCGCCAGAATTCCAAGAAGAACCAAATTAAGAAAAAATGGCGAAAACAGGTTATTGACCAAGAGAAGAAAAATATTTTCGACGTCAGCATTTTCGGCCATCGCCGGCAAGCAAAAATGTCCTAAAATTCCCGCAAACACAGCCGCCAGCAAGGACCAGGTTACCCAATACATGGCAATTCGCCGTGCCAATGGAATTTCCTCCACCGAACGAATCGCCATGAAGCGCGCCAAAACATGCGGTTGCCCAAAGTAACCAAGGCCCCAGGCCAACATGGAAATAATTTTAACCGGGCGAAGAATATTCCCATTTTCGGCCAAGAGAGGACTCACGAATTCTTTCCCGGAGGTAAGCAACGTTTGGATGGTTTTTCCAATGCCGCCGCAGTGGTGAGTCGCTACGATGGGAACGCCAATAATTGCCAAAAACATCATTGCTCCTTGGATGGCGTCCGTCCAACAGACCGCCGAAAACCCACCGAGGAGCGTGTAGGTTGCTGTAATGAAGGCGGTTACGTAAACAGCCTGAAGATAACTGACTGGTAATACGAGACTAAAAAGTTTTCCGCCGGCAATAAGCCCTGAGGATACGTAAACAACAAAGAAAAAGAAAATGAAAATGGCTGAAAAAATCCTTATGATATTCGAGCGAGAATTGAATCGATTTTGGAAAAAATCTGGGATAGTGAGGGAGTTTCCAGCGATTTCAGTGTATGCCCGCAGACGGCTGGCGACCCATTTCCAATTTGCATATGTCCCCAAAATGAGCCCAAGGGCGATCCAAATGGCACAACCTCCGCATGCATAGGCAAGTCCAGGCAGGCCCATAAGTAACCATCCGCTCATATCCGATGCCTCAGCGCTCAATGACGTCACCCAGGCGCCCAGGTGGCGACTTCCGAGAATGTAATCGGAAATGTTTCGATTCTTGTTGCCAAAATAAATGCCGATCGAAATCATTACGGCAAAATATAATAACAGTGCTAGTAGAAACGGAAAAGCATTAAGTTTCATATAAGCGCGCCCTAAACTGTGGGTGGCAACCAAACGGTGGCAAGGGCAAAACAAAATGAACTAACTTCTCTTTTTTTAAAAATTAGTTTGCCTATGTTACGCGGTAGTCGCGGCCAACTTTCCCTTCCACCGGCGCTCAATTTCGCTTTTGGGAATTTCAAAATAGATTCGAGACCCGTCCATGGCTAAAACGGCCATTTCACACGCCATGAGATCGCTTACGAGCTGCATAATTTCATGTTCCATTCGCCATTTTTTGGACGATACAACATAACCAGCAGCGACTTTGGCCAAAAATTCCATTTGTAGGCCGTGCAAATTTGCGCGCTTCACCACAAGCCAGTCATAAAGAAACGCTTCGCCAGAATCTTCGCGCATCCAACAAGGAAGCGTGGTGATTTCGTAAAACATGTGTGCTTTTTTTTTGAAGCTAAATCCAACTCTGGTCAATTCATCGACCATTTCCTCTGTCACTTCAAAGGACTCGCGGCGCAAATCCAATGTGAGCGGAATCAGCAATTGCTGGCCATCCACTCTGCCCTGTTGGGCGAGTACATGCTCATAGGCAACACGTTGCGCCGCCCGATGTACATCGAAAAAAATCAATCCAGTTTCCGTTGAAAAAAGAACACAGCGTTCATCGATTTTTCCCAGGAACTTCCAGTTGATTGCGCCATGATTTATTTCAGGCGCCGGAACGGAATTCCCCGGGCTATGACCACCTATTGGCCAAAAATTTTGCATTAATTTTGTCCGTTTTTTTTCCATAGCGGTAGCTGGTTCCCCGTTTAACGGGAAAAGATTTTTCCCTTCTGGCGCCGGATTTTCTCGCAATTGATTAGGCACAATTGCGGGCAATGTGGCCGCGACATTTCCGTTTAGTTCGGTTCTACCTTCGATGGGGGCGTCTTGCGGTGCACCAAAATTTGATCCAATCAAGCGAGGTTCGCTTTTAGAAATTATCAATGCATTCTTTAATTCTAAAACACTTTCAATGGCCCTTGAAATAAACACTTTTAACTCAGCGCCGTTTGAGAATCGTACCTCGCGCTTGGTTGGGTGCACATTGACGTCCACTTGGCCAAAAGGAATATCAAGAAATAAAAAGCAAGGAACCGACTGGGCATAAGGTAAGTACTTAGCGTATGCGCCAATAACCCAGTTTTTCAGATCTTTTGAAACAATTACCCGATGGTTGACGAAGAAAACCATGTCTCCGCCGCCACTGCGCTTTTGCGGATCAAGCACCCAGCCAGATATGCGACGGCCGTTTTCGGAAAAGTCGACGGGCAAAAGAGCGTTCAAAATCTCTGCACCCCAAAACCTTTCTATGCGCTTCGAAACCGATGTTTCGGCGCGGACGTCCCAGATGATTCGATTGCCATGGCGGATGGAAAATCTGACTTTTGGAAAATCGAGGGCGAAAAGGCGTACTGTTCCAATGATGTGATTTGCCTCAGTTTGATCGCTTTTTAAGAATTTTCTCCGCGCCGGAACGGATTTAAACAGTTGAGTTACTTCAATATGTGTTCCTTTTTTGCAAACGCATTTCCCTATTTTATGAACAATGCCATCGTTTACAATAATTTCTGTCCCCAACTCGTCCTCACTGCGGCGCGTGCGCAAAGCAAATTTTGAAATGCTCGCAATCGCTGGAATAGCCTCTCCTCGAAAACCAAAGGTGCCGATCTGGATCAAATCCGCAGTGCAACGAATTTTGCTAGTAGCATGGCGTTCCAGGCAACGAGCTGCGTCATCTAAACTCATGCCCCATCCATCATCGATTACGGAAATGAAATCCTTGCCCGCTCGGACAAATCCCACCGCAACACATGTGGCATTTGCATCCAGGCTGTTTTCAACTAGTTCCTTAACCACAGCCGCGGGTCGCTCGATCACCTCGCCGGCACAAACCTGATTAATGACATTTTCAGGAAGACGTTGAATATTCGGCGGCATATCACACCGGTCCAAGAAAACCACGCTATTACGTCAAGGAAAAGGCTGTCACATCCGTAAAATCCACAAACTAAAATACGCAACCGATCCTAGAATTGCAATCTCGGCACCGGATATTTCAATCGCCTTCCGCTTCCTAAAGACATCCATCATACTCATTGGCGGAATCAACAAGAGCATTCATGAAACTGGCTCTCTGGTTTCTTGCAAGTATTGAGAGACGAAAGCAACCGTATGCGTGCGTGGAAGCAATTGAAAAAGGTTCAAAAATGACAGGGTAAATCACAAATAGCTTCAGTTTAAAGACTTTTAAAAAACTACCGATAATACTTTGCGTTCAACGAGTTTTTGACAAAATTTTATTGCTTTTCAGCCGAGACGAGCGTAAACTTTATTCCATGAGCACTGCAAGTGTATCTGGGTCCGCGTCTTTTGTCGCTGTGCCTACCCACACAGCAGAAGTTAGCAATACAATGGCTGAAATTAACAAAGAACTCGCATCAAAGAATTGTGTGTTGAGAAAACTTTTCGATTTGGTTTTTATAGTATTCAAGATTGACATAAGAGGGATGGTCGCTGACCGTTATATGCAAGACAAATTTGCCGATATGCAGGAGCCATTAAGAAAGGCTTTCGATATTGGATTAGAGGCACAAAAAAAGGGGGATGGAAGGAACAAAGAGGACACAAGCAATATAACGGCGGCGGCCGACTTTTTGGCACAAAGGGTCGAAGTTGATGAAAAAACCATGTCATTTGCGGAAGTTATTCTGCGTAATGGAACTCCAGAGCTTCAGGAAAAAGTAATAGATTTCATCAAAAACTGTACCTTCACTGAAAGGCGTACCATTTGCCAAGGAATGGATATCGACCAACTTAGTCGCAATGTCCCAATGAAACATGTGTCGACACTCCGAGAATTAAAAAGCTCAGCTCAAATCAGTAATTACGAGGGCCAGTCTCATAGTTTTAATCAAGTGCAAGAGCACCGTAGGGTGATATCTGGTGACCCAAACGTTATCACCGCTGATGAGGTTAGAAAAATTAGCGAGCATAGCGAAATTCATGAGATTAGTTTACAACTTGAAAGTGTTCGCAATAAACACGGGGCTGTCGCAGCTTTGCAAATATTGCGCACGGAGAAGATGCTGGATAAACTCGAGCAGATTGGAGCGTTGAACAATGACCTGGAAATGTCCAAGTTGATTTCGGCTGCCTCTGGTCCGGCAAGCGAAATTTTGCAAAATTATGGGACTGACCGCAGTAATTTCGTATTAAACATGGACGCTACGGTCACGGCCATTGCCCGGCAGAGAACGGCAACGAAAGGCACAAACCAGAACAGCCACTTGGACAAAACGAGACTTGAGAACATGCCACGCGATACCTTTGTTCAACTTATGGCAAAGGCCGAAGAATGGTATTTCGGCGGCAAACAGGGGGAATTTCCACAAGAGCTCGCCGGGATCCGAAAAGGCGTAGAAGCGTGGTTTGAAAAATTCGCTGAAACAAATTTTTCTACCACTAACAAAAAACTTGCGTTGGATTACAAACAACATTTCCGCGCCATTGCCAATGACGGTTCGGGCGCGCCCACAATAATCCGAAAAATCTTTTTCCAGTCCTATTGTTATGGCGTGGAAGATGCCTACTTATCGCTGATAGAACACCAAAGCAGGGAAATGCGTAAGGAATTTACAAATCTCTCATTAGGCGTTTATCAACGATTTCAATCGGACGGTAGCGATGGAGAGTCTGTTGCCAATGCATATCGCTCACTGGAACGACAGCCGTTGGAAGCCAACACGGATCTTCATGATGTACAAATGTCCAGACTCGATACTTTTTGGTGCCAACACCCAACGGAGGAATTTTGGACATATTTGTTTACGCAACGAACTGGTGAAACGCCAAAGCAGACGGCGGAGCGGATTGTTGGGTTTCTTAGTATGCATCCGAAACAAGGTTCGCATTCCACGAATCTCCTCGAATTTTTGGCTTATTCGCCATGTGCCGAGCGAACAATGTCATCAGATGATGAATGCAAATTCATAGACATCACGCGCCGGGCAAATTCTCAACGTTTTTGGGACGGCCTGAATGCTGTTTTGGGTAATACGGAAATTTCATCCGATGAACGGCAGGAGTTGCTGAAACAAATGCTCGCTCCCTTGAATGACGCACAAGCATGGTGGGATGCCGGCCCCCACACGGGGAATGATAGAGGAGCTCCCGCGACCCTAGGGAAGACGGATTACGAAGTTGTACGCACGCAAATGGAATCATGTGGCCTGAGCTTTGGTTTTGACTTTAACGAAAACGTGTCCGTACGCACAAGAGCATCCGACCTGAGTTTCTACAGTTCGAACACCGGCGAAACATACGCGATTAAGATTCAATATTTGACATTATACACACGGGTACAGCCATTGATCGAGTCCTAATAGGGCATATTTGTGCGGCCGAATAGGTAGTCGTAATATCAGCGCACATTGGTAAATTTTGAAAAATTCGTGTGCTCGATTAAAAGAAACTGTGCCAAAAGCTTTGCCAAACGGCCCGTTGATGGCTTCTCTGCTCCAATATATGAGGGAATATCCGATTCTGTCCGCCGATGAGGCGGCGGCAATGATTCAAAATGGCGATACCATTGCCGTTGGCGGATTTACGACGGCGGGATCGGTGAAAGTCATCACAAAATCCTTGGCCGAGCGGGCTCAAGCGATACATGCGCGTGAAGAACCTTTTGCCGTGCGTGTACTTTCGGGAGCTTCCACCGATACGGCCGTGGACGATGTCCTCGCGAATGCGGAAGCTATTTCCTACAGGCTGCCATACCAAACGAGTATTCCACTGCGGCAAAGCATCAATGCCCGGAAGGTGGAATTTTTGGACATGCATCTCTCCTCCATGATGCCCCTGCTCAAATGTGGTGCCCTTGGAGTGATTGACTATGCTATCTTTGAAGCTGCCGCCGTGTATCGGGACGGTTCCATTTTGCTGACCAGTGCCGTTGGCCCTGCACCAACCTTCGCCCGCCTGGCTAAACACATTCTCATCGAGCTTAACACGTATCACCCGGATGACTTGGAAGGGTTGCACGATATCTACGAACTGGATCTTCCACCTCGAACACGGGAGATCCCAATCTATCGGCCGTCGGATCGTATTGGGGCTACGCTGATGCGGGTAAATCCAGCAAAAATAGCTGGGATTGTGCACACAAACGTCCCGGATCATGGCATGGCGATGACTCCCGCCGACGAAATTTCCCAAAAAATTGGAGAAAATATTGCCCAATTGCTCGTCGATGAAATGCGAGCCGGACGTATGGGGGAATCCTTTTTCCCTATCCAGGCGGGGGTTGGGAATGTCTCTAACGCCCTTTTGTCGGCACTCTATTCATCTCCGTCCATACCACAATTTTGCATGTATTCCGAGATCGTGCAGGATACGGTCATCGATGGCATTGACGCGGATCGTATCCGATTTGCCAGTTCCGCCGGTCTGTCCGTTTCGCCGCCGGTGTTGCAACGCATCTATTCGGATTTGCCGCGATATTTGAAGAAACTCACCCTGCGTCCGCAGGAAATTACTAACCATCCGGAGGTAATCCGCCGTCTCGGTGTGATTGGAATCAACACGGCCCTGGAGGTCGACATTTGGGGAAATGTGAACAGCACGCACGTTTGTGGCACGCACCTCATGAATGGTATCGGTGGTTCCGGGGATTTTACGCGCAATAGTTTTATTTCCATTTTTGCCACGCCGTCCACGGCAAAGGGTGGCAGCATCAGCGCCATTGTCCCCCATTGTTCACACATCGACCACACGGAGCACGACACACAGTTTATCGTAACCGAATACGGCGTGGCAGATTTGCGCGGGAAGGGTCCCATGCAACGAGCTCGTGCAATCATCGACCGGTGCGCCCATCCCAGCTACCGAGATCAGCTAAATGAGTACTTAGACATGCAAAAAACAGGACGCATCGCCGTTCAGCTGCGGAATGCTTTCGCGTTTCACGAAAAATATCAATTGCATGCAAATATTGGCAAAAAATCATTAACAGTTGATGGCGGAAAAACCCACTCGCATCCACGCAAAAAATGAGAAGTCGGAAGGAATGATTATCACCGTTGCAATGTCCATTTCCGTATACCTCCCAGTGAATGCTGTTTGAGAATTGACATTTGTCCGCCTGGCTTGCAGTAAGGAGTCCAGAAACAGCACCAAGCACGGATGCTGGTTGCAAATTGGCGGCATGGGATACGAAGATGAAACGATTAACATTAACGGCTAGGAAGCGTACAGACCTTGGAAAGTGCAGCGCACGGCGCATGCGGAAAAATGGCGAAATTCCAGGTGTAATCTACGGCGAATCCGGAAGCTTACCGTTGTCATTTTGGGCGAAGGAGCTGCAATTGGCATTGCGCCAAATGGCTGGAAGCACGGCATTGATTTCTTTGGATATCGCTGAGGAAAAAGACATCCGACCTGCCATATTGGTGGAGTCGCAAAAAAATCCGCTAACGGATAAGATTTTGCATGTGGATTTTCATGAGGTTTCCATGAAGCGAAAAATAACAGCTCATGTCCCGGTACGCCTGGAGGGAATAGATGAATGCATTGGCGTCCGTGAGGAGAGCGGAATTTTTGAATTTCATACCCATGAAATTACAGTTCGCTGTTTCCCGCAAAATTTGCCGTCGGAATATGTGGTGAACGTAGCCAATCTTCACGTAAAACACGCAATTCACATCAAAGACTTGCAGCCGGTTGATGGTGCTGAGTTTGTGGATGCGGCGGATCTGGTCATTGCCGCTTGCGGCGAGATGAAAGCGGCTAGAAACGCTTCTGAAAGCAATGAAGGCGCTAAATCGCCCGCTTCCGAATCTGCGCCAAGTTCCGGTGGTGGAGCAAAAAAAGAATCTGACAAAAAATAGTCCGTCTTACCATTGCCATGGGGCAAAAGTGCACCTAAGGTGCCACCAACCGACCCGAAAGTTCGTCGTGTGCTGGTGGAGGAGAATATGGTTGATGTTGTGCATAATACGGTTCTTTTGGTTGGGCTTGGCAACCCTGGCGCTTCTTATATTCATACGCGCCACAACTTAGGGCAGTTTGTGCTTGATAATTTTGCACGGCATATGAATGCAAAGTGGGTTAATAATAAAAAACTTAATGCCGATTTAGCCCGTGGAAGTTTGGACGGGTGTCAGTTTATTTTGGCCAGGCCGCTTTGCTCTGTTAATCAGTCTGGATATCCTATCGTCCGCATTTCCAAGTATTTTCACGTGGCCACCGAGCAGGTGACCATCATTTACGATGAACTTAATTTGCCGCTCGGCGAGGTGAAAATTACAACACGCTTAGGCGACGGTGGACACAATGGCATGGCTGATGTGTGTGATAAGCTTGGTGAATGCATTAGATTTCGCATTGGCATTGGGCATAAGCCGATCAAAGAAATGGACTTAAAAGAATACGTGCTTGCTCGATTTTCAGACGAAGAACAGGCGGCGATTTTTTATGCAATGCCAACAATTTTTGGTAATCTCAAAAATATTATCGTCAAACCTTCAACTTCTCCGCGACAGTCAGCATAATACTATTATTCGCATGACAGGTTTTGTCGTCTTTCATCATGGTCGCACCCGGCAACGTTAGCGTTCCTCGCGGTCTTTTTCGCACTTTTCATCGAAACATTGTTCCAAGTGATTTACTTAAACCTGGAGTCATTCTCAGGTTAGTATCGTTGTTTGCCATTGACAATGCCCATTGAGCGCATGGGTTAACTTTGTTGCTCGGGTGGTGAAATTGGCAGACACGCTGTCTTCAGGCGGCAGTGCCGTGAGGCATAAGGGTTCGAGTCCCTTCTCGAGCACCAATTGGGCGATTTCTAAATTTCCCCTCGCAAACCAATTATAGCTGTAATTTTGGATGAAATCGGCATGGAGACTTTTCTCCATGGCTTCCGTCGACCAAGGCCGCAAAGGCAATCATGGATGCGTTATCTCCACAATACGGATAGGGCGTGAGTAATAATGGCAAGTTCTGCCGGGAACAAACGGCTTCCATTTTTCTGCGCAACATGTCATTTTGAGATACGCCTCCCGAAAATCCAATGCTCCTTGGCTTGAGTTTTTTGGTGGCGTAATCGACCTTTTTGACCAAAGCATCGCCAATGGCTTGCAAGTAGCTGGCACACAAATCCGCTTTATGTCGTTCGATTTCATCGATTTGCATTTTGCGCAGCAGGTAGAGGAGGGAAGTTTTGAGTCCGGAAAAACTGAATTTCATAATCGACGGTGTGAAGGCTCGTGGAAAATGATAGGCTTCTGGATTTCCACTGCGGGCCAGTTCCTCCATGGGCGGGCCGCCCGGGTAGGGCAGCCCGAGCATGCGAGCTCCCTTGTCCAGCGCTTCCCCGGCAGCATCATCCACCGTTTCCGCAAGTACATTGGCATTAAAATTTTCATCGACGGTAAACAGCAGGGTATTCCCGCCGGATACCAGGAGCCCCAAATGAGGGAACAAGTCCGACCAGGGTCGATTTTCCAGCCACAAGGGAATCAGCGGCGACAGGGCGTGCCCACGCAAATGATTGATGCCAAGAAGGGGACATCCGTAAAAATTCGCCAATTCCTTGGCAACATCCAACCCAACACCCAATGCACATGCCAAACCGGGACCGACGGTTACAGCGACCACATTAGGGGGAACAAAGGAATCACTCCCTCGCCAACGCCCAATGAGTTCGGGCAACGCATTCCGATGTTCCTTCCCCGCCAAATCCGGAACGACTCCACCAAATTGCCGATGAACGGCGGCCTGAGAACTTATAAACTCATGGCTGAAATGCCGTGATTCACTGTCCACCACGGCCACGGCTGATTCGTCACAGGAACTTTCGATGGCCAAAATTTGCATGGCGCCCTAGGACCCCCACGTGCGCTTCTTGTGCCGTGACGCGCGGGAATGTTTCCGCCGTTTGTGTTTATTCATCTTCAATCTTCGCTTCTTCTTCAGGTTACCCATGATCTACTACCTTTTTCGCGGGAAACACTCCCGCGTAGCCCATTTCGTGTAAAGTTTTTTTTGAATCTTTTCCGACCAATCAATTCCTATGGGCCTGCTTACTTCGCTTCCGGAAGCTGTCAAATCCCTCGCCCTTCGGCGTCGGATTATTGCCAAAAAATCCGTGCAATTGGCGTATGCGGGTTGGGTGACGCATTTTACGCAAAGCCTTGGCTTCAATCTGGCGGATGCGCTCCCGGGTAACACTGAACAATTGCCCAACTTCCTCTAACGTATGGCTGTAGCCGTCTTCCAGTCCGAATCGCATGGAAAGCACCTTCTGTTCCCGCTCGGAAAGGGAGCCCAAAATTTCACGGATTTTCTCCCTTAAAAGACTATTGGCGGCTATGTTATGTGGATCGCCGGCAGATTTATCTTCGATAAAATCCCCAAAACAGGAGTCTTCACCGTCGCCAACTGGGCTTTGCAGGGAAATGGGTTGTTGAGCCATTTTCATAATGCTCTGCACCCGCTCCACGGGCATGCCCATTTCATTGGCTACTTCTTCGGGTGTCGGTTCGTGGCCCAATTCTTGGAGCAGCTGCTTCTGCGCCTGCATCACTCGGTTGAGTGTTTCAATCATGTGCACGGGGATGCGCACGGTGCGCGCCTGGTCGGCGATGGAACGGGTGATGGCCTGGCGAATCCACCAGGTGGCGTAGGTGGAAAACTTATAGCCGCGGCGGTACTCGAACTTTTCCACCGCCTTGATGAGACCTATGTTCCCCTCCTGGATGAGATCCAAAAAGGACAGGCCACGGTTGATATACTTCTTTGCGATGCTGATAACCAAGCGCAAATTGGCCGCAACCATTTCCGTCTTCGCCGCGTGGAGCGCCTTCATCTGCTTCCGAAAGCGCTGCAGGACATCAAAGAGCACCGCCGGTTCCGTGTGGTATTCCCTGCGAAAATCTGCCAGGTCCTGCTCAATCTGCTTAAGTTCCTGGGGGCGAATGGGTCGCCGTTTATCCAGCTCCAGCAAATCCAAATCCCGGCGCAGGCGGCGCAATAAAGCGGCCTTCTCGGTTAGGAAGTCCTCAAAAAGCTTCATTTTGAAACAAAAGCGCTTCAAAATTTGCTTCAACTGCATTTCAAAATTGCGAACGCGCAGGGCCAATTTGTCGCGCATCTCCGCGTCCGTGCTTTCTTCAAGTTCGGCGACGACCTCTTCAATTTTCTTCAGCAGTGTCTCACTGTCCTGGATGAGGCGGGGCAGTATCTGATAATATGCCTCCCGGCTTTCAATTTTTTTATCGAGAACGATTTGGTCAAAACGCTCATCTCTGGCGCTCAATTTACGCGCGATATCTAGAAGATAGTTTGCGGTAAATCGCACGGAAAAGAGTTCGTCCTGCGCCTTTTGCTCCGCAGACTCGATGCGCTTGGAAATATTGATTTCTTGATCTCTGGTGAGTAGGGGGACTTTCCCCATCTGTCGCAGATAGGTACGGACGGGATCCTCATTGGCCGTGGCCAATTGGTCCTCGTAGACGCGATTTTCCAACCGTTCCTTATCCTCGCGCTCGTACTGGACAATCTCATCCGAATCCAAAACCTGGATTTCCAGATTTTCTAAAATGTTGATAATATTTTCGATGTCGCTTTCCGAGACCTCCGTTTCCTCGCCCAAGGAAGCATTTATATCGTCGAAGGACACGTATCCTTGATTTTTGGCAAGCTCCACCAGATCCTTGATGCGCTGCTGAGCTATGCTTGCCGCACCGTCCTGCAGCCCATCTACCACTTTGGATTTCTTTGATTGCGTTGCCTCGTTTGATTTCGCAGCTGCCGTCGCCGCCGACTTTAGAGCTTCCCTTGAGGCTCGAACGGGAGTATGCGATGTTTCCTGGGTATGACGCGACTCCGAATTAGACATGTTGGGCGTGATTTTGAGTGCATTTAAAAAATGGCAAGCTTTAGTTGTGGCTATTGGTGGAGAAAATCGATGGGCGACGAAGTTAACTTTTTAATAACAAACAACATGCGTTTGTCAATTATTTTCTTTGCTCATCTACCCGTTTGCGGAGAAAAGTCCGGTGGGTAAAATTTCAGAACATTATTCCACACGCCGGTTGACGACACTGGGCATCGGCGGCCTCGCCCGCTTTTTTGCCGAAGCCGAATCGACGGAGGAACTGCAATCCTTAATCCAACGGGCAGCTCGGAATAAAATTCCCCACTGTATCATCGGCCGGGGATCCAACCTGCTAATTTCCGACAAAGGATACGATGGCATGGTGCTTCGGTTGAAACCCAGGCAATTGGGCGGCATTTTTCAAACCGATGGCCGGCTGATCGTTGATGCCTCAGTAACCCTGGGACATTTTTGTAACTTTTGCGCAGCCAACGGCATTGGCGGTTTTGAGTTCCTATGCGGTATTCCTGGCAATATGGGCGGAGCTGTGGTGATGAATGCCGGGGCCCACGGGAAAAATATTGGCGACCATGTGGAATCTGTACAATTTCTGCACAAGGGCGGCACCGTTATCTCCGCCGTCAAGCCGGCATTTTCCTACCGCCACTGCCATTTGGACGGAATGGATGCGCTACTCTCCGTTGATCTGCGCGCGGAAAACTTCTTTACCCCGCCAGAAAAAATCCGACGTCAGCAAACGGAATTACGCCAATGGAGGAGCAATCGTCAACCAAGCGGCCCAAGCGCGGGGAGCATATTTAAAAACCCCGATGGCCATTCGGCTGGGAAACTCATCGACGACGCTGGATTAAAAGGGTACACCATCGGCGGCGCACAAATTTCTCAAATGCATGGCAATTTTATCATCAATCGAGGAAATGCAACCTGTGCGGATATGCTAGAACTCATTGAACTTATCCGCGCCACCGTTCGCCGGAAATTCGCCATTGAATTGCAATTGGAGGTTCACTATTTGGGTCCAAGTGGTTTTGAAATTATTTGAGGTTGTTGTCCTGTGCGGCGCTGTCAGTCCCGAGCGGGAAGTTTCCATTCGTTCCGGCCACCACGTCGCCAAATTGCTCTCCCGGCACTACTCAGTCCGACTCATTGAACTCGATGAAAATAGGCTCCCGGCGGGATTAAATCAAGAAACCGATCTCATATTTCCGTTGACTCACGGGGACTTTGGCGAGGACGGGTGCCTGCAGAGATTACTCGACGGCGCGGGATTTACCTATGTGGGAAGCGGGGCGGAGAGCATGGAACTAACCATCGACAAAAGCCGGACGAAAAAGGTCGCGCAAAATTGCGCCATTCCCGTGCTTCCCGAAATTGCCTTCGAAGGCGGAAAACTTGAAAATTTTTCCTTCGCCGACGCCTGCAAACGGCTTGGTTGTTCCGCGCTCTTTCTTAAACCACGAAATAAGGGAAGTAGCATTGGCTGCCACCGGATTTGCGGTGAAGACGACTGGGCAAAACACGTGCTCCCCATTGCCGATGGCCTATGGTTGCTAGAGCCCCTGTGCACCGGAAGGGACCTGACCGTTGGCATGCTACATGGGGAACCATTGGCCATTTTAGAAATTGTCCCCAGATACGAATTTTTTGACTATAATTCCAAATATACTCCAAACGGTGCGAGGCATATCTGTCCGGCTCCAATAGGAGAAACGCAAACGCGGGCAATCGGCAACTACGCCAGGGAGATTTTTCGCGCCTGCAGCTGCCGCGATTGGTGCCGCATTGACTTTCTCCTTGGTAATGGTGGTGAGGCTTACTTTTTAGAGGTGAATACAATTCCAGGATTTACCGGAGGAAGCCTCTATCCAGAGAGCGCCCTCGGCGCGTCCATAGCCACCAATGAAGTTCTTTGCAAAATAATCACTCCGGCGCTATACCGTTTGAGTACACAAAATGAGCACTAAAATCTATGGACTTCGCGCAAAAGTCAATTCTAGACTATTTTCGTTTGTATTGAGCATGAGCTCAAAGGCCGTAATCTTGACTTTTGCGAACGACACACCGAATTACTCAAGAAACTCGTTTAGGCAACTAAAAAAAAATTTTTGTGTATTTTTCTTTTTTATGGCCTTGGCCAATTCACACAAGGCCTCGCTAGTGATATTGAGGTCTCGCAAAATTGTAGTTATTGCGATCCCAGGATCCGGATCATCCCGGCCGTTGGCAAAAAGCAAATTGGAGGAGCTGGGCAGGAACGACTCGGAGGGAACGGTCCGGTGGCCGTATTCGGCAAAATAATCGAGGAATTCCTGATATGAAAATTATCCGACGAGAAGCTATCAATCTGCGGATATTCCCAATTCCCTTACTAATTCGGCGATATCTGACGACTGTTTGGATGGCCAGAAATGCAAAATTTCACTCACCAGTGTACGATCAGCTACATCTAGATCATCGCCGAAAATGATTTTGTGTCTAGTGGCACGCGGATAACGCTTTATGCCATCGAAAATTAATTTGGCCACAGCGTCATTCGATACGCCAGCGCGCTCTACGACAACTCGGAAAATGTGTTTGCAAAACGCAAATTCACGCGATATAATAATGTCGCGAATCACAACATGGCTACAGTCGCGTTTGTAAGCACTCAATTTGTTGTTTGACAAAATTTCCCAACAAATCTTGCAGACTTTTTCGGTTGGAAATGTACGCACGAAACTTGGTATTAACTTCACCATTTCGCCCAGAATGTCGTCATTTTGCGCCAAAAATTCCACGGCGGCGGCAACCGGCATATTAAGGATGCACGCGTAAAGTAATTCTCTGTTAGGTAGATTTTTATCGGGAACGAGCGGAAAAAATTCGGCACACCTTTCGGAATTTTCCCTGTTCATCGCGTCCGCCAAAATGAGCATTTCTTTCAAGGGAAGCTTGCATTCCAAAAAAATTTCTTTTGCCCGTGTAAGGCCCATTTTTATAAAAATGTGTACCGCCCAAAGGTGGCCGATTTTAAGGGAACTAGTAAGCAGGCGCACCAAAATTTCATTGGATAACGTTTTAAGTACCTTCACTACTTCAATGATAGGTAACCCCTGAAGAACATGGAGTGCGTGCCAAACGTCCGCTTCGTTATCCATAGTCATTGATCGAATGACCAGGTTTAGTTTTTGCGGCTCTGCTTTCAA
>JAITKJ010000023.1 GCA_031278455.1 Puniceicoccales bacterium | reverse complement strand
GATTGTTCGACCAACCTAGCTGTTATTAACGACTTAGACCCGGAAACGGCGAAGGCATCTTCGATGCAAAATGGATACTCCCGAAGGGCCATCAACTCCCCGCATTGGCGGGAAAAATCCGCCCAAAAGTTGATTTGCCCATCCGTTAGATTGTATTTTTTTCGCAGTGCTAGCTCGTTGCCACTCAGCTCATTGCGATTATCTGAAATGTATTGCTCCTCTTCGTACCATGGAAAAAATAAATGCCGCCACTCCGAATTTGGCGCCAAGCTCTTAGTGTACAAATCATAGAGCGCTTTGCGGCCCTGGCAAGTGGACTCAACGATGAATATTGACCCTTTTTTGGGAATGGCAGGGAGCAAACCGCCCACAAATCGTTCCCACGTACCATCCTGGATTGAGTCGTAAAAGTCTACCTCCGTGGCATGTACGAAATTAATGGGCATGCCTCGGCCCTCCGATTTTCCGGCTGGAACGCGGGGCAGGATGGACGAGCCAATTTTGTACCATAAAATTCGGCTGTCACTCATCACGTCCGGCGACGGATACCCCATGGCCACAGGCATTTCGAGCATGTCACGCAGCATGGAAATGTTTTGCCGCACCAATCCGAGCTCGTGGGCCACGATGGTGCACTGCTGTCCATTTCGATGAAGTGCTCGCCAAAGCATGAGCCCCCGGCAGACCGTTGAAACTCCAAGCTGACGGCCTTTTAGCACCACCAAAAATGAGCGGCCCTTTGTTGTCAGATCCTCCATCACGGCATTTACCAATTGCCGTTGAAAGTTGTTTAGCCTGAATGGAATAAGATTTCCTGTTTTGCTGCGAATCTTCAAACAACACTCCATCCAGGCGATGGGGTCTTGAAACATGCGGGCGACTAAACTGCCCAATTGGTTCCGCTTAGTCATCAAACCCCTCCTCGTAAGCACCTTGCAACGCAGCGCCGAATGGCGATGGCGGACTTTCCGACTTCCGTGCAACCGTCTCGCCCAACAGCAAATAGATTAGCAATTCAGCGTCACGTGCGGATAGCTTTCTTTCTGCTACTGAAAGACATATCACCATGCGCTGCCTTGCTTGTAAATACTTTACATACCTGCTGGCATTTTCATAAGCCTCTAGCATTTTGGAGATATTATCCTCCGTTGTTGCCAATTTATCCGCCAATGTTGACTTGATTGGAGTAAGTTCAATATCATCATCATCAGGCGCAATACTCATAAGGGCTTGATGGAGATCGGGATAATGAATTTCATTGCTATTTATGTCGTAAATAACGCTCGATTTCGGCGATTGCGTTTTCGAATCCGTGGCAGGTTGTCCATCGATATCCATTCAGCATCAATAATTTAGCAAAATCCCCCTGGCAAGAACTTGCCGCCCGCCGATGTGTTGGGCAAAGGGATTTCAACTCGATAAAAAGTCCGTGGTAATTACCCCGCGGAATTAAAAGGTATAAATCTGGAATTCCCTTTCTGAACCCTAACGCCTTTCGATTCGCACGTGCAAATCGGGACAAACGAGAAACTTCGTTATAAAATGAGCCCAGCAATAAAAGCTCCTTTCGACCCAAAGTAATTTGTTCATCTGCCCAACTAAACACAGCTTTTTGGTGGTCTATTTCCTTCCAATGTGCACAGTCCATTTGTGTGTGGGAACATGGAATTTTATGCGTTTTTCCCTGACAAGAATTTTACTCTTGGCCCTTCCTCTGTGAAAATGGCTTAAAAAAAATGAAAAATAAAAAAACTCTTTTTTATTTTTCATTTTTTTTAAGCCATTTTCGCAGAGATTCCCTTAGCCAATCCCTATGATTTAGATCCGAAGCGCCGGGCGCATCAAGCGCACCGCCGCATTCGGACCAGCGATTCCTGGAGGCCTTCAATCGACAATCCTTGCCCAAGCCTTGCACTATGATGAACGACGATTGAAATAAAAAAGTTATGCTCCTAGGGCTTAAGGACTTATTGGCAATTTTCATTAGTTCGACCTCCAGATTATAAATCTGGAGGTCTTAAAGCCGACCGCGAAGACGAACTTTTTCCATTGACATTAACCGAAAATGTGCCATACTAAAAATGGGTAAGACTTGGCCGCATTCATTTTTAAAATCGGAAAGCTTATTTTTTCCACTATTGCGAACTTTGCCCCCTGCCCCTTTCCCAAAAAATTGGAACGGCTATACCCCCCTATGCCCCAGATTTCGCACCCCGGCCTTTGGCCGCACATGGTCTTGAAAAAAATTTTTCTTAAAATTTTTTTTACTCTTGCGTGCTTTGGAGCGGCGGAACTTACAAAAAAGCCACCCAATGTAATCGGGGGCATATTTATGAAAAACATGAAAAACGGGGAGGGGTACAACCCATGTTGTTTCTCTCTCGGCAGGAATTAGCTAGCCGTTGGAGCTGTTCCAGGGATTCGATAATAAGGTACGAAAGGATTGGACGATTAAAGAGATTTGTCCTCGGCGCGCATCTTGTGCGGTATTCCCTCGCAGAAATTGAGCGCATTGAAAATGAGTGCGCAACGCTGAAGCCGGAAGGGAAATCGGCAAATGTTTGATTCCGCGGCGATCAAGGAAGCCTTGGCCGCTGGGGCGGCGGACTTTTGCTTCCATCTATTTCCCGGCGGAAATGTGCGCTATGGGAAATTTCATATCGGCAATTTGCAGGGAGACGCCGGCAAAAGCCTGGTAATAACGGTGGATGGCGACCGTGCGGGGATGTGGAAGGACTTCGCCACCGGGGACGGTGGAAGCAATTTAATTGAACTATTGCGTCAAAATCGTAAATATAGCTTCTCCGAAGCCTGCCATGAGGCGTCCCAGTGGCTTGCCGACAATTTTATCGCAATTGGGGAGGCTGCAAAAAAACAACCAAAGCATAAAAAAGAAAAATCAATAAGGGTTTATGATTATGATCTTCGTTTTGGCGAAACGGACGGCGATTACCGCGCGTTGGCCAGATATTATGGGATTTGCGAAGAAAGCCTGCGGCTGGCAAAAGCGGACCAAATACTTCACTTTTTTGACCATCCAACGAATGGCCGCTGCTGGAGCGTGACGGATACGGGATTATGCGTGCGCCAGGACCGACGTCTTGATGGGAAGCCTTTCGTTTTCGCCGGCGGCAGCACTGCTAAGGCGCGAACTCTGGGCGACCCGAGCTACCCCGTCGGGCAAACACTAGGCAAAGATAACATCATCCTCTGTGAGGGCTCCACGGACCTTTTGGCCGCCTATCACCTGGTTTATCTCGAAAATTTGGAAGCCGCCTTCGCGCCCGTTGCCATCTTGGGCGCCGCAAATCGCATAGAAGAAAAATGCAGATATTTCTTTCGCGGCAAAAATGTCCTCCTATTTCCAGACTACGATACACCCGGAATCAAAGGAGTCATACGCTGGTTGGACCAAATACAGAGCCTTAGCGCCACATATAAAATTTTCGACTATGGCGGGTTAAAAGATACCAACGGCGACCCGATAAAAGACCTAAGGGACTTCCTCGGGGTCGACGAAGAAGAATGGGAGCACAATTTCGCCGTTCGCGAACCCTTGGGAAACTTTTTGAATATAATTGCCTACGGCGCCCACCCGCGATGACGAACGCCTAGAAAGACACAGGAAAGACAACCTATGACACTCGTAAACGCAATAGGCGAACACAGCCTTGGCAAGAAAAACTGTACGTTTTTACAAAGAATTAACGAAGGGGATTTTCCGCTCGGCAGCCTCCCGCCCGATCTCGTAAATTTAGCGCGACATTATCGGGCATTTTTTAATATTCCCTACGCGGCAACGGCGATGACGTCACTCGCGCTTTTTTCCGCGGCCGTGGGTCCTATGGCGCAGGTGGTTAATGGTTGCGGCCGTGGGCCGACACCGCTCAATATTTGGGTTACAATCGTTGCCTCGCAGGCGTCCGGGAAGTCCTGGCTCGTAAAAGAGCTAGACGGCGAACTCAAGAAGGCGACGCGGGAGGCTTGGGGGCGATTTAAAAGCAATCGCCGGGAGGCGGAAATTAAAATTAAACGCCTGGAGTCCGATTTGAAAGATCGGGAAAAAATTGGAACTTCGTCACTCGCCGTCGATGCCAAGACGCGCATTGAGAACCTTCAAAACATTAGGCCGCTGAACTTTATGATGGGTTCCTGCACGGCGGAGGCCCTGAAAAAGGCACTTGCGGAAAACCCGGACCACTTCGTGTTTCAAGTTTGCACGGAGGGCAAGGAGGTATACTCCGTCATGCTGGGCCAAAAGTATAGCGATCGGGGCTGCACCAATTTGGACGTGTGGCTCGCCGCAAAAACAGGAGATTTTTTGAGCGATACGCGCATTGGGAGAGAAACTGTAACCGTCTCCGGCGCCCTGAATGGTATGCTTTTGATGATCCAAAAAAGGGTTTTTGAAGAAATCGTCAATCAGGAGACCTTGGACCGGGGCCTTTTTACGCGCATGTTTGCCATCGACCCGGGATTTAAAAGGACTCCCATTGACGAAATGGAAGCTCCGCCGGCGCCCAAAAACTTTTTCGATGAAAAATTGCGCCATTTCCTGGGCTTACGCCTCCGATTGACCGAACCGGACCTATCCGGGGCAACGGGCGAAGAGGCAATTTTAGAAAAAATCCTTCAAAACATAATAACCGTCCAGTGCGACGGAAGCGCGCGAAAGGCCTTTTTTAACCTTCACAATGAAGGCCTGGAATTGGAAAACGAGCTACTTCCCATTGGATTAAAGGTCGAGGGAATTACCGGCCGCTGGCACGAGGACGCCATTCAAATCGCTGGCCTGCTTGCGCTTTTGGAAAACCGGCAAACCATTGGCATGGAAATCGCTGGACGCGCCTGTGCCCTCGTCCGCTGGTGTAAAAAATCTTTCCTTCGGGCAATTGTCTACAAATCCACGCGGCAGGAGGAAAAGTTTGAAAAATTTTTCACCATTCTTGAATCAACGCCGCACGGCAAAATTTCCCGGCGAGACCTTATTAGGACGCACCACATAAAAACCGAACTGATCGACGCCATGCTTACTCTTTACCCAGAAAAATTTCGTTCCGAAATTATCTGCCCGCCAAAAGCCGGCCGCCCATCGGAAATTATTTGCCTGAATTCTGCCAATCAGCCAGAATTATAACCCTTCTCGTTAAAACTGTTACGCCGAGAATGCCACTAAAATGCCCTACAAAGCCCCTGCGTGATGTTTCCGACACCCTTTTGACATCCACGCTCTCCAAGCGAATTTTAGGGCCATTTGCGAATTTTGGCAATTTTGTCGCATTGGCTTGCGCGAAATTATGGCCTTGGAATCCGCATGAATAGCCGTCTCCCGAATTTCGTCGTTTTCGCGCGTAAACATTAAAGCGTTTTTAGAAATTATTTTTACATTTTTTTATAAAACATATTCGCCCGGAACTTCTCTTTCTGGCATTGAGAAAATTTTAATCCATAAAATCGTGCGCGAAATTGCCAAAATATAGTGACTTCAAAAAAATGCACAAGAAGAGCCAAGCCCATAATATGAGGAGAATCAACTGTGGGATTTTTCCTTTTATGGGGGAGTAAACCCCGAAAGTCAAAATGCCATGGAGGCGAAATTAAAACCACTCAAAAGATATCAGGCACAACCAGCGCCGTCCTATCCGTGTAGTGCTTTTCCGTTACCGAATATGAAGAGTGCCGCAAGGCCCGGCTGGCCATATAAAGTCCATGCTTATTGCAAATTTGCGACCCATATTCCTTTCTCATGGTGTGAAGTCGTTTTTGCTCCGATATCCCTCTTTCATCAAGCCATTTATAGAGAAACTTGAAATCCTTTTGGCATCTATAGTGCCTATATTTCACATTAAGTCGCGGCACAATTTTTGATGGTAAAACAAAAATTCCGTCCGTTTCTGCCCGGTGACACTCTAATTCTTTAATTATAAACTGTGCCAACTTGATATCCGAAGAAGATTCCTTGGTCTTGGGCCTTATATAAGGTGTGTTCCTAATTACTAAAAATCCATCACTGTAATCAACCTGCTCCCACAATAATTTATCGATTTCGTTCTTCCTCAGGCCCGCGCCCAATCCAAGAAGGAAAGCAATATACGCGTTTTTGTTTGCCGGCTTCAAGTTCTCTTGTGCGTCCTGCAAAATATCCTTTGCGCTGAATTTTGTAACATATCTATGGGAGGCTTCTTCAAAAAATTCGATTCCTACAAATGGGTTGGTAATGCCAGAAGCCAGCCCAAGCGCCTTAAGATTTTTTTTGGAAAAGAGGTTTTTCGCACCCCCTAATGTAGAATTAATTGTAGCCACAGCTGAGTCACGTTTCGACGGATTTTCTTTCATGCGTATTTTGAGGTAATTATTTTTCCATTCTTCTATTTTGTCATGAGTTACTTCGCTTATTTTGATTTTACCAATTCGATTCTTGCGTTCTTGATTTTTGCCGCCAATATAATTGTGTTTTTCATTGCCATAGTTTATGCCATAAATCCCCTCAAGTATCCGATAAAAACTCCCAATATACCCCTCTAATGTATGCAATTGCACAAGGGAAATTTTCTCAATCCTCTCAATAAACTCGCCAACGGTTTCAATTTCACCTTCTTTCTTTGCATGTTCCTCAATAACTGATTCTCCACGGTGTTTTGCATCTTGCCTATCCGCTTCCTCGCGACTCTTTCTAACTCTATAAACCTCCCACATGGCCTCCCATCCTTGGGATTTTAGTAAAAGATAGGCGTTCCTTGCCCTATTTGCCGCCTCTAATTTATTTGCGGTTTGCAAACAAACCCGCGCCGTCTTATTTCCATGGCAAAGGTTGGCATAAAAATATGGTGACGCGGTTTTATTTCCCTCCGCCCCCGACACCTTTTGCTTGTAAACTTTTCCTTCCCAAAATTTTACACTCGTTTTGTCGCTATTCGATCCAGCCACACGATTCATTCTTCGAAACTCCGTCGCCTTTAAAATCTTTAGCAAGGATTTTAGCAAGGAAAAAATGCGTATGCATGCATAAGTTTTCGTATGAAAACTGCGGGTGAATCGATCAAGTCCAGCGCTAAAAGGCTAGTGGTTAACTATTTATGCCGCATCAATAGTGGTCGGGCTGATGAGATTCGAACTCATGACCTCTTGCACCCCATGCAAGCGCGCTACCAAGCTACGCCACAGCCCGAAAATAAAAGGTCAGGCACTTCACGGCGCCTGGGATGCCTCGCTACCGTTGCTTCCTTCCGGATCTCGCGGAGTTCACGGGTCGCCAGCGCATGAAACCCAACCCGCGGTGACAATGACAAAAGAATTTCCTCTGACAACACTAAAAATAATCACAATGGCTAGGCGCAGGGCTTTTTAAGCCATCGAGCATTTACGCGGGATTTAAGTGCTCGAGTTAGCAATGCAGAATCAAAAAATCGCCCAATTTACATGACTCCCCAAAAGAACCAATTCACCGGCATCGCTTTCGGAAACCGGCGAGCTCCACATCCCTTACTCATAAGCAAGACACTCGCAACACTACAACACATCGCACAGCGGCGGAACCATGAATGGAAGACAAACGCCACCCACTTCACGGCACTAGCGCATTTCCAGTGGCCGGCACTCGTGAAGAACCCTCCTGGAACACCCAATCGGCCACCCTACCATACACACAGGCCAGGATATCATCGCGCCCTTCGGCTCCGCATTCTTTCACGCGCTTGGCAATCCCCTCCACCCTACTCGGATTCACACCCATTATTTTTTCCAACTCCATGCGGTACTTTACGGCATCACATTTAACTCTTAATGCCAATCCAAGCTCCACGACAGTTGCAACCCTAGCAGTCGCCATCGTAGTCAAAGCCTAACCAAGGTCCGCCGTGGTACCAGATGGGATGTTGTATTTGCCGGCGCCCAACGCCCCGCCCCATAGTCCAATCCATGTTTGTTGTTTTGGTGGGCATTCAAAATTCCTACCACAGCTGATACCCCACCGCCAACTAGCGTTGCCTCAAGTCGCATCAAATCATCTGTCATGATCCTTAGGCGACAACTGCGCCCACGGGCAGAATCTGGACAGCACGCACAGAAAAAACAACCTCCCCGCAAGCCACGGACTTTAATTTACCGGTAAATCCCCCCTTATGGGCGCAACACCTTTGCGCACCGGTTGGAGGCATTAGTCTACAAAAGTGAACATTATTTCATAATTTGGAAAAATTTTTACACAGCTGAAGACTGTCCGCTATTTTGTTCATCTCATATCTCCATGTGGTCAATTCGGCTGCATCACCAACAGTTTTCCGTAGTGGCAGTCCCGCTGTTTTTGAAAAATCGTTGCAACCCTGGTTTTTCCGGTTTGTAATTAGTTGTGGTGAAGAATAAACACGTTGAAGAGTTTGTTGGGTCAGACAAGGAAAAGCTCCTTACTCATAGGTGCGAGACTATTTCGAAAGATTTGCTCCACCTGCCGGGGAAGGATTTCATCGGACGCGTTTGGCAAAACTCGGATCGCACGCCAGCGGTACTCAATAGCCTGGCGCGGCTCTTTGATGGCGGCCGGTTGGGTGGATCGGGGTATCTTTCCATTCTTCCCGTGGATCAGGGCATCGAGCATACGGCCGGAGCCAGTTTTTCCGCCAATCCGCTCTATTTCGATCCCGAAAACATCGTCAAACTTGCCATTGAGGGTGGGTGCAACGCCGTTGCTTCAACTTTGGGTGTGTTGGGTGCGGTGGCGCGTAGATACTGTTATAGGATTCCGCTTGTTGTAAAACTCAATCATAATGAGCTGCTCACCTACCCAAATAAGCACGACCAAATTTATTTTGGCCAGGTGCAGCAAGCCTACGACATGGGCGCCGCGGCAATCGGCGCGACAATTTACTTCGGTGCGTTGGAGTCCATGCGGCAACTACAGGAAACCAGTGAGGCTTTTCAAATGGCCCACGAATTGGGTATGGCGACCATACTTTGGTGTTATTTGCGCAACCCAGATTATAACCACGACGGAAAGGATTACCACGTGGCCGCCGACCTCACAGGGCAGGCCAACCATCTGGGGTGCACCATTCAAGCGGATATCATCAAGCAGAAGATGCCGGAAAACGATGGCGGGTTTAAAGCAATCAAGTTTGCGAAATACGATGACCGCATGTACACAGAGTTAAGCTCCAAGCATCCCATCGACCTTACGCGCTACCAAGTTGCTAATTGTTACATGGGCCGTTGCAGTCTCATCAATTCCGGCGGAGCAAGTGGCGCCAACGATTTCCAAGAGGCCGTGCGGACGGCCATTATTAACAAACGAGCCGGTGGAGCTGGACTAATTCTTGGTCGTAAGGCATTCCAGCGGCCAATGAAAGAGGGCGTGGAATTGCTGCACGCCATCCAAGATGTTTACTTGAACTCGGAAATCACCGTGGCCTGAGGTGGTCTATTTTTCCTCGATCTCATCCTCGGGGAGCAGGTCCTCTCCTTCGCCGCTATCCACAAAAATTGCCCCCTGACGTTGTTTTTTACTCTGAACCAACTTGGCGCGTTCATACTCCTGCTGACCCTGGAGCGAAAACCGTGCGAATGGCAACACGGCAAGCCGCTTAGGCTCAATGGTCTGCCCCGTTTGCTGGCATATGCCATAGGTCCCGTCCCTAATGCGCGCCAATGCGTCATTAACTTCGTTTAAAAGGTCTTTCTCCGTGGCAACAAAGGTAAGTGCCAATTCCAGGTCAACTTGTTGGGCGGCCCCATCGGCCATATGCTGTCCCAACATGTTTAGGCCGCCTCCCCCTTCGCCAACAGCACTTTGCTCCAGGGTATCTTTGGCCAAAAAAGAAACGCGTCGCTCCAGTTGTTCTCGCATGTCAATCAATTGGTCGTAGTATTTTTTCCATTTTTGCGGAATATTTTCGTAACCATACGCGGCAAGCGTTGATTGCTGTTCGTAGGGGTTAAATCCGAGGATATCCAAAACTGACGCCGACTTCTTTTCTTTTGCCCCAAACGACCTCGCCGGCGTCACTGACGCCGGCGAAATAATTTGTTTTGAGTTTTGCGCCTTCGCGAATGGCGGACCCGCGCTTACGCGAACCCCAGTATGCCTTTCCCGATCCATCAGGAGCTGCCGTACATCATCCAGCGTAAATGGCTTGCAGTCGGCATGTTTTCTGTCATCCTTCCCCTTCATAAATATGCTTTCAGTGTATTGCCAGCCGGTTAAAAAGTACAGCATCGAATAAGTTCACGGAGTCTGCTTCTTTGCAAGCAAAATGGACATGTCCAACGGCTGAATTTTTTGCTTTCTCGTACTGTTTTTTTGATTTTCTACGGAAATTGAATTTACAATTGAAAAATCTTTATATATTGTTAATCGGCAATTGTGGCATTTGGACCCAACGGATGCCTTTGCGCCATTGCATAGCACGCAAGCGGTAAGAGTAGAAAATAGGCCTCCCAGAACTATAACTGGACTTCTTGCGAAAATCAATTTGAAGCTATTTCCCGTAATACGAATTGCGGGTTCCAAAGTTGTAATTTTAACTTTTGCAAAAACCCCAATGAAATTTTTCATTCAAACATTCGAAATTTTTTGCATCTTCCAGCGCTAGTAGCATAACCACGGACATGACACCTGATAGTTTCCATATTCCATGGCAACGCTTTTAAAATATCCCCATGAAACTATTTATCATCGGCCATCAAAACCATCTTGGTGCGGTCATAACACGACGATCTCTTTCCTCGCGGTATTTTCTGCGCAAATTCATCTGTTGTTCCAGTGCCATAGATTTTTGGCAGACTGCGCCATTTGCAGCCATTTTCCAGCACATAAAGGATGGCATTCAACACAGCACACGTGTCATGAGTAACATTCCTACGTGGTGTTGGCAGAAATGGTTCAATTTCTAGAAATTGCTCCTCTGCTAGTTCCATGCACTTACATGTAAGCCCGGTGAGTACAGTGTCAAGAAGCAGTAACAGGCCCTAGTCTAAATCCAAATTTCTTATACCAATACTGTGTGCCCATTCGACTAATTCCAAAATATGCGGCCGCATCTTTTTGCAGGGCATTCGGATATGCTTTGTGGAATGCCATGAAAGCTTCTTCAGTTACGCGCGGTCTTGCCCCTGGTTGTTTCTTGTTTTTGCAATGCCCTACAGCCAAAAAACGAGTGCGCCAATTACGGACAGATTGTGGCGAAATTCTAAGTTCTTTGCTCACTTGTGTATAAGTTTTTCCGTCCATAACTAGCCGCACAGCCACATTTTTCAAGTCCTGACTATATTTCACAGCGGATGCGAATTTGGCAGTAAGTATCTATGATGCAACAAAAACAATTTCCATCGGCATTAAAAATCATCAGGCTTTACTATAGCAAATTTGTAGCGATTGCGCCTAACGGTAGATTGTCCCCGGAGACTGCGAATTCAGACCAAACCCTTATCTGGGTTTGGCAGATTTCCGAGAAAAATAACCAAGGAAATAAAAGGCTACTTGGACGCCATGAAATACAACTCTTTGTTGTTGCTTTGACGCCAAAACGTCATTGTGATGATATTGATGGTGACATTTTTGATTGCGCTACTTTCCGTTGTTTTAGCACTTGTCGGCTTTTTCATTATCGTTCTCGTACTCCTCCAGCGCCCTGGCGAAAATGGCGGTTTTGGCACATCACTCGATGGCAGTGTTTTGGAGTCTGCATTTGGTGGCGATGCTGGCAGTGTTTTGACAAAAATAACGATCGGGTGTGTAGCTTCTTTTTTTGTTATTTCTATTTTATTGTCGCTAATCCATCTTCATCGCACACAAGAACACTTGCATTCAGGCAATCTGCACATCGAATCTTTGGCAGATAGAAATACTAATTGATATTCTGTAATATCGCACAATGGCAGGCTCTAGCACAACAAATTTGACCAAATGTCCCCAGAGGCGGTTTGCGGATCACATTGCCCGGGAACGTTTTGAGCGAGAGGTGGACCGTAATTTTCTCGTCATTGCACCGGCTGGGGTGGGGAAGACGACGGCCATCGTTGCCCGCATTGCCCACATGGCGACCCTACCAAATTGGAAAGAACTGTTAAGCACCTTAGTTGTTATGACTTACACCCGAAAGGCAGCAGCTGAATTTCGCGCGCGGGTGACGGATAAATTGCAAAAATGTGCGGGAGTGGATGCCGTTCGGGCTCTGGAATCATCCTTCTTCGGGACGATCGACAGTTTTCTAGTGCAACTGCTTGAAGAATTTGGAACGCGCGTGGGCTATGGACGCAGGACACGTATCATTGAGATGGATTCGCCGGAGGAAACTTTGCTTTGGCACGATTTTCTCGAAGACTCCAAGGGGCGTTGGACCGAGTTTTTGCCACCGGACCCATTGGGAAAATTGCTGCAACTTATCGATTGGGAGGAACTTACAAAAACCGCGCGGGAGATAAATCCGAGTTCACGGGTCGTGCTACCCGATTCCTTTCCGTCGTTGCCAACGATTCATTGGGGGGCCATTTTATCGGATGATCTTCCGTCGGCGAAGGCGTCACAGGCGGTTGTGCTTTCCCAGCGAAAAATCATTGGGTGCTGGCGAGAAAATTTTGAAGAGGGAAATTACGCACCCATTCGGCTGAAGGAAAAATGGAGCAAGGCGGCCATTGGAGGCCAGACATTTGCCGATATTTGCCATGGCGACTGGTTGGCCCCGCTTGCCCGGTGGGTTGAGGTCGCTGGCGGCGTATTTTGCCATAAAATGGCGGAGGCATACCAGCGATTTCGGCTGAAAAACTTTGCGGCAACCTACGACGATATGCGCCGCACGGCTCGCAAGTTATTGAGCCACGATGACATAGTAAGCTGTCTGCGGAGACGAAATTACCGCGTTCTCCTGGATGAGGCACAGGACACCACGGCCGACGATTTTGAATTTTTTCTCCAAATCGTCCCTCAGGATTCCGCGCAAAATGGGCCGCGGCAGGGGTATTTTTCCATGGTTGGTGACGGGCAGCAGTCGATTTATCTCGCCGATGGGGAGGAACTGGAGCGATTTGGAAACATTTGCAACCGGCTAAAATCGAATCACTTAGCTGAAGAATTGGTGTTCAATGTCACCATGCGTTGCCCGGAAGCGGTGGTGTCCACGGTGAATCACTTGTTTCCGAAAGTTCTCGATGGTTTCTGTGGACAAGCGCGGTTTGTGCCGATGGTTGCCACGAAGCGCCAATTCCCCGGGCAAGTAACGCACAGCATGTTACATACGTCGGTGCCATTGGCGACATTTCGTGATGAAATGGAAGAATTTGCGTCGTTTTTGGCGGCGAGGACACCGGAGGATTTTGGGGTTTGGCGCTGGTCAGATATTGCGATCTTAAGCGGCATTAACCGGCGGAGTTTGTGGGAGTTACAGCGCGTTTTTGCGGAACACGGCATCCCGGCGGAGTGTAAGGTTCGCAATCGTACCTGGGGGGATTTCTTTATCTATCGTTGGGCGTGTGGGTTGGTGCGTGTGCTGACGGCGCCGGCGGATTTTAAGGAAATCGTCTGCGTGCTGCGGGAAATTTTTGGCATCTCAGATGAAGCCATCGCCATGCACGTTCGCGCATATAATTCCACAGCGGAAGCGCTTATGGGAAATACGGAAGACGGCAATGAAAATTTGATTGGAAGTATTTTGCGGGATATAAGAGTCACACAGATTGCAAACGAAGACATAAGTACCATTTTTCAAAATCTTAATTCCAGGTTTCGGCTTTTGGAGAAGATTAAAAATTGCATTTCGCCGGATGCTTTTTCGAGGGAATTGGCCGTTTGGGAAAAGGTTTTGGAGTCGGCGCACCGGGCGGATAGCTGCGGAATTTCATTTCAAAAATTTGTCCCGGATTTTCTCCGCCAGTTTTTTGCACCGTGCGAAATCCCGTCGCCGCCGGTCGATGGCATTCAAATCGATAATTTCCACGGTTCCAAGGGGTTGCAGTGGCCCGTGGTTATTTTGCCATTTTTAAACCGAAAAATAAGCAACCGGCCCGTGTCGTTGCCGCATTTTACTTACCGTGACGGCCGGCCGATCTGGTTGGTGCTGGCGGATACGGATGAGTATCAACATCTTAAAGCCAAAGAGGATCTGGGAAAATTGCAAAATTTTGGGCGATTGCTTTACGTGGCGATGACGCGCGCCCAACAAACGCTAATTTTGGTATCAAGCGCACCACCGGCGGCGAGCCGTAGCGGCGAGGCGCGGGAAGAAGAACCAGCCAACGGTATACAAAATGTCGCGGAATATTCCCCGCAGTCATTACTAAATCTTGATCTGCAACAATTTGCGCCGTTCACACCTGGACAGATTCCATTTTTCGAATCTCGACCGGAACCGCTCGCGTTTGCAAACGAGGACGAGTTTCCGGCAGAGGATTTTGGGGCCATTTGCCAAAAAGCGCGGGAAGTTTTGGCTTCCATGCCCACCATACCCACTGTTTCCGCCGATACCGCTGATGAACCGGCTCCCGCCGATGGCGGACAAACCGACTACGGCAATTGGTGGCATGGAACGATGCGCTATTTTTTGTGGACCGCCGGCGAAGACGCACAACGGGAATATTTAAATCATCGGGTTTCCCGCTCGCCCGACGGGGCTCGCGGGCGTCAGGAGTCGGACTTATTTTTGAAATCACGATTATATGAATTTTTGCGGCAAAGATTTAAACATTTTTACGCGGAATGGGAGTTCTACGATAACTCCAATGGGAATGGTGTCATCGATTTACTATGTGTGTCCGATTGCGCCCGTGAGATATGCGTCGTGGACTGGAAAACGGACAGATGGATTTCCGGGGAACAAATGGAAAAATATCGGCGGCAGGTTCAGCGCTACGCCGATTTTCTGCTCAACAACAGCGGCGAAAATAATGTTTGCGGGCGCATTTATCACACGCCGACCGGTGAGGATTGGATTGTCACGAACGCAACGGCCAAATGACGGATATGGGATAGGGATAGAAATATGCGCCGGCCGGCGGCATTACCTTCTGGGTCGTAATTATTTAGCCGTATTTTTGGTGCATTTTTTGCGTCGCAGAGGATTTCAATTTGGCGAAAAGAAACAGAGGTGCCAATTCCCGTGCCCAGAGCCTTTGCCACGGCTTCTTTGGCGGCAAATCGGGCGGCAAGGGACGGATACGGGTCACGGAATCGAAAAGCATAGGCCACCTCGCCGTCGGTAAAAATACGCCGCAGAAAACGGTTCCCATGGCGTTGATGAGCCGCTCGGATACGGGCAATTTCTACGATATCCGTGCCAACTCCGATAATTTTTTCCATGGCTCATTCCTTGGGTGGAGCCAGATTTTTCCTACCCATTCGACCCATGTTTCGCGCATTTTTACCCGTCGCCGGCCCGCGTGTTTTCGTATTTTTTACATTTTTCTGCGGCCGAGTTTGTCTCGCCACGCGTTCGTGCATTGCTGCCCAATCAATTGTGACCGAACCACCATCCTTTTGTGGCGTAGGATCTTCCGTTTGCTGAAGCTGGCGAAATAGGTCGCGAAATGCGTCGAGGCTGGTGGCAGAGCGAAACAGGGCAAAGGCGACATCCCGATGAATGGCATGGAGTAGTCCCTCAAATTGCGCAAACGCCTCCGTTTTATACTCATAGAGCGGATTTTTTTGCGCATAGGCACGCAATCCGACACTGTGGCGCAGGTCGTCCATGGCCGATAGGTGCTGCTGCCAGTGTAAATCTATGGTCCGCAGGAGGATAATTTTTTCCAGACGCCGCAAACTGGTGGCATCCTCGACCTTTTCTTTGATTGCATAGGCTTCCCGCACGCGCTCCAGCAGAAACTTTTGCCGGCGAATGTCATCCATTGGTGCCAGTTCTTCATCGGTAAATTTTATGGGGAACACACCGCGCAGCTGGTTAAAAACGTCACTTGCTGCCGGAGCCGCATTTTTTGGATTTTGCCCACCGGCGAGGAAGCGAATAATGAAATCGCCGACAAATTCCCATATGGCTGGGCGCGAGTCTTCGTCGCGTAAAACACCGTTTCGCAGGGCATAAATCACCTCCCGCTGCGTATTAAGCACGTCATCGTACTGCAACAGGCGTTTGCGGATGGAATAATTTTGCTGCTCAATCTTCTTCTGCGCGTGTGCGATGGAGCGGTTGAGCAGTGGGTGGGCGAGTACGTCGCCCTCCTTGAACGTGCGTTCCAACATGGTCCCGATGGCCCCGCGATTTGCGAAGAGCCGCATCAGGTCGTCTTCCAAGGAAATGTAAAATTTGGAACTTCCCGGATCCCCCTGCCGTGCGCACCGGCCGCGCAATTGCCGATCGATGCGTCGCGCCTCATGCCGTTCCGTACCAAGGACCAGAAGGCCGCCCAACTCCGCCGCGCCATCCGCCAGCTTGATGTCCGTGCCGCGTCCGGCCATATTCGTCGCAATGGTGATCGCACCGATGGACCCAGCCTTGGCGATGATATTTGCCTCCATTTCATGGAATTTTGCATTGAGCACGGTATGGGGTAAGTTGTTGTGCTGTAACATTTTATCAATCAACTGGGAAGCTTCCACGGAGGTCGTCCCCACCAGCACCGGCTGCCCACGTTTGTGAGCCTCCTCGATGTCCCTAATAACTGCCGCATATTTTTCGCGTCGTGTTTTGTAAATTTCGTCATCCGCATCCTTGCGAATACACGGCCGATGGGTGGGAATCACGACCACGGAAACGCCGTAGATATCGCGGAATTCGTGCGCCTCGGTCTCCGCCGTCCCCGTCATCCCCGCCAGTTTTTCATACATGCGAAAGTAATTTTGTATAGTAATCGTGGCAAATGTGCGATTTTCCCGTTGAATTTCCAGCCCCTCTTTGGCCTCGATGGCCTGGTGCAGTCCATCGCTCCATCGCCGTCCGGGCATGGCGCGCCCCGTATTGGCATCCACGATGACCACTTGGCCGTTGTGCACGATATAGTGCTGGTCCCGTTCGAATAGCGTGTGTGCCCGGAGCAATTGTCCGATGCAGTGGATACGCTGGCCGATCTCTTCTAACCGCACCGTCGCCGCCTGCTTCATTT
This sequence comes from Puniceicoccales bacterium, assembly GCA_031278455.1. Classification (GTDB taxonomy): domain Bacteria; phylum Verrucomicrobiota; class Verrucomicrobiia; order Opitutales; family JAIRLM01; genus JAIRLM01. Next base: position 39,501 of record JAITKJ010000023.1, on the reverse strand, counting down.
TGTCCTTTTCCGACTCATCCAATTCGCCATTTCGCTCAATTTCGGCAAAAACAACCGATAAATCGGGCAATAGAAAGGAATCCGGGTCATCCGGGTAAAGCGTTTGCCGGCCCAATTCCGTCAAATCCGCTGAGTTTTGTCGTTCGTCGATGGTAAAATAGAGCTCTTCCTTCAGGCGAAACTTTTCATCCCGGCGCAATTCACTCCCCAGCTCCCTCTCCAGCCGGTCTAATTTTCGCTCTATGGCGTTCGATTCCAGTAATTTAAGCAGCTGTCGATGCGTTGGCGCGGCCATGCGTACCTGGGCCAATTTGCGCAGCGCCGATTCGTCGTTAGGCTTTTTATCCAGCGCCTCCTTTGCCTCGGCGACCAGGCGATTACACAGCTGCAGTTGCAGGTCAGCTAATTTTGCCACGGAGGGACATAACTCCTTGAAGGGACCCATTCGATCCTCTCCCATGGGACCCGAAATGATAAGCGGCGTCCGCGCCTCGTCTATGAGGATGGAATCGACCTCGTCCACGATGCAAAAAAAATGCTCCCGTTGCACCTGCTCATCCGCGCTCGGTGCTAACCCGTTGTCCCGCAAATAGTCGAAGCCAAATTCTGACGCCGTGCCATAGGTAATATCACAAGCATAGGCCTCTTTTCGCGCATTCGGCGGCATGCCATTTTGAATACAACCCACGCTGAGCCCCAGGAAATTATACAGGTTGCCCATCCACTCGCTGTCCCGTCGGGCAAGGTAGTCGTTGACGGTCACCAACTGGCAATTTTTTCCGGTTAAAGCGTTGAGATAGAGCGGCAATGTGGCCATCAGGGTTTTCCCCTCACCCGTCGCCAATTCCGCAATCTTCCGCGAATGGAGCGCAATTCCACCCATCAGCTGCTCGTCGTAGGGCACCATCTCCCACTTCTGAAATTGTCCACAAACCAGCAGCGTTTTCCCACACAGTCTACGGCAGGCGGACATGACCACGGCAAAGGCCTCCGGGAGTAACCGATCCAACGATTCCCCGGCCAAAACTCTTTTTTTAAATTCTTCAGTTTTACCGCGCAGCCCTTCATCGGGTAGAGATTCATAACTTTCATCGAACTGATGAATTTGACGGATCACTGGCGCAGATTGTTTAATAAATTTTCGATAATGACGCCCGGCGAAATGCCTCCAAATCCCACTCAACCACAACATGGATATCTGGATACGTCACAAAAAACTCCCTGTCAAACGCTTTCCCCATTCGGCGCCGCTAAAACGGTGTACCTCCGCAAACATCTCGCGGCTGGAAAAAAAATTAAATCCATTTTAACGACTTTGTTGGGGTATAAAGTTTTCGATTAATCTTTTAAAATTTAATTGTAAATTTTCCGCCGCTTCATTGGCGAGTTTGCGAAAAATCCTGGCAAGGAACGTACGCTTTCCTTTTTCTGAAGACATGCCGGCTAAATTCGCACATCTTCACGTGCATAGCGATTATAGCGTTTTAGATGGAGCATGCCGATTGGATCGTCTTTGTGCTCGTGCGGCTGAGCTTGGCATGGGCACCATCGCGCTGACGGACCACGGAAATATCTTTGGCGTCCCACAATTCCTCAAGGAAGCCAAAAAGGCGGGATTGCACGGAATTGTCGGCTATGAGGCCTATACGCTTTGGGATTTAACCATGGCCGACCGCCCCCACCGGGAGCAAAATGTACTTTATCACATGTGCTTGCTGGTAAAAAATTTAGACGGATATTACAATTTATGCCATATCGCATCCCAAGCGTACACACGTGGATTTTATTACAAACCACGGGTAGATCTGGAAACGCTCGCCCGCCATTCTAAGGGGCTCATCGCCACGTCCGGCTGCCTCCAAGGACGCATTCCGGACTGCCTGGTGCGCGGAGATAAAGCGGGCGCGGAGGAAGCACTTCGCAAATATTTGGATATTTTCGGGAAGGGAAATTTTTTCATCGAGGTCCAAAATCACGGCATTACTGAACAGGGGCGCATTCTGCCGGATCTTTTCGCCTTGGCTGAACGCTATGAACTCAAAACCATTGCTACCAACGACGTACACTACGTCCACCAAAACGATTGGGAAGCACACGACGCACTGCTCTGTATTCAAACAGGTTCTAAACTTCAAGATGAAAAGCGCATGCGCATGCCATGGCGCCAATTTTATTTAAAATCCTATGATGAAATGCTCCAAAATTTTAAAGAAAACCCGGAATGTTTGGAAAATACTCTGCGCGTGGCGGAAATGTGCGATTTCGCCATGCCCTATGGGCAAAACCACTATCCAGTGTTTCCCATGCCGGCGGAATTGACGAGCATGGACAAAGGTAATTACCTGCGATCGCTGTGCGTCGATGGCATAAAAGAGCGCTACGGCGTGGATTGCAATCATCTAGATCTGCCGCCCGCTGTGCAATTGGGCTATGCTACCACGTCGCAGGATATTGCACAACAGACGGACAACGAGTTGGCCGTGATTATCGCGGCCGGATTTACGGATTATTTCCTCGTTGTACAGGATTTCATCCGCTGGGCGCTGCAGAAGAATATTGCCGTTGGTCCCGGGCGCGGATCCGGGGCTGGGTCCATCGTAGCCTACGCCCTCCACATCACCGATGTCGACCCCATGCGTTTCGGACTGATCTTTGAGCGTTTTCTCAATCCAGAACGCATTTCGCCGCCGGATTTTGACATCGATTTCTGCATGCGCCGCCGGGACGAGGTCATCGAGTACGTGCGCACCAAGTACGGGCGGGACGGTGTGGCCAATATCATCACCTTTGGAACATTTGGCGCAAAAATGGCCCTCCGCGACCTGCTGCGGGTCAATGATATTCCCTATGTGGAAGCCAACCGCATTGCGAAAATGGTTCCCGATGAGCTGGGCATCGACCTGGCAACCGCCGTAGAACGCTCATCGGAATTGCAGGAGGAAATTCGGAAAAATCCGCGCATTCGGCAAATTATTGAACAAGGAAAGGTTATCGAGGGCACGGTTCGCAATATTGGAACCCATGCCTGTGGGATGGTGATTTCCGATGAACCCAGCGAAAATCTGATTCCCGTTACCTTGCAGGACGGCAACCTGACCACGCAATATTCCAAGGACTTCGTGGAAGAACTGGGTTTGCTTAAGATGGACTTCCTTGGGCTTAAGACGCTAACGGTTATCAACGACGCGGAAACTTTCATCCACCGGACAAATTCGGCATTCAGCATTAAGGAAATACCATTGGACGATGCGGACACTTTTGCGTTGATTAACGCCGGCGATACGGTGGGTGTGTTCCAATTGGAATCGGAAGGCATGCGCGCCCTCTGTCGCCAATTCGAGTTGTCTACCATCGACGAAATTAGTGACCTAAGCGCGCTTTACCGGCCCGGACCAATGGACTGGATTCCCGAGTACATCCGCGGAAAACGTAATCCGCAAAATGTCCGCTATGCCCATCCGCTGCTGGAGTCGGTCTGTAAAAAAACTTACGGCGTGTTGATTTACCAAGAACAAGTCATGGAAGCGGCGCGGGTGATTGCCGGGTATTCCATGGGCGGAGCAGACATCCTTCGCCGGGCCATGGGAAAGAAAAAAGTGGAAGTAATGGATGCGCAACGGGAAGTCTTCGTAAATGGTGCCGCACAAAACGGACTTAGCCCGGAAAAAGCCAATGAAATTTTCGACATTCTTGCCAAATTTGCCGGCTATGGATTCAACAAATCCCATTCCATTTCCTATGCCATCATCGCCTACCAAACTGCCTATCTTAAGGCGCATTATCCTATGGAATTTTTCGCCGCTTTACTTTCATCGGAATTGAATAACCAGGAAAAAATTACCTCGCTTATTTCTCACATCCGCAATGCCGGCATTCCAGTACTTGGCGCGGATATTAACAATTCCTGGGAATATTTTACCCCCGTGGCTGCGGATGGCGGAAAAAATGCATGCATACGCTTCGGACTGGCAGCGGTCAAGGGCATGGGAGAATCGACCACGGCGGCTATTTTGACCGAGCGCAGCACCAACGGCCCCTACAAAAGCTTTGCCGATTTCGCCTGGCGCGTGGACGACAAAACAGCCAATCGACGGGTCTTTGAAAAACTTATTCTTGCCGGCGTTTTCGATCCATTGGGCATCGACCGCCAGTATTTGATCAATTCCATGGAACGAATTCTCAAGGCATTGCTGGGACGAAGATCGGAAAAAAATGACATGCAGGATGATTTTTTCAGTACCTTTGGAGTGGAATTGGAAAACCCACTGGAAAGTTTCATCGAAATCCGCGGGAACCCCATGCCCATTGCGGAAAAATTACGGCAGGAAAAGGAATTGCTAGGATTTTATGTTTCCGGCCATCCACTGGATGGCTTTTGTGGATTGGAGTGCTCCATCGATGACTTCCCCGAGGACAGAACACGCCTCCATGACCAGCAGGCCTTTACGCTTATTGGCAGCATCGGCGACATCACCAAAAAAATTACCAAAAGTTCCAACCGCTTATGGGCTCATATGCAACTCAGTTGCCGCTGCGGCGACCACGTGGTCAATCTTTTTTCCGATGCCTACGAACGTTATGCCCATTTGCTTATTCCCGGTAATATCGTGGTTGTCCGCGGCACCGTACGCATCCAGGACGAACGACGGGGGCTCAATATCACGGAAGTCTTTGATGGAGAGCAGTATATCCAGCGCACGGGCCGGCGCCTGCGGATCACCCTGGAGCGAAAGGCTCCGGAAAAACTGCGAGAATTTATCGATGCCTTCGCCTCCTATGCCGCCGAAAATCCTGGGGGATTATACGCGGAAATCATTATCCACGATGGGGATTACTCCCGCGTCTTCAATCCGTCGATACAAATTCGTGTGGCAATAAATTTGAAAGGTTTAATCAGCCTAAGAGAGTGTGAGGCTTTTAAATCCGCGGCAGTTGTGTGAGAGCCGGCATGGTAACCGGAATGCAACTCGCCACGCATGGCTTTCCTGCCTCTAGTTTGGCTAAGATTGCTTTAGCGCCGGCAATAAATGAAAACCGCAAACAAATATCTCATCAAGTTCGAATCGTATGGATAAGTTCCCGTGCTCGGGCAAGATCCTCTGGAGTATCGATTGCGACGGATGCTCTATCAGTTAGTATGGTTTGGATGCCATATCCTGCTTGCAGAAACCGTAATTGCTCTAAGCTCTCCGCTCCCGCAAGCGAGCTTTGGGGAAGTTTTTTCAAGTTTTCGAGAACTTTCCGCCGATAGAGATAAATCCCGTTATGCCCGAAAAATGGTGCATTTGATAGCCATTGTTGCGTATCCATCCCGCGCACATGCGGGATGGGACTTCTAGAGAAATAAAGTGCACGCTCATCATGTGCAAGTACAACTTTTACAACATTTACATTAAAGATATCGCTTGTATCCCTAATGGCGTAAACGGGAGTCAGTATATCAAATTCTTCGTGAATTTGAGCCCACGCAATCATAGCATGCACCAATTCGGCTCCCAAAAACGGTTCGTCGCTTTGAATGTTAAGGATAAAATCACCCTGGAATAGATCAATGGCGCTACAGATGCGCTCGGTGCCATTGGTGCAGGATTCAGGAGTCAAATGACAAATCCCGCCCCAGCTTTTCACTACATCCACAACATCCATGGACTCGGTCAGGACAATCACCTCTTCAATACCCTTGACGCGAAGGGCCATATCAAAAACGTGCTTCAACACCGGTTTCCCGCCCAAATTGGCCAAAACTTTCCCTGGCAAGCGGCTCGATTTCAACCGCGCTGGGATAGCAATTGAAAATTTCATATCAAAATTCTTTACGACAAAAAACTTTCCTGGCGCGGAACACCATAAGCCGTCAGGAGGACACTACCGCCGGTTTATTTTTTGCAATGGCCGCAATGCGCTTACTCAATCCTTTAACAGATAAAATCCATATGGCACAAGCTACTACAAAGGCAGCGGCTACAATGGGTGATATTTGGAGGAATGTCGCGCCTGGAATAAGTACAAACAATATCGCCTGAAATCCCGCTCCACTAGCTTTGCCGAGACGTCCACCCAACACGTCGACAGTTGCTTTACCTTTAACCTTCATTTCCTCATCAAGTGGAATATAGGCCATCTCCTTGGTTAAGTCAAAGAGCGCATACTTCGTAGCCTTTGTCGCACCAGCAACAATAGCACCAAGGACAACGGCAAGAGCAACGGGCGTTGTCCCAATGTTTTCGATTATCGGCGCCAGACCAGTCCGAAATATTACAAAGACAAAAAACACGCCACCTAGCACAAGTAGGAGCACTGGCGTAATAACAGCAGCCGTAAACCAACTAAACAGCCGCAAAATATTGCTTCCAACCAACATCATGGCCATCGATGCAAAACCCAAAACGATGGTATACTGCCCCATAAACGCGTTGAAATCATTTGGGTTCGGGTGCAGTATCTTCACCTGACTCTTCCAAACGGCCTCAACGAAATTGACACTTGTTCCATAACAAATTACCAGAAGTGCAATCAGCCCCAGGTAAGGCGATGTTAAAATTTCCTTAAAACTTTGCATAAGAGAAACTTTCGGCTTCTTTTTTCCGGCGTTACTTGGCAGTTCTGCACGGCAATAAAAGCGTGGATCGGTAAGCACATGCTTATACATCCACCGATAAACAACCATTATCAGCAATCCAAAGACAAACACCATTCCCATGAGCCAGCGCAAGGATTCGCCCCATGCATTTTCGCCAGAACTTGTTGCCGTCATCTGCGAGAAATGCTTCCCTATCGCACCGGACGCAATAAGCGCCGTTTGAGCCATAAACCCAAAGAAGGCATAGTGTCGCTTGGCTTCACTAATTTTGGTTATTTGGTTAGCAAACTGCCAGAAAGAAAGCGAGATGATAGCGCTTCCCCAAATTTCCGAAAGCACGTAAAACAACGAATATGTCCAATTGCCACAAACGGCAATGATCCATTTATATCGCGGAAACGCCACCTGCCATGCGGCAACAGTTTCCGGGAGTGGTTGGAAAAAGTCGAGATGCGGGTATATGACAAACCCAAACAGCCCGAAGAAGACCACAAATGGAGTCAACGTCGCATAAAAAAGCTTCTCAGAGCAAAGCAGGTTGCTTGCCTTGGTATAGAGAAGCAGGAAGATAAAAGCTGCCGGCGTGACACAGAAAAGCTTTAAGAACGATAACACCTCTGCCCCAGAATTTTGGGCCGTAACCACCAGACTGTCCTTAACATTCCGCGTCAGTGTGTAAATTGTAAGGATAAAAAAGAAAATAAATGCCATTGGCAGTACTTTCTTTAGTTCATACATATAGATTGGGAAAAAAATTCTTCGCAACCGTGAAAACTCCGCCACATTCGCCTTATCTGATTTCATAAAACCTCCACCGGTCGTAAACACATGTGGTTCGGCAATTGAATTCCGCCACACCATCCAACTCCATAATACATAATCTGAAAATATATACCACCGCAACCATTTTTTACTGGATAACACTCAATGGCCTCACTAATTCACATAATCGTCAAATTTCTTCCGGGCGAGTAAAAATCCTTTAAGTCCACGGTCATGGAACGTTCTTTATTGGACACTACTCTTTGATTTCCTTATGTAGCGTATGGCGACGGAGAAATTTATTGTATTTTCGTTTTTCAACCTTCTCCGTTTGCAATTTCTTGTTACGCGTCGTCATGTACCGTGAGACGGGCTTCCCCTCTGACTTTGCCTCGGCACACTCCAAAATCACATATTCTCTGGGCATGAGCATCTATCTGGGGGCCAGCATCGCACAGGTCAACGAAAATTTACTGAAAGTGGGCAAGGTTTCGCGGAATTTGGGCAAAAAAATTGCTATTGCGCCGCTGTCCAACAGAGACGAACTTATGTTTCTTCGATTTGGATGCTTGTTGGGACTATTGCTGATATTGTTCTGTCCCAATCAAATGCATGCCGATCCGCATCAAACCCCGCATGTATCCATCATTGTTCCAGTCTACAACATGGAGCCGTATCTGCCTCGTGCCATGGAAAGTATGTTGCGGCAGACCTATGAAAATATTGAAATTATCTGCGTGGATGACGGCTCGACAGACAATTCGTTCAATATTTTGAAGAAATATGCCCTGCGCGATCTGCGCGTTGTAATTTTGCATAACGACATCAACCGCGGGACCGCCTACGCGCGCATACGCGGCGTTTTGGCGGCAAAGGGAAAATTTATCATGTTTTTGGATCCGGACGATGAGCTTACGCCCGACATCGTGGAAATCGCTCAATCCACCGCTGAAAATACTGGGAGCGATGTAGTCCATTTTGATACGGAGTGGGTCTATCCAACCGGAAAAACGCGCAGGCAACCTTGGTGGCAGCGGCCAGTGACTTATACGCGGACAAGCAAGCAAATGAACAAAGCCTTTGCGGATCGACGCCTTGTTTACCTATGGGATAAGTTGTATGCACGAGATGCCGTCGTCCGCGCGGCGGAATATTTACTTCCGTTTGTTGAGCGCAATAACATCATCTGTTCTACGGACAAACTTTTTTCCTGTTTTATCATCGCAAATACAAAAAAATGCATCGGCATAAAAAATGTAGGCTATCGCTATTATAAGTGTATAGGTGTGTGCGCACGAGGACGGCAAAATTTATTATGTGCACTCCGAAGGACTGCCAACATCCGCGATGCCAATCTGCAAATGGCTATTGGCATGATTGACCTCGGAAATTCGGCCCATGCGGCACAGTTGCAAGTCTATTTCCAGTCATGCCTATTGGAACACATTGCCACACTGCCGCTTAAAGATGGAATTGATTTATTCGCTAAATACACTGGAGGTATTCCACTAAAGTTGCAATTGAAAATTGCCAGCGACATGCGAAGGACTTCCCCGGGCTGGTACCGCGCCGTCCAACGTGTTGCAAAGTTTTCGCAACTACCGCATTAAATTTTCAGGCCTCATCCATTGGGCAACGAAGCAGAAAGTAATCATACATTGCAAAAACTTGCCGGTAGGCAATTTGTGCCACAAACCATATTTTATTTTTTCGCTAAGACGGCAGACTTCATGCAACCAAGCCTTTCATGGAGGGGAAAATGTAGGCTTCAGATGTTCCGCTTATAGCCAACGCTGGATATCAGGGGATTCTCGACGCTCATGCCAACTCCACACACATTATTCAAAAAACAGACCGGACTAGCCCATTCTGCGTATCCCCAAAGGAATATTCAACATGATCAGGCGATAACGGCCGTTGGCATGTTTGTGCTACATCCATGAATTTAAATCGCAAATTATTATAAGAATTGGTTTTGCAAGTCCCACAAAACATCATAATAAATTTCGGAAAATGAGCATTTGTTAAAAAAAATATTCCCTTTCTTGCTTTCGCGATATAAACTTTTGCTGCTATGGCGATAGAAATTGGAAGAAGTTGCGTGCGTTGGAATCCTCATGGGGATGCCGAAAAACAAAAAGTCAGCATTACATTAGGTGGTTTAGGCGACGCCTATCGGCTGGGCGGATTTCCTGGCGCGTTTAGCTATGCAATTAATTGCCTCGCGGCATGGAATTTAACACAAACCGTTGCCGTAAAAGAAGCAGAAGCAGCCGATTTTATCGCCGAAAATTTAAGTATATTAGACTCTAAACAGTTTGGCAAACTTCTTGAAACACCAAACGACCAGGAGATACCAGTCATTGGGCTTGTCGTTAAGGCCGGGAGCGCAGATGCCCAAAAAAATGTTTTGCAATTCTTTCAACGCGCGGATCGGCATGAACATTTAAACAGCCAGGTGCATATTTTGCATGACAATACATCAGGAGCAATAACCCTTGCGCAATTGATGGTTGACATCGTGGCACAACGGCTTGGCGAAAACGACACCAATTTAAAACAATTCAATAGCTATTGTGAGCAAAATAAGATCCAGCTTGCCATTGAACAAACGGCTGCAGGCGCACGCACGGTTGCAGATGGCAGAAGTACAGAACCATTGCTCGAGCCGGGAATTTCTGCCGCCATAAGTCAAACATATACTCAAAGAACCTTTCCGTCGATAATTCCCGAAGCCAAGGCGGCAAATATGCGATCTTCAGAAACGAAACTGTCACTCTCGGACGAAATCGAACTCTTTTTAAAGCAAAAATGCCTTACCGATGATCTTATAACTTGCGATCGCATTCGCAAGCTTCCCAACGAATTGGCGCGATTGGCAACTTTCCTAAAGACCGACCATACATGCCACGAAATAAGAGAAGAAATCGAATCAATTTTTGGATATGGCCGTGAATTGACGCAAGCATTGGAAGCCCTCTCAATATCTGGTTTGCGTGAGCCATTGATTAAAGTACTACGAGGAACAAATGGCAAATCACTTCCAAATTTATTACCGCTAGATTCATCGTTAAGGCGTGATTTTGCCGAACCGCTCTGTAGAGAATTTGGCATTTCATTCAATGAAACAAAATTCGAATTCCGCCATCCCGGCTTTGGTTTATTCGTCCAAGATGGCACCCGCAGATATGGCGAAATGAACAAATTGCTGGATTCTAATACGCCAGAAGGCATTTATGCAGTAGTTAATCAACTAATAATCTCGCCCAAGTCGTACGCTTGGCATTATGCCAAACAATTTCCCGAAAGCTGCAAAATGCTCGAAGAGATTTTAAACAGAGTCCACCCATTATTGGAACGGATCAAGCCATTTGTATCCCCTAGTACATGGGATTCGTACGCCAAAGACCTCGAAGCCTCGGGAGTAAAAATCAATGAATTGGTCCACCGGGAACCTATTCCCCCAATGCCACTTGGCCAGTGTCCGCTTGCAAGTAGCCAAGAATTTCCAAGCTACATGCAGGCGATTATTGCCCACATGGAAGGTTTAATACGATGGAATCAACTGAAAGAGGCTCGTAACTTATTCCAAAGATTACATCTTGGTGGCAATGTATTACTTCATCTATCAGACGCAGATGTGCTGCGATTACGTGGTCTCCCAAAAATGCGGTCACCCGATGGAATTTCGATGAATAATTCCTTACAAACAATGGACGATCAAGTAACTGCGAATGAGGCAGCCATTAAAAACCGTTTAGCCATGACCGCAGAAAAAATTGATGCAGCTCTCGACAAGGTAACGCCACAAAATGCATACGGAGAGCTTTCGCAAAAACGCCCATGGGGATTAACACTTACGGACACAATATTGAGCGTTGGCACCAAAGATCACAAGGCCAAATTGCTGCAAATACTACGAAAGTTGCCAGCTGATGCATTTGTTAAAATTTTAAGTTTCGGCAAAAATAATATCGATATAGCAAGTTTTCTTATGTCAGATAATGCAGACAGTGAAATTTTGCAAGAAAAACTCGCATCCATGCCGAGCGAAGAATTCATTGCGTCGCTAAATAGTGGATCAATTTTCAAATTTCTTTGCAAGAGCGAAGACGGTTGCACGCTACTTGAGCGACAATTTTCAGACCCAGGCGCATTCATTAAATTAATACACAAATCATGGTTCGGACCAGAAGAACTTAGTTTCTTTTATTCAATCCGCGGGAATCAAGAAATCGGTGATGTCGACGCATCTGGCAATCAAATTACGATAACCGAGTGGAATGGTGGCGTGTCCGATCCGCACTTTCTCCTCAAAATGGCTAACGATCCTGGCGTATTTTGCGCGGTAATGCAGCGTTCAAATTTATGGTTTCCATTCATACGACTCACTGCAGCATGCGCGGCAACGAGACCAGAAGATATTCTAAGCCCGGAAAGATTCATTAATTTGATGCAAACGCCAAACGCCACGCAAATTTTTGATAGTATGCGAATAGCTGCGATCACCGATAGGGCCAGCAAACAAAGAGTACGCAACTTCTTCGTTGGGCTCCTTGAAACCCCAAAAGTTGTGCGGGAGCTTTCAAAGATTCCTTGGATTGGCAGTAAACTCATGGCCGCTATCAGCGAATTTAATCTACCACCGAATAGTAAGAGTGTAATTTATGAAATATGTTCCGATGCGCTATCTAATCCTGGCCAGCCCGATGAAGCAGTGTGGAGAAAAATTTTTGAAACCAAAGAGAATCGGTCCGTTTTGTGGGAAATTTGTAACGATTTGGCCCAACAACATGGCGTACGCGCGCAGGCGTTCTTTTCGCGGCTAACCAAAAGCGAAACATTTAGGCAGATGACCATCGGACACGAAGCTGGACACCACTATCAGGAATCGGGCGGCATCCCGGAAATACTTACTGAAATAGGACAAACTTTAAATTCTCAGGCAAAACGCTACCTCCTACTCGGCCAAATGCCACCTGAGACAACCTACGGCGAAGCAAATACGCAATACATCGGCGGAGCGACAAGCCATCCGTACCTATTGGCGAACGAACCAAACGGCCCACGTTACGCAAATTTTGCACAAGAAATGTTGCGTAAGCACTCGAATCAACTTTTTGCCTTTTTGGATGGGATGACCAGTGGGGATATGGCAGCCGTCCTATCAAAGCGCGCGGACAATGGCTGTACTCCGTTAGAGTTTGCTGTGTTAAACCGCCGCGATTCAACCGTCAGCAGCCTAGCAAATTATTATAGGAAACGCAAGGTTCCGTTTTCGAGAATTGGCCTTCGGGAAATGTTGATCTTTAAAGAAAAAACCTTTGCCGCGACCACAGAAAATCTGTTGAATGGGGGCGTAGCTGTTCCTTTGGCTTCGATGGGAGGGGCAGCTGTTGCCGAGTTAACCAGAAACGAATTTAATGATATAGTTAGAGAATTTCCCAGAGAACAATCAGACGATAGAGCCAACCGGATTCATGGCGCCTTAAATAAGGCGGCAAAGCAAAAAAAAGACGCAATGCAAACTGCCCAAAATGAATTATTGGAATCGATTACTTCTTATGTGGCAGTAATTGCCAAAGAGAAAGCCGACAAAAAGGATACCGCACAATATCAAGAAGCACTTGATACACTTATTGGCATGTCCACAATCGGTGTCAGCGGGCGCATAGCCTTGGCCGTGGCCGCTGAGCGCAACGAATCCGGCGCACAAGCATTGTTTGACCAATATTTGGATATATTTATTGGCGAATCGCCGGGCGTCACGCCGCTAGTGGGGATACTCGATGACGCAGTATTAAATGCTACGGAAATCGAAATTACCGAACGCGATGACAATGGCTGGATAGCCATGGTTGGCGGGGCAAAAGTACGCGTCGAAAACATCGCCGACCTGGCCCAATGCCAAAAGCTGGAAGCTATCACATTTAACTTTCTTTGGGGCAACAAGATTACGGCCGATGAATTATTTGCCTTACGAAATGTTAAGGCGCTGAAGAGGCTAGAACTTGGTCGATTTTCCGCTAGCTTTACTCCAAATTTGGCAGAAATTCTATTTCGTGCACGTCCCGATTTATCTATCAGTGCAATTTGTCCAGACGAGAAAAAGCTGATATGGGATCCAAGGTTCGGACCAAATTATGGGCAAATGTATTCATGTCATGCCGCCGGGCATACAAGAATGTAGTAGCGTTCTGGGCATTGACCTGCGAAAATGGCGTTGACTACGCCAGTCAAATTGACCATCTCCGAGACATGCCAAGATATGTTGGATTCCGTGGAATTTTTTGGTTCTTTTTGCATCTCATTTTTTGTCAAATTGGTGACTGCGGGATGAAGTATTTAGGGGGCCAGGTAAATCCCATTCAGGTCATTTTTTTGCGTTTCTTTTTTGCAACAATTTGGTTGCTGCCACTTGCGTATAAGAGACGCCGAGAATTATGCACCACGCGTCCGGAAGTACATCTCTTTCGCAGCTGCATATTGTGTGCAGCAATGTTGCTCTGGTGTCTTGGACTTCAAAAAGCCACACTACCTATGGCCTCCATCATCGAATTTTCTAATCCACTTATTTTATTATTTTTGGCACATTTTTTTCTAGGCGAGCGCTTCACAAAAAGCCGATTAACAGCAACGCTAATTGGGTTTTTGGGTATCGTACTCGTGGCCGAACCTACCGCTCATAGTTTTAATACTGCAATTATTCCATTATTTCTTTCCGTCATGTTATTTGCTAGCGTTGATATTGTCAATAAAAAATTCGCCAACAAAGAGTCCATGCTTGCCACACTTTTTTACACTGCGCTTGGGATTACTTTTTTTACGAGTCTTCCTGCGATCTTTCTATGGCATCCCATGTCCACTAAGTTGTGGGTTATTGTGGCCACCGTCGGAGTCAGCGCAAATCTATTGTTTTTTTGCATTATTCGCTGCTTCAGAATTATCGACGCCTCGACAACCGCACCTTGGCGTTATTTAGAGTTTGCGTTGAGCGTTGGAAGCGGATATCTTTTTTTTGGCGAGACACCGAGTTTGTCAACGCTTTTAGGGGCGGCAATTATAATCCCTGCAACGCTCTTTTTAGCATGTGGCGAATTTCGCCCTAATAAGATATGTTGCTGTAAATAATAACCATTAAACATATGGCATGTTGCCGCCATACACATTGCAAAAAGTATGCCTTCTGCAAAAATGTAAATTGCGCGTAAAAACGCCTTGCTTCGTCCTTTATTCGTGCTAAACTCTGTTTGCGATGGAAGGTATTGGTGGTCCTACGTTGGCGGGTGCCGTTTCGCCATCAAGCATTCAAATCGGTAACAGCACGAACAAAACACGCGACAGGTCGGACGTACCGTCCGTCGATGGAATGATGCGAGAGTTTGCTACGGTAAACGCATTTAGCCCAAACAACGATGAAAGTGCAATTTTTGGGGCTTGCCTAATTTTGGCCAATTGCTCCGTCCCACTTTCTAGCCCGAATGATGAGATCATTTTCAATGATTCTGACGACAGAACGGTTGAAGCGGCGACAAGAAGTACATCACCAACTCCAGCGGAAGGCAACTTTGGCGAAAATGCCGCCGCTGCCCCTCAGGACGTGTCTGCGAGCGCAGAAGTTCGGCCGAGTTCCCGCGGAACGGAGGATGGTAATTTCGTAATTGATGTAGAAACATTTGTGGAAGAACCGCCAGAAGGTTTGCAGCTTACCTCTCGAGAGGTAATTGACACCATCGATCGGCATCTTTCTCAAGAGGATATCACCTCCGATATGCGTTCGGCACTCGAACTTATCCGTGATGGATTTGAACGCGCCATGGAGTCGCTCCAAGGAAATGATTTTGGAGCCAATGAGCGGGCCGTTGATGCCATGGAAAAAGCCTTTGATGCCGCCATGGCAGCAAGAGAAGTTGCCACCGATGCGCATGAATTGGATTTTGCCAGTGAAATACAAGAAATGGCAGGTAATTTACGGAGCCATACTCCTGAAGAGACAGGAAAAGCCATCCTCGGAGTAATGATGAGCATTTTTGCACTTCTGGATTTACGCGACGGCCCTGAACTGCGTGGCCCCACATGGCAAGGCGGGCTAGCTCACGCCGTCCTCGATCCTGCCACACCAGCATATGCCAAAAAGAAAGCAACGCGAATCCTTAACATGACCCAGCGTTATAAGGAAATTATGAAGCAACAAGAGCGCAGAGAGGTTTGTCAGTCGCAAACTTTTAAAAAAAATCAACCGGCGTCGCCATCAAAACAAAGCCAACAAACACAAACTCCAAAACAAAAGGAGCAAACCACACGCAAAGATCCCGGAACGTCATCTATTTCTGGAAAAGGCGAAGAATCCGACGCGGATGAACATTCGGAAACCAACGGGCCAATGAATCTCTTCGGCGCAAAAAGAAATTCAGAGAACACCTAAGAATATATGCCAAAATGAATGCTAGGACTTGCCGGATGTTACCGATACGCATTTCTCCTTACGCAATTGATCCAATATTCCGTTTATGATCCGCTTAGAATCGTCCGACGAGTATTGTTTTCCAAGCTCAATTGCCTCATTAATAGTAACAACATGTGGAATGTTTTCGCAATATAGCATTTCATAAAATGCCAGGCGCAAAATGGCTAAATCAACCTTTGCCAAGCGGCTAAAATTCCAACGAATGAGCATGCCATCGATCTGGCCATCAACTTCGCGTAGATACTTCAATGTCCCACAAGCTAGCGATTTGGCAAAATCGTATTGCTCTACGGCAAGCCCAAGCATATCCACCAAGTCCATCCAAAGCGAATCAAATGAAACATGTCCTGAAGTCTCGTAGGCATAAATAAGTTGCATAGCCAATACGCGATTGTCCCGACGGCTAACAACGCACAGCACATCACCCATAATAAAGAGAACTCCACCAGCCAATGAATCCAATACTGAATCAGTGTCAACGGCCTTTTCATGAAACTTTGCATGTCACATTATGACGGTTGCTAGCGGTGGCCCATGGCTCTGCGCATGGCGCGTGTATATTGTGCTTGAAATCGACGAACAATTTTGCGCTGGGCGGAAAGCGCCGCCGCCGGATTAGCTTGGCTTAAAACGTCCGCCAGGGTCTTATTGGCGACATCGTATTCGAAATCCGAAAAATCGCCTAAAATTTCTTGTGCTGCTGCGGCATCATCAGTCCGCCCTTCGGCTTTTGCAGCTACAATTTCTTTCCACGCGGAAATAAGTTCCTGATGTGGAATGATAAATGCAAATTTAACAATCCACTTTAAAGCGTTGTACACTGGTGCAGTCCACTCTGGATGGAAGTCGAACTCGGATAAACTAGCATACGGATCATCGCTACTGGTGCGATAAACCGCGAATTCAGGGGCATAGATCCGCTTGTTAATTGGTCGACGGTATAATGTGTGATCCATTGGGCCGTTAGGAGCTCCGGCATTAAATGCAAATACCTTCTGCCCGTCTTCGCTGAAAATGTATTCCAAAAAATACTTAGCAACGGGCATATTTGGTGCGCCACGCAAAATCCCTATGGGATCTGGGCTTATGGCGGATCCATTCCGCGGAATAACAAATCCCATGCGCTCATATCCACAGCGGGCGTTTTCCGCAGCGCACTGCGCCTCCCCCATAAAATCAACAATAATTCCAACGATACTATTTCCGGCACCAACATCCAAAATCATTTTAGATGGCGTATCGGCAAAATATCGCGTATTCCCTGAAATAAGTTGGATAATTTGCAGCCCACGTAACCAGCCGGCATGTATGGCCGCATTTTCGGCAACTGGCCCACTTTTACCGCACAAGGCGAACATGATTTGTTGCTGCACAATCATTTCGAGAGCCTTCAGCAGAGCACTACTCTTCGTCGGATCAGCCAAGGTAATTGCGCCGATGAGCTGTGGTGCGGCAAGTTGTTCCCATTGGAAAACATCAGTCTGATCTAAACCTTTTGCGGCAAGCGCATCGGAATTGTAAATAATTCCAAAGGCAGATAGCACACTCCCAAACCAGCGACCACCAATATCCAAAAGATCACTCCCGGCGAAATATCGCGGAATGACATCCTGAGTAAAAAATTCCGGATGTTCCCGTAAAAATCCAGAATCTACCAAAATTCCCCGATTCGCCATTTTTACAAACTCACTAACTCCACCGCCAAAAAAAATATCGATCCCCGAAGAAACATTCGAACCATAGAATGCGGCACACACTTCCAATTCAGTGGCGGTCTTCCCGTCAGAAGGCTCATTTGAGCGGTTTGCAAAGATTTGTGCGATTTCCGAGTTCCACTGGCGATTTAATTCTTTTTCCCAGTGATAGCGGAATGCGCTTGTGTAGACACTATCCAAATAACGAACAATCTCGCTAATTCCGCCCAGATAGCGCCAATCCACAAAAACCGCCCGCCCAGTCCTTTTTTTATACCATGCACTAAATCCGCGCTCCAACTCATGACGTATATTTTCATTGTGCGCCACCAGAATGACAATCGTATCATCTCCCTGGGCATCGATGGCGCGACCCTTTTTGCGTACGACAAACGGCAATCCGCAAATGATCAATAATCCGCATAGAGTAAACAGCCATTTTTTCGCCATAAATGATTCCTGAAAAGTCTCTCGTGTCTTCCTGGCAACCAGAATCTCTTCGCCCCAAAAATTACCGCCTCCAATAGATCATGGATACGGTTGTGATTTTTTTTCAAGTGCTTCAACCCGCTTAAAAAGCTTTGGAATATGCTTTCGAAGGACATAGAAACGGTTAGCCTCATTAATTGGCATTGGCGGTGTACCGCGGAGAACATTTCCGCCTGGGACGTTTCCCGGGACACCGCATTGAGCAGCAATTTGCACGCCATCGCCGATGTGCACATGTCCAGCAATTCCGGCCTGCCCGCCAAGGACCACATGGTGCCCAAGTGTCGAACTTCCTGCAATACCTGCCTGGGAAACGATCAGACAATCGCTGCCAACACGGACATTGTGGCCGACTTGGACAAGGTTATCGATTTTTGTGCCCGAACCAATGCGAGTTTCTGCAAAGCGGGCCCGGTCGATGGCTGTATTGGCACCAATTTCCACATTATCTTCGATGATTACGTTCCCAATGTGGGGGAGTTTGTGATGGATCCCATCAATGGTTTCGTAACCAAAACCATCCGAACCGATGACTGCTCCGCTGTGAATGATAACATTGTTCCCTACCCAGCAATTTGCATAGAGGGTTGCCCTGGGGTTAATACACGTGTTTTCGCCAATATGACACCCGCGCCCAACAACGCAGTGGGCTCCAATGCGGACGCCATACCCGATGGAAACATTAGCATCAACGACTGCAAAAGGACCGATGTACACGCCAGGCGCGATTTCCGCCGACACATCAACGATGGCAGTTGGATGTATTCCCGTTGGCGCTGTTGGTGCCCGTTCTTTTTCGACGACGGCACACACTTTTGCAAATGCCCATGATGGGTTCGGCACTTTGAAATAGGCTCTGGAAACATCATGGCATCCATCAAAATTTTCTGGAACCAGGACGATAGAAGCGCGCGAACTTGCAACATGAGCAACATATTTCCTGTTGCTGAAAAAGGCGATATCACCTTCTTTGGCCGTATCGAGAGCAGAAACACCCCTGATGGTGCCGCCGTAGTAACCGATCACGGCCTTCGGCTGAAGGAATGCGACTAGGTCATCCTGCGTAAAATTCATGGGACAACGGTGGAACCTAATTTACTAATCGCAAATATAAACCGAACCTGTGGGCATACGCTCACATGGGATCATTCGCTATCAATGTCTACAAATCGGGTCTCCGCCCTACGATGTCTTTTTTTGGAGGGCGGCTACTTTTTCCGCCATCCTTTCATTTAAAATCGTAAAGACTCGCGCTAAAGCTGCGCACAGAAAAAATACGGAAGACGATATTGGAAAAACCCAATTCATAACTCCGCAAAAGCTCAAAAGAATCGGAATTCCATTGAAAAGTGTCGGAGCAATATATGCAACAAGCCACAATACTCCCATAATCCCAATACAGGCCGCAATTACAGATGAAAGCATGTTGAATGACGTGACCTTTTTTGCGTACAATCCTGTAATTGTCTCTAACTCCGCAAGCGATTCTCCGCGTTCAGCACTCGCTGTATCATCTGACACCAGCACACCCATTTGCAAAAAAGTAGACCTACTTTTGAGATATATGTCAAGATCTTCACGCGAGCCCCCTTATCGCATTAGCCGTAGAAGCTCATTTACGTGTTGGCACTGCCGTGTCGACTTGTGTTAATGCGCATCATGTTGATATGTATAAAATGGGCGTTGACCAGCGACCGCGTACAAGTATGGTCAACACATCGTATAGAGGAGACTCAAGTGGAAAATTTAAGACAGGAAGACTTTCCAAGATTCATAGCGGACAATAAGGTGGCGCTCGTAGACTTTCATGCGACATGGTGCGGGCCATGCCGCGCAATGGAACACGTAATTGAAGCCTTGCGTAGAGAATTTTCCGGAATTGCCGGAATCGCCAAAGTAGACGTAGACGAGTCGCCAGGGCTTGCCAAAACTTTCGGCATCCAAGCAATCCCAACGATTATTTTATTCAAGGATGGCAAACTGGTGGAGCAACTTTCTGGATCGCGAACACAGGACGAATTGGCGCAAAAATTGCAGACATTGTCTTAAAAAAATGACGCGCATTCGTTGGCAAATCATTTGGTTGGCTCTGCTTGTGCCCACATGCGCAGTGTCATTGTGTTTTCGTACTGGAGCATTGTATCAGGATATTGGTGCTGTTTCCATGGGCCCATCCTTGACTCACCCGCTGGGCACGGACTTATTAGGGCGCGACCTGTTGTTGCGGCTCCTGGCCGGCGGATGCGTCTCGCTAATTGTCGGAGTCATTGCGGTGACCATTGCTATGTTTTTGGCTGTGAGTATTGGGATGTTAGCTGGTTACATTGGAAATCGGACAGATTGCTGGCTCATGCGGTTGATAGATGTCCTCCAAGCACTTCCATTGACGATGTTAATATTGCTACTTATGGCATGTTTTGGTTCGAGCCTATGGATTCTTTGTCTTGCCATCGGTATCACCGAATGGTTTACATTTGCCCGGGTTATACGAGCCAGAGCATTGGACTTGCGCGGACAAGATTTTGTTGATGCGTCAATTCGTATGGGGCAAGCACATTGGCGGGTTATTTTGTTGCATATTTTGCCAAACATTATGCCGCTCGTGCGTCACTACGCTTTGTTACTTACATCAAATGCCATTCTTATCGAAGCATTTCTCAGTTTCCTTGGACTTGGCATTCCTCCCCCACACAGTTCCTGGGGAAACATGATTGTTGACGGCCTACAAGTAATGCATACACATCCGATGCAACTTTTTTGGCCATCAATTTTTCTTGTTACAACACTATTGGCGGTTACATCTCTGTCTGAGTCTGTCTAATGCGCTCAATTTACGTCATTGCCGGGGTCACGGGCTCTGGCAAATCAGCAATCGCCGTGGACTTAGCCAGGCGGGCCGGCGGCGAAATTCTCTCCTGTGATTCTACGCAATTTTACAAAAACGCAAATATCGGCACCGCAAAAATTACAAAAGAAGAACAGTCTGGCATTCCTCACCACGGACTGGATTTGGTCGATTTGGATCAATGTTTTGATGTGAAGCAATTTGTCGCCTACGCACGGCATGTGTTGGACGAGGTTTGGTCCCGCGGAAAAGATATTTTTGTCGTTGGTGGCAGTGGGTTTTATCTGCTGAGTTTTTACAAGGCGATTTGTGATAACGTATCCGTTTCGCAGCAAGTTCGCGTGTCCGTGCAACAACTATGGCAAGTTGGCGGGATGGAGGCGATTAAGTCCGAATTGCTGAAATACAACTCCAATCTGTCGTCGGAATTAATCCAAAATCCAGTCCGCGCCCTGCGAGCCTTAGAACGCTGTATCACGACTGGTTACTCCGTCGAAAACATGCGTCGCAACTTTAACCGACAAGTTGGCCCGTTTGATTCTATACCAAAAATTACTATCAAGGTGGAGAAATCGCCGAAAATTTGGGAAACTGGTCTCAGGGAACGCA
This sequence comes from Puniceicoccales bacterium, assembly GCA_031278455.1. Taxonomy (GTDB): domain Bacteria; phylum Verrucomicrobiota; class Verrucomicrobiia; order Opitutales; family JAIRLM01; genus JAIRLM01. The sequence goes on along the minus strand of JAITKJ010000023.1, from coordinate 18,055 downwards.
TAGGCGATATGCTCCAAAATGGCCTCATCGAAGAGGTCATTCAATTACGCGCAAATGGCTTAGAACGACATCCAACCCTCAGCCGAGCTGTTGGATATCGTGAGGTGCTGGCTTTTTTGAGCGGATGCCTATCGAAGGAAGATTTGGCGGAACGTATTTTCTACCATACACGGCAACTGGCCCGTAAGCAAAGGATTTGGTTCCGAAAAAAAATTCAATTTGACGCGGTTATTAATGCCAACCAATCGCAGAACTTAATCGCACAAAATTAATATGGATGCCAGGGGGTAAAACCCCGAATTATGCCACAGGAGGAATTTGCGCATGTGACAATGAGGTCTTTTGCCTTAGCGGTATAAAACATAGATGATTTAGCCGAAATTTTATGAAAACTTTTTTGCGTAAATTTTGCGATTTTAGTTTTTTAGCATTTGCGCGATGGCAAGCCTTTGGCTAAAAATCAGACAATGGGGATATGCGGCAATGGGGCTCTTAAATTAGTGCTCCAGGCAGCTGGAGCGTGCGTCATTGCATTTGCGTTAGATAACTTAATTCCCGCAGGGAGTTTTTTGCTTGGAATGGTTCCGTTGTGGCCATTGGTATTTTTTGTAAATTTATTTACCGAAAGAGCATGCATGGCGACATTTGTGGGCGGGCTCATGATAGACAGTATTCATCTGTCAATTCCATTCGGGCTCAGTGCTATCGTCGGTATTTGTATGTTGCTATTACTCAAAATTTTTCATGTCTGCCTCAAGCGAGATATTAAAGCGCGCTGGGTCATTTTTCTTGTAATTTATACCTTGTGTTACTACACTATCCTGGCATGCATATTGCCAGGATGTCATCTTCTAAGCTTTTTTTTTGCAATGATTAGCTCCATTGCATACAATTGCATATTGTGGGTGGTTGTTTTTCGCGGACATGAGATGGCGCATTTTCAAGCCATTTGCACTAGATGTACGTAGGATTGTGCTCTTTTCGGCAAAGTTCCCGGCAAAAACTTCTTGCACATAGAGCAAAGATGCGTGGAGGTTTGAGATCCAGTTTTTGGGAATTTTATCTTCATTGCCATGCGAAAAAAAAATTTAGGGCCGTCTCGTTTTCGACCAAAGGTACTTCTCGTCTGGGGTATTCTTATTTTCTCTCTGATTCTCGCCTGGACGATGATTTCGCCGGCCAATCCAGCAATCAAGCGGGAAGAATGGACGATTAATCAGGTTTTGAGTGTTGCGCAAAGAGGTCTTGTTGGTAGCGGAGAAATCCAGGCGCTTCCAAGCCGCGGCCTTCAGTGGTATCGAATTTCTGGTAAAGCAAGCGACGACAGCAACCAAGCTGGCCACCAAATCAGTTTCACTGCCCAGGGGCGTCTCACCGATGGACGGTTTAACGAGCTCATGACGTTGGCGAAGTTTCGAGAAAAGCCCGGCAATTCGTTCCTCGGAGACCTCATGCTTGGAATAATCCCATTTTTGGTCATTTTCTTCGTCCTTTACTTCTTTCTATTTCGGCAGATACGCGAAGTAGGGCATAGGACGATGACTTTCGGCAGAAGCCGGGCACGGGTGCAGATCATTGGAGACAAAAAAGTTACCTTCGCTGACGTGGCTGGGTGTGATGAGGCTAAGGAGGAGGTCGCAGAAATTGTGGATTTTTTAAAGAATCCCCAAAAATACAACGACATCGGTGGTCGTATTCCAAAAGGCTGTCTCATGGTTGGCCCGCCTGGGACCGGGAAAACCCTCCTGGCCAAAGCAGTTGCCGGAGAAGCTGGTGTGCCTTTTTTCAGTATTAGCGGCTCGGATTTTGTTGAGATGTTTGTTGGTGTCGGCGCCGCCAGGGTTCGCGACTTGTTCGAACAAGGCCGCAAAAATGCGCCATGTATCATTTTCATCGATGAAATCGACGCAGTAGGGCGCCAGCGGGGAGCTGGGCTCGGCGGCGGCAATGACGAGAGGGAGCAAACGCTTAATTCCATTCTCGTGGAAATGGATGGATTTGACGGCCGCGAAGGTGTGATCATCGTGGCTGCCACCAATAGACCGGACATTTTAGACAGTGCCCTTTTGCGCCCAGGGCGTTTCGATCGGCAGGTAGTTATCGATTTGCCTGATCTGTACGGCAGAGAGGAAATTTTGCAGATTCACGGGAAAAAGGTAAAACTGGCAAAAGGTGTTGATCTTAAAGTTGTTGCGAAAAATACCCCTGGGTTCTCTGGCGCGGATTTGGAAAATTTGATCAACGAGGGGGCATTAATGGCGGCCCGCATTGATAAAAAAGAGGTTGAGCGTTTCGACCTAGAGTTAGCCCGGGAAAAGGTCTGCTACGGCCGTGAACGCAAACGGTTGCTGGATGACCACGATAAGAAAACCACAGCCTACCACGAGGCTGGCCACGCTATTGTACAGGCATCAATCGATGATGGGCTCTTGCCGGTTCACAAAGTAACCATTATTCCCAGGGGACGCAGTCTTGGAAGTACCATGTTTATGCCAAGCAAGGACATTTTAAATAAAACCAAGCAATGCGCCTTTAACGAGATTTGCTGCTCCATGGGCGGAAGAATTGCGGAAAATTTGGTCTTTGGCGAAATTTCCAGCGGTGCCTCTGCGGATATAAAACAGGCAACAAAGCTTGCCCGTCGAATGGTCTGCGACTGGGGCATGAGCACCTTAGGTACTATTGCTTTTGGCGAAAATCAGGACCATATTTTCCTTGGACGGGATATTACGCGCAATCAAAACTACAGCGAAAAAACGGCCCAACTCATTGACAGGGAAATTGAATCCATCATCAACGCCCAATATAAGCGGGCGGAAGAAATTTTGAAAGCACATCGAATAGCCTTGGAAATCGTAGCCGAAGCATTATTGGAACACGAGACCCTTGATGGCGCACATGTTTATGAAGCCTTAAATGAGGGGCGCATCCTATCGCCAATACCTTATGTAAGGGTCTTGCCGACCATGGACAAGAAGACGGCTGACATTTTAGCGGAAGGTGAGCAAAAAAAGACTTCCAGGAAAAAATCATAGCCAACATCATGAAAATTGACGGCCATTGGGTTCATGATCTAGATCCTTACGCCATTAGGTTTCCAAATGCTTGGCCTTTCGACGGCATCCGGTGGTATGGCGTCGCTTATCTTTTGGGATTTTTTGCAATTTACTCAATTTTCCGCATCTATCGGATTTGCCAACGACTGACATTGAGCAATGAACAAATCGACTCCCTACTTATTTATCTGGTAACAGGCGTCATTGCCGGTGGACGTTTGGGTTATGTTATCCTCTACGAAGCAAATGTATTCATTTCCGATCCAGCTGAAATTTTGCGCATTTGGCACGGCGGAATGTCCAGCCATGGCGGATTTATTGGTATTGCACTGGGAATCTATTACTTTTCCCGTCGACACGAATTATCGACACTTACCGTCGCCGATGCCGTCGTATCCGTGGCGCCGTTGGGCATTTTCTTTGGTCGTCTGGCCAATTTCATAAACGGCGAACTTTACGGCCGTACGAGCAGTGCTCCATGGGCAGTTATTTTTCCGCAGAGTGTATCTGCCGAGAGTTATTTTATAGCACGTCACCCCTCGCAAATATACGAGGCATTAACCGAAGGTTTGCTGTTGTTTATATATGTACAAGCAGTATTTTGGTCAAAGCAGGCAAAAAAAACTTTCTCTGGATACGTTGTGGCAAAATTTCTAATTGCCTATTCTTTGCTGCGTATTTTCTGCGAACATTTTCGAGAGCCAGATGCACCATTGATTTCAGGCGTTACTCGCGGGCAATTCTATTCAATATTCACACTTTTTTCGGGTGTGGCCTTGGCTGCATTTCGCATTCTGGACAAGAAACAAAAGGCTGCAAATATTGAATTTCCCGGTTCGTAAACTCGATAAGCACTTTTTAGTCCAGAAAACATATACCAATAGGCGAATGATCTAATTTGTTTCCGATTGCCAAACAATAAGTTGTTCATTCGCGCATCGCAACAATAATCTTTCCGATTATATCCGCAAATTCCAATTCGTCGTAGCTTGCACATATTGTTAGCCGTAATCGCGCACCACCCATTGGAACTGAAGGATACCGAATTTCGGGGATGTACACTCCTTGGGCATATAGTCTTTGCGCCAAAATGGTTGCGCGCTTTTCATCGCCAATGCAAATGGGGAAAATTGCTACACCATCTTCACCAACGGAAATTGAGTTCCGTTGAAAAATGCCTTTCGCCATGGCAGATAAATGTTTTAATTTTCGTACAAACTCTGGAAACTTTTGCAAGAGATCGAGTGATTTTTTTGCAGCAGCGACCGCCGATGGCGGCAACATTGTACTACAAAGGATTTGGTGGCAGCGAGACCGCAAAAAAGATATCAATGCCTTTGGGCCGCAAACAAATCCGCCAAGACTCCCCAAAGCCTTGCTGCATGTTCCAACGGTAATAATGTGCCGACTCATGGGTATACCAAAATGTTCCAAGCTCCCGCGCCCATGCGCACCAAGCACCCCAAGCCCGTGAGCATCATCAATGATCAGTTGGGCGTCGAACCTTTCGGCCATGTCCAAAAGTTCTGGCAGGGGAGCAATGGTCCCATCCATGCTAAAAACACCATCGGTAACAATAAAACAATTGGCACTGGTTGAACGATTGGTTTGTAGTAATTTTTTCACATAACAGGTATCGCGATGTGGATAAACAAGCGTTTTTCCGCCGGAAAGCCGGCACCCATCAATGATGCTGGCATGATTTTTTTCGTCACTCAAAATTAGATCGTCTTTTTCGACAATAGTCGAAAGAAGTCCGACATTTGTCATATAACCAGATGAAAAAAGTAACGCAGCTTCCGCCCCCTTGAAAGCCGCAATCTCACGTTCGAATGCACTACAAATTGAATTGGATCCAGTTACTGTCCGCGATCCACTTGAGCCGACTCCGATCTGTTCTAATATATCTCGTGCGGCAGCAATAACATCTGCGTGAAAACGTAGCCCCAAATAATCATTTGAACATGCAATGAAAAGTCGATGCCCAGTCCCGTCGACTGCATGACATGCATCACAAAATTCTAAATCGTGCAAGCTTCGAATTAGGCCGCCAACCTGGAGTTGTTTAACTTTCTTTTCACATCGTCCTATGAAACTCATGGCCTACAAGAACTGGCCGTTCTTGCCAATAGTCAACGGTTTTTGCTAACGGCGTGCCAGTTCGCACAAATAAAACTCGGCCTCCCACTGGATTGCCAAGCTCCTTCATCGGCGTGATGCGGCAATAGACTTCTCCGCTTGCCACATATCCGGTAGGATAATTTATGTCATCCGACCAACATAACTCACTGACATATCCAGGTGCCGATGCCGCCTTTGATGCCAAAATGATTGCTTCGTGAAATTTAGTTATTGCCCTTGGCGCATCCATTTCTCCGAAGAAGTTGAGTGTAGCGGCAAAAAGAAATTTTGTGAATTCCTTTTCATCTTCACAATCCATATGCGATACACGTACGCCGCGTTCGCCAAACCAATCCAAACGCTCACCCGTGAAGGCATCCATTACAATTGCTCCCCGCATACTACGAGAAAGAGAGCTAATCGACTCAATGGCCTTTCGCGCAGCCGTCTCAGAGATTCCGTTTTTTTGCAAGAGCGCACAGCTTGCCCGCCTTGCTTCGTCTACGGTAGCGTAAACCGCCGATTCAATGCGCAATGGCGGAATTCGCCGGATTGATGCGGAATCTACCGTATCTATGCGAATGTTAATCATGCTAGCATTTCCGCGCTCATGTGATTTTGCGCGCATCCACATTTTTGTCAAAACGAACGGAACCAACTCCTCCATTATCAATCGTTCGCATCCAGAAATGTGTGTGCCACCGTCTTCGTGCATGTCGCCATCAGTCGCACGCATGCGAACACTAAACCAATTTGCCATTTAATTTATTCAGCAGCAGGAGGCACGGCCCCATCGGTTACGACAAGTCTATTTTGGCGCGAGATTTAATCGACATGAAAAAATTCTTGCACAAAAATGAACATGGTTTTCGCTCTCCTGCATATGAGAGCGGTTGTGCGCGTGCAAGGTGTTCAAATTTGCGCGACTGAAGGTGCAGTTTTTGAAGTAAATCGCTTTAAGGGAAGCAAGGTCGGTGATATCATTTGCCTCGGTGACGTTTTTCATCTCGGCGAGGGCGAGCACGCACGCGTGGGGACGCCAACAATCGAAGGTGCGTCGGTTACGGCTAAAATTCTGACGAATAAGCGCGCAGCCAAGAAGCTTGTGATCAAACGGTTGCGCCGGAAAGGATTTCATAAAAAACACGGACATCGGCAGGAAATTTCCGTTATCCAAATCCAAAATATTCAAGGGTAGTTGGCTATGGCACATAAAAAAGGGCAAGGAACGTCGCGGAATGGCCGGGATAGTTGCGGACAACGCTTGGGCGTAAAGAAATATGATGGTGAATGCATTCGGGCAGGAAACATTCTCGTGCGTCAGCACGGAACTAAGGTGCACGCTGGTAACAACGTCGGAATGGGCCGAGATTTCACACTCTTTGCCCTCACGTGTGGCGTTGTAAAATGGGATAGAAGACACCGTCGGGTGTCGGTTTTTCAAAATCCGGCGACGGGCGGAAATTTCGGACCAATATAAAATAAGGTTGGCGCAAATCCTATATCGCGGCCCTAATGAATGGTTTTTGCAGCGGCCTTTAAGAACTTGAATCTGACATTAGCTTCAACTTGATGATGATATCCAATGTCAGCTTCGACCACGCGTAATTTTTGTATCATTGCACATATTGACCACGGGAAAACGACTCTTTCCGATCGCCTCCTGGAGCGCACACAAACTGTTTCCGCGCGAGAAATGCAGGCACAGTTGTTGGATTCAATGGATTTGGAACGGGAACGTGGAATTACCATCAAAAGCCATCCGGTTTCCATGATCTATCGCCATCCAACGGAGGGCGAGTTTTTGCTCAATCTAATGGATACTCCTGGACACGTGGATTTTTCCTACGAAGTTTCCCGTAGCCTGGCCGCCTGTGAGGGTGCCCTCCTGCTCATTGACGCATCCCAGGGGATTGAGGCGCAAACTGTCGCCAATGCGCTACTTGCCATGAATCAGGGGCTGCATATCATTCCTGTCATTAATAAAATTGACCTCCCGAGCGCAGATGTCGGCCGCGTGTACGCACAATTGGAGGAAATTTTAGCCATTCCCGGGGAAGAAGCTATCACCGCAAGTGCCAAAACGGGCGTTGGCATCGATGAAATTTTGAACGCCGTTGTTTGCCGTATTCCGCCGCCAAAAGAGGAAAACGAAATGCGGGCACTTATTTTTGATTCCGTTTATGATAGCTATAAAGGCGTTATCTGCTACGTGCGCCTTTTCGGTGGTGCTCTCCGCGTGGGCGACGAAGTGACCATGATGCACACTGGTCGCCGGTCGCCCGTCAAAGAAATCGGCCGCTTCACGCCGGCCATGACCGCCTGCGAAACTCTCGCCGCTGGACATGTTGGCTATGTGGTAACGAACATTCGGGCGGTCGCGGAAATCAAAATTGGCGATACTATTACTTTAGCGGCTCGACCGGCCGCCCAACCACTGCAGGGATACAAGGAAATCCACCCACTGGTTTTCAGCGGACTTTACCCGTTGGATACTTCCGATTTTGAAAAACTAAAGGCAAGCATGAGCCGGCTCCAACTCAATGACTCGGCGCTTACCTTTACCCCGGAAAGTTCTGTCGCCCTTGGGTTTGGTTTCCGTTGCGGGTTTCTTGGGTTGCTCCACATGGAAATTGTCCAGGAACGCATCCGCCGGGAATACGATCTGGATGTAATATCCACCTATCCAAGCGTAATTTACCGCGTGCATCTCACTGATGGATCCGTGAAATCCATCGACAACCCGCAATTTTTCCCCGATCGTTCTACAATTGCCTTCATCGAAGAACCCACCATTCTAGCCACCATCCACATGCCAACGGATTCCCTTGGCGATACTCTTGCGCTTATCATCGATCGACGGGGCAATTGTACGAATACAGAGGTCGTCGACGATTCACGGCTCATGCTTACCTGTCGTTTGCCGCTTAATGAAATCCTTGTCGATTTCAATGACCGGCTTAAGAGTATCACTCGCGGCTATGGCTCAATGGACTATGAGGTGGCCGACTATCAGGCATCAAATCTCGTCAAATTGGATGTTCTGGTAAACGGCGAATCGGTGGATGCCTTTTCTTCAATTGTTCACGAGTCCAAAGCCGTTGGTCGCGGAAGATCCATGTGCGAGCGGTTAAAAGAGCTCATACCGCGGCAGTTATTTCGAGTGGCCATTCAGGCGGCCATCGGAAGCAACATCGTCGCACGCGAGACCTTAAGTGCCCTCCGGAAGGATGTTACTGCAAAGTGTTACGGCGGAGATATCACCCGCAAACGCAAGCTATTGGACAAGCAAAAAGAAGGTAAAAAACGCATGAAAAACATTGGAAAGGTATCTATCCCGCAGGATGCGTTTATTAAGATTTTAAAAAATTCATAACTTTGACGCACCATGAATTGCACATGCAGACGAATTCATTGGGTACAATGACCTCTTGCGCGACAGCATAGGTCAAACATCGATGCCCAAAAAAGAAAGACATTGCATTTGGAGGATTCCCATCCTGGAATACAAGGGGGGAGTGGGCGTTGGACAACGAAGAAATTGAGAAGCTGGCGGCGTTAATCAAGGCCTACGAATTGGAAGAAATTGAATTGGAACGCGACGGAACTCGCGTGCGCCTTTGTCGGCGGAAGTTTTCAGAATTTGGCATCCCGGTTCATGGTGCGGTACCTCATTCGGTAGGTTTCCCGCCACAGGGTGCTGCGCTGCCAACATCCCAACGGCCTGAACCGGAGGTTCAAGTTTTGACCATTGCCTCGCCAATGGTTGGGACTTTTTACCGGGCGCCGGCACCTGGCCGGCCAGCTTTTGTGGAAATTGGCAGCTCCATTCAGGCCAATACGGTGGTTTGCATCATCGAGGCCATGAAGGTGCTGAATGAAATCCCATCGGAAGTCACTGGAACGGTGGTAGACGTTTTGGTGAAAGATGGCCAGGCGGTCGAATATGGCCAATTACTTTTCAAAGTTCGCCCAAATTGATGTGTTATGTTTGAAAAAGTACTCATTGCCAATCGAGGGGAAATTGCCCTACGCGTTATCCGGGCCTGCAAGGAGCTTGGACTTAAAACCGTGGCCGTATACTCGGATGCGGATGCGGATTCCCTGCATGTGCATTTTGCAGATGAGGCCATTTGCATTGGTCCACCATCCCCATCGGCAAGTTATCTTCGCAGCGACCGCATTCTTGCCGCCGCCGAAATTAGCAACGTGGACGCCATTCATCCGGGCTATGGATTTTTGTCGGAAAATGCCCAGTTTGCCGACCAGTGCCACAGTTGCCATATTGCCTTCATCGGGCCATCGCCACAAACCATTGAGCTCATGGGCAACAAGGCCTCCGCCAAAGCCGTGGCACAAAAGGCTAAAGTGCCTGTAACGCCGGGAAGTGAGGGCGTGGTTGAGTCCGAGGCGGAAGGCATAAAAATCGCTCAGAAAATCGGCTTTCCCGTGCTGCTTAAAGCGGTTTCCGGTGGTGGCGGGAAGGGCATGCGGCTGGTGCATACGCAGGCGGCATTCATGAAGGAATTTGGTGTGGCCAAGGCGGAGGCGGAAAAAAATTTTGGTAATGGAGCGCTCTACATCGAAAAATTCATCGAAAATCCGAGGCACATTGAATTTCAAATTTTGGCTGATTCCAAAGGCAACGTGGTCCATCTGGGGGAGCGCGACTGCTCAATACAGCGACGTTACCAAAAACTTGTCGAAGAGGCGCCGTCGACTTTCCTCACACCCGGATTGCGGCAGAAAATGGGTAAAGCGGCCGTGCGCCTCGCTCGGGCTTGCAAGTACGAGAATGCGGGGACCGTGGAATTTTTGGTGGATGCCCATGGAAATTTTTATTTTATGGAGATGAACACCCGCATACAGGTGGAGCACGGCATTACAGAAGAGATCGCGGGTATTGATCTGGTTCAATGGCAATTACGTATCGCCAGAGGAGAAACGTTAAGTTTTTCCCAAGGAGATGTCCGCTTTTCGGGCCATGCCATTGAATGCCGCATCAACGCTGAAGATTTTACGCGTAACTTTGCCCCCCAACCGGGTGAAATTTCCCTATATTACGCGCCCGGTGGCCCCGGAGTTCGCATTGACTCCCATGTTTACGGCGGCTACCGCATTCCACAATATTATGATAGTATGATTGGGAAAGTAATTGCAATTGGGAAGGATCGGAGCGAAGCTATTCGTCGCATGAACCAAGCACTTTCTGGGTATATCGTTCGTGGTGTAGCAACAACCATCCCATATCAGCGCGCTATCATGCAAGATCCCATTTTTTGCAACGGCCAAGTGGACACCGGCTTCATTGAGGCGTTTTCCCAGCGCCTACCCTCAGACTCGGGAGAAAAAACCCTATGAATCAAAAATCGCGTAATAATTCGGCGGATAATATCGTCGAAAGCGTCATGGCTCCCGACGGGGAGATTCGTATCAACCACAGTGTAATTGCTAGCATCGTCCGATACAGCGCCCTGGCCGTCGACGGCGTGGCTCAGGTTGGCGGGCGGTTTATCGACGGTATTGCAGAAATTTTTTCCAAACGCGAAACCGATCGTGGCGTGACAGTCCGGGAGGATGATCAAGGGTGCTATGCCATTGACATACGCGTTTTGCTTTATTTTGGCTGTCAGTTAACACAAGTCGCCGCGCAAATTCAGCAAAACGTGGCAAATCAGATAGCTTTTATGACCAATAAATCCGTGGCTCAAGTTAACGTGACCATTGATGGCATCCGTGCCCGCGAAGACAAGCCGGGGACCACATTGGCTCCAGGGAATAATGAATAATGGCGGAGGGCGTAGTGAAAAAATTTTCTCAAGTATCTCTAACGTTTGCCTCCGATCATCGACTTGGTGTGATGTTGTTTTGTGCCGCCACCATTGGGATGTTTGTTTTATGGCGCTCCATCTGCTGCTGGCGGCGGAGAATTCTTATCGCCGATGGCGAGTTGGGAACCGTTTCCGTTTCCGTGCACACCATTTGCGGGACCATCCGTGGCGTATGTAAGGCATTCAGCCCCGCCAGCCACCCACGCGTCCGCGTACGAGAGAAAAAATCTGTTCTTTCGATTACTATTCATTTACAGGTGCCCTTTGGGTGCAATGTCCCGGAACTTTCTCAAGAAATTCAGGAAGCCGTTGCCGATAATCTTCGAGAACAATTTGGCTTCTCTGCAATCGGTCCCATTGATGTAATCATTGGACATTTTCGTTCATATAGACAAACCGATGGTTAATTATATGAATTCGCATATGAATAACTCCAAAAAAGAATGCGCTGACAAATGCCTTTGCCGTTGACTTCACGGCGTGGCCCGTGAGTTAGTCATGATCGGGTATTCATGCGCAGTGCGTTGGCCATTAGAAATTTGTATTTAAATGTTGCCGGAAAGGCAGTTTTGCACGGGTTATCGCTGGCCGTTCCCGCCGGCGAAATTCATGTGCTCATGGGTCGGAATGGATCCGGCAAGAGCTCCTTCGTGCATGCGCTTGTTGGGCAAATCCCGGTTGCGGCTGGAGAGGTTAGCCTCGATGGAGTATCTTTGCTGGGATTGCCGCCAGAGATCATCGCCCAAAAGGGGCTTTTTCTTGCGTTTCAAACGCCCGTGGCCCTGCCGGGAGTGACCATTACCCAGCTGCTTCGGTCGGCGTTACAGGCGCGCCAGGAAAAGGGAAAACTCTTCGATCACATGCAATTTCACGACGATCTCGAAGCAGCCATGGAGTTCATGGGAATGGACGCCAGCTGGGCCAGTCGCCACGTGAACGATGGCTTTTCCGGGGGCGAGCGGAAACGTTGCGAAATGTTGCAGGCACTCATATTGAAGCCCAAATATGTGCTATTGGATGAAATTGACAGCGGGCTGGACGTTGATGCGACGCGAATCATGGTGAATGCCATTCGTCTTCTGCATCGGCGTGGAACGGGAATGCTAATTGTAACCCACCATAGTCGATGGCTGGAAGTGCTCGCCCCCAACGGCGTGCATCTTTTGTCGGACGGGGTTATTCACCGGTCCGGCGGCATGGAATTGGCGCGGGCGATTGAAGCCGAGGGATTTCAGGCGGCACAATGAGTGAAAATTCATCCATGGAAGAGGAATTTGCTACATCCGGTAATTTTTCCTATGCAATGGATTATGCCCACGATGCCGGCCGAGGACTCCGCGAGGAAACGGTACGCTACATTTCCAAGGTCAAGGGCGAACCCCGGTGGTTGCTGAATTTTCGCCTGCGGGCGTTGAAAATTTTCGAGGCTGCGCCTATCCCGCCGTGGATTCCCGTCGATCTCACACCGTTACAATTTGATCAAATTCGTTACTATTTGGCCAAAGATCAGGAACCCAAGCGCCGCTGGGAGGACGTGCCCGATGAGATAAAGGCCACCTTCGATCGGTTGGGCGTACCGGAAAACGAGCGAAAATTTTTAGCCGGCGTAGAGGCTCAATTTGACAGCGAAATGGCCTATGCCAATTTGCGCCAATCACTCACAGAAAGGGGCGTGATTTTCGTCAATTCCACCGAAGGTCTACTGCAGCACGAATCCGTTTTCCGTCCGCATTTTGGAAAAGTCGTGCCCGCGGCGGATAACAAATTCAGCGCGCTAAATGGCGCCGTTTTTAGCGGAGGCAGCTTCATCTATATTCCGAAAGGCACGAAGCTAGACCAGCCACTCCAGGCCTATTTTCGCATCAACGCGGAGCAATTCGGACAATTTGAGCGCACGCTCATCATCGTGGATGAAGACGCCGAAGTTACTTATTTGGAGGGATGTACAGCGCCGCGCTTTGAATCATCCGCGTTGCATGCGGCGGTGGTGGAGCTGGTTGTCATGCCGCGGGCGAAGGTTCAGTACATCACCGTGCAAAATTGGTCCAGCAACGTCTATAACCTGGTGACCAAGCGCGGAATTGCCCGTGAATCCGCGGAAATTCGCTGGATCGATTGCAACATCGGCTCCCGTCTGACCATGAAATATCCCTGCGTCGTGCTCGCAGGAACTCACGCCCGAGGCGAAATGGTTTCCATATCCGTTGCCCACCACGGCCAATACCAGGACACGGGCGCCAAAATGATTCACCGGGCGAGCCACACCAGCTCCCACGTTATGGCCAAGTCCATTTCCATCCAAGCCGGTGTTGCTGCCTACCGCGGAATTACCAGGGCGGCAAAAAGTGCAAAAAATTGCAAGAATTACACCCGCTGCGACGCGCTAATGATTCACCCGGAGAGTGTTTCCAAAACGCACCCGACCCTCGACGTTCAAGGGGCTCTTTCCCAAGTGCAGCACGAGGCGACCGTATCCCGCGTTTCCGATGAACAGATACGCTATTTGCGCCAGCGTGGCCTTGGGGAATCTCAGGCCATGGGTTTGCTGGTCAACGGATTTCTTAACGAATTGTTGAGGGAGTTCCCCATGGAATACGGCGTGGAACTCAAGCGGCTCATTGAGATGGAAATGGAGCAACGGTGATGGAGTACAAAAAGCTTAGCACGATGTTACCCGCCGATGGCATTTTGAACGTGCCGGGCGGATTTTGGTTCATTGATGATCTTCCCGCTGAAGCGAGTTATGAATTACGGTTGGATGCCCACGTGCGCTGTAAATTCATTCTTCACCTGGGGCTACAGGGACACCGGATTCGGCGGCGGGTAATTTTTTCTATTTGCGGCGAAAATGCCAAATTGGATGCGCATGTGCTTATCCAGGGGGCCAAAAACCAATGCATCGAATGGGTTGGAATCCAGCGGCATTTAATTGGAAATGCGGAATCAAATTTATTCATTAAATCCACTGCCGAAAATGCTGTGGAAATTTCTATTATTTCTAAAATTATCCTTGATGCTAACGCCACGAAATCATGCGCATATTTTCAAAATAAAAATTTAATCCTTTCTAACCGCGCACATGTAACCGCCCGGCCGGAGTTGGAAATTTTTGCAAACGACGTACACTGTTCCCACGGCGCGGCCATTGGCGGAATTGACCCAATGGAGGAATTTTATTTGCGATCCCGCGGGATTTCCCAACGAGCTGTAAAGGCCCTCCTCCAACGCGCATTCGCCGAAGAGATTTTATGTCAAATGCCGAATGATATGCCTTGTAATCAAGCTCGGTGAGTCTTCATGTTAAACATTCTCGGCTAGAAAGGCTTCAAATTTTTCCCGATCTTGCAGTGAGTCACAGTAGGCAACTTGGCAATACTCGTGGGATGCAATGTACTTCGCAAGATCGTTATCGGGGATAGGGTATGGGTCGGATTGGTAGGAATCCAACACAATCCATTGATCGGTTGTCAGCCGGCGGAGACAAACAAAGTGTCCATTGCTGCCAATAATGGCGCGATCCGCACCATTAGGTAAATTGTTCTCCTTGAGCGCAACGGCAAGGAGCCCATCGCCGTCACACATGGCCGCGCCCTTTCCTTCTTCCGAATGCAATTGGATTCCAATCTGATTTTCAAATACGGCTTTTAGAATCCACGCCTCCATGCCATTATTGAGCTCGCAATAAGTTTCACAAAGTCGTTCTATATCATTATACCTTTCATATTTCGGGCGGTTTTTGTACTCCAAACCTTCGGCACTACGAATTAATCTGCCTTTCAATCCATCCAAAAGATTTATTACATTTTCTGCCAAGTCCTTATAATTTAAAATCGAAATTGCGCCAGTTTGAATTTCGGCGGACTTTTCATTGACTTTTTCCAAAAATGCAACCGCTGAATCAATCTCGCTTAATAGCTTGTTAATTTCGTTAATCTTTGTATTATTTTTGCCAACTTTATCGTATAATTCACGCACTCCCAAGAGGTATGTTTTAGCATCGGCCAAATACGCCGGAATATCATTGCCGTTTAGCGCCCCAAAAATCACATTAATCCAGCGCGTTGCTATCACACGAAAAAGAGGTTTGCCAAAAAAGTTATTTAGTGCATGGATGCCACATGTTCCAGTGTCCGATCTTTGCATTTCGAAATACATATCATCGGCATAGGTTGGGCGAACAACAAAACGCTCGGGTAATACCACATCCCTTATGCATTCTAGCGTTTCTGTCGCGAATTTTTCAATGTCCGCAAGATCACCTACACAACTGCCCGTATCCTCGTCGTGTGCGTGAGCAACAGCTTCTTTGTCAACTAGCGCACCAATGGCGTATAAATACTTCGGGAAAAATAATTTTGCGGCAACACCAGGTTTTTCTTCATTACTGCAAAACAATTCGGGAAGGATTTCGCCAGACGTATACTCGAGCCCCACAATGTGATCCATAATATCTTGCATGGAAATATCCGTTAAGTCGACATTTGTGCACCATTGCATTAAAGCATCGAAATGTCCTTTTTGCCCATCGTCTAATTTTCCGGCTGCCACGGCGCGTCCGAAAAGGTCCGCATCCCTTTTTATCCCCTCCTTTGCTGCAACTTCTAAAATATTTGGGTTTTTTTTGCCGAGAGCCTCGGCCAATTGGACGACAGCCGGAAGTTCCCTGAGAGCAATTAACAACCGTGGCTGAATTCCGCGGGGATTTTTCAGGAAGTCGTCCGCGAATTTTGCTTTCAAATCTGGATTTGCGTCAAAAATTTTAGCTATTTCCAACGGATCATTTAAAAGCGCCAGAAGGCCCGCAGTTTGAGCTTGCCGAATTATACCCAAGTCTTGAAATCCGATTTCCACAGCTTCGTTTCTAAGACTTTCATTTTCCTGCAGCGCATTTTGAGCCTTCATCGCATTCTGGCAATCAAGTATATTTTTTCGAACTTCATTCGCATCCACGCCCAGTGATGAGCAATATTCTGAGAATGAAATTTTTAGGCCGAAATAATTTGCCAAAACTTCGCCGAATGCTTCCGGACTCATTTTTCGGAATTCTTCTTTGGCCACTTCAGCTAATGACTCGGCGCTCAATTCCTGGAGAAATGGATCAATGAAGTCTGCGAACCGGAAATGTCCAATTAGTTCACCGCCCAAGTTATCTTGGGCGATTTTGGGGCCGGGAATACCCCAGGCATCTGATACGACAACCCTTGCGGCACATCTCAATTCCAAATCGCGACCCGCGCGGAGCGTCCTGCGTTCCATTTTGCATTGAAAATCGACTTCTTCAACTGTTTTTCCAAGTGTTCCTAAGGCTTTATGTTTTATTTTGAAAAACGATCCATTTTCGGGATCAAAAATATTTTTGATAATTTTCCCTCGATATTTTGTCAGAATACGTTTTCCAACTTCCGCGGGAGAACTATTTGACTGAGATGCGGTGGCGGGAACGGATAAAGAGTCAATTTGCTCTGCGACTATGCGCAAAATTTCCTGCAGCCGCACGGAACAGGCGTTTTCGTGCCCCCGTACTAATACGCCAATTGCGCCTAATGTGCTTGTCAAGAGCGCTTTCCGCTCCGGGTCTTGGGTGGTCTTAAGTTCTTCTGTAAGTTTTCGTACTTGCAGAATAATATTTTTAAGAAGTTTTTGTTCACCTTCGGAAAGTTTGTCATATCGTCTTATGTCTTTTCCATATGACCCGTATACAAACTCAGCAAACGACACGCTTCCCCCTTCCCCGTCAGGCCAAAGTTCGGTCATGGCGGAAAACCATTTTTTGTCCTCGTCTGTCTTTAATTTGCCACCAAATTCGGCACGAATGTCATCGACATTAATGATTTCGGGTGCAGCAGGCGTTTCGCCGCGCCATTCCTGCCCGCCGTCGCTGATATCGAAAAATCTTTCGCCGAGCAAAAACTGGCCCTTCTGAGCAAGTTCCGCATTTAAATGTCGCCGATAATCGTGTGGCTGAGTAAAATGTCGCGGATCGCCTCCCCGATCGACTGCTTTTTCGGCAAGCCATCCATCCATTCGCTTTTTATGCGCTTCGGACTGGGGACTACAGACAACGACTTCCAGGCTAGGTGCCGCAATTTGCGCGGATTCAACTACATCACTCATTTTGATTTCCGCCACTTGATGGGGCTCTGAAACTGGTTGCGGTGCCGCAAGCCCACGGTCGAACAAAGGGTCCGACGCGGCATTCTGAGGCTCTGGAATTTCAAGTGCATCCGCATTGCTTCCAGGTTGTTGCGCCACCTTGGGTTCATTGGTGGACAAAGCGGCCACCGGCATGCCAAAAAGCGTTTGTAACGCAAAAGGAATTTTGAGCTCCGAAATAATACTTTTTTTCGACCGTTTCGATTCGGTAGTAAGCTCTTCGCCGCTTATGGCTGTGACAACGGCTCCATAAAATGCGCTGCGGCGGTACTCTGGGTGCACCAATTGCAAAAAAATGCCGGTGAAACGATTTGAGCAGACGCCGGCCTCCACGAGAACGCGCAAATGTTGCCCAATAGATGCGTGGCGCGCAAAATCAAACGCATCAATTGCTCTCTCTTTCACGCGCATATATATGTTGCTCGCATCAAAACCCTTATCGCTCACCGCCTTTTTCGCAATACTATATAGGGCGCTACATTGACATTCTGTTCCAACTTTCGATAAAATCACAATATTGAATTTTATCACATTGCATGCATGATATCAACGGCAAAATTTTTTGGATTTCTTACAAAAATCAAAATTACGGCTTTGGAACTCGCAATTCACGAGGCGGAGAATAGCCTGAAATCGACTTTTGCGTGAGATCCGAAATTCCTTATATGAATTTTCATGCGACTCGCAAAACTACAGTAAGGCCTGATGATTTTTGATGCGAGCGGAAATTTTTTTTGTTGCATCACAGATACTTACTGCTAGATTCGCATTCGCCGTGAAATATAGTCAGGACTTGAAAAATGCGGCTGTGCGGCTAGTTATGGACGGAAAAACTTATACACAAGTGAGCAAAGAACTTAGAATTTCGCCACAATCTGTCCGTAATTGGCACAC
>JAITKJ010000008.1 GCA_031278455.1 Puniceicoccales bacterium | reverse complement strand
TTCTTCTTCCTTTTTTGCGAGACGTCCATCCTCGGGCATTTGGGATTTAAGTGCGCCGATGGTTACAATTACGTCTTCAGTTTTGGCATTGTTGAAATAGAAGCGAAAATCGCTGTTTCCGATGCCTCCAAGTGCATTTAGGGAAATCCACTCCGGATCCCGCCCATCATCGATATTTACCAGGAGACCCAGGATGGCGTTGCCGCAAAACTCCACCGTCCAATTTGTAAATGTGTGCGTGTTGCCAACATCCGCTGGGCCGAATAGAGCATAATACACATGGCCAAAAGAAGCCGCAGTGGAACAGTTGATCAGTTTGGCGCCATCGGCGAAGGTCCCGATGGTCCAGTTGGAGAAATTGCTCATGCTACTCGCAGATCCCGCGCCAAATACTGTAGCACTAGTACCCCGTTGAACGATTAGTTCGGCGTTGGCACCAAAACTTCCGATGCTCCAGTTGGAGAAATCGCTCGTGCCACCCGCAGATCCCGCGCCAAATACGGCACGACTGGAGCTATATTTACCATGATTGCACAGCTTAACACTATCACCAAAGTTCCCAATCCGCCAACCGGAGAAATCTGCCGAGGTGTACGTAACTCCCGCGCCGAAAATGGTCGCAGATTTATAATTAGCAGTCAGCTCAGACCTAGCACCAAAATTACCGATGGTCCAGTTGGAGAAATTGACACACGCCTTCTTAAAAACACATCCCACGCCGAAAATGGCCGCACTGCTACCACTGTCTGCGGAAACGGTCAAAGTTGAACCCTCCCCAAAATTCCCAATCCGCCAACCGCTAAAATTTACGTTAGCAGTGTTTTGCGTACACGCAGTTCCGGCTCCAAATAATGCGCAACCTTTAGTATTGTAACCCGAAAGTTGTGCATTTGCGCCGAAGCTCCCAATCTCCCAATGCGAAAAATCGACACTATCAATACCATCGGAAAGAAACCAACCGTCCGCCTGATGGCCTATAAGTCCAGCACCAAATATCGTGGTGTCATAGCTGCCCCTGGCTGTCAGAGAAACATCGTTGCCGAAACCTGCAATTTTCCAGCGCGAGAAATTGACGTTTCGCATTAATAGTCCTGCACCGAATATTGCAGCGTGGCCATAGTTGCCACCGCCCCTAACAGTTAGCGTGGAGTTGTCGCCGAAAGTTCCGATCTTCCAATTAGTAAAATCTCCACCATCATACCCCGAACCAAATATCGTGGCCGCACAGGTGTCACTAATGGCTCTTAGATTAACGCCAGCTCCAAAATTTCCAATACGCCAGTCTTTAAAACTCCCACCATTAGTATATCCGGCGCCAAATATCGCTACATAATGCTCGTCGGACCAGCTGCTCGTCGCCTCGGCAGCGACGGTTACACGGGCTCCGGCGCCGAAGTCGCCAATCCGCCACGCATTAAACTCATTTGTTGAACCGGCGCTTCCCGCGCCAAATGCCACAGCGTAATAGCTTGCCGCACCATTGCTAAAATTCGTTGCCGCAATAGATATCACAGGTGCCTTCTCTTCGTTCGAAGGAAACCCGCCGATGATCCAATTATTATAAGTTCCATCATTGGTTGCTACACACACTCCGAATGGAGGAATGGGTCCAGGCTTGCTGCCCGAATGGGCGATATATGTATAACCCGCAGTATGATCTGGTACATTGTCCGGCGACGAGTTTTCAGGAAATATCACATTATCACTAGCTAACAGACTGCCTTGACATAGAAGCGTAAACAAACAGATTGTAATAAAATACTTTTTCCCGTGCGTCCCCGTGCGTCCCCGTGCGTCCCCGTGCGTTTATCCATCTCATTGAATTGATATTTTACCGTTTCCGGCGCTAATTTCAACGTTTTTTGCGATAAATTTGGAAATTCCCAGGGCCATAAACTCCAAAATTTGATGGTTCTAAATTCCGCACGACTGGCTCCACATCCGTAGCAGCCAACACAAATTTTTTTTGCGGATGGCCTCGCGGATGGCTCCCATGAACCTGGCCATGAAAGCGATGTTGTGCATGGTGAGCAGTTGTCCGCCGAGAAGCTCACCGCATTTTAGCAAATGGTGGATATACCCACGAGAAGCCGTTTGACAGGCGTAACAGGTGCAGTTTCGGTCAATTGGCTCTGAATCGCGGGAATACCTCGCATTTTTGAGGTTAATATGCCCTTTCCCATCCTCGATTTGCGGCAAAACCAAGGCGCCTCCATGCCTGGCCAGGCGTGTTGGGTGCACGCAATCAAACGTGTCCATACCACATCGCACTCCATGCAAAATATCCCCAACTCCGCCAATCCCAAGCAGATGTGTGGGCTTTGTCGGATGCTTCATTTCCCCGACCATGGAAATCACGTCCATCATTTGGCCACAACTGACGCCGAGACTGCCTCCGATGGCCTGGCCAAAGAAAGATTCGTCGCACACGAACGCGCAACTTTCCCGGCGCAGGGATTCGTCGGTCCCGCCTTGTACGATGCCATAGAGCGCTTGTGTTTCGGTATCTGTGCGCAAAAACTCCTCCAAACTCCGCCGTTCCCAGCGATGACTTCGGTCGGTGCTTTTTTTCAATTCCGCACGAGTCAAATGTGCAGGCGTGCACTCATCAAGTGGCAGGATGATATCGGCGCCAAGGCAGCGCTGAATTTGAATGGACTTTTCCGGGGTGAGCATGCGCAAAGATCCGTCGCTGTAGGAGCGAAAAAGCGCGCCTTCCTCGTCGACACGAAGCAAGGATTTTTTGCCATGAAGACTCCGACAGCTCTTGATCTCCTGAACAACACCACCGTATTGTAGGCTGAAGACCTGAAACCCGCCCGAATCCGTTAGCATGGGTCCGTCCCAGCCCATCATCCGATGCAAGCCACCAAGCGCTTCCACGGTTTCCTCGCCCGGCCGAATGTGCATGTGGTAGGTATTGGCAAGAATGATTTGCGCCCCAGCTTTTCTAACCTGTTCAATTGTAAGACCTTTGATGCTCCCCCGCGTGCCACAAAAAATAAAATTTGGAGTTTCCAAAATTCCATGTGGCGTGCGCAGAATACCACATCTGGCACCCGTTGGATCCTCGGCGACGATTTGAAAGTCAAATTGCCCCATGAATCACAACCCTCGAACAATATTCGCCATCCGACGAGGAAATAAGCATCATGCCACAAATCCAAGAACAGTCAGGCACGCGGTTGTCGCCAGTGCCGCGGCTATATCATCACAAACGATTCCCCACCCGCCTGGAATGGATTCCAATTTTCTTATCCCAAACGGCTTTACGATATCAAAAAAACGAAACAGCAAAAACCCAACGGCGAGCCACAAAAACGTGTCAAATGTTTGCTGGGAAAACTTCGAAAGAATAAATTCCGCCGGCCAAAAACAAAGAGGAATGGCAAGCAGTTCATCCAAATTGGCCATTCGCGGATCCTTTTGCATTAAAAGACGCTCACACTGCGATAGTATCCAAACACTGCCCAAGATGCATGGAATGTAATTTAGAACAAAACACAGCGGCGACATCCCCTGGAATGTAATCGGATATAGGAGCGTACCGAGTATTGATGCGGTTGTTCCCGGGGGAAATCGCAGGTACCCCAATCCGCCGCAGGTACCAATACTTAAAATAAGTCGGCGAACCAAACTGGGATAATCTCTCGACACAATCATAAGAGTCAAACACTGGCCATGACCAACGCCCGTGCAACCAATATCGCCACCAAAACCCACCCGAGAAAGCTTTGCCTTCCAGCTTGTCTATCGCTTTCTTCGAAGAAAATCGCACGCACATCAAAAACCCAAACTCCATTTTCTGCACGAGGAATAAGAAATTTGTATACCCTTTGCTTTTAAAATTAGACCCATCCTTCGGCAACTCATCTACAAATAAGCACTCTCGTCCCCGGCGGCGTTTGGTCGTAGAGTGCGATTATGTCGCTGTCGCCGAGAACTACGCACCCCCTGCTGCTTGGGATGCCCAGGGAATATTCCCTGCATGTGCCGTGGATATAAACGTACCGCAAGTAGGTATCGCAGCAGAGGCCGTCATCGGTGGTGCTGCTGTTAAAGCCATCTTCTAAGCCGCGCAGGCGGAGAATGCGCGTGACAACGTAATTTCTCTGCCGCCAATCCGCCATTTGTGTGTAGTGTTTTTCCTGAGAAACTCGACCGATGAACACGGTTCCCGCCGGTGCGCCGTCGCCGTATTTTTCACACACCATGTGCCAGCCGAGCGGTGTGCCAAAGGAGTCCTTTATGTTGCACGGAGGCCTGGTGCCCGTTGAAATGACATATTCTTTGCTGCCGTTTGAGGAACAAACAATAAGCCGCTGCCGCGAAATAGAAACATAGATGAAAGGCAGCGGTTGCACGACGGAAAATCATTTGCATGCTAAAATCGCGCAAGCAAATATCGGACGCGTTCGGCATTTCATGCGTTACTCAACTCATTCGGCGGATGCATCCGGAAAGCGCCTCAATCAGGGTTGCGGCCTCATCGACGGTATTGTAAAGTGTGAAGGAGGCCCGCAGGGATTGAGAAATTTGAAAATGTGGCAGGAGCAATTGCGCGCAATGATTTCCCGCGCGGACGCAGATATTTTGACAGGCGAGCATGGAGGCGAGGTCGTGGGCGTGGACGGTCGGGTGGGCAAGGGCATAGATTCCAACCTTGTCTGACGCAGTGCCTAACAGTCGCAATCCGGGAATTTCTTCCGCACCTTTCTCAATGGTTGAACGAATTTTGCGCTCATGGTCGCGGTATTTGGTCCAATCGACGGATTTGAGAAATTCAATGGCGCATGGCAGGGCAACGATGCCGGCAACATTTGGAGTGCCGCCCTCGAAACGGTCCGGAGGGGCGCGGTGGATAACATCTTCAGCGGTAACTTTTTGAACCATGCCACCGCCAAGGCGGAATGGGGCTAATTTTTCCAAAATTTCCATTCGCCCGTAGAGAACACCCACACCCATTGGGCCGAAAGTTTTGTGGGCGGAAAAGGCATAGAAATCGCAATCCAAATCTTGCACATCAATGGATCCAGAAGTTATCCACTGGGCGCCGTCAATGACGGTCAGTGCTCCGACGGTTCCGGCTAGTTTGGTGATATATTTTATGGGATTAATGGTTCCCAGTACGTTGGAAACATGGGCAACGGCGACTATTTTCGTCCGCGTGGAAAGCTTTTTGAAAAAATCCTCCATGTCCAATTCCCCGGTTGGTGTGAGTTCGACAATTTTCAATTTTGCTCCCCGGCGGTCGACCAATGCCTTCCACGGCAAAATGTTGGAATGATGCTCCATGGCCGTGATTAGAATCTCGTCGCCGACACAAATTTCTCCGTCCAACCCGGCGGCGACGGTATTGAGCGCATCCGTGGTTCCTCCGGTAAATATGATTTCCTCTGCACGTCGTGCGTGAAGGTAATTAGCAACGGTTTCGCGCGCGAATTCGTAGGCCAAAGTGGCCCGTTCGCTCAAATCATAAACACCCCGGTGCACGTTAGAATTTTCATCGTAGTAAAATTCAACCATTCGATCGATCGCGCTGCCCAGACGGTGGGTGGTAGCGGCGTTATCAAGATAAACACACGCCGGATGCCTGGCAAAAAAAGGAAATTGTCCACGTACTGCCGCCGGATCGAAAGCGACCATCGGGCCAATGAATTAGTCCCGGCGCAGTTTAGCAAGCAAATGGAGAATTTCCACGTAAAGCCAGACAAGAGTCATCACCAGGCCAAATGCGGCATACCACTCCATATATTTTGGCGCGCCGTAATAGGAAACCTGGTCGATGAAGTCAAAATCCAGCAGTAGATTCAAGGTGGCAATGATGACAACGGCGGCGCTGAAGATGATTCCAAAAGGTGTTGCTTGAGAAACAAAGCCCAAGCCGGCGCCGGTGATCCAATGTACCAACACACTGATGAGATAAACGGCCATAACGCCCATGGTTGCCGCGCAAATGCCAACCCGCAGCTTGTCGGTCATTTGAATGATGCGAAAGCGGTAGAGGCAGAGCATCCCTGCAAAAATTCCAAAGGTCAATGCCACCGCCTGCATGACGATCCCCGGATACGCCATATTAAAAAGACGGGACAAACTTCCAAGAACCAACCCTTCCGCGACGGCATAGGCGGGTGCGGTATACGGGGACCATTCCTTTTTAAATATGGTCGTAAACGCCAAAATCACGGCAATAACCATGAAAATAGCCATTTTCGTTCCAAGGGATTGTACGCTGGCGAAGGGACAGATCCACGAAAATGCGGCTGCACCAATGGCAAGTGCCAATAAAAATCCGGTCTTGTTATAGGTGCCGGCGGCGGTCATCGCCCCGCCAGAAGAACTCCCAATAACCGTGCGAAACGCACCCTCCCTAAACGCCGGATTTGAAGAATGATGATTATTCATAGCCCTACTGTCCTTTATAAAAAGCTCCCACGTCCCGTCAACGACTTTTCGTCAGATCGCCAAGGCGTTGGCAAAGCAAATCGTATATTTCGCTGTGAACTGTTTCAATGGATTTATGGGCGTCAAGGATGGCAAATCGGGCGGGTTCTCGCTTGGCAAGATTTAGATATCCTGCCCGGACTTTTTCAAAAAACGCCACCGACTCACGTTCCATGCGGTCATCGGCTTCGTTCCCATGTCGCAAATGGATACGCCTCAGACCCTCCAACGGATCCAAATCTAGCAGGAAGGTGATGTTTGGAACGCATTTTCCAATGGCGAAGGCGTTGATGGGGCCAATTTGTTCCAGCGAAAGTGACCGGGCCGCACCTTGATAAGCGATGGTGGAATCGCAGTAGCGGTCGCAAATGACCAACATTCCGTCGCGAAGGGCTGGAAGAATTTTTTCCCGCACTAACTGCGCGCGGCTGGCCTGAAAAAGTAACAGCTCCGCTTCGGCGCACGGGGCTATGGCGAAGTCGACTCGTCGAATGAGCAGACGGATTTCCTCTCCCAACTCCGTCCCGCCCGGTTCTCGCAAAGTGAGCACCGGTAGACCCAGCTTGCACAGGCGCTCCATTAGAAGGGATACCTGCGTAGATTTTCCCGCGCCCTCGGAACCCTCGAAGGTGACAAAAACTCCCTTTTTCATCGATGTGTGCTCCGACGGAAAACTTTCCCAATCACCAATTGACAAGTGCAGCCGCACTAATGCGATTGTGTAGAAAAACTTGTCCATGTTCCCGCTGAATTTATGCATTTTGCAATGAAAAATCTTTTGAACATTCCACCATTAGGAATGGCGCATGCCCGCTTGTCGCTGTAATCTTGATTAGTTTTCTATTTGTTGGAATGGTTAACCAAGTTGGCCATTGCCATGGAACGGGCCTTTCGCAGGGGAACCTTGCGCAACCTGCCCTGTTGGAAACTTGTTAATTCCAATTTCAGAGTTATCGTTACTAGGTATGGGCTTTGCGGCGCGAAAGTTTTATCGGTTTTCTATCAGCGTGTTATTTCTTGTTCTGGGACTTAATTTCGCCAGCTGGTCCGGCCGCATTCCAGATGTGCAAAGTGCTCTTGGGCTCAATGATGCACAGCTCGGACTCGTGCTGCTGGCATCACCCGCGGGCAACCTCGCCGGGGCCCTCCTCGCCGGACTGTTAGTAGAATTTCTGGGAAGTCGTAGGATCCTCGCGATCATTCTCCCCTTGTGCTCTCTTGCGCTTCTTGGCCTTGGAAATTCCCCAACGCCGACGATCTTGGCCTGTGGTCTTTTTTGCTTCGGCCTTTGCACAAACCTCTTTGACAATGCGCTAAACACCCAGGCGGTGGACGTGGAAAGAATCTACCGGCGCAGCATCATGCTAGCCTTTCACGGCATGTGGAGCGTTGGAGGTGTGATTGGCAGCATACTCTGCGGGGTCTTCTCATCCGCGTATATTGCTCCGAATGCCCATTTCGAACTTATTTTATGCGTCTCCGTTGGCATCCTCATTCTTTTATATCGTTATACCGTTCCGCGACCATTGTCTCGAGTGAATTGCAGCACCAACCCTCGCACGCTGAGTTCCTCAGGTGGTGGCTGGACACTCGTCATTCTCGGCATTATCGCCTTCTGTAGCATGGCAACGGAGGGCGCCATGTATAATTGGAGTTCTGTTTATTTCCAGTCGGTCCTACA
Source organism: Puniceicoccales bacterium (assembly GCA_031278455.1). Lineage (GTDB taxonomy): Bacteria > Verrucomicrobiota > Verrucomicrobiia > Opitutales > JAIRLM01 > JAIRLM01. Next base: position 6,458 of record JAITKJ010000008.1, on the reverse strand, counting down.
AACACCGCTACCATTGGTGCGCCTGGGCTACGTGGTCTGCATGTTGGCCATGGTTCTAGGCCGTTTTAGTTCCGACAGATTCATTATCCATTGGGGAGAAATTCGCGTGCTCCGTGGCAGCGGTGCCCTTATCATTGGAGGATTTTTGTTTATTTTTATGTCCCATGGCATCGCGCTCACCACATCCGGGTTCGCGCTCATTGGGTTTGGTATGGCCGCCGGCGTCCCTACCTGCTTCAGCCTCGCCGGACGTCTGCCTGGCATTTCTCCGAGTGTCGCCATTGCAGCGGTTACCGGCATTAGCCTCTGGGGATTTCTCCTCACTCCTCCGCTCATCGGATTTCTATCACACTATTTCAATCTACGCGTCGCATTAACCTCTATGGGATCTATGGGGCTGTGTATTTTCGCCTTGGCACCTTTGCTCGCCAGAAAGGTCAATTCTCCCAAACGACGCCCTGCCAATTGATAGCCCGGGCTCCTGAATTAACTGCCTGGCGGATATCTGTCGTTGGCAGGCCGCTCTGGTAATCGACGAAGGGAGAGTTATCGCCGTTGATGGATTCGAAAAATTCCACATGTCCATCCAAGAAGACAATTAATCCGCCTTTTTCGCCATAAATGCCACCATCTGTGCCAGTAGCTGCTTTCCATCGCCCCGTTTCTGGATTTAATCCACGTGTGTAGGCCAAAGGCGTATTGGAGGGCGTCGCCGTCGGCGAAATGCCCGTAATTACCGTGACCCCCAAAGGAAAAGAGGCAAAATCTTCCGCAGGCTCCCAGCTATCGCCATTATGACGACCTACGACCTTTGGAATATTCCGAGATTCCGCAGTTACCAAGTAATCTTCGGCTACGACGTAGAGCGCACCGTTATTTACCCCTGTCGCTTGGGCGAGAAGTAACGCCCATTGAGCCAAGGTGGCAGCCGCACGCAGATTCCGACTCGACCTGCCATCGTTTAAATAACTTTGATGGGCAATCGCGATTTGCCGCATATTGTTACTCACCCGCGCGCGCCGGGCGCGGTCAATCATATTCCCGATGGATGGAGTCAGGATGGTTGCCAGGATTCCAATGATACTGATGACCGCCAGAACCTCTATGAGCGTAAAGCCACTAGTTTTTCGTTTCATACATTTATATATGGAAGCGGATAACGGCCGCAGAGCGCTTGCACATCTTCCGCTATTTCCGTAACAATAGTTTCATCTTTGTAAGATGTCAACAGCTTGTGGATCCATTTGGCAATTTGCCGCATGCATTGGCCGTCCATCCCGCGCGTCGTAACTGCGGGTGTACCTAGGCGTAACCCGCTGGTCTGGAATGGACTGCGCGTTTCCCCGGGAATTACATTGCGATTAGTAGTGATGCATACCTGCTCCAAAATTGATTGAGCTTCCTTCCCCGCCATGTGTGGAAGATTTTTCCGCAAGTCAATTAGCATCAAATGGTTATCCGTACCTCTGCCAACAAGGACAAAATTTAAACTTTGCAACTCCTCCGCCAGGATTTTCGCATTTGCCACCACGTGTTTTTGGTATTGATGGAATTCTGGCTGAAGCGCTTCGAGGAAGCAAATGGCCTTGGCGGCGATGATATGCATCAGCGGCCCGCCTTGGTTTTGTGGAAAAACGGAGGCATCCACCGTCTTTGCGTACTTCTCTTTGCAAAGAATGAGCCCCCCTCGCGGGCCCCGGAGGGTTTTATGCGTGGTGGAAGTTACAAAATCGCACCAGGGGAATGGGGCCGGGTGCAACCCAGCGGCCACTAAGCCGGCAATATGGGCAATGTCAGCGCATAGGAGCGCGCCGCACCCGGTGGCAATTTGTGCGATTTTTTCAAAATCGATAACCCGCGGAAGGGCGGATGCACCAGTGACAATCAACTTGGGACGCTCCCGTTGGGCCAAAGTCGACATGGCATTGTAGTCAATGTAACCCGTTGCCATGTCGGTTTCATAAGGAATGACTCGGTAAAGCATGCCGCTGAAATTTTTTGCGTAACCATGCGTAAGATGCCCCCCATGGCCGAGAGAGAGCGCCATAATTTTGTCCCCCGGTCGGAGCGCAGCCGCATAAACCGCCATGTTTGCCTGTGAACCCGAGTGAGGCTGCACATTGGCATGCTCCGCACCGAAAAGCTTTTTAGCGCGGTCGATGGCGAGTTGCTCGATCTGGTCCACAAACCCACAACCGCCGTAGTAGCGCTTCCCGGGATATCCTTCGGCATACTTATTGGTCAGCACAGACCCGGCAGCGGCCAAAACGCGTTGAGATGCGAAATTTTCCGATGCAATCAGCTCAATGTGCGTCCTCTGCCGGGCTAATTCGCCTTTCATGGCACAAAATAACTCTGGGTCGAAGGACTTAATGGATTCCATGGATCATCCGCGTGAGTAATACCCGGAATCAATGGATGCAAGATTTTCGTCGGCAAAAATCATTCATCATAGCACTTTTTTGAGCGGCAACATTCGGTAGTTTACGACTTTTTTGTCTGCAAAGATGCAAGGCCTCATTTTTGTCCGCTGTTCTTTGCTAGTGAGTTTTATTTTGTGTTCGTAAAAATTTTCTGTAGCCCACGAAAAGTATCGCCTTTTTTCGCATTTCCAACACCAGAAGCGCATGGAGTCTAGTATAGCGCTTAAGTTGCGGATAGATACTGCTTCCGAGTATGTATACAACTACTGTGGATTCTCTGAGAATTGGCCGGGAGTTCCGGCAGTACTACTTGCGGCTGAAACAGGAAATTTGCGCTTTACCTTAGGACTCACGCCAGAAGGAGCCCACGCGGTCCGAGGGATTAGGCATGTATTTGGGAATAATTTAGCCACGCGTGGGGCATATGCCGTCGTTGTGCTTGTTGAGTACGACGATAAAACTCGTTTTGCGGGAGTTGAATTCATTATCCGCAGCGCGTGTGATGATGTGCGTCCAAATATTATGGAGCAAGTCGGCAGCCAGGGTAACACGATTGCTTATGGGATTAAGCGTTCGAATTTTCCGATTCCGTGGAAGTATTCCGTCAATGGGAATGTATTTCGCATTATGGGTATTGGTTCTTTTTGCTATGCTAGTATTGTGCAATTTTTTGGCGACCTGTCTATGATGGAGTTTTATGTGCATAAAGATGTCCATCAAAATTTAATATATATCGCCAAAATGTTTGTGACACTTGCAGATCTTCCGGGAGAATTTTTTGGCGACAGAGAGTTATATCGTGCGGCTGGCATGTATTTTCACGCGCTGGCTAATGAAAAATTTCAGACGGAAGGAGATTATTGCCACTTCCCCCCACTTCATCAAACGCAACAAATTTTGTCATGGCAAGATAAATTCAGGCAGATATTTAGCCGGGCCGCACCTTGTTTGGCCTCGGCTCCAGGCCTACCAGGCGTGGAGTTTGCGTGTTATGATCCGGATGTCAGTGCTGGCTACGGTGATATATTGGAACGCCTACGGGATGGGTGTGCGCATGTGCGTATTCGTGTCCTCGCGTGCGGAAGGCTGGATTTGGGTTCCGATCGAAGTATTCGCGCGCTTGTCCACATTTTTTTGCAATTTTTTGTGCCAAATCGAGATGTTGCATCACTTTCGGCGTCAATTGAATGTAATGATGACCTTAATAATTATATGACACTTTATCTACTATTGTATGCCATGTCCGACGTGGTGGTTCCAGCGGAACGTATCCCACTCTGTATTCGCGATGGATATGCATGGTTTGCGATTGATGGCGGTGTTCCGCCACGCCCGTGGGATATAAGTCGATCGCATCTCGAGGCTGGAGTTGTTTGCATTGACTACATTGGCGGCTTTAACCCGCGAAGCATATGGTTAGTTGCGAGAATACCATTTGATCGCATAATGGGAGTTTGGATGGATGACCGCGTTTATCCGTGCTTACAAGACATTTGTCCAATACTTGAATTATATTGGCAGTTTCGCAACGCGGACGTTGTTCGCAACGCGAACGGTGTTGGTGATTTTTATTCTTCCACGACAGCGTGGAGTTTTTTTGCAAAGTTACTATTGGTGTCGCCAATGCGTGTACAGGCGAAAAGGTTAGACCCCGGGATATTGTGGTGGGATTTGCGGGAACGCCCGGGCGATATTCCTCGTGATGTTGACGTAGTTTCGCACAAACTGGTGACTCCGCGTAATGTTATAGTGGAGCATTGTTATTGTAGTATTGCATTCTATATTCAATTTAATGGGCTACGGCTTAAAGCAGTATTACTGCGTTATCTTTTGCCTTTCCCGGCTCATCCCGGCTATGTGGTCAATGATTTGCCTAACGACTCAGCAGAATTCGTGTCTCGACTCTCGCTCGCGGGATTTGCCCAATTGTCGGAGGATCTTCGCAGTCGCATGGTTCGGGAGGGCGGCCGGGTATCCGTTACTTGTGAAGTCCCAGCCCGCCCAAGGTTCATGCCGTGCGAAGCAGAATTTTCATCGATCCTGCAGGCGCACTATCTGCTGCCGCCCAGTATAACACTTATGCTGTCATTTCGCGTGGGCCTTATTCGCTTGCTGCTTGTAGCGCCGCCACGACAGGGGCCAGATTTATATGAGATGCCTGGCTCTCATGTTGCCGCGTAGGATTTGTCGGGCTTTTTGCTCGTCTGCAAAATACATATCGCCAGAATGTTTGTAACACTTGCAGATCTTCCGGGAGAATTTTTTGGCGACAGAGAGTTATATCGTGCGGCTGGCATGTACTTTCACGCGTTGGCTAATGAAAAATTTCAGACGAAAGGAGATTATTGCCATTTTCGCCAACTTGTTTATATGCCACAAATTCGCCAATGGCGACTTGAATAGATTTTCGCGGCAGTGTCCTGTTTTGCGAACGGTGCATTTTTATAGATCTTACTATTGGCGGTTTAATTTTTAAGATGCTTGGGGCGATCCACGTTCGCTTACAAGCCGATCCGGAAATCTTTCAATAAGCATCCATTGCTCCTTTTCCAATTCTGCGATATCACGGGAGGAAATCATGTCAAGCAAAATATTACGCGCAGCCCAAGCGAGATTAAACTTTCCTTCAAGCGTAGAGCGCGTTTGGTGCTCCCACTCGCAACAAACTTGTATGTTTGCGGCGAAAGCTTGCTGAGCTATGTAGTCTAAGACATAATAATATATTGCCAACTGCAACATTTCTTCTCCGAGCGAAGAGACGAATGCCACTTTCTGGGTTTTAAGTTCGTTGCGCAATTTCGAAATCGTACTATTTATTTTTGATGCTTCATTAATGTCTTTTTCACCCACGCGCACCACCCAAAACTCACGACCGTGCGCACTCCTACGCTCTACTGGAATAGCGCTGCTATCACATACTGGGCGCTTGTCCTCCTCCTTCGCGCAGCATTTGTCCAAAGTATCGCCGCAAGTACCGTTGTCCAAAAGAACCAATATACAGGCTTCATTGTTGTAAAGTTCTTGCGCGAGACAAGACATAAGAGCCGCACCACCACCAACATCTGGCCCGAAACATGTCGCCGCGTACAAACTGGTGTTGCCGAAAGTAATTCGGCTACAATCATCCTTTTGCTGCCTGGAACGATTCATGATATCAGCAACAACAGGGTTTGCCTGGACTTGAAATTCATCCAGCCACGCCACATAAATACTGTCGCCCGGATTGGTTTGTTTGGCAATGGGATGACACGCCGCCGCCCATTCGTCAAGTGCGACCGGCATACAACGTTGATCGTCGGACGACCAACAGATATCGTCTGTCGCCAGATTAAAGCGATCGAAAGCAACACCCAAAAAGGGATATAATATTAAAGGATTTCGGGGTTGAGCATATTCGTCGAATTCCTGATCGCTCTTGATGTAGATTCTAGGTGGAAAATTTTTGCTCAAGGTTTGAGTATTTAAGAGAGGGCAATTGGAAATTTCCACGTAATGGAGGCGTTTTGCCGAATTCTTTTTCAGGAATATGCCGGTAAGGGCGGCACATCTGCGCACACACAACCGCGCCAGTTGCGCAAGATTCCGAAGGCAAAATTTGATCAAATTCTGACAACCATCTAGCGAAATAGCATACAGAGAACTGTTTTGGCTCAGATCCAAGACTTTAAGACCCGAACAAGCTTGAATCTCGATTGAGGAAACATTGGGACACATTGTTATGTATACTGTTGTAAGATTTGGGCACTCATCAATACGGACCCGTCCAACGTTGCCATGAAGTTCAAGGCTCTCAATATTTTGGCAACCTCTCAAGCTAAAATCCATGTCGACGGAACTGATGTCGCCAATATAAAGCTCTTTGAGGGGAAGACATTTTTCGATAAGTTTGTTTAGCGACGCTATGTCAATAGTGGTGTTACTCGCAAACACTTTCATCTCTTTCGCCAAATAGACGTTTTCCCATGTTGTATTTATTGTGTTTCCGTCTTGATCCTGAAAACACGCTCTTGGATATTCGTAGGTGACAAGCGTTAG
>JAITKJ010000014.1 GCA_031278455.1 Puniceicoccales bacterium | reverse complement strand
GCCAAAATATTATATGAGCGCACCGTTGAAAAAGGCTTGAATTTTCCGCCAAAGGGTGAGAGCTTTGCTTCAAAAGGTCGGCGGTCGGCCTTGATTAACCTCAAAGATGGAATATCCCAGGCTCGGGCGACCGGGTACGGAGCTGTAGTTATGAATCAACCCAACGCAAAGGAACTGTTTCAGGCGGGCGTCCATGTTGGACATCAAATAAAGCGCTGGAATCCGCGTTCGAAGCCTTATGTATATGCCAATCGATACGGCATCTCAATTATCAATTTGGAAAAAACGGTGTCCCAGTTGGCAAAGGCGCGTCAGGTGGTGGAGAATTTGATCACTGGCGGCGGGAAGATTTGGTTTGTTGGAACAAAGCCGCAGGCTCAGGAAATTATCCGTGAAGCCGCCCAAAGCGTCGGAGTGCCATTTTGTGCCCAACGGTGGCTTGGCGGTACATTAACAAATTTTCGGACCGTCAATCGCAGCCTGCAAAAGTTCAAGCGGCTTTTGAAAATGGAAGAAAAAGGGGAAATTGACCAGATGCCCAACAAAGAAGCTTCCGCCTTGCGCCGGGAAATGGCGCGCATGCAGAAAAATTTTGAAGGATTATTGGAGATTTCCGAGCTCCCAGATGCGCTGTTTGTGGTGGATATTCGCCATGAGGCTATTGCCGTTCATGAAGCCCGGCGCCTCAATATCCTCACCGTTGGCCTGGTTGACAGCAATGCCAATCCAAGCGAGGTTGACGTTTGCATTCCTGGAAACGATGACTCTTCCCGGTCCATACGCATCATTGTCGACGCCGTTACTGAGTCCGTACGCACTGGGCTGGACGCCAGGGAACTGAGGGCGGCCAGTTTTTCGTCTCATGCCGATGCGGAAACTCAGGCGCTTATTAGTCCTGAGGTAAATCTTTCCGAAAGCGCCGAAGCGGTTGTGGGAATGACCGAAGAAGAAGGGGTCGAAGAATAGGGGCATTTATGATTTCAGCTAAAATAGTAAGTGAGCTCCGGGAGCAAACCGGTGGCGGGTTGTTGGATTGCAAGCGGGCTCTAGAGGAAAGCGGAGGAAATTTCGAAAAAGCCGTCGAAATTTTAAGGAAGAAAGGTGTGGCCAGTGCGGCGAAAAAAGCTGGGCGTACAGCAACGGAAGGCATCATCGAGGCCTATATCCACACAGGTGGACGCGTTGGTGTGCTCTTGCAGCTCAACTGCGAAACGGATTTTGTCGCTAAAAATGACCAATTTAAAGCGCTGGCCAGGGACATCGCCATGCACATTGCAGCCACGGCGCCAACTTACGTCCAAGCGGAGGACATTCCCGCGGATGTTGTTGCCAAAGAGGAGGCTTTTGCCGCTGAGCAAGTTTCAGGCAAACCGGCCCATGCCATTGCGGCAATCGTAAAGGGAAAAATGGAGAAATTCTACGCCTCCGTTTGCCTCCTTAATCAGCCATTTGTTAAAAATCCGGATACGACTGTTGGAGAGTTGGTTAGCGGATTTATTGCTCGAATCGGCGAAAATATCCGTGTGGGCGGCTTCGAACGTTTCCAAATCGGTGGCTGATCGGTTCCATGGCGGTTTATTTTATCTATGGCGACGATGCATTTCTGGTGGGGCGAGAAGTCGAGTTTCACATCCGTGCGGCGGCCGTTGGTTCTTCTGAGACTTTAGACGGTGGCACTCCTCTGAAGTCACTCTGTGAGTTATTGCAAGCTGCTCTATGCACGCTTTCGCTCTTTGGTCCGCAAACTATCTGGGTGAAATCACCGGCATTTGTCCAAAAAGCGCTTCCCAAACAGGATGAACCGTTTATTGCGGGTTTATTTGGTCTGCTGGAGCAAGCCAGGGGTTTGGATGCGCCGCTTTTTATTTCCAGCCATGCGGTGGATCGGCGGCTTAAGGCGTTCAAACAACTGGTGAAGCTGAGCGACGCCCATGAGATATTTGGGGGCGTAGAAACATTTTTGGACGGAGAGATCAAGCGACGTCGGCTCAATTTCCCAGCCCACTTGCGAAAAAAATTTCTACAAAAAACAGGCGATGATCTGCAGTTCATCGATGGTGAGCTGGAAAAGCTGCAGCTCCATGGCGACGCCGGCCAAGCGGTCGGAGAAGGTGACATCGACGACCTGGTGTGCGCGGGACCAGAAGATCGTTTCTTTGAACTACTCGATGCTTTTTTTTCTAGAAATTGGCAGCGGCTGCGAGACGTGATGGCTGGGAATGGCTGGGAATCCCGCGCATTAATTGCTGCGTTTCAAAACCGAATCCGTTTGATTATCCAATTGAAGGCAGCCAACCTACGAGGTTTTTCCAAGCAGGCCATGGATCGATATGTGCAACGGATGAAGATCCAGCCAATGCCATTCGTGGGCAAGCAAAGTTCCTGCATTTTTTTTCAAAATCCCTACTATGTTTCCCGGCTTAGCGATGTGGCGGATACTTTTTCACTCTTCGATCTGGTGTATATACAGCAACAGTTCACGAGATTATTTCAGATGCAAACACCCACGTTGGCCGCAGATGACATTTTGCGCTGCCTGCCGGAGTATTCACGTCGTTAGTTATAGAGGACCACCCTATAAAATTGGGCATAAAAACACACGCCGGTGTCCCCATGAAACCAAAGCCGCGTTCCAAATTCATCATCCTCTTTCCGAAAATCTCACACCGTACAACGCGCAGCACCTTTTCTTCCGGTATGCCGCACGCTATGAAAAAAAACAACACTGTACTATTTTTTTACCAAAAGAGCGAACAGCCCCCAGAAATCCGCATATTATTGCTGCCCAAAAGCTTGGAGCTTTTTGTGCCGCCATCTCACCAGATGCAACACCATTGATCTTACTCAATACCAATCGAACGGCTTCCGCATCGATGTCGCCAACGGGCGAATTAACGTCACAGGCCTTACGCAATTCTGCCACACGTGACGGTTCATCCCCCGCCGCCCCTTTGCCGGACAGCATCAATTCCAGAGCATGCATATACCTGTCGTACAACTCTGGCTGACGCGCTGAGAGAAAAACTAAAGGTCTAATACGGCTACATGCGGGTGTATCAATTTCGCCGTTGAAGATATAAGCGCATATATAATCGACGCGCGCATCGACGGCGGTTATTTTGGCACTTGCGTCCTTGAACTTCTCGGGGGACATTGCCCCCCTGCTTGTGGGTTTTTCAAAGGAGACCAATGCTGAAACCGCCAACTGAGCCCGTTTTCCGTCATACACGTTCCCAGGCCACAATATTCCGTTTAACATACGGGGACATATGTAAGAGGATACGACAAAAATTCAAGAAAAATTTGCATTTTTTTGAATGTGAGATTTTCCGCAACGCGCAACAACAGGTTGCCGGTGTTATCGTGGAACGCGGGACCGGCGTTAACGCGATGGCGGCACCATAGCCTAATGTCGTCCGCCTGTAACGTCTTTCGGAAATTGAGTTTGGCTGGGTGCGTTTTTGCGATTGGCATTCCGAGTTCGAACGGACTTCGCCAGTAAAATCGCACCGCCCCTACATAGTAAAAAACATTTGACTCATTTCGCCGATTTTGTGGATTTCGAGCAGTCTTATGGATAGGGAAGCGATTGAAAAGCGCGTGAAAGAAATTGTTGTAAAACAATTGAATGTTAATATGGAACAGGTCACCCCGGAAAGTTCGTTTTATGAGGACCTTGGCGCCGATTCATTGGACCTCGTGGAACTGGTAATGGCATTCGAGAGCGAGTTCAGCAATGAGGTTGCTGGAGAAATCCCAGAGGCGGACGCGGACAAATTGCGAACGATCAAAGATGTGGTCGATTATATACACGCAAAAGCAAGTTAATTTTGTGAAATTATTTTCGGGTCATCGGCCATGCAACGAGGGCGAAGGGAGACGCTAGATCGTGTCGTCATCACGGGAATAGGCGCTCTGACGCCGCTGGGGAACTCCTTCGAAACCAGTTGGGAAATGCTCCTGGCTGGGATGTGTGGTATACGCCGGGCAACGAAAATTGATGTGAGCGTTTTCCCGTGCCAGGTCGTTGGCGAAGTGCTTAATTTCGATCCGACCGAATACCTGGATGCTAAGGACGTGCGACGCAATGATCCATTTGTGCACTTTGCCGTCGCTGCCGCCCACATGGCCATTGGGGACGCACAACTCGACATGGCCAAGGAGGATGTCTACCGCGTGGGCGCCATCGTCGGGTCCGGAATTGGCGGATTGCAAACCATAGATACGCAATCGAAGATTCTCCACAACGAGGGCGCCCGGCGCGTGTCCCCGTTTATGATTCCCGCACTCATCGTGGACATGGCTAGTGGAATCGTGGCCATTGCCGTGGGCGCAAAAGGGCCGAACTATTCCTGTACATCTGCCTGTTCGACGGGTGCCCATTCCATCGGTGATGCCTACCATTTCCTTCGCCTTGGAAAAGCCGATGTGATGCTTGCCGGTGGAACGGAAGGCGGCGTGAATCCTTTCAGCTTTGCCGGGTTCAGCGCCATGAAGGCACTTTCCACATCCTGCAATGCGCACCCGGAGCGCGCCAGCCGCCCATTTGATGCCACGCGGGACGGATTTGTCATGGGCGAGGGTGCCTGCATTCTTGTCCTAGAAACCCTTGAACATGCCTTTGCCCGCGGGGCCCGAATTTATTGTGAAATCGTTGGTTATGCGGCCAATTGCGACGCGCACCATATCACTGCACCCGTGCTCGACGGGCGTAATCTCTCCGCAGCCATGCAAGCTGCACTTGCCGAGGGCGATATCCCACTTGAGGCGGTTGATTATATCAATGCCCATGGGACTTCCACAATTTACAACGATTTATGTGAAACAAATGCCTATAAATTGTGTTTCGGCAAACACGCTTATGACATCGCAATTAGCTCTACAAAGGGCGCGACCGGGCACATGCTTGGAGCGGCTGGAGCATTTGAATCGGCGGTATGTATTAAGGCGATTCAAACGGGGATTATTCCGCCGACAATCAACTACGAAAATCCTGATCCCCAGTGCGATCTCAATTACACACCTAACAAGCCCATTCGTCGGGATGTGTCCGTCGCCATTAAGGACAATATGGGATTTGGCGGACATAACGCCGTGCTTGTTTTTAAAAAGTATGCCGCTTAGAGGGTATCACCAAAAAATATCGTCGCACCGCAGAGGGGATTTCTTGCAAAAATCCAAAAATGAAAACGCGGACACAAAACGAACACCACCAACTCTAAGGTGGTACTTCTTCAGTATTCGGAATTTGCACTTTTTCTTCATCAGCGGGAAGCTTCTTGGCGGCAATCACAACCTGAATATTCCCCGGCGTGCCATTTACGTAAACAATACACTGTTTTGATTGCCTTTCTTGGAAGTCTGCCGTGCTTGAGTGAAGGGTACGCTATGAATTTGTAAATTGCTCGAAAACGTTCAAACGCGCCATCTCTAAGATCTCGTAAAGATTTCGGTGGGCCCCTCTGCCCAAATTGACCGCATACGGCCTGCCAATCAACTCATATACTGCGCACAAGGTCGGCTTCGGCTTTTCATCATGCCTTTTTTAAATCATGCCCACGTGCTTCTCTTTTGCCAAGTTGTCACTCGCAAAACAAAGAGATCCTCGTGGGTCATGCAGGAAATCTGCCATGACGCTCCGTAGACAAATTCACGGACACAGATAAGATTCTGATGTGAAATTTTTTTCAAAAATGAAAGCAACCTGTCCAAGGAAAGGCGCTACCACCCGAAAGTTTTTTGGGTGCAGGGCCTGGATTTGAACCAGGGACCTTCAGGTTATGAGCCTGACGAGCTACCAGACTGCTCCACCCTGCGCCGACAGTCTCATTTGATCACGACGCGTGTCAAGCTTCGAGCAAAAAACTTTCCCCGAAATTCTTGAAATTTTCCAAAATACGTCCCACTAGGTAGATAGATCCGGTGACGAGTACGGAGGCATTCCCCGAAATCACCGCGGATAAGTTGTTTAAATTTTCAACGGTAATTATCTTCTCACGGAAAGATGGCGGAACGAATTCCCGAAGCTGCGCTATGGGCAGGGCGCGCGGTTCATCCAGTTGCACCAGAACTAATTGCCGAGCAATGGACGACAAATAAGGCAGAAGTGCCTGCGCCCGCCGAATGCCAAGTGTTGCCGTGATTACGACGGGCGGTGGCAGGTGTTCTCGCTCCCAATTGGCTCGTAGGAAAGAAAGCCCGCAGGCGTTGTGGGTGCAGTCGAAAATCCACGTCCGACTGTCGATAATTTGTTTTTCCCAGCGGCCGGGCCAGCGCGCCTCCGCCATTCCAACGCGGAATTGTTCCAGCCAGATTGCCCATTGGTCCGCGGAAATTGAATGATTTTGCTCTAAATAGGACTCAGCAATTGCCAATGCAACGGGTGCATTTTTTGTCTGTTCAATGCCGCGGAGGTATTTGAGCTGAGGCATTTGGGAGACGTCCCTTGCTAAAATAACGGGTGCATTGACCATTGATTGAATTTTTTTTAAGGCAATAGTTGGCATGTCTCCGAGAGCCAAAGGAACGCCAGCCTTAGCGATTCCCGCCTTTTCCGCTGCGATGGCCTCCAAAGTTTCACCCAAAACTTCCTCGTGGTCAAACCCAACGGTCGTAATTGCAGCCACCTTTGGAGTGATTATGTTTGTTGCATCCAACCGCCCGCCAAGACCCACCTCAATAATTGCGATATCTGTGGCTTCGCGGACAAAATAGGCAAGTGCGGCAATGGTAAGAATTTCAAAGCAGCTCAGTGGAACACCTTGCATTTCGTCGGCGAAATCCAATGCTTCGTTTAAAAGCGCGCAAAAATCTTCGTCGCCAATAGATTGGCCGTTGATCTGGATGCGCTCATTCCAACGAATGAGATGAGGCGAAGTATAACATCCGGTTTTCATACCCGTTGCACGGAATCCAGATTCGAGCATGGCACAGACGGAGCCCTTGCCGTTAGTCCCGCCAATGTGAATGTAATTTCTATTGAAGGGTGCGCCCATTTGCCGAGCAAGGTTTCGAACGCGCTCCAAATCCCATTTTTCGGGCATGCCCGTCCGACGCTCCAGATCCCAAAGACATTCTTCCAATGTGCGCACGATCAACTGTTAGAGATTCTTCGTATTCTCGGACTGTCCACTTAATTCGCAGGACGCATGGTACTCATAGGCAATTTGCGCAAAACGCGCATGCCGAATTTTGCAAAATCTTGCGTGCGAAAAATTTACAATTGACAAGGCGATTGTCACGCTTATTTTACGAAGGTATGTCGAAAATAAACCAATTTGTATTACGCTTTCTAGGAGTTCCTCTAAGAAATGGTGGTGATGGACGTACATGTCAAGTTCGGTGCGGTGGGACAAATACCATTTGTTTAAATGCGTCCTACAACGCCTTGCAGAATGTTGCTGGGATGGTTTTGCGGTGGATAATTCATGCAACGGGCGTTGGCGCCATCGTCCTCTGGCTGTTCAACCGCATTTATGAAAACTCTGAAAGCGATGCCCAGTCGCCGACCCAAGCCATAATCAAGGCATGCCTCGCGTGCACGACCGCAAACAAAGAGAAAAATTCACAAAAAAGAGCAAAAAACATACAAGCTGCTAACCGCATGGGAAGCAAATGGGGCTTTTCCATAAGGGAACCCGCGGGCAATCCTGCGCCCGCATAAAAATCTCGCCATTCAAGCGGTTGCTGCCAACTTGCGCGCATACTTGTATGAGTATTGCGAGTAAGCTCTCCATCATTGTCGCCGTGAGTAAAAATGGCGCCATCGGCAAAAATGGGCACATTCCGTGGCATATCTCGGAGGAGTTGAAGTTCTTCAAGTCGGTCACCGTGGGACATACGGTCATTATGGGGCGAAAAACTTTTGAGTCCATCGGCAGGCCGCTACCGGGCCGCAAAAATATAATTATCACGCGCAATGAGAATTGGTTGCCCGAAAATTTTCGTGAAAAATTCAGCCAGGTGCGCATCCTTTGCAACATCGATGCCGCCCTGGATATGATTCATGGCGCGGCCGCCTCCGAGCGCTTCTGGGCCATCGGCGGTGAAGAGATTTACCGGCAATTTTTACCATACGCGGGAGAAATCGTTTGCTCGGTGGTTTCCGCCGCCTACGAGGGAGATGCGTTTTTTCACATTCCCAGGACCTTCGCACGCCAGGAAAAGCTCCATGAATGCCCGCAATTTATTTCCCATAGATGGGTGCGTGTAAACGACGCCGTTGAAGCGGATGGTCTTCATACCGAAGTCAGTACACATCCTGTAAGTAGCGCCGGGACTTTTGCATAATTTGAACGTAATCCTTCGCCGCTTCTTCGGAAAGATTCCCACACACGCGAGCGATTTTAGCAAAGGCTTCGAGCACGTCCTTTGCCATGGGATTAGCCGTGCCGCAAACGTAAATATATGTGCCGCCGCTGACCCATTTCCAAATTTCTTCTCGATTTTCCCAGATGCGGTCCTGCACGTAGATCTTATGGTCCTGGTCACGTGAAAATGCCAAATCCAAGCGAGTTAACGCGCCAGACTTTTGATAAGCGGCCAATTCGTCCTCGAAGATATAATCCATGGCCCTGTGCTGATCGCCGAAAAACAACCAGCTTCGACCCAATTGGTCGCCACTTTTTATGAGAAAATCCCGCTGCTGCAAAAATCCTCGGAACGGCGCAATTCCTGTCCCCGGACCGACGAAAATGACATCCGTTCTCGGGTCATTTGGCAGTTTGAAGTGCGTTTTTGCCACCTGGATGTGCATCTCGCCGCCAATTGGCAGGTATTTGTTGAGAAACGAGGATGCGGCGCCTTCGTGATATTTTCCATCGGGACCGGCGTAAAATGCCGATGCCACCACCAATTCAATGGTATTCGGATCCACCTCTGGCGCGGAGGCTATGGAGTAAAGTCTTGGTTTCAACGGCTTTAGATTTACCTCCAGAGCTTCAGCGGGCACCGGCACGTTCGCAAAGCGTTCCAAAATATCCGCCACCACATATCCCCGTGTCAACGCGCAAAAATCGCCTTTCAGCCAATCGGAGAGCTGACCGTGCGATTCTTCCCGGGCGGCATTTTCAAATATCCACTGCGCAAGTGGCCGGTGGACGCTTAGGATGGTAAAATCGCGGGATAGACGGTCGAAATCGGCGTTTTTCAGCAACTTGGCCAGCCGCCCCACTTGATCCGGCGGATTTTGCGGGGAGACCATCAACCAATCGCCGGATTCATAGGCAAGCTTCCCGTCCGTTCCAATGCTGACAAGCCACACGTCCTTTGCGCTACCCGTTTTTGACAGGCGAATTCGTCGCAGCAACCGGCCAACCACCGCCGGTTTTTTGTCGGAAATCATGGCGCACACGCTGGAATGTTCCAATGGTTTTTGCAATTCCCCTTCGCGGGATTTTTCCGCGGGTCAATTGCCGCGAATCGTGCGGTTGGGGCTATAAATTCGTGTACACATTCGACACATCGTCCAAATCTTCCAACTTTTCCAGGAGCGCCGTGGCTTTGGAAAGGGTCGGTCCGTCGAGCTCGGCATTTGTTGTTGGTATGTAGGCAATTTGCGAAGATTCACAGGGCATTTGCGCACGTTCCAGTGCCTGGCTCATGGCGTAAAAAGCCGCAATTGGCGTTTGCACCTCAAAGGAATCGCCTTCGCTGAAGACCTCGTCGCCGCCGTTTTCAAGGGCGATTTCCACGAGCTGCTCCTCCGTTACCGCCGATTTGGAAATGATAAACTGGCCCTTTCGCTGGAAGTTAAACGCCAATGCCCCGGACGTGGCCAAGTTTCCACCATATTTTGAAAATGTACTCCTCACCTCGGAAACGGTGCGGTTTTTGTTATCCGTGGTCACTTCGACAATAACTCCGATCCCGCCCGGGCCGTAGCCCTCATAGGTTAGCTCTTCAATAATCGTCCCGGGTATGTCCCCGGTGCCTTTTTTGATCGCCTTGGTTACGTTGTCCGCCGGCATGTTCGCCGCCTTGGCCTTGAGTATGCAATTGCGCAGGCGTGGGTTAAATTCCGGATCGCCGCCACCCTCCCGTGCCGCAATGGTTAACTCCTTGCTCACGAGGCTAAATATCTTACCTCGTTTGGCGTCAATGGCAGCCTTATGCCGCTTGGTTGTCGCCCATTTACTGTGCCCCGACATGACTAACCCCTTTTCCCGTAAAACAATCCATCCACACCCGGTGGCATTTTTTTCGCGTCCACCGGCGAATCGCAGGCGACGATTGATGATACCCGGCGCCCCAATATTCAAGAGATTTTGCATCTTTCCTGGACAGACCGGTCGGGCCGGGCTTTTTGATGCCGGTGAACTTTGCAATTCTACGGGATAAAGCATTTGCCGATGAGCCGCTCAGTCGCGCGGAATGCCAAGGCATCTTCCAATGCCCGCCGGAGCAGCTTGAAGAACTTTCCCAATATGTTTATGAGGTCCGCCGTCGCTACAAAGGAAATGGTGTCAGCGTTCAAATTTTGACCAATGCCAAAAGCGGGAATTGCGACCAAAACTGCGCCTATTGCGCCCAATCCGCAGTTTCCAGTGCCAAAATAGACAAGTACCCCCTTGTGCCCTTCGAAATATTGGGAAACAATGCCTCCATCGCCAGTGAAAAGAAAGTGAATCGCCACTGCATCGGGTTGTCGGGCATGCGCTTCCGTGATGACCCGATCGATGCATTTTGCGACCACATCCGCCGGCTTGACTCAAAAACGCCCATCTGCTGCTCCATCGGCTTCGTAACACGTTCGCAGGCAGTAAAACTCAAGGAAGCCGGTATCACACGCATCAATCATAACTTGAACACGGGCCGTAATTTCTATCCTAAAATTTGCACCACGCACACCTACGACGAACGCCTGGCAAATATAGAAATGCTACGGTCCGTTGGCTTTGAAATTTGCTGTGGCGGGATTGTTGGCATGGGCGAATCGGATGATGACGTCATCGACATGTTGCTCGACGTGCGGCGAATTGCGCCGGAATGCGTTCCGATCAATTTTCTAATACCCATTTCGGGAACACCACTTGAGGCATCGGACACGCAAAAATTAACCCCGGAATACTGTTTGAAGGTTCTCATGCTGGCCCGGCTTTTAAATCCTAAAACCGATGTGCGCTGCGCGGCGGGCCGGGAACTTTATCTGAGGGATCATCACGCGCTCATGTTTCGGGCGGTCAACTCCATTTTTGCCGCCGGATATTTAACCACTTCCGGGGATGGGATTGGGGAAACCATACAAATAATCGAGGAGTGCGGCTTTAAGCACGATCCGAAATAGATAATAATCAAATCGCCTCATTTGCGGGCGCAATACTATTGCAAGCACATTGCTTTGGGATGAAGAAACCATCAGTTGTCATGTTTGCGAGTACATAAGCAACAAAAAGCTCACGCTAAATTCTGGCGGGTCAGAAGGCTACCATTTAAGCGAAACGACAGCTGGGGTAAAAGCGCATTAGAGAAACCCCGTGCGTGTGTATATCACGGAAAAACTCCAATATAATGGTTTGTCATTGCCGCAAAATGATAATCGCGTGAGCG